>SUZC01000022.1 GCA_015060165.1 Rikenellaceae bacterium
ACGGATAGGTTACTCAGCTTTGGAACAACTTGGCATTACGTTGGTTTTTGCTGGCATTCCTCCAAAAATCAGAATTTCACAAAACCCCTGTCTGCCAATTATTTTGCCCCAAATTTCTCAATTCAACGAATTATATGTAACTTTGCAAAAGGAAAACAATGAAATTTATGTCAGAGATTAGACCAAAGATAGGAATTACTCAAGGTGACACCAACGGAGTGGGTTGGGAAGTTATTCTTCGCACACTCGCCGATAGCCGAATGACGGAGCTTTTTACTCCCGTTGTATACGGCTCGCTGCATGCCGCCAAAGCATATATGCCACTTCTCGATAACGAGGAGGATGAGAAAGTTGAATTTTTCACCATTTCATCGGCTCGTGAAGCACGTCGTGGCAAAGTAAACCTCGTGGAGTGCGGCAACGTAACCCCACAACCAGGAGTTGCATCGGCCGAGGCTGGTAAGGCTGCAGTCGAAGCTCTCGAAAAGGCTATGATTGATTTGAGCAATGGCGAATTGGACGCTATGGTAACAGCTCCCATCAACAAAGAGACAGCACAAAGCGACAAATTCCCCTATACGGGCCACACTGAATTTGTAGCAGCGCACGCCGAGGGAGAGCCTATGATGATTATGTGTAGCGATCGTCTCAGAGTGGGACTTGTTACAATTCATATCCCTGTAGCTGAGGTTAGCCGCAACATCTCGAAGGAGAAGATTATGCAATCGCTTACCACTCTGCGCCAAACCTTGAAGGCCGATTTCGGCATCGTTGAGCCACGCATTGCAGTGCTTGCCCTCAACCCACACGCTGGCGAGGGAGGAATGCTCGGTTCGGAGGAGCAGGAGATTATCAAGCCCGCTATCGAGGAGTCGTTTGAACAAGGAGTTTTAGCCTTTGGCCCATTCCCTGCTGATGGTTTGTTTGCATCTGGAGCCTACGCTAAGTACGACGCAGTACTTGCCATGTATCACGATCAGGGCCTCACTCCGTTCAAGACACTCTCTCCTGATGGAGTAAACTTTACAGCAGGCCTTTCTGTCGTACGTACATCACCCGACCACGGTACAGCCTACGATATTGCAGGTAAGGGAGTGGCCGATGCACAATCGATGCGTAACGCGATTTATACAGCTATCGACATCACTCGCAACCGCGAAGCTTGGGTCGAGTGGACTGCCAACCCATTGCAACGTTTTGAGCGCGAGAAGGGTCGCGACGTATCGGTGAAGGATTTGAAGCTGCCCGAACAGGAGGAAGAGTAACAGAGAGAGAACTCATAATTCAAAATTCAAAATTCAAAATTGAAGATTGAAGATTGAATAAAAACTAAAGAGATATGTTAGAGCAGGGAAGACCACAAAGAACTCGAACCAATATGGCACTGTGGGTATCAGTCGTTATATTGTCAATCATTGGCTTGGGCGCAAATGTCTACAAGGCAAACACAGGCGACGAGTTGGATTGGGCCTCGACCATTGCCGAAGCAGTGTGTCTCTTGACGGCAGGATTATTTATCTTTGACAAATTCCGCAAGAAACACAAGGAGCAAGATGAAGATAATAAGTAGAAAAGTTTAACAAAATAAACTTTAGGGTTATGGAGAGAAAGAGAGCGGGGAAGATTAACCTTTGGGCACATCGTTTTACGTTGGTATTAGCCATCATTATTTTGGGTGTTAACCTCTACGATTATATCACTTCACAACCAATCGAGTGGTTCTATGTAGGTTTGGCAGCATTAATGGTATGTAGTTCAGTGCTGAACATCAAAACCGCCAAACGCGAACTAGGCAAAGAAGAATAATTTTGAATTAAAAATTAACCGAGCCCGACGATGTATTCCGTCTCGTAATTGTGGAAGCGTCGGAAGGTTCAAAACATAAAAAAACGAATTAAAACTATGATTAAAATCACATTTCCTGATGGCAACGTTAAGGAGTTTGCCAAAGGAACAACAGCTTACCAAGTAGCCGAGAGCATCAGCCCTCGTTTAGCTGCCGACTGTCTGGCCGCTTCGGTAAACGATGCAACGGTTGATATGAGCCGTGCTATCGAGGAGGACGCAACAATTAAATTCTACAAGTGGGACGATGCCGAGGGTAAGCACGCCTTCTGGCACACATCATCTCACCTGTTGGCTGAGGCTTTGCAGGCTCTCTACCCGGGCATTAAGTTCGGTATCGGTCCTGCTATCGACAACGGATTCTACTACGACGTAGACTCTCCTACCCCCATCACCGAGGGCGATTTGGAGACAATCGAGAAGAAGATGCAGGAGTTGGCTCGTCAGAAGGAGGAGCTCACCCGCTCGGAGGTATCAAAAGCCGACGCACTCAAAACATTTACCGAGAAAGGCGACCAATACAAGGTGGAGCTTATCCAAGATTTGGAGGACGGCACCATCTCATTCTATACCAATGGTGATTTCACCGATCTTTGCCGTGGCCCGCACATCCCTCACACGGGATTTATCAAGGCCGTAAAACTCACCTCTGTTGCAGGTGCTTACTGGCGTGGTAACGAGAAGAACAAGATGCTTACACGTATCTATGGTGTATCATTCCCCAAGAAATCGATGCTCGATGAGTATCTCGCTATGATTGAGGAGGCCAAGAAGCGTGACCACCGTAAGTTAGGCAAGGATTTGGAGCTCTTTATGTTCTCACAGCGCGTGGGTCAGGGTCTTCCTATGTGGCTACCAAAGGGTGCCGAGTTGCGTGACCGCCTGGAGCGTTTCTTGCGCCAGATTCAGAAGGATTACGGTTATCTGCAGGTAATCACTCCTCACATCGGTAACAAGGACTTGTACGTCACTTCAGGTCACTACGCAAAGTATGGTAAGGATTCATTCCAGCCTATCCACACCCCATTCGAGGGCGAGGAGTACTTGCTTAAACCGATGAACTGCCCTCACCACTGCGAGATTTATCGTTCAAAGCCACGTTCATACAAGGATCTTCCTGTTCGCTTGGCTGAGTTCGGTACAGTATACCGTTACGAACAGTCAGGCGAGTTGCACGGCTTGACACGTGTGCGCAGCTTTACACAAGACGATGCTCACCTCTTCGTACGCCCCGACCAGTTGTTGGAGGAGTTTGAGAAGGTTATCGACATCGTGCTCTACATCTTCCGCACACTGAAGTTCGACAACTATACAGCTCAGATTTCACTTCGTGATCCCAACAATACCGAGAAGTATATCGGTTCTGACGAGAACTGGGAGAAAGCTGAGAACGCAATCATCCAGGCTTGTAAAGAGAAGGGACTCAACACCACTGTCGAGCTTGGCGAGGCAGCCTTCTATGGTCCTAAGTTGGACTTCATGGTAAAGGATGCGCTGGGCCGAAGCTGGCAGCTCGGAACAATCCAGGTGGATTATAACCTGCCTGAGCGTTTCGATCTTACATACAAAGGCAACGACGACAAGTTGCACCGTCCTATTATGATTCACCGTGCACCATTCGGCTCTATGGAGCGTTTCGTGGCTGTGCTGTTGGAGCATACAGCAGGTAAGTTCCCATTGTGGCTTACTCCCGATCAGGCAGTTATCTTGCCTATTTCGGAGAAGTTCAACGACTACGCAAATGAGGTAGCCAAGACTTTGGCAAAGGCCGATGTACGTGTTCAGGTTGACGAGCGCAACGAGAAGATTGGCCGCAAGATTCGCGATAACGAGCTCAAGCGTATCCCATTCCTTTTGATTGTAGGCGAGAAAGAGGCTGCCGAGGGCAAGGTTTCAGTTCGCGTACAGGGCGAGGGCGACAAGGGCGCAATGAGCGTTGCAGAGTTCGCCGAGCACATCAACTCTTTGGTTAATGCCGAGATTGAAGCAAATAAGATGGAGTAAGGCCACGAGCCACTCACTAAAATAACAACAAGTAAAAGTAAACATTACTAATTTGGCAATTACACAAAAACCTTTTCCGCCACGTCCCATGCAGAATGGCGGAAACAAGCCTCAGCAGCAGGGTATGCGAGGCAAGCGAGTAGAGAAAGAGAACCCCAACCGCATCAATGGCGAGATTACTGCTCCGACAGTACGCCTCGTAGGCGAGAACGTCGAGCCTAATACGGTAGTGAGCATCAAGGAGGCCCTCGCAATGGCCGATGAGATGGAGTTGGACCTCATCGAGATTTCGCCCAAAGCAGAACCTCCCGTATGTCGTATCGCCGACTATCAGAAATTCCTCTACCAGCAGAAGCGTAAGGCTAAGGAGATCAAGGCTAAGCAGGTGAAGGTGGTAATCAAGGAGATTCGTTTTGGTCCTCAGACCGACGACCACGATTACAACTTCAAACTCAAGCACGCCGAGAACTTCATCAAGGAGGGTGCTAAGGTGAAAGCCTCAGTATTCTTCCGCGGCCGTTCGATTGTCTTCAAGGAGCAGGGTGAGATTTTGCTTTTGCGTTTCGCCACCGATTTAGAGGAGATCGCAAAGGTGGAGCTTATGCCCAAGCTCGATGGTAAGAAGATGAATATGATTTTGGCACCTAAGGGTAAGAAGTAAAAGAGGTGTAATTATGACTATTCCGAATCTAAGGCCGAGCAATTCGGCCTTAGGGTCGGATTTTTATGTTATGACGGGCATAGCAGATAGGATTTTCGGGCTGCAAAATGAGCAGGATTTCGAGCAGATCGCCTTGGATATTTTTTCACTCCAAGCCGAGCGGTGTGTACCTTATAGACAGTATATCAGTCTGTTAGGCATCAACCCAGAACAGGTGGACTCTATCGATAAGATTCCATTCCTTCCTATCGAGCTATTCAAGTCGCACGACATCTATTGCGGTGACACAGAGCCAGAAAAAATTTTCACTTCGAGCAATACAGGAGGCACCGTAGCCTCACGCCATATGATGCAGAGTCTTGCCCATTATGAGCAGGCCTTTACTCGCGCATTTGAACAATTCTACGGCGAGAGTTCACAGTGGAGCATCTATGGACTTCTACCCAACTATCTGCAACGCGAAGGTTCTTCGCTTGTTTATATGGTTGACCGCCTCATCAATCGCTGCGGCTCAGGCGGATTCTATCTCGACGAATACGAAAAACTATTGGCCGATATGGAAGCCGACACGAAGCCCAAAATTCTGCTTGGTGTAAGTTACGCATTGTGGGATTTGGCCGAGCAATTCTCGCCAAAACTCCGCAACACAATCGTAATGGAGACTGGTGGAATGAAGGGACAACGCAAGGAGTTGCCTAAGGCGGAGTTTCATAAGATTCTGACCGACGCATTCGGGGTGGAGAAGATCCATTCAGAATACGGAATGGCCGAGCTCACATCGCAAGCCTACTCATCGGGGGATGGAATTTTCCGTTCGCCTCGCTGGATGAAAGTACTCACACGCGATGTTAACAACCCGTTAAAAGTCAACCTAAGACCGATGCGCGGAGCTATAAACATAATCGATTTGGCTAACATATCATCATGTGCATTTATCGCCACGCAGGATGTAGGCTCAACTTTTGCCGATGGCTCATTTACGATTGAGGGCCGACTGACGGGGGCTGACATCAGAGGATGTAATCTGCTGGTGCAATAATTCAATCACCCCACAACAACCAAGACTAACCTTACAATACCACAATATGAAAATAGTTGCTCTTGTCCCCATACGACTCAACAGTCAACGTGTCGAGGGTAAAAACCTTCGACTGCTGGGAAGACGTCCGCTTATGACCTATCTCTTGGAATCGCTTGTCGCGGCTCGCAATATCGATGAGGTCTATGTTTATTGCAGCGATGAGAGTATCAAGCAATATCTTCCAAAGGGGGCATCTTTCCTAAAACGTGACCCAAAACTCGATTCCAACACCACATTAGGAGAGGAGATTTACAACGCATTCACCAAGGAGGTCGAGGCTGACATCTACGTCTTGGCCCACGCCACATCACCATTCATTCGTACCTCTACAATCGAGCAGGGAGTGGATAAGGTTGCAAGCGGAGAGTACGACTCAGCATTTAGCGCCGAGAAAGTACAGACATTCACTTGGTGGCAAGGTCGTCCACTCAACTACTCGTTGGAGCGCATACCTCGCACTCAGGACTTAGAGCCTGTCTATGTGGAGACCTCAGCGTTCTTTATTTTCCGACGTGAGGTATGGCTCAACAAACATCGCAGAATAGGCGATCGTCCATACACAGCTGTCACCGACCGCATAGAGAGTATGGATATCGACAATCCTGACGACTTCAAGCTAGCTGAAGCCATAGTAGCAGCAAAACTCAACAAATAACCTAAAAATATTACAGCAATGAGACGCATTCTATTATTGTTGGTTGCCATAGTCGCAACAATCAATCTCTACGCACAACCCAAACAGACGATCATCTCGGTAGCAGTAGCTCCTGAGAATGCCGATTGGCAATATGAGTGTGGCGATGATGTGACCTTCTCTCTATCGGTCAACAAGTCTGGCATTCCTATGAATAATGCCCAAATATATTACGAGATTTCAGAGGATATGCAGGCACCCCGTAAAAAGGGAAATCTGACAATAGAGAATGGCATTATGAAAATCAATGCCGGCTCGATGAAACGTCCCGGATTCCTTCGCCTCAGGGTATGGGCCACACACGAGGGCAAACGTTACCTCGGCACAGCGACAGCAGGATTCGACATCGATAAAATAGAGCCTACGACCTCTACACCAAAAGATTTCGACCAGTTCTGGGCTAAGGCATTAGCCGACAATAATAAATTGGAGATGCTACCCGAATTGGAACTCATCCCAGAGAAGTGTACCCCGAAGGTAAAGGTCTACTCTGCAAGTTTCCAGAACCTACGTAATGGTTGCCGCATGTACGGTACAATGTGTGTGCCGGCCTCGTTGAAGGATGGAGAGAAACTACCAGCAATATTGATTGTTCCTGGAGCAGGTTGCAGAGCTCGTACAGGATTCTACTCTGAGGCAGAGCAAGGGTTTGTTACTTTAGAGTTGGGCATCAACCATATCCCAACTGTTATGAAAGATGAAATCTACACCCAACTTAAAGCGGGAATGATGAACGAGTACCAATTCTACAACATGGACGACAAGGACAAATATATCTATAAAGGTATATATGTCGGTTGCGCTCGCGCCGTTGATTTCTTGGCCGGATTGGACTTCGTTGATGAGAATCGCATAGGCGTTACTGGTGGCTCACAAGGTGGAGCATTGTCGATCACAACAGCTGTGTTGAACCCTAAAGTAAAATGTCTGGCTGCCTTCTACCCTGCTCTTGCCGATATGACTGGCTACCTGCACGGCCGTGGCGGAGGCTGGCCTCATGCTTTCCGTAATGGTTATATGGCAACCAAGGAGCGTATCGAGACATCTCGCTACTATGATGTGGCCAACTTTGCACGCAAAGTTAATGTGCCGGTATTCTACTCATACGGCTTTAACGATATGGTTTGTTGCCCAACATCAACAACCGCAGCATATAATGCAATTCCCACAACCGACAAAGAGCGATGGATTGTCCCCGAAATTGAGCATTGGACTTATCCTGAACAAAATTCAGCTCGATCGAAGTGGTTGATGGAGCAACTCAGGAAGATAAAATAACACTGATCAAATAACAAATAAAAGCGTGACGAACCAGCATTCGTCACGCTTCTATTTAGCTTACTATCTTATCAAAATAAACTGTCAAAACTATATTCCCTTACGAGCAATAGTCCACGCCAACCAATTATATATCGCACTGATTGCCGGTCGCATAAACGTTGGAAGCGAATTGAAAAAACGCACTTTGCGAGCAATACGATGTGACATTTTATTGTAGGCAAAGAAATCCAAGGCACGTTGAGCTGCCTGGGTCCCACCTCTCACGCTCTCCACCAACGCCTTTCCCAAGGCAACACGGGCTACATACTCATTGCTTATCTCCGATGCCGACTCATCATATAAATCCTCCAACGAATACTTACTCTGCTCGGGGCGATAAATCGAGGCTGAACGATTCGAGGCTGCACGCGAATAGACTACATTTGTTTGGGGAGTAAACGCCACATCAGCTACTCGTGCAATACGAGTCCAAAGGTATTGATCCTCGCCCATACGCATACCTACGGGGAAACCGCCGAGCTGCATCACCAAATCACGCCTTACGATTGTAGCCGACGGAATCAACACATATCGCTGCATCGACTCCTCAAAGAAGTCTACCACACCCTCGCTCTGCGGAGTATCGCCCACAACCAAGCCACGACCACTATCAACATAGAATCCAGAGCCGTAGGCTCCACAATCGGGGTATCGCTTGATGAGCCAAGCCATATTGGCAAGATAATCCTTCTGCCACCAATCATCACCATCCAAGAGCGCAATCCAACAACCCGCAGCCATCTCAATAGCTCGGTTACGTGCCGCACTCACGCCAGCATTGGTCTGACGCACCAGCCTAACTATCGGACTTGCAATACGCTCCACAATCTCGGCACTGCCATCTGTCGAGCCATCATCTACAACAATTACCTCACACGGCTGCACACTCTGCTCAAGCACCGAACGAAGCGCTCGCTCAATCTCGGCAGCCTTGTTGTAGAGTGGGATAACAACAGATATTTCAGATATGATGGAAGTTGCGGTCATATATTGCAAATGTAACAATTATTTGTTAGTTTTGCAATAGGGTAAGAGACTGTTTAAATTATGAGCCGCCTCTAAAATTTGTTACTATGCGCTGGACAGAAAAAATCATAGCCGCCATACGCGACACATTCGACACACTACTCTTTTTTGCGACCATGGCCGCAAAGGAGGATTTTCGTAATTATGTAGGTCAAGCAGGCGTGGAAAATATGAGTTCAGAGCGTCGGCTCGCTATTTTGGGCAATGGTCCATCTCTCAAAGAGCAACTTCCCCGATTAATTGCCGAGAAGGCGTGGGAACATACAGATATTATGGCCGTAAATTTCTTCGCTCTGAGCGAGGAGTATAAGATTGTGCGACCAAAGTTATACGTTATTTCCGACCCGCAATTCTTCCGCAAAGCGGGTTACAATGAGCGAATCGAGAAGTTCTATAACGCCCTCGCCGAGCAGACAACTTGGCCAATGACGCTCTATGTACAGTATTACAATCCCGAAAAGTTTGACTACCGAGCCGCTATCAAAAACAATCCAAAGATTCGAATCGTACCATTCCATACAATCGTATATCACGGATTTCGCTCATTGGAATTTTGGTGCTATCGCCGAGGCTTAGGCTCTGGCAATTTCGGTACGGTGGTACAGAATGGCGAGTTTATCGGTATACTATTGGGTTACAAGAGAATAGAACTATATGGCGTTGACCATACCCTGCTCGATGGGCTTATGGTTGATGACGAGAATCGTCTCTGCCGCATCAAAAGCCATTATTACGACTCCTCGCCCACCGTGGCCGAACCGATATACTACAATGCCACCAATCCACCTCGACCCTACACAATGTATAGTTACTTGGCCGAGACAGCCGAACTATTCCGAGGTCACGAAGTTCTGCGCGATTACGCAGCCGAGCAAGGTGTTCACATTGTAAATCGCACCGCAGGCTCGATGATTGATGCCTACGAAAGAGAGCCGATGAAATAAAAAGAAGAGGCTGACTAACAAATTGTGTTAGCAACCCCAACTTTATGTGTAAAGACTCCTTATTACTCTGCTTTTCGCTGCATAATATTGCTCAAGAACTCCTCTATCTCGGCAGCCGAAGTGTTCTTCAAAAGCACCTCTTTCTTATCGTTGAGCAGATACAATCGTGGCATACGACGCAGGTCATACAACCCCTCCGACTTGATTTTACCCGCTGCATCGTAACCATTAATCCACTCCGCAGGAATCTGTGCCGAGTGCTTCTCCCACTCGGCCTTATCAGCCGAAGGCATCACAGCCACAATCTTCACTCCGCCAGCACGCACCAAATAGCTAATTGTGCGAGCCTGCGACAAGCGTGAACGCTCTATATAGCAGTCGGGGCAACCGGGGTTATAGAAATATAGAATGGTCACAGTGGAGTGTACCTCCGACAGTTTACTCTTCTCACCTCCACGCACCGTAATCTCGAAATCGACAACGGGACTACCCACATTGTTCATCTCAGCCATCACAAGTTGCGCCTGATATGGCATCTTCTCCTCCTTGGTGAGCGACTCCGACAACAGCGCAACGTGCAACAAGGCACGGTAGGCATCTTCGTTATACATAGGCGACGACGTGCCATAAAGATATTTGTCGCACATAGCAAGCAATCGTAGCAAACCACCCTTCGCTCCCTCAGAACGCTTCACTGCAATCGACCACACCTGCTTCAACTCAGCCTCATCATATAACGGGAAGAGAGTTATCAGCTCCACCACTCCTTCCTCAAGGGCAGATTCGGTAATTGTGGCGAAATCCACATTATCCCAATAATGCTCGCCCAAATATTTTGCACGTTCTGCAGGCTCCGTAATAGTCTCAGGGATAGAAATCATAGGAAATTTCTGAGCTGAGGCCACCCCACTTTGGGCGTAACACCCAACACCCAAAAACAACAAAACAGCCAACAATATAATTCGTCTCATATCACCAGATCTCTAACAGTTAGCATTGGTACAGTATCTCCCAGACTAGATTATTCCCAAATTCTTGATAAAGATATAGATAATCAGCAAAGGAGTCACATATCGCAGCGTGAATAGCAATAAGCCGAAAGCACGACCGCGCAATGAGCCATAATTGGTCATCTCATTCTTCAGGAACGACGGTTTCATAACCCACCCCACAAATATACAAGTGAGCAGACCACCCAACGGCATAAGGATATTGGCTGTTGTATAGTCAAAAATCTCGAAGAAAGAGATATTCTCCAACTTAATTCCGGCCCAATCGATATCGAACGTAAAGGCAAGTGTAAGCATACACAAAGCAATCGACAACCCCGATGTAAGACGTGTTGCATTACGACGCGAGAGCTTATGCTCTTCGGCAAAATAGGCTGTAAGCACCTCGTGGAAGGAGATTGTCGAAGTGAGCGATGCCAACGTGAGCAGAATAAAGAATACTGCCGACCAAAGCCCTGCAAATGGCATATCCTTGAAGATCTCAGGCAGAGTAATAAATATAAGCGAAGCACCCTCCGCAGGCTCCAAGCCTGCGCTGAAAACCGCAGGGAATATCACAAGACCTGCCAATACCGCAACCAACAAGGTGAGCAATGCCACGCTCATCGATGTGCCTGTAAGATTATTATCCGACTTAAAGTACGATGCGTAGGTGACCATACATCCCATACCCACCGACAACGAGAAAAATGCCTGGCCAATGGCTGTAAAGATTGTCTCAGGAGCAAATGCCTTACTGAAATCAGGCGAAAGGAAGAATCGATAACCCTCGGCAGCATTGGGCATAAAGGCCACACGTACTGCCATCACGATCAATATGATAAATAGTGCCGGCATCATCACCTTAGAGGCCTTTTCGATACCCTTCTCAACGCCACGCACAATAATCAGATGGGTAAGCAAAATAAAGATTACGGTATAAATAGCTTGACGCGGAGAGAGCTGGAACGCCGCAAATTGGTCGGTAAAACTCTCCGAAGAGGAGTACAACGGTCCAAACAATGAACTCACAAGATACTCCAACGACCAACCAGCCACCACATAATAGTATCCCGAAATAAATAGCGCACCCAAGACTCCGTTGTATCCCAGCCATCGCCACGGACGCGACAACGAGCGGAATCCACCCACAGCATTCATATGGGTGTTACGACCCACCGAGAACTCGGCCAACATAACGGGTATTCCCACTACAAAGACACACAACAGATAGACCAGCAGAAATGCTGCTCCGCCATACTCGCCCGCCATATAAGGGAAACGCCAAATGCTTCCAAGTCCAATCGCACTGCCGGCAGCCACCAAAATAGCACTAATCTTACCTCCAAACGAGGCTCTTTTTAATTCACTCATAACTCACTCATTAATTTGCGCCCCACCCTATCGGACTCCCGATACAACTAAAAGCGCCTAACGTAATGACAAAGATACGAAAAAATAGTATTCATTGACCATTTCCACTTCGCTGCCTGAAAAAATCCACAAAAATCGACTCTACCGATTACCCACTACTACTCTGAGCCAACACCCTCGCGCGATACGTATGTATATATTTATGAGGAAAACACTCTATTACGGATTGTCTCTAATGCTAAGCTGCTTAATTATGGTAGCGGGTCCGTCCTAT
>SUZC01000015.1 GCA_015060165.1 Rikenellaceae bacterium
CCACCATACCAGTTAGAATCCCAACCTTTGATGATACCAAGACGGTTTGCTATTGGATTTACTTTCTGTCCCATTTGCTTAGTTATTTTCTGAGGTTACCATTTTATCTACTACGATGGTTACGTGGTTTGAACGCTTACGAATGCGGTGTGCGCGACCCTGTGGAGCGGGCTGAATGCGCTTGAGCATACGGCCTCCGTCGACCATAATCTCCTTAACACACAATGTAACGTCCTCCAAACGCTCGTTCTCGTTCTTTGCCTCCCAGTTAGCGATTGCTGACTTGAGGAGCTTCTCCAAACGGATAGATGCCTCCTTCTTTGAGTAACGAAGGATACCCAGTGCCTTATTAATCTCTACGCCACGGATGATGTCTGCTACCAAGCGCATCTTGCGGGGAGAGGTAGGGCAATCACGCATAATAGCGATTGCTTTCTGCTTCTTCTCAGCCTTTAATTTCTCGGCTCTTATTGCTTTTCTTGCACCCATTGTCTAACTATTTTTTCTTGTTACCTGCGTGACCACGGAAATTGCGGGTAGGAGCGAACTCGCCCAATTTGTGACCCACCATATTCTCTGTTACGTATACGGGAATAAACTTATTTCCGTTGTGGACAGCGATTGTCTGACCTACGAAGTCAGGCGAAATCATACTTGCTCGTGACCAAGTCTTGATGACTGTCTTCTTATTGCCCTCGGCCTGTGCTACTACCTTAGCCTCCAACTTGGGGTCAATAAATGGTCCTTTTTTTAATGAACGGCTCATTATGATACTCTATTTAATTATTTTTTACGCTTTGAAATAATAAACTTAGAGGTTGTCTTCTTAGGATTACGAGTCTTATAACCCTTAGCCAACAATCCCTTGCGCGAACGCGGGTGACCTCCCGAAGCACGGCCTTCACCACCACCCATCGGGTGATCAACGGGGTTCATCACTACGCCTCGGTTGTGAGGACGACGGCCCAACCAGCGGCTGCGACCTGCCTTACCCGAGCTCTCGAGGTTGTGGTCTACGTTAGACACAACACCTACGGTTGCGCGGCAAGTTACGAGTACCATACGAGTCTCACCTGAAGGCAACTTGATAATAGCGAACTTTCCTTCGCGTGCCAAAAGCTGAGCGTACGAACCGGCCGAACGAGCCATTGCGGCACCCTGACCGGGGTAGAGTTCAATATTGTGCACTACAGTACCCAAGGGGATCTCGCTCAAGAAGAGTGTGTTACCTACCTCGGGGGCTACGCCTGCACCGCTCATAACGGTCTGGCCTACCTGCAAGCCGTTAGGTGCGATGATATAGCTCTTCTCACCGTCGGCATATACTATAAGTGCGATACGTGCTGTACGATTTGGATCGTACTCAATAGACTTCACAGTTGCTGCAATACCATCCTTGGCGCGCTTGAAGTCAACGTTACGGTACATCTGCTTGTGACCACCACCAATGTAGCGTACGGTCATCTTACCTGTATTGTTACGGCCACCAGAGCTCTTCTTGGGGCTAAGCAACGACTTCTCAGGTGCTGTACGAGTTACCTCGTCGAAAGTACCAATGATCTTATGTCTCGTTCCGGCTGTTACCGGCTTAAACTTTCTTACTGCCATAGTTGTTAGATGTTACTGTAAAAATCTATCTTATCTCCATCCTTCAAGGTTACGATTGCCTTCTTGAAGTTATTTGTACGACCCTCCAAGAGGCCTGCCTTGGTGTAACGGCTCTTGAGCTTACCCATATAACGGATAGTGTTAACATCGGTAACTACTACGTTGTACATCTGCTCTACGGCGTTACGAATCTGAAGCTTGTTAGCTCGTACATCAACGATAAAACCGTAGCGGTTCAGTTTCTCGCCCTGAATCGTCATCTTCTCGGTCAAAATAGGCTTAATAATTACTTCCATCTTTCTTTCGTTTTTTAAGCTAACATTACATTCAATACATTCTCTGCACCCTCTACCATTACCAATACATTGGCGTTCATCACCTCATAAGTGTTGATGTTTGCTGCCAAGATAGGCTTGATTGAAGGGATGTTGCGGCATGACAACTGAAGATTTACATTGCCCTCCGGCAAGACAAGCAACACCTTCTTGTTGGCTACCTTCAAAGCCTCAGCCATTGCTACTACCTGCTTTGTCTTAGGAGCCTCCAACTGGAGATTCTCGATTACGCTGATAGCACCTGCCTGTGCCTTGTAAGTAAGAGCGCTACGGCGAGCCAAACGCTTAAGCTTCTTGTTGAGCTTAAAGCTGTAATCGCGAGGTACTGGACCAAAGATACGGCCACCACCTGGGAACAAAGGCGACTTGATGCTACCGCAACGTGCACCACCTGTACCCTTCTGACGCTTAAGCTTACGAGTAGAACCTGCTACCTCGTTACGCTGCTTAGCCTTGTGAGTTCCCTGACGCTGATCAGCCAAATACTGCTTAACGTCGAGGTAGATAGCGTGGTCATTAGCCTCCACGCCGAAGACTGCATCCGAAAGGACTACCTTACGACCAGTCTCTTGTCCTTGTGTGTTCAAAACAGCTAATTCCATACTACTTCTCAATTGTTAAATAAGCACCCTTAGCCCCGGGAATTGAACCCTTAACCAAAATAAGGTTGTTCTCGGGAATTACCTTTAATACTTTGAGGTTAAGTACCTTAACCTGATCACCACCCATACGGCCGGCCAAACGCTTGCCTTTGAATACGCGTGATGGATAAGACGAAGCACCAAGTGAACCTGGCTTACGCTGACGGTTGTGCTGACCGTGAGTCTGACCACCCACACCACCAAAACCGTGACGCTTTACTACGCCCTGAAAGCCCTTACCCTTTGAGATCCCTGTTACGTCTACCCAGTCCTCCTCTGTGAACATGTCAACGGTCAAGGTATCACCAAGGTTCACCTCTGGCATCTCCTTAAACTCAGCCATCTTGCGCTTGGGAGTTGTGCCCGCTTTCTTGAAGTGACCTAACAAACTGTTGCTGGTGTGCTTTTCACTCTTGTCGTCATAGGCAATCTGAACAGCCTCGTAAGAATCCTTCTCGAGGGTCTTGATTTGCGTAACTACACACGGACCAGCCTCAATGACAGTGCATGGTATGTTCTTACCCTCGGCACTGTAAACGGAAGTCATTCCGATTTTCTTTCCAATTAGTCCTGACATTTTTCTGTCGAATTACGTTTGTTAAATTAAAGTGATTTGTATTTATTATAAATATAAGTATATATTCATTTTTTATTTACCCCAACCTCCTCTTGCGAGAGCCGAACTTATTACGTTCCGCCTTGGTTGAGACCGCACAACCTTGGGGCGCAACAAATCAATGCGCCCCACGTTGGCGATATTTTAGCTTAATATCAGACCTTAATCTCAACCTCTACGCCTGAAGGAAGCTCCAACTTCATCAATGCGTCGATTGTCTTGGGGGTTGACGAATAGATGTCGATAATGCGCTTGAAAGTGCAGAACTGGAACTGCTCACGAGCCTTCTTGTTTACGAAAGTAGAGCGGTTAACCGTAAAAATCTGCTTGCGTGTGGGCAGGGGCACCGGACCGCTTACCATAGCATCGGTAGCCTTCACTGTCTTCACAATCTTCTCAGCCGACTTGTCTACCAAGTTGTGGTCGAAAGACTTAAGCTTAATTCTAATCTTCTGGTTCATATTGTTTACTCTTATTATTCTAAATCCTTACGTTTGCCGCTCTTCTCGATGATCTCCTTTGCCAAGTTAGCAGGAACCTCCTCGAAGTGCGAGAACTCCATAGATGATGTTGCACGGCCTGATGAAATGGTACGCAACACTGTTACATAACCAAACATCTCTGACAGGGGAACCTTAGCCTTAACCACGCGGGCTGTACCCTTCTGGTCCATACCCTGGATCATACCGCGACGCTTGTTCAAGTCTCCGATGATATCACCCATATTCTCCTCAGGAGTTACAACCTCTACTGACATAACGGGCTCCATGATAACTGAACCTGCCTTGGGAGCTGCCTGACGGAAACCATTGCGGGCGCAGATCTCGAATGAGAGCTGATCTGAATCGACTGGGTGGAATGAACCATCCTTCAAAGTAACCTTCATAGCGTCGATTGTGTAGCCTGCCAATGCACCATTTGCCATTGCTGACTCGAAGCCCTTCTGAACTGCAGGGATAAACTCCTTAGGTACGTTACCACCCTTAACCTCGTCAACGAATGTAAGGCCAGTCTTACCCTCATCTGCAGGACCGATCTCGAAGATGATATCGGCAAACTTACCACGACCACCAGTCTGCTTCTTGAATACCTCACGGTGCTGAACTGTCTTAGTAAGAGCCTCCTTATAGTTAACCTGAGGTGCACCCTGGTTGATCTCTACACCGAACTCACGACGCAAACGGTCAACGATGATATCCAAGTGGAGCTCACCCATACCGCTGATGATAGTCTGACCTGACTCCTCATCGGTACGAACTGTAAATGTAGGATCCTCCTCAGCAAGCTTACCAAGTGCGATACCGAGCTTATCCAAATCCTTCTGAGTCTTAGGCTCAACTGCAAGACCGATAACTGGCTCAGGGAATGTCATCTGCTCAAGTACCAATGGTGCGTTCTCTGCTGTAAGAGTATCACCAGTACGGATCTCCTTGAAACCTACTGCTGCGCAGATATCACCTGCCTCAACGCGCTCAATTGGATTCTGCTTGTTTGAGTGCATCTGATAAAGACGACTGATACGCTCACGCTTACCGCTACGAGCATTCAACACATAAGAACCTGCGTCCAAAGCACCTGAGTATGCACGTACGAATGCCAAACGACCTACGAATGGGTCAGTTGCAATCTTAAACGCAAGACCACAGAAAGGATCGTTTACTGATGCATTACGAGTCTCAGTCTCGTCTGTCTTAGGATTTACACCCTCTACTGCAGGAACATCCAGCGGAGAGGGAAGGAACGCCATAATATAATCAAGCAACTTCTGTACACCCTTGTTGTGGAATGAAGAACCACACATCATAGGCACCAATGTCATATTCATTGTTGCTGTACGGATAGCTGCGATCAACTCATCGGGAGTGATTGAATCGGGATCCTCGAAGAACTTCTCCATAAGAGCGTCGTCGGTTGCTGCAACCTCCTCGATAAGCTTTGCACGCCACTCGGCTGCCTCAGCCTTCATATTCTCGGGAATCTCCTTAAGCTCGAAGTTATCGCGAACGGTCTTGTCGTCGTAGTAGTAGATTGCATTATTATATATAAGGTCAATCAAACCCTCGAACTTATCCTCAACACCGATAGGCAATACTACGGGAAGAGCTGTTGCTCCGAAGTGCTCCTTAATCTGAGCGCATACTGCAAAGAAGTCGGCACCTGTACGGTCCATCTTGTTAACATAACCGATACGGGGTACGTTGTACTTGTCAGCCTGACGCCATACTGTCTCTGACTGGGGCTCTACACCACCTACTGCACAGAAAGTTGCCACAGCACCGTCCAATACGCGCAATGAACGCTCTACCTCAACGGTAAAGTCAACGTGTCCCGGAGTATCGATCAAGTTGATCTGGTACTGGTGATCCTTGTAGTTCCAGAATGCTGTTGTAGCTGCAGAAGTAATGGTAATACCACGTTCCTGCTCCTGAACCATCCAGTCCATTGTGGCTGCACCCTCGTGAGTCTCACCAATCTTGTGAGTCTTACCCGTATAGAAAAGGATACGCTCAGAGGTTGTAGTCTTACCGGCATCGATGTGAGCCATGATACCGATATTACGAGTATATTTAAGATCTCTTGCCATTTAACTCTCTGTTTTTTAGAATCTGAAGTGTGCAAATGCCTTGTTTGCCTCCGCCATACGGTGCATCTCCTCCTTACGCTTGAAGGCAGCACCCTGTGAGTTGAATGCATCGACAATCTCCGATGCGAGCTTCTCTGCCATTGACTTGCCGGCGCGCTTACGCGAATAAAGGACAAGGTTTTTCATCGAAATAGAAACTTTGCGCTCCGGTCTAACCTCCATAGGAACTTGGAAGGTCGCACCACCGATACGCTTTGACTTAACTTCGACTTGGGGTGTGATATTCTCAAGAGCCTGTTTCCAGATTTCCAACGGAGATTTATCAGCATCCTTCATCTTCTTGCTAACCAACTCCAATGAATCATAGAAGATGGTGTAAGCAATACTCTTCTTTCCATCCAGCATCAAATTGTTCACGAAACGAGTTACCTCAACATCGTTGAACTTGGGATCCGGAAGTAGAATTCGCTTTCTAGGCTTAGCTTTTCTCATTTTGTTTTCCTGATTTAGTTCTAATTAATTTTTACTTCTTTGCAGCCTTTGGACGCTTAGCACCGTACTTTGAACGACGCTGACGACGACCATCTACACCTGCTGAATCCAATGCACCGCGAACCAAGTGGTAACGTACACCCGGAAGGTCCTTAACACGACCACCGCGTACCAACACGATTGAGTGCTCCTGCAAGTTGTGACCTTCACCGGGGATGTAGGCGTTGACCTCCTTGCCATTGGTCAATCTTACACGCGCCACCTTACGCATAGCCGAGTTCGGCTTCTTCGGAGTCGTAGTGTACACACGTGTACATACGCCACGACGCTGGGGACACGCAGCGAGTGCTGGAGACTTACTCTTGTCCTCCATGCTAACTCGACCGTTTCTTACTAACTGTTGAATAGTTGGCATTGTAAAAACTTTTGTCCTTTAAACTTGTTAATAATCAATTTCTGTTTTCAAAACGTCCATTTCGGACTGCAAAGGTAATGAAAAAATTTTAATAACACTATATATATGACTCTTTTTTCGGCATTTTTCAGCATTTTAACCCAATTCCAATTCTTTTTACTTATGGTTTTTACAGGATTATAAGTATTTATTTATACATACACCCTCAAAGGCATATTTTTCAGCGTCTTAACGTTTTCTTAACATTGAGTTTGGGTGCGATGTTTTTACCGGTAAAAGCAGCTAAAAACCCGCCGAAAATAAGAGCGAGACGACCACAAAGAACAGAGGGAAAACACCTCAAAAGACGAGTAATAAATCGCACCCAAAAGCAACAAAATGGAGGTCGACAAAGTGCAAAATTCCGACTCAAAAAAGGGATAAAAGGAGGTCAAAACGAGCTGTAAAAATTGCAAAATTCCGACTCAAAAATTGAGTGCTCAACGAGGATAGAACTAGAACAATCTCTCCCCTGTCTGGCAAAATTTCAGACTCGAAACAGTGCAAAATAAGCCAACTTATTCAACGATTTTAGCAACAAAACAAAATCAATAAGCCATCGATGCAACCCATTTTCACGAGAAATTCACCAAAATTTCATCCCATACGGGAAAATATTTGCTGCTCGGCAGGGGATTAATCGGCAATAAATTTTGAACTGCGGCCAAGTTATTATATATTTGCAAATTGAATTTTTATATAATAAAAGGTGCGGGCAGGTACGTGCGCACATACGTACGAGAAAATCCTCCGACACCAAACCCTGAACGCAAAACAATAAACAAAAAAAAATATAACTCGAAATGGAATACAATTTCAAACAAATTGAGACCAAATGGCAGAAGCTGTGGGAGCAGCGCAAGACCTATCACGTAGAGGTTGACAATAGTCGCCCGAAATATTATGTACTCGATATGTTCCCCTACCCCTCAGGTGCGGGACTCCACGTGGGACACCCGTTGGGATATATCGCATCGGATATCTACTCTCGCTACAAGCGTCTTTGCGGATTCAACGTCCTGCACCCAATGGGATACGATGCATTCGGACTTCCCGCCGAGCAGTACGCTATCCAGACAGGACAGCACCCCGCAGTAACTACTGAGCAGAACATCAACCGCTACCGCGAGCAGATGGACAAGATTGGGTTCTGCTACGACTGGGACCGCGAGGTACGCACTTGCGAGCCCGAGTACTACAAGTGGACACAGTGGGCATTCCTCAAGATGTACGACCACTACTACTGCCGCAAAGCACAGAAGGCTATGCCTATCGAGGATTTGAAGGCAGCATTCGCAGCAAACGGTACAGAGGGTATTGATGCCGCTTGTACTACAGAGATGACGTTTACCGCTGAGGAGTGGAACGCTTGGGACGAGGCAAAGCGTGAGCAGGTATTGCAGAACTACCGCCTCGCATATCGTGCCGACACAATGGTTAACTGGTGTCCGCAGTTGGGCACTGTATTGGCCAACGACGAGGTGAAGGACGGTTTGTCGGTACGCGGTGGCTTCCCTGTTGAGCAGAAGCGAATGAAACAGTGGAGTTTGCGCGTAACGGCATACGCACAGCGTATGCTGGACGGCCTGGAGACTTTGGAGTGGAGCGATTCGCTCAAAGAGATTCAGCGCAACTGGATTGGTCGTTCGGAGGGTGCTCAGGTATTCTTCGACGTGAAGGATTCAGAGCGTAAGTTGGAAATTTTCACCACTCGCCCTGACACCATCTTCGGCGTAACATTTATGGTTATCGCACCCGAGCACGAGTGGGTCGAGGAGCTCACAACCGAGGAGAACAAGGCTGCCGTAGAGGCCTACATCGCCGAAACAAAGAAGCGTTCTGAGCGTGAACGTATTGCCGAGACTCGCCGCGTAAGTGGCGTACAGACCGGCTCATACGCCATCAACCCCTTCACTGGCAACGCAATTCCAATCTATATTTCCGACTATGTATTGGCAGGATATGGTACAGGTGCAATTATGGCCGTACCGGCTCACGATTCGCGTGACTACGCATTTGCCCGTCATTTTGGCATCGAGATTATCCCCGTTGTAGAGGGTGGCAATATCGAGGTTGAGTCATACGACGCCAAGGCTGGTAAGATGATTAATTCAGGTTTCCTTACAGGTATGGACGTTAAGGAGGCTATCCCCGCAATGTTCGCCGAGGTGGAGAAGCGCGGTTTGGGTAAGAAGCTCATCAACTACCGCCTGCGTGATGCTATTTTCTCACGCCAGCGTTACTGGGGTGAGCCATTCCCCGTATACTACAAGGGCGACACAGCATATCCGCTCAGCGAGGATAAGCTCCCATTGGAGTTGCCTCCTATCGAGAACTTTGGTCCAACAGAGCAGGGCGAGCCACCATTGGCACGCGTCGAGAGTTGGAGCTATGATGGTTGCCCGCTGGAGCTCTCTACAATGCCTGGCTTTGCGGGTTCGTCGGCTTACTACTTGCGCTATATGGATCCACACAATAATGAGGCACTCGTATCGAAGGAGGCAAATGACTACTGGCGTAATGTGGACCTCTACGTAGGAGGTATTGAGCATGCAACAGGCCACCTGATGTACTCTCGTTTCTGGAATATGTTCCTCTACGATTTGGGTTACGTGTGCGAGAGCGAGCCATTCAAGAAGCTTGTTAACCAGGGAATGATTCAGGGCCGTTCGAACTTTGTTTACCGCGTTGTGGGTACAAACAAGTTCGTATCGCTCGGCCTGAAGAAGGATTACGAGACTCAGGAGATTCACGTTGACGTAAATATCGTCAAGAACGACCAGCTCGACCTCGATGCATTCCGTGCTTGGCGTCCCGAATTCAACGATGCTGAGTTTATCTTGGAAGATGGCAAATATGTATGTGGCTGGGCTATCGAGAAGATGTCGAAGTCGATGTTCAACGTTGTAAACCCCGACAATATCGTGGAGAACTACGGTGCCGATACTCTGCGTATGTATGAGATGTTCCTCGGCCCGTTGGAGCAGTCAAAGCCTTGGGATACAAACGGAATCGACGGAGTACACAAATTCTTGCGTAAGTTCTGGCGATTGTTCTACGACCGCGAGGGTGCATTTGCTCTTACAGATGAGCAGCCGACACCTGCCGAGTTGAAGACTCTTCACAAGACCATCAAGAAGATTCGCGAGGATATTGAGAACTTCTCGTTCAATACCTCTATTTCGGCATTTATGATTTGCCTCAACGAACTTGGCGCCTGCCATAAGCGAGCTATCCTGGAGCCGCTCGCAATCCTGATCGCTCCATTTGCTCCGCATATCGCCGAGGAGTTGTGGGAGGCAATGGGCCACGCAGAGACCATCTTCGACGCAGCTTATCCTACTCACGATGAGAAGTATTTGGAGGAGAGCGCATTTGAGTATCCCGTAATGGTCAACGGCAAGTTGCGCTTCAAGCAAACCTACGCCTTGGCGATGAAACCAGCCGAGATTCAGGCCGCAATCGTGGAGACCGAGGGTGCACAGAAGTGGCTTGAAGGCAAGGCTCCAAAGAAGATTATCGTTGTTCCTGGCAAGATCATCAACATCGTAATCTAACACTGCCGAAACCCTATCACCAACCTAAAACTACTAAAACTATGAAGACAAAGTCGTTAATACTGCTACTTAGCATATTCAGTATCGCCTACGCCAATGCGTGGGAGCGAGTTCCTGTATGGCCTAAGGGCAAGATGCCCAACAGCCAAGAACACCAAATCGCCGCAATGACCGATGAGGTTAAACAAGAGGGATTCAAGGCCGACAAACATCGTGTGGCATACCTCGAATGGGGCGATAAGCCAGCAAAAGAGGTTGACAACGACGCTTGTATGATTCTCATTTCAGGCGGCAGCTACCAGAATTGTTGCGACGTGGGCCTTATCAAGATGTGGCGCGAGAAGCTAACAGAGCTTGGATTTCAGACTGTGAACTTCGTTTATCGCACACCACGACCTGTGGGTCTGCCCATCTACCAGACCGCCTGGGAGGATGGTCAGCGTGCGGTACGAATGGTGCGTAACGAGGCCGCAAAACGAGGTTATGACCCCGAAAAAATTGGAGTTATTTCGATGTCGGCGGGATCACACCTCGCCTTGATGCTGGCAACAAGTTCGCAGACTCCAGCTTACGAGAAGATTGACAAGCTGGACGATGTCCCTTGCCACATCAATTGGGCCGTAGTGAATGCTCCTGCATACGTTACAACTGACGCCGAGACAGGCACACCCGCCATCCGAGATGGTTATGGAGTGGATGTAAAAATTTCGAATGCCTTCAAGTTTGACGAGAAGACCTGTCCGATGACTCTCCAACATGGAGGTACAGACCCTTATAGCCCCAACGGCTCAACTCTGGTTTATCGCAAGTTGCGCGAGATGAAGATTCCAGCCGAGTTGCACCTCTACCCTAACAAGGGACACGGAGCATTCGGCTTTGAGCGCACTGTGGAGTTTATGCGCCAAATGGGTTATATGGGCGAACTGGACGAGGATAAGGAGGAGGTTCTCATGGAGCGCTTTGCCAGCGACGACGCTCGTGCCGACAGAATCATTCAAGACGTATGGCCCGAGGGTAAGACTCCCGATTTCCAGGAGCAACAGTGCAAGCCCTACATCGAGTGGCATATGCCTAAGAACCTCAAGACCAAGGGTATTCAGATTATCTATTCGGGAGGTGGCTATAACCACAACAACCCCGATGCTTTCGAGGTTGCCCCAATTCGTCGCTACCTCAACGAGCAGGGAATCACTGTCGTTACACTGAAATATCGCACTCCTCGCCCATCGAAGGAGAGCGGACTTGCAAAGCACACCACAGCTTGGCAGGATTTGCAGCGTACGATTCGTTTGGTACGCAGCCAGGCTGAGAAATATGGTCTCGATCCTAACAAGATTGGTATTATGGGAAGCTCGGCAGGTGGCCACCTGACGCTGATGGGAGTAACAAGCTCACGCCACCAATCATACTTGCCTATCGACAATATCGACAAGCTGCCTTGCAATGTGCAGTGGGGAGTTGGAGTATATCCTGCGTATGCCCTCACCGATGGTCACGATATGTACAACACAACAGGAGGTAATGCCGATAGCGCAGCGCTTGTTCCTGATTTCAGCTTCGACCTTGATACTGCTCCAATGTTTATGATTCACGGCGATGCCGATCCTTGGGCTGCAATGAACTCAGTGAAGGTGTGGGAGAAGATGCGCAGCATGGGAATCCAGTGCGAGCTGCACACTTTGGCTCTGCAAAAGCACTGCTTCCAAATGGCAGCATCGCCAGGTACGGGAGCTTACAACTATGTGAACCTTATCGCAGAGTACATCAAAGGCCGCTTGAAGATGGAATAAGAAAAAACTTGTAGAATCAGAAAACAGATACAACCTATGTTGAACAAATTTAAGCATTTGACAGCAATCGTCGCATTGCTGTGGAGTATCAATATGCAAGCACAAGATATGACTGTAAAGTTGTGGGATAACTCTTCGGCTCCACACTCAAACAACCTCACAGGCCCCGAAAAAGACGAAGGAGAAGTGCGAATCTCTAATACCACCGAGGCGGCACTCTACATCTACGAGGCAGCAGCCGACAAGGCTACCGGACAAGCAATCGTAATCTGCCCGGGCGGCGGATACTGGCTTTTGGCAATGGGCCACGAGGGCCACGAATTGGCAAAGTGGTTGGCCGAGAATGGTATCACCGCAGCAGTGTTGAAGTATCGTATGCCCAACGGCAATGTTCACGTCCCGATGGAGGATGCTGCCGAGGCTGTGCGATATATGAAGACCAAATATCCCAAACGCAAAAGTTTGACGCAGGTGGGAATCTCAGGATTCTCAGCAGGTGGACACTTGGCCGCTTCGACAGGTGTGGGCCTATTGGAGGCCAATGGCGACAAGAGTAAACGAGCTGTGTTACGCCCAGACTTTATGGTGCTCTTCTATCCCGTAATTTCAAGCGACCCAAAATACTCTCACGCAGGCTCATTCAACAACCTGCTCGGCAAGGGCTACACCGAGGAGACAAGAAAGGCGTGGTCACCCGAACTTTTAGTATCGGAAAAGACTCCGCAAGCATTGTTTATCCTGTCGGATGACGACAAGGCAGTAAAGCCAACCAACAGCACACTGCTCTACAACGCGATGAAGAAGTTGAACATCCCTGCATCGTTGCACATCCTGCCCGAGGGAGGTCACGGCTGGGGTATGAGAGATTCATTCCGCTACAAGGCTGTATGGCAGCAGACTGTGCTTGACTATTTGAAACACATTAACCAGCAATAGCAACCTTGCTATGAAGATTTTATCGCACATAGCGGTCTTATTGCTACTTCTCGCCACCGCCTGTACCTCACATAAAACAGATTTGCCCCTGCAAGGCAAACCCAAATATTTGTGGTTCGATGCCGAGGCCAACTATAAGCGTTTCTTGGAGCGCGACTCGATCGATTACTACCTCGACCGAGCAGTAGAAGCAGGTTTCAATGGAGTGGTTGTCGATGTACGTCCCTGCAACGGCAAGGTACTATACAAGAGCGAGATTATGCCCCAGATGGATAATCGAGACTGGGACTATCTGCAATATTTCATCGATGCAGCCCACAAGCGTGGATTAAAACTTACGGTCGGCACAACCATCTTCACCGCAGGCTCACCTTCGCGAGAGATAGGCCCTGCTTATGAGGACCCGGCATTCGATGGTCGTATGTGCCAGCAATATGTCTACGAAGGCATTATCGATATACGCGAGCAGAAAAAGCAGGTCTCGGCCTTTATGAATCCTGCAATGCCAGAGAATCAAGAGTATGCGCTCAGTTTCGTAAAGGAGATTGTTGAGAAATACGATATCGACGGCTACTCGCTCGACTACTGCCGCTATCCCGATATGTGCGCTGATTTTTCCGATTTTTCACGAAAGGATTTCGAGAAGTATCTCGGTCACGAAGTGGAGAATTGGCCCACAGATGTATATGCCTATCCGCCCGCAGGTTGGCCACTTGTAGAGGGTAAATATTTTCGCGATTGGTGGAGCTACCGAGCCAAAGTGATTTGCGATTTCGTGGAGCGTGCCCGAAAGACAATCAAGCAGATTAAACCCGATGTAGAGGTAGTTTATTGGGCATCACGCAGTGTGAACGGCATATACTACAACGGTCAGAATTGGGCAAGTCCTCGCCACCCCGTACACCTGGATAAGGGGCAACAGAATTGGTGTAACAGCGATTATATGAAGGCTGGATTTGCCGATAAGATAGATGTCTTTATGATTGGAGCATATCTCCACACTGTCTTCGGGTTGGACGACCCCAACTCTATCGAATCGGCGCTGCGTAAGGCCAAAGAGTATATAAAAGATGATTGCACGGCCTATGGAACAATATATGCGCTATATCACGAACTCAATATAGAAGATGCCGTCTACGTATGTCTGCGCGACACCGAAGGATTGATGGTATTCGATATTTGTCAGGTTATCAAGTTCGACCTATGGGATGACGTCCGCCGAGGCGTGGAGCGTGCAGAACCCGAATTCAAGACCCCTACATCAAAAAATTAACTGCCCCAACAACGAGACTCACAATGAGAAAGATTTTGCAAATTACAGCTGCCATTCTGATGATTGCATCTGCAGCTTGCACGCCACAACCCAATACCAAAGTATTGGCAGGCAAACCCAAATATCTGTGGTTTGACGCATCGGCCAACTTTGCACGTTTCGCACAGAAGGACTCTATTGATTACTATCTTGACAAAGCTGTCGAGGCAGGATTCAACCGCATCGTGGTCGATGTTCGACCCGTCGAGGGCGAAGCTCTCTATAAGAGTGAGATTCTGACCGAGATGACTCGAATAGGCAATACGACAGTAGAACGTAATTGGGATTATCTGCAATATTTTATAGATGAAGCACACAAGCGAGGCCTGAAGATTACTGCCGGCACTACAATGTTCCCCGTAGGCTCACCCTACCACAATATAGGTCCAGCATACTACGACAACCCTCAATTCGAGGGCCGTACAACGTTGCAATACACCCCCGAAGGGATGGTCGACATACGCACAATGGGCAAAAAGGAGGTGGCGGCCTTCCTCAACCCTGCAATGCCTGAAAATCAAGAGTATGCGCTCGGTTTCGTAAAGGAGATTGTTGAAAAATACGATATCGATGGCTACTCGCTCGACTACTGCCGTTACCCCAATATGTATGGCGATTTTTCAGATTTCTCACGTCGTGATTTTGAAAAATATCTCGGAGCAAAGGTAGAGAATTGGCCTCAGGATATATTTTCATTTGGCGAGAAAAAGGAGGTCGTTCCAGGAAAATATTATCGCGAGTGGTGGAGCTATCGCGCAAAGGTTATCAGCGACTTCGTGGGCCGCACAACAGAGACCATCAAGCAGATAAAACCCGATGTGGAGGTAGTATATTGGGCAGGAGGTTGGATTTACGGACTCTACGGCACAGCTCAGAATTGGGCAAGCCCACGCCATCCGATCCATCTCGACCCATACAACGAAGTATGGTGTAACCGCGACTATATGAAGGCCGGTTTTGCCGACAAGATTGACGCCTTCATGTTGGGCGCTTACCTCAACGACATCTACGGATTGGACAACCCAAATTCAATAGAGTACTCAGTACGTCGGGCCAACAACCTCACAAAGGGTGATTGCCGAATGTATGGCACAATCTACGCCCTCAATCACGAGCTTAACATCGAAGATGCCGTATACGTATGCCTGCGTGACAGCGAAGGCCTGATGGTATTCGATATCTGCCAGGTGATTCAGTTCGACTTGTGGGACGATATTCGTCGTGGCGTGGAGCGCGGAGAGCCCGAATTAAAAAGCCTACAATAACAAACTACTATGAAAAAGATTACTCTTTGGAGCTTGGCAATCATATCGATTGTTATGCTCGGCGCTTGTCAACCCCAGAATAAGGAACTTGGCACAACAGATGTCACAACCCCACACGTCTACACCAACCCTACGGGTGATGAGTTTCCGATTTTAGCATGGTTTTCGCTTCGTCCCGAGGAGCATCTAAGCGAGAATCCTGTAACCCGAGAGCGTTATGAGGAGATGGCCGAGGCGGGATTCAACATCTCGTTCTCGCACTTCCGCTCTATAGATGAAGTAAAGCAGGGCTTGGAAGCCTCGCAGGGTACTGGAGTGAAGATTCTTGTGACATGCGCTGAGCTTGTCAACGACACCGAAAACACAGTGAAGCAGTTGCGCCATCACCCACAGACCGTAGGTTACTTCCTGCGTGACGAGCCTGTATGCGCCGAATTACCTGGCCTGGCAACTCTCGCTGAGAATATTCGCAAGGCCGACGACACTAAGTTGCTCTATCTGGATCTCTTTCCCAACTATGTGGACCGTGCTCACCTAGGCACACTCGACTATGCTGAATATGTGAGGAGAGCTATAAACGAAGTGAAGCTGGGTTTTATTTCGTTTGACAACTACCCCGTCACGTTCGACGGCGTGAGGGATATGTTCTACTCAAACTTGGCAGATGTAGCTGCCGAGTCGAAAAAGGCGGGCGTACCATTCTGGGCATTCGCTCTGTCAACAGCTCACGACCCCTATCCGGTGGCTAATCGTGCGGCTATGCGCTTGCAAATTTTTGCCAACTTGGCCTATGGAGCACAGGGAATACAATACTTCACCTACACAACTCCGATGGGTACAATCTGGAATTTCCACAATGCCCCAATCGACGAGAATGGCCAGCGCACCGAGGTCTACGATCTTGTGGCTGAGATAAATCACCAGGTGCAGGCATTGTCGAAGGTGTTCTTGGGTGCTGAGATGATAAAGGTGTGCTATACGGGCGAGAATATCCCCTCATTCAGGGAGCGACTCACTGAGGAGGATCTTCCAAAGCAGATCAGCAAGGTCGAATCTGATGGTGAGGGACTCTTGGTATCACACCTCAAGAATGGCGACCGTCAATATCTAATGATTGTCAACCGCGACATCTACAAGTCGCAACGAGTAACGGTTGAGACAGCCGAGGGCGTTGAGCGTATTATGCCCGACGGTCGTGCAATAGCAGCAAAGAAGTACTCCCCATCACTCAATGTTGAGCCTGGCGATATGCTGCTTTTCGGCTGGGGGCAGGAGTAATTCAAAATTCAAAATTAGCTAAATGTCCGATTAACATCGAGTTAATCGGACATTTATATATATAAAAGTCATTTCACATTTTTATATTTATTGGGATGATTAGAAATGATTAGCAAGTATATAAAAATGTAGAAATCTACCTTTGGGAACAAGCCCGCGCAAAGAATGACTTTGAGGCAAAGATTGTTCTCTGCAAAGTCTTTAATAAGCGGTTGATTTCAACATTTTCGCATAGTAGCTGATACTATCACCAGAGGTTGTTGATGCGAAAATATGAAATGACTAAGATATAAAATCATCTGTCTAATTCGATATTATACAGATGATTAGCCAATTTTGAATCTTGAATTACTTATAAGGCAGATGCCAAAAGAGCCATATACCTTTAAATAAGAAAATTGTATAATGTGAGCTATTTTGAAGCTGCTCGCAGGAGCTGAACGCGCAGTTTACTCAGCGTAAATGAGCAGTTCAGCGACAAGGCAGATGTCAAAAGAGCCTCATTAGACAGTTTTCTCCACGTCGCAGACCTTTACCAATCCTCGCTCAGCAGCAAGTCTCTCCATCAAGGCATAAGCCTCGGCAAAATCGTTGTGAATATCGCCATCGAGAATGGCATTCTTGATAATCTCCTTAATCTCTCCAATCACAGCGCAAGGATGCAAATCGTAGCATTTCATAATGATATCGCCCGTAATCGGCGGCTGGAAGTTACGTACCCTATCTCGCTCCTCCAAATCCTTCATCTTGCGACGCACCAATTCGAAGTTGGCCAGATAACGCTTCACCTTGGCATCGATACCCGACGTGATATCGGCCTCACACAAGGTCATAAGCGACTCCACATCGTCACCCGCCTCAAACAAAAGGCGTCGCACGGCGGAATCGGTCACCATATCCTCCGACAAAATGATAGGACGCAGATGCAGATATACCATCTTCTGCACAAACTTCATATGCTCGTTCATCGGCAACTTCAATCGACGGAAAATATCGCGTACCATCTTTGAGCCCAACACTTCGTGCTGATGGAACGTCCAACCAATTTTCTTATCGTAGGCTTTCGTTAACGGCTTGGCAATATCGTGCAGAACGGCCGCCCAACGAAGCCACAAATCGTCGCTGCGACGTGCCACATTATCCAGGACTTTCAACGTGTGACGGAAGTTATCCTTATGGGCGTGATTGCCCACTCGCTCCACCCCTTTCAGGCGATGCATCTCGGGGAAGATAATCTCCAGCAGACCTGTCAAATCCAACAAGTCGAAGCCGATTGAAGGGACAGGCGATAGGACTATCTTATTGAGTTCGACCATAATACGCTCCCTGGAAACGATTTTGATTCGCTCCTTGTTGCGGGCAATTGCGTCGAACGTCTCCTCCTCGATATCGAAACCCAACTGCGAAGCGAACCTCACAGCACGCATCATACGCAAAGGGTCGTCGGAGAATGTGATATCGGGGTCGCACGGGGTGCGGATTATGCAATCCTCCAAATCGAACATACCCTCAAACGGGTCAACCAACTCACCAAACCTATCTCCATTGAGACACCACGCCATAGCATTGATGGTAAAGTCTCGACGGCGCTGGTCATCATCCAACGAACCAGGCTCAACCGTAGGCTTTCGCGAATCGAAGGTATAGGACTCCTTGCGAGCCCCAACAAACTCCACCTCAGCGCCATAGGCTCTGACCATAGCTGTACCGAAGGTTTTGAATACCGACACCTTCGCCTTGACCTCGCGACCCAATGCCTCGGCCACCTCGATACCGCTTCCCACAACCACAACATCGATATCGGTCGAGGGGCGATGCAGGTAGTAATCACGCACATAACCGCCAACCACATAGGCTTCGACCCCCATACGGTCTATTATCTGCGAAATCTTGCGAAAGACAGGATTGGATAGTGGCTTAAACTCTTCCATCGGCATAGGTTTTGCTCGATTAACGGGTTGCGTCGAGGCAACGTTTATAGAGTTGGACTGTATTTTCAAGGCCCAGATAGAGTGCATCGGCAATCAAAGCGTGGCCAATCGAAACCTCATCGCACCAAGCGATACGCTCGGCAAAATAGCGAAGATTTTCGAGACTCAAATCGTGACCGGCATTCAATCCCAAGCCCACACGGCGAGCAGCCTCGGCAGCCTCGACATAAGGGGCAATGGCCTGCTCACGATTGGCAGCATAACCGGCTGCATAGGCTTCAGTATAGAGTTCAACACGCTGAGCACCACACTCCTTAGCACCCTCAACCATCTCCACGACAGGATCGACAAAAATCGAAGTGCGGATGCCTGCATCGTTGAATCGGGCACATATATCGGTCAAAAATTCTCGATTACGGATGGTGTCCCAACCTGCATTCGACGTAATGGCATCCACGGCATCAGGCACCAAAGTAACCTGCGCAGGCTTCACCTCCAAAACCAGGTCGACAAAACTCTCAATGGGATTACCCTCGATATTGAGTTCGGTAGAGATGGCAGCCTTCAAATCACGTACATCGCTATAACGGATGTGGCGAGCATCGGGACGGGGATGAACAGTGATACCTTCGCTGCCGAAACGCTCGATATCGAGAGCCACCTTCAAAACATTGGGTACATCGCCACCTCGCGAATTGCGAAGAACGGCAATCTTATTTACGTTTACACTCAGTTTTGTCATAAAATCGTTATATTTGCGTAATAATTCACTATTTACAGGCCGACGAAATCGACTGCATTCTGCCCGCTGAGGGCCGATGTGTTCGGGTTACGTCGCCAAAGCGACGTAAAGTTACTCATTTTTTTTGATATGAGCACCAAAATACTACTTTTTTCCCGTCCGCAGATTGCGCACACGCAAGGCGATGTTGAGCGCATATTCTCGCTCATCGAGCACTACGGATTCGATTTTGCGATAAACCAGGAGTTCGCTCAAATCGTCGAGCAACTCACCGAGCGCAAAATTGAGCCCGAGAGAATCTACGCCTACGAAACAGGCGAGCAGCCTACCGCATCGGTGATGTTATGCTTCGGTGGCGATGGTACGCTATTGGAGGGCATACATCGACTGAGCAACAAAGCAATACCCGTTGCAGGTATCAATCTTGGGCATCTGGGTTTTCTTACATCGGCCACCCGCGACGACATCGAAATTCTCTTTGAGAATGTAGCTTCGGGCAAGCTCTCCATACAACCACGTACGCTACTCGACGTAGAGGGAGTCAAAGCCGACGGGGTGAGAGTTCTCGCCCTAAACGAAGTTGCCATACAGCGCTTGGAGGCATCAATGCTCAAAGTTGAAGCCAAAGTCAACGGGCAGACGGTAGCTCAATACAATGGTGACGGATTAATCGTTTCAACTCCCACTGGCTCAACTGCATACTCACTCAGCGCAGGAGGCCCAATCGTAGCTCCCGGTTGTGAGTGTTTCCTACTCACACCCCTTGCTCCGCACAACTTCGGAATGCGACCTGTCGTAATTCCCGATACGGCCGAGATCGTACTCTCGGTACACTCGCGTCACGGCGAGGCTATGCTCTCGATCGACAACCGCACTTATCGACTCGGCGATGGCGAGGAAATCACCCTCCGCAAAGCTATCGAAAAGATTTTATTGGTACAGCCGCACAATATATCGTTTTACCAAACGTTACATAGTAAAATGGGTTGGGATGTGGATATAAGGAACTAAAAACATTCCACCAAAAGACCACTGAAAAGCGTTAAAAAGAGCCCACAAAAGGCTCTTTTATAGATAAAAACGGGAAAAATTTTAAATTCCGAGCAAAATTGCATATATTTGCAAGTTATATGAGCAAAGAGACTAAAATACCACAGCATATTGCTATCATTATGGACGGCAATGGACGATGGGCCAAGCAGCGAGGTAAAGATCGCAGCGAGGGCCATTTTGCCGGTATGATGGCACTTCGTGAGACCGTAAAAAACGCAGCTAAAGCTGGCGTTAAGTGGCTCACAGTTTACGCATTCTCAACCGAAAACTGGGGTCGTCCCGAAGTAGAGGTGAACGCCCTGATGGAGTTGGTTTGCAAAGGCGTGGAGATGAATACTCCCGACTTGGCAGCCGAAGGAGTAAGAGTGCAGGTCATTGGTGATCGTTCACGCTTCTCGGATGTGGTAAATGCGTCGCTCGACAGAATCGAGTCGCAGACTGCTATGGGAGAGGTGATGACTCTGGTTTTGGCCCTCAACTACTCATCGCGTAGCGAGATTACAGCTGCCGTAAAAGATATCGCAAAGCGCGTAGCCGCTGGCGAGATCTCGGCTGAGCAGATTGACGACCAACTCATATCGCAAAGCCTCTACACAGCGGCTATGCCCGATCCCGACTTGGTTATCCGTACCAGCGGAGAGTGCCGTATGAGCAACTTCCTGATGTGGCAGGCATCGTACGCCGAGCTCTACTTTACAGAGGCTCTATGGCCCGATTTCGACAAGGCAGAGCTTGACAAAGCTCTTGATGCATTTGCCGGGCGTGACCGTCGCTACGGATTAGTGAAATAGTATATAATTTACAAATTATAAATGAGATACATCAGTAAATATATTGCCGTTCTGGCTGCCGCAATGTTTATGTGCCCGCTCCTCGCTTCGGCACAATCGACTACGCAGGACAAAAAGATGGCAGAGCATATGGACACCCTAACATTCAGCAAAGATGCGCCAATGATGAGTCCATATGAGACCCCAAAGCGATACTACATCCGCAATGTAAATATTCACGGAACAAAGTATATCGACAAAAAGCAGTTTTTGATTACATCGGGTATCAACCCTGGTGATTCGATCTATCTGCCCGGTGGCGAGGGATATATTGCAAACGCAATTGACCGCTTGTGGCGTCAGCGTTACTTCTCGGATGTGAAGATGGGCGCTACTATCGAGGGCGACAGTCTCGATATCGAGATTCTTTTGCAGGAGCGTCCCAAAGTACACCATTGGTATATTATGGGTGATGGTATCGGCCCTGGCAAGCAGAAGGATTTGATCGAGAAGTTGAAACTCCGTACTGGTATGGAGATGTCGGATTACATAATCGACAAGAACAAAAAACTCCTTGCCAAAGAGTTCGCAAACAAAGGTTTCCGCAACACTGAGGTCACTGCACTTATCGAGAATGACTCGATTATCAACAATGCTGTAAATGTCACCTTCAACGTTAAGCGTAATTCAAAGGTTAAGATTGGCAAGATTACATTCTCTGGTAACGAACAATTCCCCGAAAAGCGTCTGCGCCGTACGTTCAAGAAGACCAAGCAGAAGTCGCTCAACTTCTTGAAGAGTGCCAAGCTCAATGTAGATGACTACAAGGAGGATAAAAATCTGTTGGTGGATTTCTACAACTCGCGCGGTTACCGTAATGCAACTATTCTGAGCGATTCGATCTACGATATCAACGACAAACGAATCGGTATCCATATCAACCTCTCGGAGGGTAACAAATTCTATATCCGTAATATCAATTGGGTAGGTAACTCAGTATACGAGACCGAAGATTTGCAGCGTATATTCAGCACCAAGTCGGGCGACACATACGACAAGAAATCAATGCACAAGAGTCTCGGTATCGGTCGTGAGATGGATCCCGACCAGAACTCTATCGCTTCGCTCTATCAGAACAACGGTTATCTGATGTCGCAGATCGAGCCTGCCGAGATTGTTGTAGGTCCCGACTCTATCGATGTCGAGGTCCGCATCTTCGAGGGTAATCCGTTTACCATCAACGAGATTGGAATCTCAGGTAACGAGCGCGTAAACGACGAGGTTATCCGTCGTGAGATTGATATCTTCCCCGGCCAGCTCTATAACCGTGCTATGTTGGTATATACAATTCGTCAGCTCTCAAATATGGGCCACTTCGACCCCGAGAAGATGAATCCAGATATTCAGCCTGCAACAACCGACAAGGTAAATATCAACTTCCCGCTCGAGGAGCAGGCAAGTGACCAGTTCAACATCGCAGGAGGTTGGGGATCGGGTTCATTTGTAGGTTCGATCGGTATCACGCTTAACAACCTCTCGACACGTAATATGTTCAAGAAGGGAACGTGGGTGCCATATCCTATGGGACAGAACCAGAAGTTCTCTATCTCGGGACAGTCGAACGGTACATACTATAAGGCTATCTCGGCCAGCTTCACCGATCCTTGGGTGGGTGGTCGCAAACCTAACTCACTCACCATATCGGCCCACTGGTCAGAGCAAAACGATGCATATTACATCTGGCAGTCGGCTTCGATGTACTTCCGCACGGCAGGTTTGGCCGCAGGTTTGGGTAAGCGTCTTAATTGGCCCGACCCATACTTCACAATCTATGGTGAGGTGCAGTATCGCCGATATGGACTTAGCAACTGGGATTACTTCATCATGAAGGATGGAAATGCCAACGAGCTCTCATTCAAGGTGGCATTTGGTCGTTCGACTATCAACCAGCCTATCTACCCTCGTGAGGGTTCGGAGTTCTCGGTAACAGCCACATTCACTCCTCCCGTATCGTTGTGGGATGGTAAGGATTACGCCGACGAGAATCTGCCAGATAGAAGCCGTTACAAGTGGATTGAGTACCACCGCTGGCAGTTGCGTGGTCGCTGGTTCCAGGCTCTTACCCGCAATAGCAACCTTGTATTGATGGCTCACGCCGAGATGGGTTACCTGGGTCACTACAACAAGCATAAGATTTCGCCTTTCCAGCGATTCGAGATTGGTGGTGACGGTATGAGCGGCTACACAATCTACGGTGTCGACATCATCGGTTTGCGCGGTTACGAGGATGGCGCATTGGATCCGGTTAGCGGAAATTACTCGATTGCGTACAACAAATATACTATGGAGCTACGTTATCCCGTTATATTAAAGCCATCGTCACAGATCTATGTACTCGGATTCCTGGAGGGTGGTAACGGATTCAGCTCTTGGAAAGAGTTCTCGCCATTCAAGATTAAGCGTTCGGCAGGTGTGGGTGTACGATTGTATCTGCCTATCGTGGGTCTGTTGGGTCTCGACTGGGGTTGGGGATTCGATGCTCCAGCTGGCATGAGCAAGCCTAGCGGAAGCCAATTCCACTTCACAATGGGTCAAACCTTCTAATAGAGGTTAGGTTGTTGGCAACGCTGATTATTTGAAAATTATTTATACATTTGTTATACCTTAGCATCGAGCGATGCCCTAAAAGGTGAAACAATAGATAAAAAAGAGGCCCGACAACGGGCAATGTAAAACTTAAAGAGAGTAAAGTTATGAAACGATTGATTATGATTTTGGCCCTCACATTGGGTCTTGCAGTATCGGCTTCGGCACAGAACTACGCAGTCGTAAACAGCGAAAAGGTCTTTAAGTCGATTGAGAAATACAACACAGCCCTCAGTCAGCTCGACGAGTTGGCTAAGCAGTATCAGCAGCAGGTAGATGCCAAATTTGAGGAGGTGGAGAAGCTCTACAACGCATATATGCAGCGCAAGGCTACGCTCTCGCAGGCATCGCAGCAGGCCAACGAGGAGAATATCATCAAGAAGGAGCAGGAGGCTACCGAGTATCAGGAGTCGATCTTCGGAACAGAGGGCGAGTTGATGAAGAAGCGTTTGGAGCTCATCCAGCCCATTCAGAAGCAGGTATTTGCCGCTATTGAGGAGTATGCAAAACAAAAGGGTTACGATATGGTGATTGACGTAGCGCAGAATGCTACTATGCTCTACTACTCACCCAAGGCCGACCACACCGAGGCCATCATCGCCCTGCTTAAAAATAAGCAATAACAACAAAAACACACTTATAAAAAATTATGAAAAACATTTTGAAACTAACCCTCGCGGTAGTATGCGTGATGTTCTCTACATCACTCTTTGCACAGAAGATCGGACGTATCACTTCTAACGAGATTGTATTCACTATGCCTGAGACAATCGAGGCACAGAAGCAGGTAGAGGCATTTGAGAAGGAGTTGCAGGGCCAGTATGAGACAATTATGGTCGAGGCAAATACAAAGTATCAGGAGTTCCAGAAGAACTACGACACAATGACCGACGCTGTAAAGCAGCTTAAGGAGAAGGAGATTATGGAGCTCCAGAACCGCCTTACTGAGTTCCAGAAGGCAGCTGGCGCTGATATCCAGAAGAAGTCAGCAGAGTTGATGCAGCCCATCATCGAGAAGGCTAACAAGGCTGTTCAGGATGTAGCTAAGGCTGGCGGTTACTCTGTAATCTTGGAGACTGGTAGCATGGTTTATTTCGACGAGGCTACTGTGAAGGATATCACACCCGATGTGAAGGCTAAGCTCGGCATCGATCCCAACGCTAAGCCCGTTCAGCCCGCAGCAGCTACTCAGGCCGCTCAGTAACAGAAGCTGAAAGCATACAAGAAAATTTGATTAACAAAAATAATAACGAGGTCTTGTGGCCTCGTTATTATTTTTATGGCAGGCGTTATTTATCCATTAAAGCCATAATTTTTTGAATATGCAGCCTTAATAGATTCCGATTCACAATAAAAATCACTATCTTCGCATAAGAATATATTTACAACAAACTACAAATCCAAAAGAATCAAAAATATGAAACGATTTTCGACACTAATCCTATTGCTGGTCGCCACACTCGGCACAACCATAGCAACATCGGCACAGAACAGCAAAACCGACTATCCCACAACCATCAATTCGGGCCCGTTCAAGGCTGGTCATATTCAGGGTATCGCGGTCGATACCGAGAAGGGATACGTATACTACTCCTATACTACACAGCTCATCAAGACCGACCTGAAAGGAAACATCATAGGCTCGGTTACGGGTCTGCTCGGCCACCTGGGTGATATGGACTTCAATAAGGAGGATGGTCGTGTGTACGGTTCGTTGGAGTATAAAAACGATGCCATCGGCAAGGGAATTATGCGTATGGAGAAGAGCAGCAAGAAGCTGCAGAACGCCTTCTACATAGCCATTTTCGATGTGGACCGCATCACTCGTCCCGATATGGACGCCGAGAAAGATGGCATTATGACAACAGTATATCTGCCCACCGTACTTAATGACTACTTGGCAAAGGTCGAGCTCGATGGCAAGCAGGTCGAGCACCGTTTGGGATGTAGCGGAATAGATGGCGTAAGCTTCGGTCCGAAGTTCGGCAAGAAGGGCGGTAAAATGTACCTCACAACTTCGTATGGAATTTACAGCGACAAGAAGCGTTCGGACAACGACTATCAGGTGCTGTTGCAATACGACATCAAAAATTGGAGCAAGTACGAGCGACCTCTCTCTCAGGATAATATGCACACCAACGGCCCGGAGAAACCTAATGGGCAATACTTCGCATTTACGGGTAACACCACTTATGGCGTGCAGAATGTGGAGTACGACGAGGGTTTGAACGTATGGTGGCTGGCAGTATACAAGGGCACCAAGGCAGAATACCCCAACTACTCGCTCTTCGCCATCGATGGCAACAAGAAGGCTAAAAAGCAACCTCTGAAAGGTGTTCCTTACATCGTGAAGGGAAATGTTGTGGAGCTTTGGAACGGTGGTGGCTTGACACACGCGGCGTCGGGTGTAAGCGGCTGGAATTTCGGTGTTGGCTCCACCGGACTTGCCGAGTTGGGCGGAGGTCTCTACTACATCTCTCACAACTACAAGGTAAAGGAGGGACAAGGCAGCACAATTCGCTTGTACCGCCTCTCAAACGACCGCAGCAAGCCATTTGAGCAGGTACGATAACAATCTGTATTAAAAACAAACGACCGATTGAAAATGAATCGCCAAGCAGCCATAGATGAAGTGGATTGGTACGCAGAGCTTGTTGCTCGCAAACTGCGCCTCTGGGGCAGGGAGTTGAAACCCTCGCTCAAAGAGCGATTGTTGGGCAATATGAGCGACGTGCAGGAGCGTAAGAAGCTGCTGCAATACAAAGCCTTCGCCGATGGCTACTACACAGGTGAGCTTGACGAAGATGGTATCCCTCACGGCTATGGCATACGCACCTACACCACTGCGCGTCGTGACCGCTGGGTGATGCACGCAGGTTTTTGGGTCGAGGGACGAGCTATGGGGGCACACACGCTCTACGATGCCGATTGCCCCGACTCACGCCACTACCTGGCCGAGATAACATTCAAGGGAGAGCGTCGCCGCGAAAGCGGAATTATTGAATACAAGCTATCGGAGTCGGGAATCAATGGCCGCAGCCACAAGTATCGCCGCTACGAAGGATTTTCACTCTCGACAATGGCCGTTGGACTGAGTTTCGTTTATATGCTATGCTTTGCACTACTCAGAAACGCCAAAGTGGGACTCTTTGTGACAGCGGTGGTCGCCATACTCTATATGTTAGGCAATATCCGCCGCCGAGAGTAAACCATCGGAAATTCAAAATTTAGAATTCAAAATTAACAAAGAGCCTGTCTAACAATGAAAAGAGTTAGGCAGGCTCTTATTTTATGGCGTCACAACTCTTTATGCAAACACAAACTCCAATAGGGCCGATGCACACGCCTCAGGCTCCTCGATAAAGCCCATATGACCCGATCCATCGAGCCACGCCACCTTTGCCTGCGGGTTACGCTCGACAAACTCCTGCGCCGCTTCGACTGGGATATAGTTGTCGTGAGTACCCAAGATAAAGAGCTGGCGCACCTTCGAATGGCTGAGCATCTCGTTCTGATCCTTGCGCTCGATCATACCGCCCAGCAGAGCCACAATACCCTCATCGTCGGTGATGTGAACCTGCTCGACAAGTTGGTCGATATATCGGCGCAGACGCTCACGGTTCATCTCGGCAAAACCTGTCTCAGGAGCCACTCGGGCCAACATATCCTTCTTGCCGGCCTGCACCAAAGCAATCTCGCGACGGCGATTCTCACGTTTGAGTTCGGTATCGGGATTAGGCGACGAACTCAGTAGCACCACACCATCCAAACGCTCAGGATAGGCTGCACAGAAGGCCAACGAGATGTAACCACCCATTGAGTGGCCCACAAGAGTAACCTTATCGATCTGCAACTCATCCATCACGCCCTTAACCACCTCGGCCATCAGCTCCATAGTGTGCACAGGTGCGATATTAGAAGAGAGGCCGTGGCCCGGAATATCGATAGCCACAACTCGCACCTTGTCGGTAAGCAAACCCACAAAATCGTCCCACACGCGAAGCGACTCCAAATAACCGTGTAACAGCAGAACACATTTTTCGCCCTTTTGTGAATCGGCAACGTAGACCTTCCCGCCGCCAATATTCAAAAAACTCTCTTTCATAGATTTTTCATTTTATTTGAGTGTAAAATTACTAATTTTTTGCCAAAGCGACTGGCTATGGCTGCCATTTTGTATCGTGTTGGAGCAGGAAATAGAATTAAGTAGGCAAAAAGGCTTTGATTGTAGGCAAAATATTCGTATTTTTGTTTGATTGGAAGGCTCTGTTTTGACTCATAGTCGGGCCTAAGCCAATAGAAATTTGCAGGAATGATTAGAGAGATTACAAATCGAATAGTTATGATAGTGGCGTTGAGCGTGCTCTGCTCGGCGTGTAGCGTCACGCGCAAACTATCGGGCGACGAGTATTTCCTGCAACGTGTGGATATCAAAACCGACCACACAGTCCCCAAAAAGGAGCGCATCACCGAGCTCGAGCTGGAGCAGTACATACGCCAATCGCCCAACACCAGATTTCTGGGAACAAACTTCTACGTATGGGCATACAACCTGGCCAATCCCGAAAAGGATAACTGGTGGAACAACCTCAAGCGTAAGGTAGGCGAGCAGCCCATCCTGCTCGATATGTCGCTCACCGAGAAGAGTGCGCAAAATCTGAAAACCTATATGAACTCGCGTGGTTACTACGGCTCAGAGGTTAGCTACGAAATCGATACCACACGTCGCCGCAACCGAGCATATGTGACCTACACTACAAAGCAGGGCCTACCCTACAAAATCACGGGAATATCATATGATTTCCGCGACCGCAACCTCGGCCCCGTCATTGAAAGCGACACTGCCAACACGCTGCTTAAGGTGGGCAACATTTTCGACATAACGGCCTTGGACAAGGAGCGTGAGCGAATCGCTGCATACCTCAACGATCGAGGTTACTACAACTTCTCGGTCAACAACATCGAGTATCGTGTCGATACGCTGCAAGGCAACCGCACGGTAAACATTAGAATGATTGTAAAGCGTAACATTACGGGATACGACGAGCGAGGTCGCGCCATAATGGATGACAGCAGAATATATCGTCTGACTGAAATCAACGTAATGCCCGACTACGACCCCGCCATCGAGCGTGCCGAGCAGAACCGCCGAATGCTCGATACAACCTTCTACCGAGGTCTGAACATCGTAAGCGAGGGGCAGCCAAATGTTCGTCCCGCAGTATTGCACTCGGCCATACCGCTTACCCCCAACACCACATACAACGCATCGCTGGTGGACCGCACCTACAACGATATCATGTCGCTCGGATACTTCAAGAGCGCCCGAATCGCATTCGAGGAGTTGCCACGCGGGCAGAATGACTCACTCGTTGTCAACTATGCGGGCGATGGTCGCGATAGCTACTCGCCAAAGAAGTTTGAGGATATCCGCGAAGGCTATCTGCGTTGCTACATACTATGCTCGCCCACGCTCAAACAGGGCTTCAATGTCGAGTTGGAGGGTAGCTCGACATCGAGTTTCTACGGTTTGTCGGCAACGGTAGGTTACCAGAACCGTAACTTGTTCAGAGGTGTGGAGACCCTCAACACATCGGTAACATTCGGCTATGAGTATATGAAAGCCCCCAACACAGTAAAACGCAAGGCCAACGAAGTCGGCTTTGCAGTTGGAATGGCGTTCCCACGATTTATTCTTCCGTTTGAGCTATCGACACGAAACATCAATATGCCACGTACAAATGTTGAGCTGTCGTTCAACTATCAGGATCGTCCCTACTATCGTCGCGACCTGACACGCGTGTCGTGGAGCTACACCTGGCGAAGCCGCAATGGCCGTTACAGTTATATGCTCCGTCCACTCGACCTAAACTGGATTAACGTGGCACACATAAACGAGGAGTTCTTCAACTCATTGCAAAACGAATATCTACGTCAGAGTTACAAGACGCAGGCTATCGTCGGGTTGTCGGGTTCATATACCTACAACAACCAGAACAAGAATGTGGGTGGTAACGCCACCTTGTTGCGTGCCAATTTCGAGTCGGCCGGTAACGTACTGAACATATTCGAAAGAATCTTCTCGAAGAAAGTCGAAGGAGGATATTACAACATTCTGGGCGTGAGATATTCGCAATATGTGCGAGGTGATGTAAGCCTCAGCCGCAAGATTGTACTTGGCGAGAAGACCGCTATCGCAGGTCGTATATTTGCGGGTTGCGGAGTACCATTTGGCAACTCTGTTGCGCTGCCATTCGACCGACTATTCTATGTGGGAGGTAGTAACAGTATGAGAGGTTGGGCACCACGTACACTCGGTCCTGGCAACACCCCAGCGCAGGAGACAGCCTTCCCCGTACAGATGGGTGATATGCGATTGGAGGCTAATGCGGAGTTCCGTTTCCCGATTTGGGGAATGTTCCACGGCGCGACATTCTTGGATATTGGTAATGTTTGGTATTTGGGTCGCGACAAGACCCAGGTTCCAGAAGATGGTATTTTCCATATCGATAAATTCTACAAGCAGCTGGGTATGAATACCGGTTTAGGTCTGCGAATAGATATCAAATTTGTAATCCTGCGTCTGGACTGGGGTATTCAGATTCATAACCCCAACCGACCTTCGGGAGAGCGTTGGATTCACAACCTACGCTGGAAGAATACTGCTCTCAACTTTGGTGTAGGATATCCATTCTAAATCTGCCGCCACTGTAACTCGATGCCATTGGAGCGGCAATGCCAACTACAAGACTAAACAAAATTCTATATGAATCGAAGAGACTTTATGAAAGTTGCCGCAGCATCGGTATTGGCTGCAAGCAGCGACAAAGTAAGTGCAAAGGTATTTGATGAGACAACGTTTGCAACGCCCGCAAACAAAAAGACTAAAGGCATTATTGTCCGTTTTCTCGGCACAGGTGCTGCTGACTGGAATGGTCCCGACAATCGAGGCGAGCATCGCCGACTATCGAGCATCCTCGTTGACGGTCACATCCTCGTTGATTTCACCCCCACCGATGTCGAGATGTTGCCCAAAGGCTGCACTCCCGATACTATCTTCTACACACATTCACACGGCGACCACTACCACCCAGCTACAGCATTGAAGGTGGGAGTAAAGCGTGTTTACTTGGGTCAGACGTGGTACAATGTGGCAGTATCGGATTTTCAACGCGCAGCCAAGGAGCTAAACCTCCCGATGCCGGAGATTATACCTCTTTACGTAGGAGAACCTATTACTATCGACTCGCTGACATTCACTCCTCTGCCTGCAAGCCACGCTACGGGTTATCGTTTCGAACAGACACTCATATACCTTATCGAAAAGGATGGCGCAAGGGTAATCTACGCCACCGACACCGGAGGCATTCCCGCTATGGCTGCATGTATAGCGGGCATCGACTCTCACGACCGCAACGGCAAACCTATCACTGGTTTGATTATGGAGGCAACTATGGGTCAAGGGGCCGAGCAAGATACCGATTTCAGAATATTTACCCACTCAAGCGTGGATTGCGTAGAGAGAATTGTCAAGGTCCTCACCAAGACAAAACGCTATACACCCCCTACCGGTCAGTCTGTATATCTGACCCATATGGCACGTACGCTGCACCCCACGCAGGCCGAACTTGACAAGTCGCTTCCCAAGCCACTCTGCGCCGCATATGATGGTCTGGAAGTTGTATTCCGAGGCGCATAAATTAAACACTAATAACATAAGAAATAGAATCGGGGAGACGAAATGTGTTACCCAATAAAAAGTGGCGAGTGTAATTGTAATTACAACTCGCCACTGCCGTTAGGTTAGTTAGGTTAATGAGAAAGTCGAGGTTTTCACCTCTGTGTATATACAAAGATAACAGATATTTTCTAATTTGCAAAATTTAGCTCGGCTTTTTATCGCCTATGATTTACTTTTTCGCGCCTTTAGTTTTTAAAAAATTTCAAAAACGCAATCCCTGCTACAATGCCACGCTCTCGTATGATTGCCCATTTGTAACCCCATAATCGGACATAGAAACCGCCATAGATGGCTTCTGGCTGGCATTACTACAGTAGACGGCACGATAAGCAGCGGGTGTGCATCCATACTCTTTTTTGAAAAGTTTTATGAAATGCGATGTATTGGGAAAGGTGCACTCGTTACCCACCTCAGAGACCGACTTCGAGGTTGAGACAAGCAACACACGCGACTGCATCAGTCGCTGGTGAATAAACCAACGATGCGGAGGGGCAGAGAAGTGACGCTTGAACTCCTTCTTGAACGAGGTTAGTGAACGATTGCACTTCGATGCCAACTCCTCGATTGAGATATCGCAGAAGATGTGAGAGTAGATAGTCTGCTCAAAGTTGTCGCGATCGGTATCGACATTAGCCATCACCTTGCTCTTCAAACAGGAGTCGGATTGCGACACGATAAGATATACAAGCTCGGTGATTTTAATATTCTCGGCAGTCTCGTCGTGCATAAAATTATCCTCCTGCAGGTAGCTTGCAGTATGTGCAAAGAAACTTCGCAACGCCGCGGTCGACTGCGTCACCACGTGGTTTGCCGAACGACACTTCTCGCAAGTGTGGGTATTGGTGACATTTATCGAATAATTCATACTCAAGTGGAGCAGAATCCGCTGCAACAAAGCGGGTGAATAATAGACCACTATCTGCTCAAAGGGCTTCTCGCCATCGGAGATATCCTCGACATAGTGATTACCCACACCTAAATAAAATAGCTCGCCACGCGAAACAGTATGGAATTTATCGCCATAATAGATATTGCGCTTACCTCGCACAACATAACCTATCGCACATCGCGAAAGTTTGAGCAACTGAATGCCCGAAAAGTTTGCCCCAACATATTTTACAATGGTTGGCTGTCCGTTAATTTGACTTTTCATTTCTGGTGAATTAGAACATTGTTTTTGTTTTGCTGCTCAAAAATATAATGTTTCTGCGATAATTACAAGTTTTTACCACCTTATTACATTTTTTTATTGTATTGTCGGCATAAATAAGTCCAAATAAACTATCTCACTAACACAACCCATAGCCATAAATAAAAAATGCTATGGCTACACTCAGTAACCATAGCATATCTACTGCTCTATGCGTCGCAGGCTAATTATGTTGCGCTCGGTATACTCGTTGCACACCCTTGATCCTCATCAACGAGTGAATAAGAGTATCGACCACAGCAGCACTCGGCACCTCGACGCTGACCGTTCCGAAAGCTGTTCCATCAGCACGCGACGAGAGGTTCATTCCGCGAATATTGAGTTTAAGCTCGCGGGTGATAATCTCGGTAATCTGATTTGCCAAACCTGAAGCATCTTGCGCCACGATAGCTATCGTAGCTCTGAAAGCTCCATCGGCATTGACACGCCAACGAGCCTCCATCACTCGATAAGGGTAGTTCTCGCGCAGACGTGCCGCATTTGGGCAGTCAGTACGGTGGATAGTGATTCCCGACGAGATGGTCACAAAGCCAAAAATATCGTCTCCCTTAATCGGGTTGCAACACTTGGCCAGCTTATATTCGATATTGTTGATTTTTTCGTCGATCACCAATGCATCCGATGAACGCGCAGGCTGCGAGTTATCGCTCAGTTTACTCTCCTCCTTACGTCTATCTGCCTCGGCCGCAGCTGCACGGCGCTCATCCTCGGCCCGCCCGGAAATCCAATGCAGCAGGATATCCTTGATAGTAAGGAATTCCACCTTCTGCATAGCAATCATCGAATACAACTCACGACCCGTACGAACCTTAAAGTAGCGGCACAAATAGGCGACTGCCTCGTCGATAGGAATATTAATCTTCCAATTCTTCATCTTACGCTCCAACTCCTCGCGACCCATACGAGCATACTTGGTCTGCTCCTCGCGCAGGAACGATTTGATGCGTGAGCGAGCCTTGGAAGTAACACAGAAGTTGAGCCAATCGGCTTTCGGAGTCTGATTCTTCTGCGTCATAACCTCCACTATATCGCCGTTTCGTAACGTCTCTCGGATGGGCACTGCACGATTATTGACCTTACCTCCAGTACAAGTAGAGCCCAAATTGGTGTGGATATCGAAAGCAAAATCGAGTACAGTAGCCCCTTCGGGCAACTTGCGGATATCGCCATTAGGGGTAAAGACAAATATCTCGCCCGTCGACGGCTTGGCATCGAAACGCTTAGAAAGCGAGACTGTGGTCTCCTCTAACGCCTCGCGCAGACGACTCAGCCACTGCTCGCTAGTTTGCGCACCCTGATTGACACCTTTATATCGCCAATGGGCTGCAATACCTCGCTCGGCCACAGCATCCATACGCTCAGTACGAATCTGAATCTCTACCCAGCGACCTCCTCCGGCCGAAACTGTAGTATGCAACGACTCGTAACCATTCTTTTTAGGAATGGTCACCCAGTCACGCATACGGTTGGGGTTGGGAGTGTAACAATCGCCCACAATCGAATATACGGTCCAGCAGAACTGCTTCTCCATCTCGGGAGCACAATCGATGATAATTCGCAGAGCAAAAATATCGTAGACACCCTCAAATGGGACCTTCTGCTTACGCATCTTGCTCCAAATGGAGTATATAGACTTTGTACGACTCTTGATATGATACTTTATACCCTGACGGTCGATCTTTGCAATGATTGGCACAAGGAATCGGGCAATGAAGGTCTGACGTTCGCTCTCGGTCTCCTCCAGACGTCGAGAAATATACTCATAGTCGGCAGGCTCCAACCACTTCAGGGCCAAATCCTCCAACTCGCTCTTAAGATTATAGAGACCCAACTTATGCGCAATCTGGGCATATAGATTCATACTCTCCCAGCTCTTCTTACGGCGTTTCTCGGCGGGGAATATTTCAAGACTACGCATCACCTCCAATCTATCGGCCAGCTTGATGAGAATAACTCGCGGATCCTCGGAGTAGCTGACAATCATATCGCGAAAATCGCCGGCCTGCTCCTTCGACACCTTGAGTTTGATATTGGAAATCTTACACAAGCCCACGATAATACCGAGCACCGGCTCACCAAACTCCTCTCGAATCTCACGCGAAAGTTCGTCGACACTCTCCGGATGTTCGCTATTGGCAATACGCAATACATCGTGCAGGATGGCTGCCACAGTTGAGTTTCGGCCCAGGCCAATCTCCTTCGCCACAATCATAGCCACAGCCACATCGTGATCAAATAGGGGCTCGCCATCATAGCGGAGATACCCCTCCATACGCTCTCCCGCATATTGCAAAGCTTTATCGACAGCCGCGCAGGTTGTCTCTGAATATGAGCTTCGCACAAATTCCCGCAGGTAGTTATATCGTGACAAATAATCCATATTATTCGGTTTTTGCAGGTTTTCTTACTATATATATGTGATCCTCGGGCAGAGCATACAACTCCTGCTCGGCCTTTGAGAACTCAGCACGGTAATCCCACTCCTCCACATCGAAGCCTGCCGCTGCCAAACGGCCGGCATAATCGTGACCATAGATTCGGCGATGATCGTATTGGCCAAAGATGCGAGTGCGCTCATCGGGATCGGTAATCGAATCATCCTCAAATGTTGTCTCTCTTGCGAGGTCAACAGGCGACAAAATAATACCCCAACCACCCGGACTCAAAATACGGCACAACTCACGCATCGCCCGCAAATCATCCTCGACGTGCTCCATAATATGGTTGCATATAACCACATCGAACTCGCCATCGGCAAGCGGAATCTGTTGTATATCGAAGTGCATATCGGCAAGCGGACTCTCCAGATCGGCAGTTACATATTGCTGCGGAGAATCTTTATAAAGCTCTTTTAGCTTACGCATAAGTGCCACCTCCGGAGCCGCGTGCAAAAGACGTGGACGAGCAGTAAGCAAATCTGTCTCACGCTCAAGGTAAAGCCACAACAAGCGATGACGCTCCAATGACAAACAATTGGGGCATAGCGCATTATCGCGCTGCTCGACATAACCATAGGGCAGAAATTTCCTTCTTCGGCAACCACACATCGGGCACTCCTTGCCACGTCCCACATACAACAAGCCCATCAAAGGCACAGCCCAGCCAGCCACGCGTTGCAAGGCAGAGCGTGGAATATGATTGAGAATATATTTTATTAATCGTTTCATATTGTAGTAGTGCTAATATACTTTGCGAGCTAAGAGTTGCGACTTCTATGCTCGCATATGCACACTGCTTTAAGTTATAACGTCACAAGAGGCATAATTGTTATTTCTCCTCAAGCTCGGCCTTAACCGTAGCCTCGACATCGATCAGGCGTGCTTTACACTGCGCAATAAGCTCTGTGGCACGTTTCACCTCTGCCGCAAGCTTATCCACGTCGGTCTGCTCACTCTTCAAACGAGCCAATATCTGCTCAATTTCGACTATTGCCTCGCTATATGTCAACTCCTTTTTTCCCATATTATTTATCATCTATTTATCGATTCTACCTCTGCCACAAGTTCTCCCTGACCAAGTTCGATAGTCAGCTTCTGGCCAGCCGCTACACATTCGGTCGAACGAATAGCTTTGCCATTGCTCCTTACCACTGCAAAACCCATACGCAAGATCTGCTGAGGTGAACGGGCCTCAACAATCTCCTGCGCCATATTGACCTTTAATTTCTCACGCTCTATCGTCCGCTCTACAGCCGACAAAAGCATCTCACGGCTCATCTGCAAATAGGCTCTTTCCCGTTCAAAACGCAACGTAGCCAGCTTAGCAACATCTGCCGAATACATCTCCAAACGCAATCGTTCGCGGTGGGTTGCTACCACAGCCAACTCACCGAGTCGCTGCATGGAATCATCCAACCAAGCATCTATGCGAGCCATTCTGTCAACAAGCCACGCTGCCACCGCAGTCGGAGTTTTCAAAGGTGTCGAGGCCACCATATCGGCCACACTTGTATCCTTGTCGTGGCCTATACCAGTAAGCACAGGCAATGGGAATTGTGCGACATATGAACAAAGTCTATACGAATTGAAACAACTCAAATCGCTTGCCGAGCCACCACCTCGAATTATCACCACCGCGTCGAACTCCACTTGACGTGCAGCGATCGCCTCCAACGCCGCACAAACAGACTCTTCAGCAGCAGCACCCTGCATTACTGCATCGAATAACTCAACCGCAAAGGCATAACCACCCGACCGCAACTCATTACAGAAATCGCGATAGCCTGCGGCCGATGCGCTCGACACGATAGCCAAACGTTGTACCAACATAGGCATCGCAACCTCGCGATTCATATCCCATACACCATCCTGTTGCAGCTGTTTAATAGTCTGCTGCTTTTGGAGTTCCACCTCGCCCAACGTATACGAAGCGTCGATATCGGTAATCTGTAACGAGAGCCCATAAAGTTCGTGATAGGTAACAATTACCTTTGCCAGGATCTTCATTCCGGCAGCAAGTTTACTTCCTGTCTCAGCCTCAAAATAAGCCGACAACATTGCATACTGCGATCTCCACACCACAGCTCTTACCTGAGCACGAGGAACAGAAGAACCACAGCTGGATACACCCATGAGCGCACCTCCGCTACCCACTTTTGTACCTCTCGCTGGCGACGGCTCCGCCTTCTCAACGAGTTCCAAATAGCAGTGACCCGAATAGTTAACCTTCAACTCGGCAATCTCGGCCGCAACCCACACAGGCAGGGGGAACGACTCCTCGACAGCCGACTTGATTCGTCGCTGCAACTCGCTCAGCGATATGTAACTCTCTTGCGCCATAGACTACTTATTACTCTATCACAAAGTTATTAAAAAAAAGCACTCAACCATACAGGCCGAGTGCTTTAATTGTGGAATATTCAGGTTATTTAGTTATTAACCTGTGCCTCCAAAGCTGCATAAGAGATCTTCAAAGCGTTAGCACGACGAAGCTCCTGCTTAACGTCGGTGATAATACCCATCTTAGTATAGATGTCGGCCTTGATGCTTGTAGTCATCTGGGCACGGTCTGCCTCGTTAAGCTGCTCACGCTCGGCGGCGATAAAGTCACCGATATCCTTTGCAGTCTTGAATGAATCATTTAACTGAATTCGGGGAGCTGTACCATACTTGGCCTGCATGTGTGTAACAGGCACACCAATGTTGATATAGCTGACCAAACTCTTCTTTTCGAGTTTCTGAATCTCAGAAGCATTAGGCAACTTATAGCGTACCAATACCTCCTGCTCTCGCATTGTGGTTGACACCATAAAGAAGAAGAGGATCATAAAGATAACGTCAGGAAGCGATGCTGTTGAGATTGCGGGCAATTCTTTGTTGCCCTTCTTTTTCATTACTGCCATAACCTTATTTCTTTATTGCACCTTTACGCGGCTCAGCCTCAGAAATCTTCAAAGGTACCGCCTTGGTAATTACACTCTTCTCGTCCTCAGAAAGATCGGCAAATGCCTTACCGAACTTGCTCTGTGAAACCTCATTACGCACCTCGTTGAAAGCACGTGTAAGCTCGTTCTGCACCTGGATATAAATCTCGTAGCTTGTATCACGAGTGGTCTGCAACGATACCACACCCTCGCTCACATTGTAAGTCCACTTCGATCCGTCGGGCATCTCGATCTCTGTCTCCTTCTTCTCGGGAAGATTCTCGTCGTCCAATGGGTTTACGATGAACTCCTTAGCCTTATCCTTCAAGCTGCGAATATCCATTGACTCTTCGCCTACCATCAACTGACCTGATGCGTTCACGAACACAAGCAACAAGTTACGCTCGTTAACCTTCTGATCCTCTACCTTAACATCCTCGGGAGGAATAGGAGGAAGGACACGAACAAGACCCTTGTCTGTATTCATTGTAGTGGCGACGAGGAAGAATACGAGCAACAAGAACGCGATATCGGCCTGCGAACTGGCGTTAATATCCGGTGTTTTTCTTTTATTCCCTGCCATAAAGTGTTCCTTTCTTTACTTTATTTAAGTGCATCGCTTACAGCTGAGTAGATAGCTGAAATAATAGCACCGGCCATTGCTACGTAAAATACTATGAGGCTGGCATCACTGATAACAGTCTCATTACGCTCAAAGAATCCCTGGTTGCCGAGGTCAACAATCTGGAAATCGTGGCCATTAGCAATAACATAAGCACCTACGATGAGGCCTACGATGGCTACGAATGCAAAGATTGTACGCTTAACACCCGAAGGGGCTTTGAACATATCCATAGCTGCACCAAAGAGCGCTGCTACGACAGCCGCAGCCATAAGTGCATAACCCCAGTAGAGGTAAACGCCTACGGCAGTAGCATTCTCAACGGTAGGATCCTCGGGAGTAGTAAATACTGCCCAAAACACCAGACCTACTGAGATTGCCAACAGTACGACCAATAATGTTTTAATTATTTTCTCCATTGTAATAAATTCTTTTTAGGTCTAAATAGGTCTTAATTATTTCTTGTATGCTGTCAAGATGTCAACCAATGTGATTGAAGCATCCTCCATAGCGTTCACCAAGTTATCAATCTTAGAGATGATGTAGTTGTAGAACAACTGAAGGATAACAGCAGCGATAAGACCCATCAAGGTAGTCAACAAAGCCACCTTAATACCACCTGCTACAACGGTTGGAGAGATATCACCAGCAGCCTGAATCTGGTCGAACGCCTCGATCATACCAACAACGGTACCCATGAATCCCAACATAGGAGCCAAAGCGATGAACAAACCAATCCAAGAAAGACCTGACTCCATCTGACCTGTCTGAACTGAACCGTATGATACAACTGCCTTCTCAACAGCGTCCATACCCTGATCCAAACGATCCAAACCCTGATAGTAGATTGAAGCAACGGGGCCTTTAGTGTTACGGCAGAGATCCTTAGCAGCCTCTACACCCTCGTTGTTAAGAGTCTCCTCGAACTTAGTGATGAACTTCTTAGTGTTGATGTTAGAGAATGAAAGGTAAAGCATACGCTCGATAGCAACTGCCAAACCGATTACCAAACATACCAACACGGGCATCATCCAAGCCCAACCACCCTCGAGGAACTTCTGCATCAAAACCTGGTGCATAGTGTCACCTGCAAGCTCAGTCTCTGCTGCTGCAGCAGCCTCCTGTGCGAAAGCATTAACAGTGCCAAGTGCGGCTACTGCCAAAAACATAAAATTTTTCTTCATAGCTGTTTTTAATAAATTTAATTAGTGTTTGTTACTTTTATTTTAGTTTTATGTTGTCACAAATTTTATTTCGGGCATTTTTTTTGAATATTTTTCCAGTATGCAGGCACAAAACCACACCAAAACACACTTTCCGGCACTCTGACCCCTCTATTGGGGTAAAACCAACAAAGCTGTCAAAAATATTCATAACGCCGTAGTAGCCAACAAATTACGCCACCCGACCCCATCATTCCTCGGCCGATGTTGCGCTTTTTGCAGACTTTACGGACCGAAATATACGAATTTATTTTTGTTTGTGCAAGTTCTCACAAAGTAAATTCTCCACGCAATGGCTTTTGGATAAGCTCAACACTGGACTCCAAAGGCAGGTTTTTTCCCAAAACATACATCAATTTTGTGATGGCGGCCTCGGTAGTCATATCAAATGCCGACAGCACTCCAGCACTGCGCAAACGCTGACCCGTCTCGTAGAGTTGCATCTCCACCGAACCATTGTCGCACTGAGTTACATTCAGCACCAGCACACCTCGCTCGACAGTCTCGCGCATAAGTTCCAAAAACCACTCTGCAGTAGGGGCATTTCCTGCTCCATAGGTCTCCAATACCACGCCTCGCAGACCCTCGACCGAGAGTATCGCACGCAACGTGTGCTCACCAATTCCTGGAAACATCTTGATGATGGCCACACCCTCGCTCAACATCGTAGCGATACGCAATGGCTCGGCCGTAGACGATTGGGAAGCGATAGCGGCGTGGTTATAAGCAATCTTAACACCCACCTCCGCCAACGGTGGATAGTTCGGCGAACGAAAAGCATCAAGCTCCTCGGCACTACTCTTTCGAGTACGATTTCCACGACACAGACGGCTGTGGAAGAGTAACGACACCTCTGGAACGATTGGTTTGCCGTCCACCTGCGCACCTGCAATTTCAATGGCTGTAATTAGATTTTCACGGCCATCGGTACGCAACACTCCAATCGGGATTTGGCTTCCGGTAAAGACCACAGGTTTAGCCAAATTTTCAAGCATAAAACTGAGAGCCGAGGCGGTATATGACATCGTATCGGTACCGTGCAGCACCACAAAGCCATCGTATGACTCATAATTATCGCGAATAACCTCGGCTATGGCACACCAATCCGACGGCTGTGCATTGGACGAATCAATGAGCTTTGGCATCGTGTATACAGAGATGCCGACCGGCAGACGTCGCAATGCAGGGAACTCGTCATAAATTCCACTGAAATCGAAAGGCACCAATGCTCCCGTCGCTTCATCACGTTTCATTCCGATCGTACCACCCGTATAGATGATAAGAATCGAGGTGCGAGATTCTACGCTTTGTTTGATTTTTTGAATCATAATATATCTTTATCTTAAATCACTTTTTCACTTTCCGACGGTGGCACATCCGACCCGGTATTCTGCCTCCCGCAACACACGCCGAAACACACATTGCAACCCGTATGGCGACCCGTATGGCGACCTATCAGAAACGACCTTGACGCATACTTATATAATAAAAGCAGCACGCTAAATCATCTCATCGGGCAGGAACATTCGCATAGCATTGGCGGTTGTACGACAAGCGACCTCCTCGACAGACAAACCCTTAACCTCAGCAATCTTTTCGCATACGTACTTCACATATGCCGACTCGTTGCGCTTGCCTCGATGCGGGACAGGGGTGAGATATGGACAATCAGTCTCGACAATTATATGTTCAAGCGCCATCTCGGCCACAGTCGCAGCCAACTTACTATTCTTGAAGGTCACAACGCCCCCGATTCCAAACAAGAAATCACCACATTGGCGCAAGCGATTATAAACTTCGATATCCTCACCAAAGGCGTGAAGCACACCTCTTAGTTCTTCGCCTCGCTCACGCGCCGCAACCGACTCCTGCTCCAGCACTTCGCACATATCCGCCCACGCCGAACGGGTATGGATTGCCACTGGCAGGCCCAAGCGGGTGGCCATACGGCACTGAGCCACAAAGGCTTCACGTTGCTCGGCCTTAAAATCCTCACTCCAATAAAAATCCAATCCAATCTCTCCTACCGCACAAAATCGCACACCCTTAGGGGGCGACTGCAGATATTGCTCCACCAAGGCCAGCTCCTCGCGCCAACGAGGATTGTCGTTTACCGACGTAGGGTGCAGACCCATCATCACGCGGCACATATCGGGAGCATCTGACGCCAATGACAACATTCGCTCATGGCTCTCGGAATCTATAGCAGGCAGGAGCAATCGCACAATTCCTGCATCGCGGGCTCTAGCCAACGCTTGCAGGCGATCTTCGTCGAACTCCTCAGCATAGAGATGAGAGTGTGTATCAATCAGTTGCATAGGTTATATCAATTTTTCATATTGTTTACCGGGGAGCTGACGCAGAGCGCCCGACAATTCGAGATTCATCAACAAAAGCGACAATTCGCCCAGCCCCAAACCACTTCGGGCCTGCAGCACATCGATAGAGAGCGGCTCCTGGCCGAAATATGCGAGTAACGACTCCTCTTGACCGGTGAGTGGCAATTTCTCGCGCACGGGCGCAGGTACAGACTCCATCTCAAGCTCCCACATCAGTTCGGTCACGATATCGTGTCCCGACATTACGGCCTGAGCTTTACGGTTGCGGATCAGCAAGTTACAACCTCGTGAGTTGTTATCGGTCGCACGACCAGGAACCGCCATCACCGAGCGATTGTAACCATCGGCAAATGCCGCCGTCGAGAGCGAACCTCCAGACTCAGGAGTCTCCACGACCACCGTCCCTGTAGAAATTCCGGCTATGATACGATTGCGAGGAATATAGAAATTGCCATTTTGCTTGGTTTGTGAGTTTAATTCTGTCACGAGCGCACCTCCACGTGAAATGATATCGGCCGCCAACCCTCGATGCGCAGCAGGAGATACCGCCGGCAGAGCATTAGCCAGAACGGCCACAGTGGCAAGGTTCTCAATCAGGGCAGCACGGTGAATCTCGCCATCAATACCAAATGCCAACCCACTCACTACCACTGCATCGGGCACTAACTGGGACATACCTCGCACCAATTCGTTGCACATACGCTGACCATAAGGCGAGGCTTTGCGCGTGCCGACAAAAGCCACAGCGCGGCGATTGAGAATCGAGCTATCGCCCATAACGTATAATACAGCAGGGAAGTCGTTGGTATTGCGAAGAAGTTGCGGATATTCGTCACTGTCGTAGGCTAAGGGTGTAATGCCATGACGCTGACAATATTGCAGCTCGCGCTCGGCCTCCTTCATTCCACTCCTCGCCACGATGCTGCGCGCAACATCCTCACGTAGGTCGGCTACCGAGCTTAACTCTGCGGCTGAGGCCTGATAAATTGCTTGCGCCGAGCCAAAGCACTCCAATAAATGGGCAGCTCCACGCACCCCAAGATGCGGCACAAACGTCAATGCGATACTCTCTAAAACGCTCTTCATCGGCTTAAATCGTAAAAATACAAAGGCAATCAATGGTAGGTGCCGAATGGATTGCAAATCCCGCCCAAACTCGGTACGCAATTGCAACCTCCCTATATAGATATAGTTACGTCACATTTATAGGGCCGGCTAACCTCAAAATCAACCTTTGGCAAATGTAAAGTTAATAAATTTTGCGAAAAAGCACGAATCTTGCTAATAAGTTTTGGTTGTTAAATATTTTTTTGTACATTTGCACCCTGAATGAGGAGTACTCCTCAAAATAGATGGTCCGATGGATGAGTGGTTTAGTCACCGGTCTGCAAAACCGTCTACAGCGGTTCGAATCCGCTTCGGACCTCACCAAAACAGCGTTAGAAACACTTCTGACGCTGTTTTTCTTTTGTTTTGTACGGCATTTGTACGACAACGGTCATATAGATGTAATATCACAAATAAATGTAACTATATTATCTCTAATAGTATCCCCTAACTCATAGATTGGAACTTGTTGTTTGGTATAGGGTTTGTTTTCATAATAGCAAAACAGATTCTATGTCAAAATACTTTATTTCTATATTAGCATTTTGCTCTCCACTCTACATATCGGCACAAACAACCGAGAAAAACTTTTCGCTGGAAGAGGTTTTAATTATGGCGCGCGAGCGAAACCTTTCGCTTGTTATTGCCCGCGAAGGAATTACTACGGCTAATGCAGAGAGGCAGGAATTAAATTCACTGTGGTATCCTACACTTGCCGTTACAGGTGAATACGCTCACAGCTTTACCGAAATAGCTGCCGTCACAACCGTAGGCAAGATTGGTAACGAACTTCTTGACAACATTGCACCAGCCTTGAGTGGCAATCCTGTCATTGAAGATGTGTTGAATGGTATCGGCAAGAGTCAGCTTCGCATTCCAATAATGCCTCGCAATACTGCCGAGGTGGGTGCAGAGTTGGCTTGGGTAGTATTTAGTGGTGGTCGCAGGATTGCGGCTTCACGTATTGCCGATAGGGTACTTTCGGTAGCAAACGAACAATATAACGCTACCGAGAATGGAGTTATACTTGCCGTTGCTGAGGCTTATTGGAGATTGGCTCTTGCACGACAACTTACGGATGTAAGACGTAGTGCTCTTGCACTTCATAGCGAGCACTTGCGTCAGGCTCGAAGACTTGAAGAGGAGGGCATGATAAACCATGCAGAAAGGCTTGTTGCTGAGGTTGCCTGTAAGCAGAGCACTACACTCCTTGCTTCTGCCGAGAGTGAACAGATAGTAGCGGTAAAGGCTCTTGCCACGCTACTTGTTACAGACTCCTTGACTATTATCCCTACTACTGCCCTCTCCGTCCCCCATACAATTCCTGCCAAGGAGGAATTTTTTGCACTTATTTCGGAAGCACCTACAATAAATATGCTAAAGAGTGGAGAGGAGATAGCTTCGCTTACACTTCGCGCCGAGCGCAGTCGCTATCTGCCGACCATATCTTTTATTGGACACCAGAAATTGTGGTCTTCGGGACTCGATAAAAATATATTTCCACGTACTATAGTGGGTGTCGGACTATCGTGGACACTCTTTGATGGACTCTCACGAGAGGGGGCTGTTGCGCGTTCAAAATCATCTCTTCGCACCGCAGAGACCTCTCGCCAAAAGACTCTCCAAGAGCTATATACCACCATAGACAAATGTTATGCTATTCTTACTACATCATTAAGTGAGTATGAGGCGCAACAGACAACTCTTGCGCTCGCAGAGGAGCTCCATAGGACACAGTTGAGAGCATTTGCGGAGGGTATGGCAACCTCTACGGATGTCGTTGATGCTACTCAAAGACTCTCGGAGGTTCAACTTGCACAAATCGAAACATTATATACGATCGACACTTCGCTCGCCACACTACTTACGTTGGTTGGTAGGGCCGATAGTTTAACAACCTATTTTACGCCCCGCAAATTATGAAACAGAGATCACTTTACATCGCTTTTTTAGTCATCGTATTGGCTATCGCCATAATCTCTATAATCGGTATCCTTACCGCTCGCCGAACCACTCCACCTCTGCAAGGTACTATTGAGGCTTCCGAAGTACGTGTCTCGGGGAAACTTGCAGGTCGAGTATCTGAAATATATGTGCGCAAAGGCGATTGGGTCTCGCGTGGCGACACCCTTATAGCCATACACTCACCTGAAGCTGAGGCTCTCCATTCGCAGGCTGTTGCACTCGAAAAGGCTGCACTCGCACAGAGCAATAAGGTTGATGAAGGAGCACGTATCGAGGTGATTGCCTCAGCGAAGCAACTTTGGCAGGGTGCTAAAGCTCAACGGAACCTTGCCGAGAATACATATCGAAGAGTGCTGCGCCTATGGCAGGATAGTGTTGTATCACTTCAACGCAAAGAGGAGGCTGAGGCTCTATATCTCTCTGCCAAAGCATCCGAGAGTGCCGCTTATGAGCAATATCTTCTTGCTCGCAAGGGGGCGCAAAAACAGGATAAAGAGAGTGCCCGTTATATGGCCGATGCGGCAGCAAGTGGTGTTAATGAGGTAGAGGCCGCACTGCACGATGCACACCTTACATCGCCCGCCGAAGGTATTGTTTCAGAGATATATCCGACCGATGGCGAGTTAGTGGGCGTTGGGACACCATTGCTTTCGATTGTAGAACTCAATGAGCCATACGCTGTTTTTAATGTTCGCGAAGATATGATGCCCCATTTCTGGCTCGGACGTATCATATATGGTGATGTTCCGGCTATTGCCACCGAAAATATTGAATGGGAAGTATTCTATATCGCACCGTTGGGCGACTATGCTACTTGGCGCACCTCACACCTTGCAGAAGGTTACGATATGCGTACTTTTGAGATTCACGCACGCCCTGTTAAGCATATAGAAAGGCTTTATCCGGGCATGAGTGTTTTAGTAACAATGGATAATATTGAACGATGAGTGTCTTTTGGAGAGTCGTATGGCGTGAGGTAGGTATCATCTCCCATCGTCCACTGCTATGGATTGCCACCATAGGCGTACCGCTATTTTCAGCACTCTTTATGACCACGATTTTTGGTAATGGTGCAATACAGGAGATACCCATAGGGGTTGTTGATGACAGCTTTACGGCTATTTCACGAGATATAGTTCGCACTATAGACTCCTCGCCTACCATCAATATCACACATCGCTACACCTCCTCATCTGAGGCTCTCGCTGCGGTTCGGAATAGAGAAATTTATGGTTATGTTGTTTTGCCACACGACCTAACACGCAATATGGTGTGCGGCACACGTTCGACAATTCCATATTACTATCACTATGCCTTTATGAGCATTGGGGCACAGGTCGAGTCTACACTTCGTACGCTACTCACTATGGCGAGCCTCGACCCTATAATAGTTACAGCAAATGAAATGGGGGTATCGGAGAGACAAATAATGGCATTTCTGGAGCCGCTTAACAGCGATATCCACCCTCTGGGTAACGCTTCGCTCAACTATCGCACCTATCTCGCCGAGCCGTTCTTCTTCATTATGTTTCAAATTATTATACTCATAACAACGGTTTATGTCCTCGGCAGCGAGAAGAGCCACAGCAAGGAGTGGCTTGCGACGGCCAACAGCAATATTTTCACCGCCCTTGCAGGCAAATTATTACCTTACGCTTTCGCTTTTATAGCAAGCGGCATAGCGGCACTATATGTAATGTATGGTATCAAAGGTCTCGCTCCCTTAGAACTGTATGGCTCTCTATGGGGATTAGTGGCAGCAATGTTGGGATTGGTTGTAGCAAGTATTTCTCTTGCGCTATTTACCTACTCGCTATTCCCTAATATGACCATTGTTCTCAGTGCAGTATCTATGATTGGCTCGCTGGGAGCAACACTTTCGGGTATAACCTTTCCGATTGCTTCGATGCACCCTATTTTTCACTATGTCGCGCTAATACTCCCTATAAGGCACTTCACGCTTATAGTGCAAAATCAACTCTACACTGAAGGGAGCTATGGGGTCGTATGGTTGCACGCAGCTATACTTGGAGCATATTGCCTACTACCACTTCTGACAGCCTCGCATCTGCATAAAAGTATAATATCAGGAAACTATGAAAAAATCGAATAACGCCCTACGACTATTCTCCATAGCCTTCTACAAGGAGCTGTGGGACGTTGCTACCTCACTATCGTCAATGATACTTATTGTTGGTGGTATGGTGGCTTATGGGTTACTCTATAATCTACTTTATCAACCAAATATAGTCCGCGAAGATCCGATTGTGGTGGTGGACAACTCTCACACGCATCTATCACGCCATCTTATAAGCCTTGTAGATGCTTCACCTAATGCCGAGATTGTGGCAGTAGCTGCCGACATCAGCGAAGCTCGTTCTGTACTCAGCCGAGGAGAAGCGGAGGCTATTCTCTATTTACCGCACGATATGGATAAACGCATCGGCAGGGGAGAGCAGTCATTATTTGTAATACTCTCTACTACTGCCACTTTTCTCTACTATGAGGCTACTGTAGGAGCTATTGAAGATGCAATGCTAGCTCTCGATGAAGATATAAGAGGGGATATGCTTTGGATACTTCCCGCACCCCTCGCAGTGGCTCTCGATGGGCACGCAACAACCGAAGTTGTTGGTAATGCACTCTTCAACCCTACCAAAGGATATGCCGACTATCTTGTTCCCGCAGTTTTTATGGTTATTATATTTCAGACGATGGTTATGGTTGTAAGTATGAATAGCGCAGGGCGTAAAGCAAAGAGAATAACACCGATGAGGGGCAGAACGATAGGCTTTGGTGGGCGTGTGGTCATTACCCTCGCAAGGAGCGCAACCTATTGTACTATTTATGGTGCGTTGTCACTCTTTCTTATAGGGTGGCTACCTCGTATATTTCATTTGCCACACCTTGCTTCGGTATGGGAGTTGGTGGCAATGATGTTTCCATTTCTGCTTGCGACCTCGCTCTTTGGGCAGGCTTTCGGACGGCTGTTTAATGACCGTGAGGCACCACTTGTGCTCATTACATTCTTTTCCGTAGGTCTTATTTTTATTTCGGGCATATCATACCCGTTGCAACTACTGCCTATGGGGTGGCAAGCGGTGCATTACCTCTTTCCGATAGCTCCCGCCATTCTTGCATTTGTAGAGCTCGGATCTATGGGCTCTTCGCTTGCCGATATTACGCCACAACTCAGTGTTATGTGGTTGCAAGTGGGAGGTTATCTTATTTTGGCAACACTCATTCCACACGATTTTCGAT
>SUZC01000001.1 GCA_015060165.1 Rikenellaceae bacterium
CCAAAGGGTACACGCGACTTCTCGCCAGCCGAGATGATGCGTCGTACATATATTTTCGAGACAATTAAGAGTGTGTTCCGTACCTATGGATTTGCTCCGCTTGAAACTCCTGCAATGGAGAATCTCTCTACCTTGTTGGGTAAATATGGAGATGAGGGAGATAAGCTCCTCTTTAAAATACTTAACTCTGGCGATTACGCTTCTGGTTTGAATGATGAGCAGATTCGTCAGGCTTCGCAGATTTGCGAGAAAGGTCTTCGATATGATTTGACAGTCCCATTTGCCCGCTATGTTGTGCAGCATCAGAATGAGATTTCGTTCCCGTTCAAGCGTTATCAGGTACAGCCAGTTTGGCGTGCAGACCGTCCGCAGAAGGGACGCTATCGTGAGTTCTATCAGTGTGATGTAGATGTAATCGGTTCGCGTTCACTTTTGAATGAGGTGGAACTTATCGAGATTGTTGAGCGAGTGTTTGGAAAGTTGAAGATCAACGTTACGCTCAAAATGAACAATCGCAAGATTCTTTACGGTATTGCCGAGGCTATTGGTCATGCCGATAAGATGATGGATATTACCGTTGCAATTGATAAGTTGGAGAAGATAGGATTGGATAATGTGAAGGCCGAGCTTGCAGAGCGAGGTTTGGAACAGGAGGCTATCGACAAACTTCAACCAATACTTGAGTTAAGTGGAACTAATTCTGAGAAACTTAATAAATTGCGTGATGTAATTGGTTGCTCTGAGACAGGCGTTAAGGGTATTGAGGAGATGGCCGAAATATTTGGCTATGTCGAGCAACTTGGTATTGCTCTGCCTATCGAACTTGATCTCTCGTTGGCTCGTGGATTGAATTACTATACAGGTGCAATCTTCGAAGTTAAGGCAATGGATTATGCTATTGGCTCAATTTGTGGTGGAGGTCGTTATGATGACCTTACAGGTATCTTCGGCTTGCCGAATACTTCGGGTGTGGGTATCTCGTTTGGCGCCGACCGTATCTATGATGTGATGGTTGGTCTGGATTTGTTCCCTGAGGAGGTTAACTTCTCAACCAAAGTGTTGTTTGTGAACCTGGGTGAAGATGAGAAGTTGGCGTCGATGCGTGTGATGCGTTCGTTGCGTGATGCAGGCATAGCTGCTGAGATATATCCAGAGTCTGCAAAGATGAAAAAACAGATGGAATATGCGAATCGTCGAATGATTCCTTATGTGGTAATCATTGGCGGTAACGAGTTGCAGGAGCAGAAGGCTACAGTGAAGAATATGCGTACTGGAGAGCAATCTTCTGTAGCGTTCGATGAGGTTTGTGCTTTCATCCAGCAATAATCCAAATGTTTGAATCGTTATATCCCCGTATCCCGACGGTGTAGCCGTCTGGTGCGGGGGTTTTTATTCCGAAATTATGAGAGTTGTATCCAAAATAGTCTTGTCGATTGTTTTACTGCTTATTGCGGTGAATGGAAATATCTATGCCCAAAATCCAAATGCAAAGCCGAAGCTTGCTCCAAATGTCGAGCAGTTGCAGAAAATTATGCGTGTGTATAACAATTTGGATAAGCTCTATGTTGAGGATGTCGATATGAAACCTCTCGTTGAGAAGGCTATTCGCAGTATGCTCTTGGAGCTGGATCCTCACTCTACGTATCTTACAGCCGAGGAGATGAAATCAGCAATGGAGATGACCCGAGGAAAATTTGGAGGTATTGGAGTTGCATACGATGTCCATCACGATTCGATTGTGGTGACAAATGTGTTGCCTGGTGGTCCTGCCGAGAACGTGGGTGTGCGTCCGAATGACCGTATTGTGGAGGTTGATAGCAAGAGTGTCGTCGATATCCAGCGTGGCGATGTGCCTAAATTGTTGCGAGGTGATATCGGGAGCGTGGTGAATATCGGGGTTGTACGACACGGAGTAGCCGAGATGTTGAATTTTTCGATTAAGCGAGACAATATTCCGCTTACGAGTGTCGATGCGGCATATCGTGTCGACGAGAGTGTGGGATATATAAAAGTAAATCGTTTCGGAAATACTACCATGAGCGAATTCCGCGAGGCAATGGTGAAATTACAAGGCATTGAGACCTTGATTCTCGATTTGAGTAGTAACCCTGGTGGTTTGTTGAATCAAGCTATCGATATGGCCGATTATTTTCTTCCTAAGGGGCTGTTGGTGACCTCAACTGAAGGGCGAGCTATCCCGACAACCGAGTATCTCTCAAAGAATAATCAGGAGTTTGATGGTCGCGTAATCGTAATAATTAATGAGGGTTCGGCTTCGGGCAGTGAGGCTGTGGCTGGAGCGTTGCAGGATTGGGACAGAGCATTAATTGTGGGCCGTAGGAGTTATGGTAAGGGTTTGGTTCAGCGTGAGATGCCATTAGGGGATGGCTCAGCAATGAGGCTCACTGTGGCGCGATATCATACTCCATCAGGCCGAGTTATTCAGCGCCCATATGAGGCTGGTAAACGGGATGATTACAATAAAGCCTTCATTGACCGGTTGCGAGGTGAGGATGGTTATGTGGATTCGCTGTCGCGAGATAGTGTATCCCTGCCGGAATATAAAACTCTGCGTAGAGGTCGAGTTGTATATGGAGGTGGCGGAATTACTCCCGATGTTAAGGTCGAAGTAGATACTACCCGTGTGAGCCAGTATTTGGTTAATCTTGTGGCTAAGGGTGTGCGTGATGATTTTATGATGGAATATATGGATGCAAATCGTCAGCGGTTGGAGTCAGAATACCCTACTTTTGCAAAATTTGAATCTGATTTTAAATTGGGTGATGAAGAGTTGGATCGTATTGTTGATATGGCAAAAGCGAAAGGTGTGGAGTATGATGCTGAAGGGTATAAATCTTCTCGTGAATTATTGAGAAATCAAATCTCGGCAATGATTGCCCAACGACTATTTACCATGTCGGAGTTTTATCAGTATATAAATATTCGCGAGAATGAACTCTTTAACAGAGCTCTGGAATTGGCGCGTCAACATGATTTAGACTTTTGGGCTGAATGACAATTACAGAATAGATATTTTGTCTGTTGTAAAGTCGTGAAATCTGCGACTAAATTTTGTAATACATATAATTTTTTGTAATTTTGAAGTTGATTAGAAATCCGAAAAACAACAAATTATATGTCAGAAGAATTTTTGCATGAGAATGCAGATGACACCGATTCATATGTTAAATCTGTGTTCTCGAGAATGATTAAAGCGGGTCATCGTACTTATTATATCGATGCCAAAATGACTCGTGCAAAGGACTACTTTTTGAGTATAACCGAGTTGCGTCGTAAGGTTACATCCTCGGGGGTGGTTAACGAGAGAAGTAAAATTCATATTTACGAGGAGGACTTTGAACGATTTGCCAATGGTGTAAATGATGTCTTGGATTTTGTCCAAAGAGATATGGAGGAGTCTTCGAGTAACTAAATCAATTGTATAATGGCTAATCGTGTAGTATTGGGTTTTAGTGGTGGAATGGATAGCGTTACCGCTGCTCAGCTGCTAAGAAACAATGGCTACGATGTGATGGCTCTTACGCTCGATACCGTTGGCGATAAGTTTGTTATCGAAGCGGCGCGTCAGCGTGCTATTCAGTTAGGTATTCCATTCGAGGTTCTTGATGTCAGGATGGAATTTACGTCTCGTATAATTGATTATTTTTCAAATAGTTATGCGGGCGGCAGAACTCCAGCGCCTTGTACGTTGTGCAATCCGTTGATTAAGTGGAATTATCTGTTACAACGGGCTGATGCCATTGGGGCTGACTATGTGGCAACTGGTCACTATTTTAGGGTGGAACGCTACAATAATCGTTATTATGTAGCCAAAGCTGCCGATGCGGTTAAAGATCAGTCTTATTACCTTTGGGGGCTTGGCCAGAATGTGTTGTCACGAGTTCTAACTCCTATGAGTGATGTTATAAAGAGCGACATCAAACAGAACTTCTCGGGTAGTCGAGAGAGTATGGGGTTGTGTTTTTTGCAAGGACGCTCGTATAGGGAGTTTTTGTCGGAGCGTACGCCAGATGTTGCTCGAAAGGGGGATATTGTTGATCTGAATGGCCGAATCGTAGGCCGACACGACGGCGTAGCATTTTATACAATCGGTCAAAAGAGAGGTCTTGATGTTGAGATCTCAGGAGTGGCTGTTGTGGGAATTAATGCTGAGCGTAACGAGTTGATTGTTGGTCCACAAGAACAGTTATTTTATGCAATACTTGAAGTTGATAATTGCAATATTGTAGACGAACATGAACTCTTATCAGCCAATGATATTTCGGTTGTCGTTCGAGGCGTAGGTCGTAATCCACAGGGTTTTGTACGCCGTATAGAACGCAGTGGTTCGGGATATAAAATTCATCTTTCCGATCCGGCGTGGGCTCCTGCAGTTGGTCAACCGTTGGTTTTTTATCGTCAAAATAGAGTTGTTGGTGGCGGAATAGTTGAAGCATATGGTTGATAATTGCTCTAAATAAGTTATCTTTGCCACATAATTTTAAATAAATGAAGTTATGGTAAAACGATTATATGATTGGGTACTTTCGTGGGGCGATTCTCGATGGGGAGCCCTTGCATTGTTTGTTTTGGCATTTGCTGAATCGAGTTTCTTCCCTATCCCACCCGATGTGTTGCTTATTGCACTTTGTCTGGGTGCGGTGACTCGCTCATTCCGTTTTGCTGCAATATGTCTTGCCGGTTCTATTTTAGGCGCTGCTGGAGGTTATGCTATTGGTTACTATTTGTGGCAGAATACAGCCGGTGAATATACCGCTTTGGCAAATTGGTTCTTTGCCCATGTGTTTAGCGAGGAGAGCTTCTTGGAGGTAAAGTCATTGTACGACGAGTATGATTTTTGGATTGTGTTTACTGCCGGATTTACTCCATTGCCATATAAACTATTTACCATTTCGGGTGGTCTCTTTAGGATTGATCTTGTGATGTTCTTTGTGGCATCAATAGTGTCGCGTGGCTTGCGTTTCTTCTTGATTGCAGGTTTGATTTGGAAGTTCGGAGCTCCGATTAAGACCTTTATTGAGAAGTATTTCAATCTGTTGGCAATTCTGTTTACGGTACTTTTGATTGGCGGATTCTTCTTGATTGCCAAGGTGTTGTAGAGTTGTAAATTTTTGTCGCAATAAAATAATTTGTTGCCAAATGAAACAGTTGGGTTTGATAGGTCGTACGCTCGGTCACTCTTTTTCGGCTAAATATTTTGGCGAAAAGTTCGAGTGCGAGTCTTTGACGCAGGAGTTTTCGTATAAACTCTATGAATTGGCCGAAATTGAAGATGTTGAGAAGCTGATATCTACAACCCCCAGTTTGATTGGCTTCAATGTTACAATCCCATATAAACAGCAGGTTATTCCCTATCTTGATGAGTTGTCGGATGAGGCAAGCCGTATCGGCGCGGTTAATTGCGTCAAGATTCTGGCAGATGGTCGCCGTGTGGGTTATAATACCGATGTCGATGGCATTCGTTTAACTCTTGATGGCTTGGTTGGTGATGAGGAAATAGAGTCGGCACTAGTGCTTGGCTCGGGCGGAGCATCGCAGGCTGTGCGATATGTGCTTGAGGAACGTGGAATTAAGAGTCTGATTGTTTCGCGAAATATCGTATCGGGAGATATTACATACGATGATTTATCGGCAGAGGTAATAGCTGCCAATAAACTTATAATCAACGCTTCTCCTGTGGGTATGTATCCTCGAGTGGAGGAGTGCCCCAATCTGCCCTATCAACAGTTGACTCCGCAGCATCGATTGTTTGATTTGGTATATAATCCACAAGTTACACTTTTTATGCAGCGCGGCAACGCCCAAGGCGCACGAGTGGTGTCGGGTCTTGATATGCTCTATGCGCAAGCAGAGTCGGCTTGGCGAATTTGGAATATGTAGTTCGCCTGCGTGTTATATTGGGGTGCCTATTTCTTGTTGAATATTACTCCGAGGCATATGCCTCTAAAATCTCTTCAGCTTTTGATTTGTCTTTGCTTTGTACTACAAGTTGTGCGGGCATTATGCCTGTAGGATATATGGCCGACATAATCTCGTTGCGGATCATTGCATAAATACCCTCTCCTTCTAAAATTGACTTGTCCCATTCGGCGTCGTTGATCGAATCGTATTCGCGTATAACGACTAATTTATTATTGTCCATAGTTGTTGTGTTTGGCAAATCTGCTCTTGGCAATCTGCGGTTTAAACAAATTTAGTGATTTTGTTGAAAACTTGCAATGCTCAAACTTAAATATTCCACATTTTATGCCTATATTTGTATGCTATTAACCTTGGAATATATAATAATTAACATAAAAGTCTGAAATTCAGTATGAAAAAAGTTGTATTGGGAGTTTTGGCTGGTGTGGCGTTGTTTGCGCTTTGGTGCCATATTTCAAAGCCTTGTGCGGTAGAAATTGAGAACAAACCGTTCGAGTTTAATGTCGAAAGAATGGCATTGGCTGATAGTGTGATTAATAAGTCGATTGCCGATGATGATTTCCCTGGTGCTGTGTTGTGCGTTGTAAAGCGTGCAGATGACGGCGAGTCAATGGGTGATATTGTATATTTGAAGGCGTATGGTAGCCGTCAGGTGTGCTCGTCTCGCAATACGGAGACAGGTGAGTTTGTGAGCGATACAATTCCAATGACAACTGATGCTATTTTTGATTTGGCTTCGGTAAGTAAGTGTGTGGGTACTACCCTCTCGTTTATGCGAGTTGTCGAAGATGGCTTGGTACGTTTGACTGATAATGTTTCACGTTACCTCCCTGGTTACAAGCCTTGGGAGAGTACTCCAGAAAAGAAAGGTGACCGTATTGAGCGTCGTAACATTACAGTTACACACCTTTTGAATCATACATCAGGTCTTCCTTCGTATGTGGGTGTTCCCGATTTCTTGTCTCGTTTTGAGCAGTATGGTGATCCTTTGAAGCTCAATTTGCGTGACTCGCTTACAGCTTATTTTATAGATGGCCTCCCTCGATTGAATCGTCCCGGCGAGGTTATGCGTTATAGCTGCCTTAACTTCATCACTTTGCAGACCATTATCGAGCGTACAACAGGTATGCGTCTCGATCACTTTGCAAAGCAGGAGGTGTTTGATAAGTTGCAGTTGAAGAATACCTGGTATAATTGGATTGCAGGTTCGGAGCGTCCTTATGCAGCCGATGCTAAGATTGTTCCTACAGAGGTGCAGCCCGATGGTAGAGTTCTTGTAGGTGAGGTTCACGATCCGTTGGCACGTGTTATCAATGGCGGTGTCTCTGGTAATGCAGGTGTATTCTCTTCTGCTGAGGATTTGGCTGTCATTGCATCGCTTATGCTTAACGACGGTGTAATTCGTCTCCCAGCCGATGGTATTAAGGGTTTCTTTGGTGGAACAGATCGCGTTAGACTCTATTCTAAAAATACAGTTGATGCATTTACCCGCATCCCCGCAGGATATGAGGAGCATGGTCGTGCTTTGGGTTGGGATATTGGTGTGCCTCACGGTAGCTATATGGGTGAGTTGCTTACCCCAGGTTCATTGGTTAATCACTCTGGATATACCGGAACATCTATTGCAATCAACCAGAAGGATGGTATTGCAATAATTTTCCTCACAAACCGTGTACATCCATTCGACGATGGTGCTGTTGGCCGTGCTCGTGCTACGGTTAGCAATATTGTTGTGTCGGCTATGGATCACCAATAAAATCTCGCTGAGATTACACGACGTGCTGAAATTACATAACGTTTTGTCGGTGTGTCACACGTGACATATTGAACCGATAGTTTTGTCTGCATTAAACCAATGCAGACAAAATTATCAATATGAGAGAAAAAACTATGCAGGATTTCGTTCATCTTCACGTACATTCACAATATTCAATCCTCGATGGTCAAGCGAGTATTCCTCGTTTGGTCGATAAAGCTATTGCCGACGGTATGCGTGGTATAGCCATTACCGACCACGGTAATATGTTTGCCATTAAGGAGTTTTGGAATTATGTGAAGAAGAAGAACGGAGCTCGCCGCGACAAGGTGAAGCAGACAAGTGCTGCTATTGCCGATCTGCAAGCCAAGGTCGAGAGTGGTGAGGCGACAGACGAGCAGCAGACCGAACTGGCCAAACTCAGAGCCGAATTCGATGCTTTGCCAAAGGAGGATTTTAAGGCCATTATCGGTTGTGAAGTCTATGTGGCACGTCGTGGAATGCAATTCAAGGAGGGTAAGATGGATCAGAGTGGTTATCACCTTATCCTGCTTGCTAAAAACGAAAAGGGTTATCACAACCTCATAAAAATTGTTTCGAAGGCGTGGACTGAGGGCTTTTATATGCGTCCACGTACCGACAGAGCCGAGTTGGAGAGGTATCACGAAGGATTGATATGTTGCTCGGCTTGTTTGGGAGGAGAGATTCCTAAACGAATTACCGAGGGTAACCTCGAAGCTGCCGAAGAGGCTATTTTGTGGTACAAAAATCTCTTTGGCGATGATTATTACTTGGAGTTACAGTTGCATAAGGCTACTGTTGAACGTGCTAATCATGAGGCCTATCCTTTGCAATTGGAGGTGAATGAGCGATTGAAGGAGTTCTCGTATAAGCATGGTGTTAAGTTGGTATGTACCAATGATGTTCACTTCGTCGACGAGGATAATGCCGAGGCTCACGACCGTTTGATATGTCTCTCTACGGGAAAGGATTTGGATGATCCTAAGCGAATGCTCTACTCGAAGCAGGAGTGGATGAAGACTCGTGCGGAGATGAATGCTTTGTTTGAGGATGTTCCCGAAGCGCTACATAATACTGTAGAGATTTGTAATAGCGTAGAGTCGTACTCTATCGACCACGCCCCTATTATGCCTACATTCGAGATCCCCGAGGATTTTGGTACCGAGGAGGGCTACCGTGTAAAATATAGCGAAGAGGATCTTTTTAACGAGTTTACACGTGACGAGAATGGTAACGTGGTGATGGATGAGGCGGATGCCCGTAAAAAGGTCGAAAAGCTGGGCGGTTATGAGAAACTTTACCGTATCAAGCTTGAAGCTGACTATCTGGCTAAGCTGGCTATGGATGGTGCCAAAAGGCGCTATGGTGACCCACTTACTCCCGAGATTGCCGAGCGATTGAAATTTGAGTTGCATATTATGAAGACCATGGGTTTTCCTGGTTACTTCCTTATTGTGCAAGATTTCATCACTGCAGCTCGCGAGCAGTTGGATGTATCGGTTGGTCCTGGCCGTGGCTCTGCGGCAGGTTCGGCTGTGGCATATTGCTTGGGTATTACCCAAATAGACCCTATTAAATACGATCTTCTATTTGAGCGATTTTTGAATCCCGATCGTATTTCGCTGCCCGATATTGATATCGATTTTGATGATGATGGTCGAGGTCGAGTCCTTAATTGGGTTACGCAGAAGTATGGCAAGGAGAAGGTTGCTCACATTATCACATACGGTACGATGGCCACAAAAATGGCCTTGAAGGATGTGGCTCGTGTGCAGAAATTGCCGTTGAAGGAGTCGGATAGATTGTGTAAGTTGGTGCCCGATCGTATCCCCGATAAGAAGATTAATCTGAAGAATGCCATCGAATATGTTCCGGAGTTAAAGGCTGCGGAGGAGTCGGACGATCCGATTATGAGCGATACAATCAAGTATGCTCGTATGTTGGAGGGTAATGTGCGCGGTACGGGTGTCCACGCCTGTGGTACGATCATTTGCCGCGACGATATTACCGATTGGGTTCCTGTAAGTACGGCCGATGATAAAGAGACGGGCGAGAAGATGCTCGTTACGCAGTACGAAGGTGCTGTGATCGAGGATACCGGTCTTATCAAGATGGACTTCTTGGGCCTGAAAACCCTATCGATCATCAAGGATGCTGTGGCTAATGTCAAGCATACGAAGGGAATAGATATTGATATAGATAATATCTCGATTGAGGATCCGGCAACATACAAACTCTATTGCGAGGGCCATACGGTTGGTACATTCCAGTTTGAGTCTCCGGGTATGCAGAAGTATCTTCGTGAATTGAAACCCTCGACTTTTGAGGATTTGATTGCGATGAATGCTTTGTATCGTCCTGGACCGATGGATTATATTCCCGACTTTATCGACCGTAAGCACGGCCGTAAGCCGATTGTTTACGATATCGATCTGATGGAGAAGTACCTGAAGGATACCTATGGTATTACGGTATATCAGGAGCAGGTGATGCTTCTCTCGCGTCTGTTGGGCGGTTTTACCCGAGGTGAGTCTGATACCCTGCGTAAAGCGATGGGTAAAAAGATCAAGTCGAAACTGGATGAGTTGAAGCCAAAGTTTATTAATGGCGGTCAGTCTAATGGTCACGATCCTCAGGTGCTGGAGAAGATTTGGGCAGATTGGGAGAAGTTCGCTTCGTATGCCTTCAATAAATCGCACGCTACTTGCTATTCGTGGGTTGCATACCAGACAGCCTATTTGAAGGCAAACTACCCATCGGAGTATATGGCTGCGGTGTTGAGTCGTAACTTGGCTGATATTAAGTCGATTACGCAGTATATGACCGAGTGCAAGCACATGGGAATCAATGTGTTTGGTCCCGATATCAATGAGTCGGAGATGAACTTCTCGTCGAATCGTGCGGGTGATATCCGTTTCGGATTGGCTGCAGTTAAAGGCGTTGGTGAGGCTGCTGTGAAATCTATAATTGAGGAGCGAGAGGCAAATGGTCCATATAAGAGCATTTACGACTTTGTGGAGCGTGTGAATTTCAATATCGTCAATCGCAAATGTATGGAGAATCTGGCTTATGCCGGAGGATTTGATTCGATAATCGATTTCCATAGGAGCAAGTTCTTTGCAGTGGATACACGTAGCAGTTCGCCGCTTATTTTTCTTGAGCAGTTGATTCGTTATGGTCAGCGTGTGCAACAGGAGAAACTCAACTCGCAGCAGAGTCTGTTTGGTGGTGGCTCGGTTGTTGATATTCAGTCTCCGACAGTGCCGGTTGCAGACGATTGGAATCAGTTACAGGTTCTCAATAAGGAGCGAGAGATGATTGGCCTCTATTTGTCGGCTCATCCGTTGGATGACTATGCGGTTATTATCAATCATATGTGTAAGGCTGGACTTACGGATTTGGCCGATTTGGAGCAGTTTAGTGGACAGGAGATAGGCGTGGCAGGAGTCGTTACCTCGGTGCAGGAGATGACTACAAAGAGCGGTCGCCACTGGGGTAAATTTGTGATGGAGGATTATAACGGGACTCATGAATTTGCGTTATTTGGTAAGGATTACGAAAATTTCCGCCCGTTTATGTATCCCAACTATTTCCTTTTTGTGAAGGGTCGAGTGCAACCACGTCCGTATGGAGATAATCCGGAATTGGAGTTTAAGATCCTCTCTATGGTGCAGCTCTCTGAGATGCGCGATACGATGATAAAGGAGGTTCACGTTGTGATTCCGATTGAAGAGATAACAGAGAGTTTTATTGCCGATTTGGGCGATAACGTAAAGAATAATAAGGGTAATACGGTACTCCGAATTACTGTCACAAGTCGTGAGGATGGTGTTAACCTGAATCTCTTCTCAAAGCGATATAAGGTGGCGCTTACTTCGGATTTTGTGGCATACTTGGATTCAAACGAATTTAAATATTCATTATCATAAACAATTAAAACAAAACAAATTATGGCTTTAGCAATTACAAACGAAAATTATGAGTCGTTGATGGCATCGGGTCAGCCTGTTGTAATCGACTTCTGGGCAGAGTGGTGTGGTCCCTGCCGTATGGTAGGCCCTATCATCGATGAGTTGGCTACTGAGTATGAGGGCAAGGTGGTAATCGGCAAGTGCGATGTTGACTCTTGTGACGATATCGTGGCTCAGTACCGTGTACGTAACATCCCTACTATTGTATTTATCAAGGGTGGCGAGGTTGTCGACAAGGTTGTTGGTGCGACCAGCAAGGAGACTTTGAAGGCAAAGGTAGATGCGTTGTTGTAATCAGCGCAGAAATTATTTGACAAAGTAAAAGCCGAGATTCATTGTGAATCTCGGCTTTGTTATTATACGTCTTAACGAAGACTACCCTACTTCTCGATAAGCGAGATGCTTCGCTGGATGAAATCTGTAAGGTTTTTACCCTTCAACATTCCGTTTGAGAGCAATGCAAGGTCAATAATCTGGCGAACCAAATTGTTCTTCTTGCCAATCTCCTTCAATCGCTCGTTACGCTCATCGCGCAACATAACGACTTTCTTCGATAGCTCCTCACGCATCTCTTTCTCCTCGGGAGTGAAATCCTCCTCTTTCTTGTTCTTCACGGTCTCTTCGAAACGACGCTCCTCGGCAACGGCTGCATCAATCTTCTTGGTTGTTGTTTTTAGCTTGTCGCCATACTCGCTCTCGACATTGCCTAAGATGTCGATAACAATCGGATGATTGCCATTTACTGCAATTGTGAAGTTGTCGGGCATCTGACCGTAGAATTGGCTCATACCACCACCGCCAACCTTTGCCATATCCTTCATACGACGCATAAACTCGTTCTGGGTGATGACAACAGGAGCTGCATCGGCTGCCATAGGCTCAAATGAGATTGTGTAAGTAATCTTGTCATCCTGTGGCATCTGGCTTTCGAATACAGGACGCATAATATCCTGCTGTGCCTCGGTGAGTGACATCGACATTTGCTCCTTCTTTTGAATGAGCTTGTCGATTACGTCGCTATCTACTCGTACGAAACGAACGTTCTGATTCTTAGACTCGTAGTAGTTTACATAGTGGTTGTCTAGTGGACCATTCATCTCCAAAACATCATAACCTTTGGCCTTAGCAGACTCTACAAACGGGTGCTTGTCAATAGGATCATCAACATATAGCAAAATAATGTTGTCGTTCTTGTCGGTTTGGTTCTCCTTTACAAGGTCGATATACTCTTTGGCTGTAAAGTACTTACCTTCGGTCGATTTCAAGAGCATAAAATCCTGAGCCTTCTCTGCAAACTTTTCGTCGGTGAGTATGCCATACTGAATGAAAATCTTCAGGTCATCCCACTTCTGCTCATAATCCGAGCGCATAGTAGTAAACAACTCCTTCAAACGGTCGGCTACCTTACGTGTGATATATCCTGAAATCTTCTTTACGTTAGAGTCGCTTTGTAGGTAGCTACGCGACACATTGAGAGGAATATCAGGTGAGTCGATAACTCCATGCAACAGAGTCAAATACTCTGGAACAATACCCTCTACCTGGTCGGTTACAAATACCTGATTGCAGTAGAGTTGAATCTTGTTTTTCTGAATCTCGAAACTGTTGTTGATTTTCGGGAAATATAGAATACCTGTAAGATTGAACGGATAGTCGATGTTCATATGGATGTAGAACAAAGGCTCTTCGCTCATTGGATACAACTCGCGGTAGAACTCCTTATACTGCTCCTCGGTAATGTCTGTTGGCTTGCGAGTCCAAAGGGGGTCTACATTATTAATGATGTTATCCTTGTCGGTATCAACGTATTTGCCATCTTTCCACTCCTTAACTTTGCCAAATGCAATAGGTACTGGCAAGAAGTGGCAATACTTCTTCAATAGTTCGTCAACCTTTTGCTCCTCGCAATACTCCTTGCAGTCGTCCGAGAGGTGTAGTACGATTGATGTTCCACGCTCACGCTTCTCTGAGAGCTCCTCCATTTGGTACTCAGGTGAACCATCACATACCCAGTGTACGGCTTTGCTATCCTCTTTGTATGATTGAGTGAAGATCTCAACCTTGTCGGCAACCATAAATGATGAGTAGAAACCGAGTCCAAAGTGTCCGATAATAGCCTGATCCTTATACTTAGCCAAGAACTCCTCAGCGCCTGAGAATGCAATTTGATTGATGTAGCGATCAATCTCCTCAGCGGTCATTCCGATACCCTTATCGGTAACTGTCAAGGTCTTCTTTTTTGCATCGGCTGCGATATGGATAGTTACATCGCCCAACTCTCCTTTGAATTCGTTTTTAGCTGAGAGGGTTTTGAGTTTCTGAGTGGCATCGACTGCGTTGGATACTAACTCGCGCAAGAAAATTTCGTGATCTGAGTAGAGGAATTTTTTGATTACAGGGAAGATATTCTCCGTTGTTACTCCAATTTTTCCGTTTTTCATTTTATATCTGTGTTTTGTTGTTATTTACTATTTAAGCACGTAGATAACAACATCAAACTATGTGCCACTACACCTGGTGTGCCATTTTGGCACGCCAAGCGATTACAACTGACAGAGAAACGGCTGATTTTGGCAGATTACTTTTGCTTGCGAAGAAGGCAAAGGGTGGCAAAAAGTCCTTGAGCTGCGTAGTATGTGGTCATAATCCACAACGAAGCGTTGCTAATTGGTTCAATGTATTTGTTGTAGACGATAACTGAATCCGAAAAAATGAACAGCATAGCAGCCACGACATACCACCATTTATATTTGATGTTGAGCGTTAGTGCCGATGCTCCCATTGTGGCAATGATTGCAGCATAAATGCTTACTGCGATAATCTCGACCATATTGCTTATGTGTGAAATGAGTATGGCCAAAAATATTACGGCATACAAGAATGGAATGCCGGCGATTAACTTATTGCTTTTCGATAGTTGACGATTTGGCAGGAAATCCGCAATATAAAATATGTGGGCCAATGCAAAGAATGACACTTGGAGGATGAAATTGTGTTCAGATCCCTGATAATCGCCTATTGCAGAGAGAAATAAGGCGGCAGGTATCATCCATCCGCCTTGGCGACTATGTGCAAGTGTCGCAAAGCCCATAAATAGAGCAGGCATAGCGATAAACCAAGTGCTATGATCGGCAATGAAATAGTAGAGAGTGAGAATTAAATATACTCCAATAATTTCACATATATATAGTTTACCTCCAGTGTTCATATTTGCTGAGCTTTTATTGTATGTTTACTCTTCGATTTTCTCTTTTGCGATATACTCCTCCAATGCTGCGATAAACCATTCGGGGGCACGACACGGGCGACGAGTTTCGGCATTCATAAAACCCAGTGTTACGCTACCCTTATTAATCAGTTTGCCTTGCTCGTTGTATACTTCTGAGCCGATTATTAGTCGTGCCGATGGCATCTCTTCCATAAAAACTTTAACGGTCAGCACTTCATCATAGAAGGCTGGATATAGATATTTGGCGTGGACTTCGATGATTGGCGACATCACACCTCGACGTTCAATTTCGGCATATGTCAGCCCCATGTATCGGAGCCACTCGGTGCGAGCCATTTCGTATAGAACTATATAGTTTGAGTGGTGCATAATACCCATCTGATCGGTATCCTTATAACGCACTCTGAATTTATGTTCATATGCAGCTAATGCCATAATTATCTGTTTATTATATTGTTTATCTCAATCAATACTTTGCATTCTGATTGGCTATATTTACTCCATCCCTTTATTTTTATATCTCGTTTCGGGCCGATCTCTAATTCAGCATCAATCGAATGGTCAATACGAATAGAATATCTGCCGGCTGGGGGTAGTAGTTTTACATTTTCTAAATCAGATATGTTGCCATTGTAGTCTACCCTACCTATTAATATATAGGGATGAGCCAAAAGCTTTGCAGCTTGTATCATATCCCCTTGCTCGATTGTTTGGCGAATAATTGTGGAACTTACCTTGCTTTGTTGCATCTGCTGTTGCTCTACCATATGTATCTCCAACTTCTCCCCGTTACTCTCCAGAAAATCGTAGTCACCTTGTTTGTTGTGGCCGAAGCGATGATTGTAACCCACGACCAATGTCTCAATACCAATTGCAATGATACTGTTTTTGATAAAATCTTCAGGTGACGTTCTGCTAAACTCTTTTGTAAATGGGATTATGATAACATTTTCTATACCGGCCATCTCCAACAGATACAACTTTTCGTCTAAGGTGCTTAGCAAGTACAGATCGTCTCCCGTACCAAGAACGTGGCGAGGGTGTGGTTCGAATGTAATGACAATACTTGTTCCACCCTTCTCAGCTGCAATTTTGCTTACTCGGCGCAACAGTTCCTGATGACCGCCGTGTAGCCCGTCGAATGACCCCATAGTGGCGACCGCCTTGTAGAAGTGTGGTATATTATCTAATCCTCGAAATATCTTCATTGTCCGTTGGTTTGGTGTAACACCTGCGAGAGTTAGTTCTTATTGTTATTTTCGTCTCTCTCTTTGACAAAATATGCCACCTTTTCGAGGATTGTGGTAATGTCGTAGTTCTCCGATACGATTCCGGGCGGGAAGTGTAGCGGTGCCGAAGTGAAATTCAACACGCCTTTGATTCCTGCGTTGATGATGGGAACAACCAATGTGGGTGCTACTCGGGTTGGGGACGATATAACGACAATGCTGATATCCATCGATGAAACCACTTCCTCGAATTGGTTCATATGATAGCATGGAATATCATCTATCGTGGTGCCAACCTTTTGTGGATCAATGTCAAATGCGGTTACTATGCGTAATTTAAGACCTTTACTGTTAAAGTATTTGGTGATGGCTTGCCCCAAGTGCCCCATGCCAATTACGGCAATATTCATCACGCTCTCGCTATCGAGTATATTGTTGATAAATTCGATTAGTACCTTTACATCGTACCCCTTCTTCGTATCGCTCGAAAAACCAATAAGCATCAAGTCGCGACGTACTTGCACAGCTGTAATCCCATGCATACCTGCCAAAACGTGCGAAAAGATGTGGGTAATACCCTGCTTGTGGCACGAAAGCAGAGAACGACGATATTCGCTCAATCGTTCGATTGTCTTCTCAGGTATATTACTATTTGAAACATTCGACATATGCTCTATTTATTCAAGTGTGATGGTGTAATTGCTGTTGTAATTAACTCTTATCCACTCTTGGTTTACATAGTTGCCACCCTCTTTTGTCTGGATAAATTTGTATGTGGTCTGCAATGGCGTGTAACGCTTGTCGAGCATATTGTATTCGATGTCAGATCGCATACCCATACCAAACATTATTGCAGTGTCGTATCCTCTGTATGAATAGAGTGAAGGCAACATCTGATAAGACTCTATGTACTTGCTGTCGAACTCGCGTACAACCTGTGAATCGCGTTTTGCGTGATAGGTTGAGATCATCACAACATTGTTGTTGAAATACGATGTGTGGTCGATGTTGTTATAGCGACCCCAGCGAGATGTACCAAGAACTACATATTGAGCACACTTCTCGCTACGCTCGGTAATAGCAACCTTTGCCGAAGATATTGTACCAAGGATACGGTCGACATCGGTCTCTGCATTGGCCAGCACCACAAACAAGCAAGGTTTTTCCTCTTTCAGAATATCGTCCATCAACTCAATGGGTTTAGCTGCTGCATTCTTTGGGGTGAAGATAGACTTTTGATTGAATGAATAGTTGTATGCCGCATAGCTCTTGCCTTCTAACTGTTTCAAAATCTCAGCCTCAAACTCCTTGTCGTACGACGATGCGTAGATGAGGTAAATGTCGCGGCCACCATCCAATAAATTAGCAATTTTGTCGTATTTCTTCTCTGGTGATGGTGACAGCTGGAATAAGGCTGGACTGCTAACATTCTCAATGTTGGCTAAAGGAGTTACTACCGGAACAGAATTCGTCTGCGCATATTGCAAAACGGGTTTCATCTCGTCCTCATATACAGGTCCAACAATGAGGTTTGTGCCTTCGAAAAGCTGGCTTTGTACAATCTGCTGCACCTTTATCTGGTCGTGCTCGGTGTTGTATACAGTCAACTTAACTTCGCCCTTGCCGCTCTCCTTGAGCTTCTCAACACCAAGTAGAAAACCCTGATAAAACTCAACGAAGCTGGCGTTAGGTTTTGAGTTAACATTGAGTGGAAGCATTAGAGCTATGTTTAGAACTTTGCCTTGCTCCAGTGAGCGGAATACAATGTTGGCATCGCTCGAATGTGCTTCGATTGTAGCATTGTTCTGTAAGGCATCGTCAGCTTCTATCACGCGAAGATTCTCTTCCTTCGATTGGGGAATACGAATCACCGCTCCGGCCTTCAATCCATTTGCAACATCATTATTAGCGATGAAATCCTTTTCGCTGATACCGAAACGACGCGCTAAAGAGTAGATAGTCTCTCCAGGTTTCACTACATAATAGTCAAATCCGTCATCTACAGCATCGTTCAAAGCTTGTGCGTAAGCATCCATCTCGGCCTGAGCAGCCTTCTCTGATGATGAGCCCATATCACTGCGACGAATCCACAACGACTCTCCCACTTTTAGGTATTGTGGGTTGATTGAAGGGTTGTCTTCGCGAATTGTAGCCACAGGAATATTATAGTCGCGTGCAATAGAATAGAGAGTCTCACCAGCCTTAATACGATGGCTCAAAAACTCCTTCTTGCGCTTCTTCTCTGCTCGATCATCCATCTGTACGGCTTCCGAAACGGGAATCTTTATGCTTTGATCTATCTTCAATCCATCTGCTGCTGTCGGGTTACACTCCTTGATTGCATCTTCGCTCACTTTGTATTGCTTAGCAAGTGAATAGAGAGTGTCTCCCGATTTAACGGTATGAACAAAATACTTCTTGCCGTTGATGAATATAACCATAGCTGATTTCTGGCTTTGGGGAATATACTCCCAGGCTGTAGCCGACAGTGTGGTGATAGCAAGACAGAATGTGATAATTTTCTTTAATGGTTTCATATCTATTATTTAACGCTACAAGCCCGATCGTTAGTCGGGCTCTGCGAAGGTTTAACATTTTTTGTCGCGAAAGCGAATCTCGGTGATGATTTTCTTTGTATAAAGCGGGAAATCGCCATTCATCATCCACGAGTAATAGCTTGGCTCCTCTTGGAATACCTCGCTTACGCTACGACCTCGGTATTTACCAAAGTTGAATACCTCTATGCCTTTGTCGTTGTAGACTATGCGTCCGGCATAATCCACTACTTCACCACGCGTCGAGAACTCAGCCAATGCCGTTACATCGTTCTGTAACTCTGGGTAACGATCCAACTGTGCCTTTAATACCTCGTATGTGGCTCGGGTGTCGGCTTCGGCCGAGTGGGCATTGTCTAACTCTTTGTCGCAGTAAAATCTATATGCTGCCACCAACGTGCGTTGCTCCATCTTGTGGAAGATATTCTGTACGTCGATGAATTTTCGACGGCGGAAATCAACATCTACCCCAGCTCGCAGAAACTCCTCGACAAGCATCGGTAAATCGAAACGGTTCGAGTTGAATCCACCAAAATCACAACCCTCGATGAATTGGCTGAGTGATTTGGCTATCTGGGCAAATGTGGGAGCATCCTTAACATCCTCATCTGTGATTCCGTGGATTGCGGTTGCATCCTCTGGGATGTGCATCTGAGGATTAATCAGGCGAGTACGCACAATCTCCTCTCCGTTGGGCATAACCTTCACCATTGAGATCTCAACAATGCGATCTTTGGCTGTATCAACGCCCGTTGTCTCTAAATCGAAAAAGACAATCGGGCGTTTGAGATTTAGTTCCATCTTTTGCGGATTATGCGTTAATCATCATCGGCATCAAAAGCATCAAAGTCTCACTCTGTTGCTTGTCGTCGTATACGGGTTTGAATACACCTGCGCGAGTTGAGTCAGCAAGCTCGATAACAACTGTGGGAGTTTCGATGTTGGTGAGGATCTCCACCAAGAATGTCGACTTGAAGCCGATTGTTACGGGCTGACCATCATAGCTGCACGAGATAGTCTCATTGGCCGAAACCGAGAAATCGATATCCTGAGCTGTAAGGTTAACCTTATTGTCGGCAATATCCATACGGATAAGGTTGGTTGTTGGGTTAGAACATACAGCCACACGCTTGATGCCGTTTACAAATTCTACGCGATCGATCAGTACCTTGTTGGGGTTGGCTGCGGGGATAACTGCATTGTAGTTGGGGTAATTTCCCTCAATCAAACGGCAAACCAACTTGAAGTTTTTGAGCTGGAATGTAACGTTCTTTGCATCGAATGTAACCTCAACTGGCTCTTCTTCCTTCGCCAAAAGCGCCTTCAAAAGGTTTGCTGGTTTCTTTGGCAGGATGAGTGATGCAGAAAAATCTGTTGTGTTCTCGGCAGCATACTTAACGAGCTTGTGAGCATCGGTTGCAACAAAAGTGAGTGACTCGGGTGTGAAATCAAAATATACACCATTCATCACAGGGCGCAATTCGTCGTCCGCTGTGGCAAATATAGTGCGGTTGATACCGTTTACCAACATATCTACATCGAGAGTTATATTCTTGCTCTCGTTGCCCATGGTCTGTACCGCGGGATAGCTTACTGCGCTTGCTCCGGGGATAGAGAGGTGACCGCTATTCCATGTGATTTGGATCTCCCAAGTTGTGTCGTTGACCTCGATAACCAATGGCATTTCAGGGAACTCTTTAAGTGTGTCGAGCATCAGCTTGCCGGGGGCAGCTATCACACCTTCGCGTTCAACATTGTCTACAGTAATAGAGCCGATGAGTGTAGTCTCCAAATCCGATGTGGTTACTGTGAGCTGACCATCTTTAAGCTCCATTAAGAAATACTCCAAAATAGGAAGAGAACTTTTGTTGCTGATAACCTTACCTGTAGTGGCTAGCAACGACTGCAATGCTGAACTTGATACTGTAAATTTCATTGTGCTAAATTATTTTCGTTATTATTTTTATATATTTTCTAACTAAATTCTGTTTTGTGTTTAGTGCTCCTAAGAGCTAGAGACCCTATTCAGATTATAGCGTGGCGAGCTTATCCAACGCCATACGAATCATCTTCTCGACAAAGGGCTTGTAATCCGTACAAGCATCTTTGGCTATGCGCTGAGCAATAATCGTACACATCGTGGTTGCTCGGTGGCCCATCAGTCGAGCCAAACCAGCCAAGGCTGACCCCTCCATCTCGAAATTGGTAATTCGGCGACCCTCGAAACGGAATGACTCTATTTTCTCATTTAATTCAGGATCGGCGGGCTGTAATCTTACCCAACGGCCTTGCGGAGCGTAAAATCCCGGGGCTGCGATTGTGATACCCTCTGTGACGCTATCTTTGAATAACTCCCATAGCTTATCATCCGAATTTACGAAATATGGTTTGGGTAGCAAGCTGCTCCACGAAGTATGCTCAATGAATGCTTTTTCGATTTCTAAATCACACACTTCGTTGCGGCCGGCATAGTATCCGAGCAGGCTGTCGAATCCTACCGATGTGCGAGCATATACCACATCTCCCACTTTAATATCGGGCTGTAGAGCCCCCGATGTACCCAAACGTACTATTGTGAGTTGACGCTTCTCAGTTTTTTCTGTACGGGTTGCAAAATCAATATTGGCCAATGCGTCCAATTCCGTCATGCAGATGTCGATATTGCCAATTCCGATACCGGTCGAGAGCACCGTCATTCGCTTGCCTTTGTAGTAGCCGGTCACACTTTTAAATTCGCGGTTTGCAGCACGGCACTCCTCCTGTTCGAAGAGTGATGCAATCTGCTCAACTCGTGCCGGGTCGCCCACCAAAATAATGGTGTCGGCCAACTGCTTAGGAAGCAGATGGAGATGAAAAACAGTGCCATCGTCGTTGATAATCAACTCCGAAGGCGGAATGATTCTTGGCTGCATATGATAAAAAATATCGTTTTCGCTTTTTTATATGGCATAAAAGTAATATATTTACATCGAATTACAAAATAAAATCTGCTTTTTTTATACAAAGTATAAAGTCTAAAAAAATACGATATGACACTAATTAAATCTATTTCGGGTATTCGAGGTACTATCGGAGGCCCACAAGGCGACAACCTGACGCCTATCGACATTGTGAAATTCACAACTGCTTATGTCCGCTTTATGAGTGAGAAGCACGCTGGCAAACGTTTGACAATTGTTGTTGGTCGCGATGCGCGTATTTCGGGAACGATGGTTGGTGATATCATCGAGGGTACGTTGCTTGGTTGCGGTGCCGATGTCATCAATGTGGGCTTGTGTACAACTCCTGGAACTGAGATGGCGGTTATTACGCATAAGGCTGATGGCGGTATCATAATCACTGCTTCTCACAATCCGAAACAGTGGAATGCATTGAAACTCTTGAATGAAAAAGGCGAGTTCCTGAACGATGTGGAGGGTAAGCGAGTGTTGGCTTTGGCTGAGGATGAGGCTTACGATTTCCCTCAGGTGGATTCAATCGGTAAGGTCGTTTTGCGAGAGGATTTCAATCCTACTCATATAGAGCAGGTATTGGCTCTCGATATGGTTGATGTAGATGCTGTTAAGGAGCGTAAATTTAAGGTGGTTGTCGATGCTGTTAACTCGGTTGGTGGTGTTGTGATTCCCGAATTGTTGGAGAAGTTAGGTTGCGAGGTCGTGAAACTTAATTGTGAGCCAAATGGTCAGTTTGCTCATAATCCAGAGCCGTTGCCCGAGAACCTTACTGAAATATCAGAGGTTATCCGCAAGGAAAAGGCTGATTTGGGTGTTGTGGTAGATCCCGACGTTGACCGTTTGGCATTGGTTTGCGAGGATGGCTCGATGTTTGGTGAGGAGTATACTTTGGTGGCTGTGTCAGACTATATTTTGTCGCATACTAAAGGCAATACAGTCTCAAACCTCAGTTCTTCACGTGCCTTGCGTGATGTGACAGAGGCTCACGGTGGAGTCTACACCGCTTCGGCTGTAGGCGAGGTGAATGTGGTTGCAATGATGAAGCAGACAGGTGCTGTGATTGGTGGTGAGGGTAATGGTGGAGTTATCTACCCTGCTCTCCATTATGGTCGTGATGCGCTTGTTGGAGTGGCTTTGTTCCTCACATTCTTGGCTAAGAAAAATTGTTCGATGAGTGCGCTTCGTGCGGGCTATCCTGCATACTTCGCATCGAAGAATAAAATCGAGCTTACGCCAGCAATCGATGTGGATAAAGTGTTACTTGAAATGAAGGAGCGTTATGCCGGTGAAAATGTGAATGATATAGACGGTGTTAAGATTGACTTCCCTGCAAATTGGGTGCACCTTCGCAAGTCGAATACTGAGCCTATTATTCGTGTCTATACTGAGGCAAAATCTGCTGCCGAGGCAGATGAGTTGGCGCAGCGTTTTATTGGCGAAATTAAATCAATCTGCGGTTTGTAATTATACCTAAAACAAATAAACAAATATGGAAAAAGTTCAGAGTTATATTGATGGCAATAAGGACCGTTTTTTGAGCGAATTGTTTGAGCTTTTGCGTATTCCTTCAATTAGCGCTCAGTCGGAGCATAAGGGCGATATGGTTAAGTGTGCCGAGTGGTTAGCTGCTTCGCTTGTGAAGGCTGGTGCTGACCGTTCGGAGGTGATGCCTACTGATGGAAACCCTGTTGTCTATGCTGAGAAGATTGTCGATCCGGCTGCAAAGACTGTTTTGGTATATGGTCACTACGACGTAATGCCGGTAGATCCTCGTGCTGAGTGGAATACTGAGCCTTTTGAGCCAGTTGTAAAGGATGGTCGTATTTGGGGCCGTGGTGCCGACGATGATAAGGGTCAGCTCTTTATGCACGCCAAGGCTTTTGAGGCTATGTGTGAAACCGACTCTTTGCCTTGCAATGTGAAGTTTATGTTGGAGGGAGAGGAGGAGATTGGATCTCCGAGCTTGTATAAGTTCTGTGAGGAGCAGAAAGAGTTGCTGAAGGCTGATATTATATTGGTATCAGATACTTCGATGATATCGATGAATACTCCATCGATTACCTGCGGTCTTCGTGGTTTGACATATATGGAGGTCGAAGTTGTTGGCCCTAACAAGGATCTGCACTCAGGTCTGTTTGGGGGTGCCGTGGCAAATCCCGCAAATGTATTGACTCGTTTGGTGTCGTCGCTTGTTGACGACAACGGTCGTGTGACAATCCCCGGATTCTACGATGATGTTCGCGAATTGAGCGATGCCGAGCGTAAGGCGTTCAATGAGGCTCCATTCTCGTTGGAGGATTATAAAAAGGCATTGGATATCGACGATGTAGAGGGCGAGGCTGGTTACACCACTATCGAGCGTACAGGTGTGCGTCCATCGTTGGATGTAAATGGTATCTGGGGTGGATACATCGAGGAGGGTACAAAGACTGTTATCCCTTCACGTGCATCGGCTAAGATTTCTATGCGATTGGTACCTAATCAGGATTTTGTAAAGATTGGTGAATTGTTTGAGAAGCATTTCCGTGCAATTGCCCCAAAGAGCGTTAAAGTTAATGTGAAGTTATTGCATGGCGGAGCTCCTTATGTGTCACCTACCGATATGGCCGCATATCAGGCTGCAGAGAAGGCTATCGAGGATACATTCGGCAAGAAACCTTTGCCGTTCTATTCTGGTGGTTCTATCCCTATTATTAGCGGTTTTGAGCGCATTTTGGGTATTAAGTCTATACTTATTGGCTTCGGCTTGTCGGAGGATGCTATTCACTCTCCAAATGAGAGCTATGGCCTCGATCAGTTTGAGAAGGGTGTGAGAACGATTCCTTTGTTCTATAAATATTTTGCAGAGATGTAAAATGTAGAAATGATATTTATCGAGGTGTCGAAGCTGTAAGCCAAGGCACCTCGTTTTTTTTATATATCGGCCGTGCTACACCGTTTGAATTAAATAGAGTAAATTATGTTTGTTGCAGTGATGGTAGATTGTGTTGTTGATTGTTTTTGAGATGCTATAAAAGAAAGATATCCTTGCTCGTAAAAGCAAGGATATACAATCATCAACCACTTTATTCTTGCTCCCATTTTCATAATAATATAAAAATGACTGCATTAATAAAGCAAAAATCCCTATAATAATCCCTATAAAAAGTCTAATCCCTCAACCTTCATTCAGGTCATTCACTATATTAGTCGCAACTTTTCCCCGAAAACTACAAACCGATGCGATCTTTTTTTTGATTTTTTTATTTGGCCAAAATCGTAGTTTGTTTGGGTGAGTTGAATAGCTATATGTTGAACTATAAAAATCGTGCCATATTAGAGGTTGATACGGAGTAATATTTATTTGTAGTTTGCGACTTTGTAATAAGTGTATTTAATGTGCTATATACCTATATATAAAATAACAATACCCACCACTATTTGCATAATGGCCGATATTGTTATAAAAAATAATCCTTATAAATTTCAATCCCTCAACCCTTCATTCAGGTCATCCATTATATTAGTCGCAATTTTTTCTCGAAAACTACAAAACGAAGTGATTTTTTTTCGATTTATTCTGATTTTTTTTCGATTCGAAATGGCGTGCCCTTGAAATAGTATTTCAATACCGAGTATTATGTCGGAATTTGTATTGTAATTTGTAATTCGAAATTTGGGCATTATATATGGTGGTAATTCGTTCCCCATATTATAATTTCACCCTAATTATATAAAAATAACAATACCCACCACTATTTGCATAATGGTCGATATTGTTGTGAAAATAATCCTTATAAATTTCAATCCCTCAACCTTTATTCAGGTCATCCAATATATTAGTCGCAATTTTTTCTCGAAAACTACAAATCGATGTAATTTTTTTTGATTTTTTTTATTTGTGTCTATCTGTTTGGCATGGTTGATGCTGTGATTCTATTTTGTATTATAGAATGATTTGGGTGAAATAATCCTTATGTTCATTATATAAATTGCGTTTCATTGTGATTTATGCCTTGTAATTTCAGTTGATATTGTTATTTGCTGATGGCCTTACCATAAAATAGAAAAACCTGCCTAATAATTCATTAGGCAGGTTTTATCTGTTTAATAGCGATGTTTACTTCTTCTTTACAAACTTGGCATTCTCCAAATATGCAGCACTCTTTGCTACGCCGTCCCACATGCGAGCAAAACGCTGCTCCTTCGTCTCGTTTTTAGGTCCGCGAGGCATCTCCTGCTCAACAACGAAATCCTTGTAACCATTCTTGTAGAATTGCTTGTAGATAGCCTCAAAATCGATCTTGCCGCTGTCGCCAATTACCAAGTCATCCTTGATGTGGAGCATCTTGATACGATCTGGATACTTCTTCAAATACTCAACGGGGTCCTTGCCACCACGAGTTGTCCAATATACGTCCATCTGGAAGAATACACTCTCAGGATCAGTATTCTCAATCATATACTCCCACTTAACCTTACCCTCGCAGAGATCATACTCATGAGCGTGGTTGTGGTAACCGAGCTTCAAACCATACTCTTTAGCCAACTTGCCTACTTTGTTGAAGTATTCGCATACCTGCTTCAAATCTGCAAGTGACTTGCCTAAGTTGAAACCAGGAATCACGCAATACTTAGCACCCATAGTCTTCAAACCTTCGAACACAGCACGCCACTTATTCATTACCTCAGCCTCGTTTTTAGGATCCATAGCAATTGAAGTGTGAGTCGAGATAATCGACAGACCGTGCTTGTCGCACAAAGCCTTAAACTCTGCTGCGGGGAAACCAAAACAGTTGGGGCTACCCAATGTCTCAACAACTGTATAACCCGCCTCAGCAACCTTTGCAAGTGATGCATCTACGTTGCCCATATCCTGATTTACAGAATATAGCTGCAAACCGATTCGCTTTTTAGATTTAGCCTCAGTTATAACAGGCATAGCCACAAATAAGGCCAATGCAATCAATAAAATCTTTTTCATATCTGATATTTATTATTTGTTTTGTGTTTAATCTGCTTAGTGTTACCTATTAATATTCGCAAGATTTAACGAAAGTTGACTCCTGCATAAACTTGCAGCAATCTGCTACACCCTTCCACATGGCAGCCAAATTGCGCTCGTTTTCAGCCTGATTCTCGCCCAAACGGAAAGGAAGCTCATACTCTACGAAGCAATCGATAGCGCCATTGGCATAGAACTGATTGAAAACCTCTTCGAAGTTGATGGGGCCTGTACCCAATACGCCGTCCTCCTTTGCGTGGAGAATCTTGATACGGTCGCCATAAGTCTTCAAATAGTGCATGTAATCAGCATCGCCCATATTGGTCTTGCAAACATCCAACTCGATGAGGAACTTATCGGCATCGGTGTGCTTGATTACATAGTCCAAAATAGTCTCACCCTCAACCTTTGCAAAGTCGCCTGCGTGATTATGGTAACCTAATTTCAAACCATACTCCTTAGCAACTTCGCCAACCTTGTTGCAGAAATCGCAGCATGCCTCGATTTCGGCCAATGTAGAACCGAAGTCCTGGCCGGGGATAACGCAATACTTAGCCCCCATGGTCTTCAAACCTGCGAAAAGCTCGCGCCACTTAGCCATTGTGCCCTCCAAATCCTCAGGATTGTAAGCTACACCACCGTGAGTTGATACGATCTTCAAGCCATACTTATCGCACAAAGCCTTGAATGCTGCTGGCTCCAAACCAAAGCACTGAGGAACACCACCGAAGTTCAATGTCTCAATAGCTGTGTAACCAGCGGCAGCAATCTTCTGCAATGCAGGCTCAATGTTAGCGTAATCCTGATGAACAGAGTACATCTGGATTCCAACCTGTTTCTTCTCGGGCTCAGCCGAGCCGCAAGATGCCAAGGCGATCAATGAGAATGATGCCAAAACGGCAACGATGCAAGTGAAAAATTTCTTCATACGTTTAAAATTTTGAGTTAATATTTTATTTGTAATTAATTGTTCCCGTTTTTTTAGGTTTTAGTTGTTTGAGGCCCATTCTCGTAGCATCTGGTTGCATTTGTACAAAACGCCAGCCTCCCCTCGATATGTGCCTGAGCCCATAGGTTCTCCTGCGGGTGTGTACCACTCGTAAAAACCTTGATTCTCGACTACGCGTGCGAGCATGGGTTGTAATTCGTTGTAAGCCTCGGCGATAAAACCATTTTCTATTAGTCCCATAATCATACGCGCACCAAACCAAGTCCAGTCACCTCCGTTCTGGTAACCGTATGGGTACATCATTGTGTTTTTGAAATAGCCGTGAGGGTATGTGGGATATACTGTAAGGCCAATGCTCTGAGCGTGAGCCTTTTTCATGTTCTCCAACATCTTTGTATTTGCTTCGGCAATTTCCTCGATGCTTAATAGACCAGCCATCACAGCAACGCCTGTTCCTCCGTGATAATAAATCTTGTTTTCATTGAAGTTTGCAGAGAATGGTGAGCCGTTTAGATAAATGTGTGGCCTAAACTTTTGATTTTCAGTATCCCACAAATGTTTTCTCACGTTCTGCTTTATCTGATCACGCACTGCTGTCCAGTGAATTTTTTTATCTTTATCGTCACACAATTCTATGAGGTTGTTTAGAGCGATAACAAACATTGCATTGTCGTATATGTCAATCGTAAAGTGTGTATTCTCATCAATCTCCACACCCCATTCATGTTCGGGTTGAACATCTCCCCAATCGACAGTTGTAGCTCCCGTGAGCAAGCCATACTCGGTGGCCATTCTCTCTTCGAGCAAGAAATTCATTGCAGCCTCAAGACGATCAATTACTTTCTGCCCAAAAAGCTCCTTCTGAAGATATGATCTGTTGCCACTTTTTGTGACATATTTATAGACAGCCTGAACGAGTGATGACTCCTGGTCGGTCTCTACAGTGTTTTTGTGAGCTGCAAATTCGGGCGCATTGTCGGAACGACGATATTTGTATCCTAAGTTTGCCTTGCGAATATCTACAAAGCCATCGACCACCTCGCCTGTTGGGCCTTGAAAAGCGAAAAATATATCCAGATTGCGGCAAATGAGCTCCTCTTCGAGTACATCCATCGAGAGCTCAATAAATGTATTGAAATCTCTGATCCACACCTCACCATATCCAGAACCAACACTAAAGCCTGTAGCCACGACCGCGCGAGCCATGCTATCGACCTTGTTCATCAGGTCGTTCTGCTCGATTATGTTTTTGTATTGGTCGAGTGGTAGAATCTCTGCCTCTTCTTGGTGCTCGTTCCATTGCGCAACCTCGTACCCTAAGCTAAATATAGCAATCGCAGCGATTATGATTTTTATATAGCGGTAACGTCTCATTCTTGTTTTGTTTTGACTATGTCAAACAATTATCGCAAATATACGAATTATATTCTAAATTCGGAGATTCTACCTCTATTATTTACACTTTTGCGCTGTGGCGTATAAGGTATAAGAGCGATAAACATAGCTATATTGAGCCTGGATGGTTGTATTGTCCGAGTTTTCGGACTCATTTTGTTTTATCTTTAACTTATTTTTACTATTTTTGCGATGATTTTGACACATTAATTATCTAAATATAATAAAACACTATGAAAGAGGCTATTGCTATTCTTACAGGTGGCGGCCCGGCACCGGGTATGAACACCGTTGTTGGCAGCGTTGCCAAGACATTCCTTGCAAAAGGTTACCGCGTAATCGGTTTGCACTATGGTTATTCAGGTCTTTTCAATTCAAATCCACGTTATGAGGATATGGATTTCGTAAAGGCTGACTTCATCTTCAATCAGGGTGGTTCATACCTTACAATGAGCCGTTTCAAGCCAACTGATAAGGACTTTGAGGAGAATTTCAACCTCTCGTTCTTCCAGGAGAATAACATCAAGTTGTTGGTAACTGTTGGTGGTGACGATACAGCTTCAACAGCCAACCGTATTGCTAAGTTCTTGGAGGCTAAGCAGTATCCTATTGCAAATATTCACGTTCCTAAGACTATCGATAATGATCTTCCATTGCCAGCTGGTACTCCTACTTTTGGTTACCAGTCAGCTAAGGAGGGCGGTACAGTTATCGGTCGTGCCGTATATAACGATGCTCGCACTTCTGCAAACTGGTTTGTAGTAGCAGCTATGGGTCGTTCAGCTGGTCACCTTGCATTTGGTATCGGTTCAGCTTGCCACTACCCTATGATCGTTATTCCCGAGATGTTCAACAAGACTGAGATTACAATCGAGAAGATTGTTAACTTGGTTGTTTCATCTATCATCAAGCGTAAGATTATGGGTATCGACTACGGTGTTGCAATGATTTCTGAGGGTGTATTCCACGCACTTTCTGACGAGGAGATCCGCAACTCAGGTATCCACTTCACATACGACGATCACGGCCACCCAGAGCTCGGTAAGGTATCTAAGGCTAATATCTTCAACGAGCTTTTGGAGAACAAACTTAAGGAGTTGGGTATCAAAGTTAAGTCTCGTCCAGTTGAGATTGGTTACGAGGTTCGTTGCCAGACTCCTATCGCTTACGATTTGGTATACTGCTCTGAGTTGGGTATGGGCGTTTATAAGCTCTTCTCTGAGGGTAAGACTGGCTGTATGGTTTACATCTCACAGGATGGTTTCGTATCGCCTCTCTACTTGAAGGATTTGCAGGATCCTACAACAGGTAAGATCCCTCCACGTCTCGTGAACATTGAGTCAGATAAGATCCAGCAGGTTATCAACAACCTCTTGCACTATGTAACTCCTGAGGATTATGAGGCTGCAAAGGCATACGTAGCTAACCCTGAGGCTTATGACTTCAAGAAGATTTTGAACTGGTAATCAGATCTTAAATCTATAATAGACCGCAACTTTCACTGAAGAAGGTTGCGGTCATTTTTTTTGTCTATTCTGCATCGACTATTAAGTTGTGGCTATTGTTTTTGGATTGTTACGTTAAAACAGATTAAGCTGCAAACTTGCCTTTAAATTTATGACGGACCGATGCAAACGCTGGGCCTTGCGTACGGTATAGGCAGTACCTCCGCTTGGGGTGTTATTCCACCAAGCTACAATTATAGATGAATTGTTGACTAAGTAATCATTGCGGAGAGCAAAGGCACGATTGCCACCCTCTTCGTTTACCGTAATCACTTCGTCGGCTGCATTGATTATCCGGTCATATCGTTTTAAGTCTTCTCCTCTGAATAGTTTTTTGAAATCGGTATATGGAACCACTGCGATTAACTCTATTTCGGGGTGTTGTTGTTTGAGGTTTAAGACCATCTCCCCCGCTGCTAAATCCCAGCCCCAAGCCATTCCGCATAAGAATCTGGTATAACCCTCACTATACAACTGCTCCAATGTTGAGCATAGCTCGGCATTGGCTTCGCCTTTGTAGGTGCGATGGCCAGTAAAAGCAACGGTTATATCAATTTTAGAATTCATATTGCAAAATTATTGTTATGGCCCAAGATTTGCAACTTTTGAGGTTGAATTCTAAAATAAACATATTATGAAAAGTACAGGTATTTGCAGTTTGGTTTCTTTCTTGGGTGGTATTTTGGTAGGCTCAATGGTGGCCGTCCTTACAACTCCACAAACAGGAGCTGAACTAAGAAACAAAATTCGCGATTATGTAGATCAGGAGACTGACAAAGTGCGTTGTCATTGTGATGATCGCAAATAGTCTCAATTGGTAGCGGCTTATGGAAAATTTCCAATCTCCTCCTCCGCGTCGATTACTGGCGCCAATTATACTTTGTCTAGCATGTGGCCTTACGGCTTTGGTATTGTTTGTCGCTTCGCTCGTTTCGTGGCTCGCTGAGTATGTATACTCCGAGGCTTGTGCGGCGCTAATTGTCGGGTTGGCTTTTGCCATACTATCATTCGTGATATATTTCGTCGCAGCTCGTCGCTCTATTGAGCATTTCAAAGAGCATATCGAGACAATCTACGATGTTGCATTCACCGCTCGAGCAGGTTATCGGAGGGTTGTCGATTTCATAAGTTCATTGTTGAAGTGATCCGACGGTCGCGAAAAAGGGGTGTTGCCTTGTGGCATCACCCCTGATTTGATAGGTATTTTAATTAGTTCGCTTCGATTGATTATCCCAATTTTCTTATTGGGTCGCAAGTCAATCCCACACCAAGCTTTTTGAAAACCTTTTGATCTACCTCGCTGAGCATTACCGTTGAGTGGATCTGGCAACCTTGTAATTTGGGTAACTGATCCAATGCTCGCTTGCAATTTTCGTCCTGATTGCTCAATAGTGAGATTGCAACAAGGACTTCGTCTGTGTGTAGTCGTGGATTGCGACCATGCAGGTATTCAACCTTGGTTTTTTGTATGGGGGCAATCAACTCTTCGGGGATTAATTTAACTTCGTGTGGAATATTTGCCAAATGTTTAAGCGCATTGAGTATCAATGCTGCGCTGGGACCCAAGAGTGAACTTGATCGAGATGTGATGATTGTGCCATCTTGCAACTCAATTGCCGCAGCTGCAACTCCGGCTAACTCCTTTCTCTCTTGTGCGGCTACGGTGGTTCTGCGATAATCGGTGGTCAACTTTGCCTGCTTCATTATAAGGGCAATCTTGTTAACCTCATTTTCGTTGTCACCCTTCTGGGCGAGATTACACAATGCGTAGTAGTATCTTCTGATGATTTCATCGCGAGCAGCATTGCAGCAGACATCCTCATCGCTCATGCAGAATCCAATCATATTTACACCCATATCGGTGGGTGATTTGTAGGGACTTTCGCCATATATGCCTTCGAAGAGAGCATTCAGAACGGGGAAGATCTCAATGTCGCGATTGTAGTTTACCGCAATCTTGTCGTATGCCTCCAAATGGAAGGGGTCAATCATGTTTACATCATTCAAATCGGCCGTTGCAGCCTCGTAAGCCATATTCACAGGGTGCTTCAGTGGGAGACTCCACACTGGGAATGTCTCGAACTTGGCATATCCGGCCTTGATACCTCGTTTGTTCTCGTGATATAGCTGGCTTAAGCATACGGCCATCTTTCCACTTCCAGGTCCTGGTGCTGTAACGATAACCAACGGACGAGATGTCTCGACATAGTCGTTCTTGCCGAATCCTTCATCGGAGTCGATTAGGGCGACATTGTTGGGATATCCATCAATGGTATAGTGATAATATACTTTAATGCCCAATCGTTCCAAACGTGCTCTATATGCATCGGCGCTTGATTGGCCATTATAGTGAGTTATGACAACGCTACTTACATACAACCCCACCTTCTCGAACTCAGCACGCAAACGCAATACATCTTCATCGTATGTGATGCCCAGATCACCTCTCATCTTGTTCTTCTCGATATCAAGAGAGCTGATTACAAAGAGTATCTCGGCATAATCGCTAAGCTGCATAAGCATCTGTAACTTAGAGTCGGGTTTGAAGCCTGGTAATACTCGGCTTGCGTGATTGTCGTCAAAAAGCTTTCCGCCAAACTCCAGATACAATTTGTCGCCAAACTGGTCAATGCGTTCTTTGATTCGCTCGGACTGTATTTTCAGATATTTCTCGTTATCAAAACCAATTCTCATATCAGTTCAAATAAGGCTTATTACCCTTTTTATATATTTGTTGTATACAAAAAGAGTAGGTTTTGTTGTTAATTATCAATTCTACAATTTAAATCCGCTCGTTGGGTGACCTTCTGCGGTAAAAAAATACCCTACAAAATTAATAATATTTTCCTTATAAAACAAGTAAACAGAACTTCTATAAACCCCGATTTGTGCTTCGTGTTATGATTATATGCGTGGTAATGTAAATATTACACGAAAAATTATTTTTTAGATGTGGAAACTATCTTCTTTTCTCTCTTCTGTGTAAAAATACACTCTATCAAATTTGGGTTGCAAGTGTCTACTACCTGTATATTGCTTTGCTCCGAGGTGCTCGATATACTAAAAATCTGCACCAATGGCTCGCGGTTTTGTGTATACTCTTTGTGAACACCCTACTGAACAGTCGAATTTTCGTCTCCGTGAAATGCTCTAAACTTTACATCTTTAGCGCTGCTTAAATTTTTTGTGGCAATAGTAGAGAATGATTTTTTCTTTAATTCTATTATAATGTGTCACACTAGCATCAATCACCTATTTTAATCCCATACAAAATTTAAAGCAGAAAAGAGTTTTTAAAATAATTTAAAAATTGTATCTTTGCGGCCGGTTAGGAAAACAGGTTAATTTATTACAATCAATTTATGGACTGGTTATACACTTTATTCGTGGGTGAAGGTATTGCGCACACTGTGTTGGTGCTCTCGCTTGTGATAACGGTGGGTATATTGCTGGGCAAAATCAAGATTCACGGTATCTCGTTGGGAGTGACGTGGATTCTGTTTGTGGGTATTGCCGCAGGCCACTTCGGGATGTCGATTGATCACGACACGTTACATTTTATCAAAGAGTTTGGACTTATTCTGTTTGTTTACTCTATCGGTTTGCAGGTTGGTCCAGGATTCTTCTCGTCGTTCAAAGATGGTGGCGTGAAGTTGGTTGCTTGTGCAGCTACGGTAGTGTTGCTTGGTGCAATCACAACCTATATAATTCATTTGGTTACCGATACTCCACTTCCAACTATGGTTGGTATTATGTCGGGAGCCGTTACCAATACGCCCGGTTTGGGTGCTGCCCAACAGGCGTATGCCGATGCAACTGGAATCAACGATTCGTCGGTGGCATTAGGCTATGCCGTGGCATATCCGTTGGGTGTTGTGGGAATTATTTTGTCGATGATAGCAGTGCGTTTTATCACCAGAGTTAATTATGTGGACGAAAATAAGGCTTTACAAGCTATCAGTAGCGAACGTAACTTTGCCGAGCGTTTGTCGATTGAGTTTACTAATAGTACGCTTGAAAACCACTCTATTGCCCATATGCGTGAATTAATCAATCGCTCGTTTGTTATATCTCGTATTATGCATCAGGATGGTACGATAGCTATTGCCGATGGTAATAGCATTATAAAGACGGGTGATAAGTTGCGTGTGATTTGCTCTTCAGAGGATAGCGAGGCTATTATGGCATTCTTTGGTCAACCTGTTGAGATTTCAGAAAAGGATTGGGGCGCAGTGCCACACAATCAGAAGGAGCTTGTTTCGCGTCGTATCATCATTACCAAGCCTTCGATTAATGGTAAGAAGTTGTCAGATTTGAGCCTAAGGACTCGATATGGAATCAATATCACTCGTATCAACCGTGCAGGTATCGATCTGATTCCATATCAAGGCATGGAGTTGCAGATGGGCGACAAGGTTATGGTTGTGGGTCATCTCAAAGATGTCGAGAGTGTAGCCGATGTATTGGGTAATTCGCTTAAAAAATTGCGTGAACCACAGTTGCTCACTATCTTTTTGGGTGTTGCATTGGGAGTATTGCTAGGTTCGGTGCCTTTGATGAATATTCCACAGCCCGTTAAGTTGGGATTGGCGGGAGGCCCGTTGATCGTGGCAATCTTAATTGGTCGTTTCGGCCCTCATTTCCATTTGGTTACATATACCACAATGAGTGCCAATCTGATGCTTCGCGAAGTCGGTCTTGCACTGTTTTTGGCAGGAGTTGGTATTGGCGCAGGCGATGGGTTTGTAGAATCAATAGTGGGTGGAGGTTATCGCTGGATAGGCTACGGATTTATAATTACTGTTGTGCCCCTGATTATTGTGGGTTTGGTGGCCCGTTGGCGACTCAAAATGAACTATTACACGTTGATGGGATTAATTGCCGGTAGTACCACAGATCCTCCTGCACTGGGATATGCAAATACGGCAGCCGGAAACGATATGCCTGCGGTTAGTTATGCTACGGTATATCCGGTTGTGATGTTTTTGCGAGTGCTTGTAGCTCAGACCTTGATTTTGATAGCCGCATAACATATTGCGTGAACGGTAATGTAAAATAGAGCTCCATCTCAAATGTATGGAGCTCTATTTATTTTGTTTTACGCTTAATCGCGATCTCTGCGGTGTGGGCAATCCCGATCGTCGCAACTATTGCAACCGCTGTTTTCGCGGCATCGTAGTCGACGATATATCTCTCTTGCAATCCATGTAATGGTCGCAATGCCAATGAGGTAAACTATAATGAGTTGTGCGGTCATATCAATCTATTTACGACAAATATACGTAATTTATTGCCAAATTATCTGCTGTGACTTGTCAAAATGAGCGTATATGACATTATATTTGACATTTATGTGCGTTTTTTATCGGAAAATTATTTGGTTAATAGAAATTTTCATATATTTGCTTTCGATTAGAAACCATTTACTTAATTAAAATAAGACTATGAAAAACTTGGTAGATCAGATCAATGCACAGATCGAGGTTTTCTCTACAAACGCTGCTGCTCAGGTAGAGAAGAATAACAAGGCTGCTGGTACTCGTGCTCGCAAGGCTGCTTTGGAGCTTACAAAGCTTTTGAAGGAGTTCCGTAAGGTATCAGTAGAGGAGGCTAAGAAATAATTTATTTCTGTGCTAAAAGTGAGGTTGTCCAACATGCGTTGTGACAACCTTTTTTGTTATAACTTTTAGGAGGTAGCTACCCTATCACGGCTTCTTAATGTGGTTATTCGCACCAGCGTGATTGGCCAAGAATGATTCCTGCTCGTTGGAATAGATCTCGCTGCATGGCATTGATGCCAATCTCCTCGTCCAACGGAACTGCATTGTTGTGGTCATCAAGGTAGTATCGCGGAGCATTGTAATCGAATTGTAGACTTGTAAGCGATGCTTTTTTCTCAACATATGCCGATGAGATTGATGCGATATCGGCCATCGTATGGAATACCGAGTATGTAGTTGCAGGGGCCTGGCCATTGAAACGTGCGGCCTGAACTTTGTCGGCAAAAATTTTACGATATGTGGGTGAGAACCAGGCAAACGAAGCTACATGTAGCTGATAATAGGTTACGGTTGGCGATGAGTGTAAAAATCTATTATCCTCCTTGTCCATCAAATCTTCGCCGTGGTCGGCACAGTAATATACAGCACTACATACATCTGTCATAGACTCCAATGTGCCAATTAACTCAGCCATAACATGGTCTGTGTATAGTATGGAATTGTCATAAGCATTGCGAATCTTTGTTGTATTTTTTAGACTAATTGCAACATCATCATCGGGAGTGAATCTGGCAAACTCACGCGGGTAACGCTGATGGTAGCTGAAATGCGAACCATAGGTGTGCAGTATGAAAAGAATCTTTTGCGCAGGCTCGCTTTTTAATATCTCACGCATATTATCAACCAACTGCATATCATATCTAGGTGCGCCTACGTAAGTTACATGATCGGAATCATGGGCCAAATTATCAATCATTGCACCCTGTGGATTTTGGTTCGATATAAAGTATGTGGCAAATCCCGCCTCTTTGAAGAGTGCAGGTAAACCACTTCTGTGGTATAGCTCGTTGTGTTGCGATGTGTGTATCGACGATAGTATCATCGGTACGCTCTTGTGTGTTGTGTTGCTCTGTGTGGTGATGCTACGGAAAAGTATTAGATCATTGCGTTTCGAGAGCCGAGGAGTTGTGGCTCTGTCGTATCCATACAATTGCCAATTGGCAGCACGTGATGCCTCGCCAATTACTAGCACATATACCTCGCGTTTGTTGAGTGTCGTGTCGCGATGGGCATGGTAGGTAAAGCCTTCCGATGATTGATTAAAGTGTGATATCTTATGAGCCTCCGAGATTCCAAGCCCCATGTTGTAACTCACATTAATGGGAAATACCTCATCACGCAGTACGCTTTTCACCTCTCCTTTGCAGCCCTGCCATAATGCGAGAATTCCAGCTAACAATGTTACGAAACCTGTCGCAATCATTCTTTGGCGGATTGGTGTGGGGATTTCTATTTTTTTGCGTAGATGCATCGATGCTACCCACAACATTGGCAGGTATATGATACATACGGCAATCACCGAAGGATAGATGTTGCCAAGCAGCTCCGAGGCTTCGCCGGGATTGGTTGTAATCAGATTTAGGAACATATCGGTCGCAACCACTGAATTGCCAAACAGATATGATAATACAATCTGAAATGCACTGAAAAATATAAATATAAAACCTGCCCATACCATACGGCCACTACGTCGTGATAATGCTGCAAAAATTGTATAGAAGCCAAGTGGGAGTAGTATGCCTACCACTGTGGTCCACAATGGATTCGTTTCTGTGTATGCCAATATGAATACAGGCACCATCAACGATATTACAAACCACAGTAGTAGTAATAATGGATTATATATTTTTCCTTTTGTTGTCATCTGCTAAAATGCTTCATTTATATTAATTATCAAGCCGTTTGAGTTGCGTCCAAATCCGTAATCGATTCTGAGCCGTCCACTCTTGCCGATGTCGATTCTCAGTCCCAAACCTCCGTTGGGGAGTAGTTCTGAAAAATCAAAAAGTATGTGTGAGGAGAATAGGCTCGCAGCACCGCCCCACACGCAGCAACTCAAAGGCCCATAAATGTGTTGACGCACTTCGGCTTGTGCCGATAACATTTTGCGGTCGGTATATCGACCAAAATAGTATCCTCGCATACGGTAATCGCCACCTATTGCAGGCCAAAACACCCAAGGCGTTGCCGATGACCACAAATCGCCATATAAATCGACAGCCAACACACCTCCCTGCCATATAGGGCAAAACATATCGGCCACAGCTGTGATATGCCACAAATTATCATCTATATCGCTCAGCATTTTAGGGCGCATTTCGGTGAGCAATGAGAAATATACTCCGCGGGTCGTGTTTATCTTTCTGTCGCGACTGTCGTACTCGGCAACCAAACCAACTCCAGCCGATGCAGCTTCCCTAATGTGTTGCCCAGCCTCGGTCAAATACCCAATCGCCAGCTCATTAAGCTCTCCTCCGTAACCATATCTGAAATCCAAATTAGCACCCACCCATAATTTGTCTGCAACGTGGCGCATATAACGCACTTTTGCCTGATGGTACTTTTTCGTATATTCGGCACGTGGGTTTACATCGGCAGCCTCATAGCCCAACCCCCAGAAACGGATTGGCAGCGAGCTTAAATCTACTCCATACGACAGACGGTTTTTGCCATCGGTGAAATAGTTGTTTCCTGCTATATTGATTGCATAAAATCCCGTTACCGAGATATTGGCTGCGATTGAAATGGTCGAAGGAAAATCGAGCGGGCCATTTATCTCTTTGTCGTAGATTCCTACCGCTTTTGCTGTAAATAATACTCCGGTTTCACTTGTGTAACCTATCCCCACCGAGCCGTTTAAATGGAATTTATTGTTAGGGTCGTTGTCGAAAAGAGGAGTTCTGAATCGATCAATAACTCTCTGCCAGAATGTCTTATCTGAAGCTTGTGCGAGATTGCGTTGTACTTGCGAATAGTTTGTGGGGTCGTAAATGGTTTTTCGTTGCAGAGAATTAGAATCTTGCTTTATGTACGTTTGTGTTGCCTGAGCTGCAGCGGTTGCAGTCAGTACGAAACATATTGCAAGTAAAATTCTACGCATATATTTTTTACCCCTAACGGTATTCCTTAATTATCTTATAAAAATCAGCCTTGTCACTCTCCGATAACTCACCCTTCTTGCAGAATACCAATTCCCCTTGCTTTGATATGAGTATCAGTACAAATTGATTATTGCAATCGCCTAAATCCCACGCCTTTGCCACTGTGCGGTCAACATCGGCCAGGATCGTGGCATTGTTCTTCTCGGTGCGCTTTCTTGCGATACCTTTCACAATGTTGTTTGGCAACCAAGTGTCTTTCAGATTCAATATTCCCAAACCATAGATATTGTCTCCTCCAGCTGCGTGATTCTCCTCTATCTCAACTGTGAATTCGTGATTCTGGCTATGTTTGTCGGGATCAACATAAAATATAAGAAGGTGCTTTTCACCCCACATTGGCAATTTTGTCACCTCATTTTTAAGATCGCGAATTTCTACGTTCTCAACTTTGTGAGGCAATGGCTTGGCAAGTGGTTTGCTCTCTTTGTCTTGTGCAACGGCCAATGAGCAGACAAATACCATCGTAAGTAATACAACTATTCTTCTTTTCATTTTCATTTGAAATTTAGATTCAACAAAAACGTCGTAAAATTACGAAAATTTTTATTAGCACCGATTCTCTCATATCAATATAGCCATATTTTTGGCTAATCGGGACACTTTTTGTTAGAATCTGGGACTTTGAATGCATAATATCCACCTCCCGATATGATTAACGTTGCGTATATGCCAATATAAATAAAGTATAATTTCGTGTCAATTTGTGTTGCCTCCTGCAATATGCCGAATAATAACAACATTAATGAGATGATGCACATTGCTATGGCTGCAAGTCGGGTTGCAACACCTAATATTATCATTGCGGCGAACATTCCTTCGGCAATGGTTGCTATTGCAAATGATGTAGCGGCATTGAATCCCAAAATCCGAGGGTATGATAATATTGCATTGTCGTATGTTTGCAGTTTGCCGATTATGTGTAGAAGTATAGTTGCGCCAATGAACAATCGCAAAAAGAGTATTGCCAGATCGCTCGTTCTTGAATATTTTTGATTGTTAATGTTAGTCTGTTTCATACCTATACTCTATCAAAAAATATTCCAACAATGCAATTGTCCATTTTGTTAAGATGAAATATTACATTACATTTGTGAGATTAAATTTTACACATAATTATGAAGCAACGGATTCTTTTTGTGTGCCTCGGAAATATATGTCGTTCTCCGGCAGCACACGGTGTTATGGAGTCGGTGGTTGAACGCGAGGGATTGCAAAACAAGGTGTTGATTGATTCGGCTGGTACGTATGGTGGCCATGCTGGCGATCTTCCAGACTCTCGTATGCGTTCTGCTGCATCTCGTCGTGGGTATAATCTTACGCATCGTGCTCGCAGAATTACCGAAGATGATTTCTATAGATTCGATATGATAATTGTGATGGACGATATGAATTATGAGAATGTTTCGCGTTTAGCCCCAGAACGTAAATATCTCAATAAAGTCTATCGATTTACAGAATTTTGTCGTAATCATCCGCAGTGGAGCTATGTTCCTGACCCGTACTATGAGGGCCATGAAGGCTTTGAGCTGGTGCTAGATTTGCTGGAAGATGGTTGCGAGGGCCTTTTGGATATCATAAAGCAAAATAAGTAAACCCTTAAATGCAAAAAAGTCCGACCCATCAGGTCGGATTTTTTTGTCTCTGAGTGAAAGGTTTAAAATGAGTATTTAACCATTAAGCAGGTTCTCAGATTGCCAATTTCGCGTAGAGCATCCGAACGACCATTGATGGCCAAATCGCCATAACCTACAGCAGTGTAATCAACTTCAAACGCTAGCTGTAATGCTCCTGCATTATAGCATAAAAATGGAGCAATGCGATACATGTAATCGGTGTTCTTGGCACCTCTTACCCAAAAATCATCAACCGACAAAAACTCTTTCTTCGCTCCTAAATTTTGTGAAAAACCACCAAAAATGCCTACCTGGAATCGCTTTCCGTATGTGATGTTAAGCCAGGTGTTGGCATTTCTTATGGGGGCATATTCGTATGAGCCGTCAGTTGGGTCGTATGCAGTGGCTCCGAATCCGCTAATCATTGTTAGATGAGCTAGATTCTGGCCGTATATAAACTTCCACTTTAAGTCAAATTTGCCGTTTTTGTAGATTGCAAACACTTCTGGCGATATACCTGTCACTCTGTCGTTTGCTTTTACACTTATGTTTTGCGAAGTGGTAGTTCCTTCGATTGTTATCGGTTTCGATATTGTCGATGTTTTGCGAGGCATAAGGCTCAAATAATCCACACCAGCACCAAAGGTGAATTTTTCGCCTACGTGTTTGATCGATGCGTATAGTTCTGGAATTTTGCTCCATCGTGAATAGTCATACGAAGCTCCGTTCGGACCAACCGATGTGTTTGGGTGTTGATAGAGCGCTGCCGCTATAAGATTCCAACCTTTTCCTAAATTTACATCGATATTTAGTTGTGGAGTACGGTTAAATGGTGCAAACGGCACACCCGGTGAGAATCCTACTACTGTTGGAAGTGCTTGAATCACCATTGGATGCCACGTCTGACCCATTGTGAGCGATATATTCTTCCAGGCGAGCTTTACGTACGCCTGACGTAGACGTAACATCGTGTTGTTCACTCCATAACCGCAAAAGTCGGCCTCGATTTTTGCAGAGGCATTGGCATTGCCAATCCTTGCTCCTGTAATGTCGAGTCCAAGACGAGTGGTAAAAGCGACAAATGTGAGTTCCGATGTGTTGTTCAAGTCTTGGCTGCCATCTTCGTTCATCATTTGGTCGAGAGGTATGATGTTGAAGGTGTCACCCATCGATGCCAGATTTTGCCGAGTATCGTAACATGCGAAATTGCGAATAAATCCATATAGGTTGAAATTCAGCCATTTATCTTGTTTTACTTCAATCTCTGCTTTAGTCTTTAATGCATCATTTCCCATCAACTCCTGCTTGAGCTCTTGCTTTATCTCTGCTTTCAGTGAATCGATGTTAATCTCGTTATTTTGTGCTTTTGTAGTCGATGCATAAAAAATCAGAACCATCAGTATGGTGATATGCCAAATATGTTTCATATAAATATATTTTATTTGTTGCAAAAGTACAAAATTATGTCGATATAAACCAATTTGACTAATTGCTGGAATCTTTGAAGTTGTATAAGTGCAATAAAATCGTTAATTTTGCGTTCGGTTTTGAGTAATGAATTAGTATGAAACGTTTTCTGGTGCTGTTGGTCGGAGTGTTATTGGTGGGTGCAGGAATCTTTACCCATCGTATTATCACGGCTACCCCAGAACCCGATATCCCAAAGGAGTTACAATATCGTCTGAATGACTCTTTGTCGAACGCTATGTCCGATCTTCCCTCTACTGAGCGAATGGAGCGATATATCGTAAATTGGATGGCTCGATATAATATTCGCGGTGCATCGTTGGCGGTAATGAAGGATGAGCACCTTATATATTGTAAAGGTTTTGGATGGGCAGACGAGGAGAGAAATCAACCGGCCGAAGTCGGTCATATCTACCGTGTGGCATCGGCATCGAAACTTATTACAGCAGTGGGCGTTATGAAACTTTGCGATGAGGGTTTATTGCAACTCGATGACAAGGTTTTTGGTGCTGAAGGAATCTTGAAACATCTTACCGAGATCAAGGATAAGCGTGCAGAGAATATCACAGTTCGCCATCTGTTGAACCATACGGCGGGATTTAGCCGTAGAATGGGCGATCCTATGTTCCGCATTGCCGATATTATCAAATGGGAGGATCTGGATACCACCCCAACGGCTGATGAACTTATCGCATATCAGTTGCGCCAGCGCCTGCGTGATCGTCCGGGTGGCTCAGCGCAATATTCCAATGTCGGATATTTGGTATTGTCGCGTGTTATAGAGGTAGTATCGGGTAAGAGTTATGAACAGTATTTGCAAGAGAATGTCTTGTGGCCTGCTGGATGTTACGATATGCATATTGCCCGAAATTATTACGAGGAGCGTTATCCGATGGAGGTTAAATATTATGGTAACGATCCCAATGACCGAATCGAATCGTATGATGGTTCGGGAGCTATGCGACCACGCCAATATGGTGGCCACAACATTCGAGGTTTGCAGGGTGCTGGAGCATGGGTTTCGTCGGCCGTTGAGATGCTTCGTTTGGTTGCTTCGATTGATGGAAAACCCGGAGTGCCGGATATATTGTCAGCGCAGAGTGTAGCCGAGATGCATCGTATCACTCGCAAGGGTGATTATGCATTGGGTTGGGCGAGATATCACGAAGGTACGCAAACACTGGTGCGTACGGGTACAATGTCGGGAACTTGCGCATATATCGAGCATAAAGCCTCGGGGATATCTTATGCATTTCTAACCAATACAAGTAACTATCGCGGGGCTTCATTTACAAATTCGCTTGGCAGAATGATTCATACCGCAATGTCGCGTGTCCAGGAGTGGCCATCGGATCGTGATCTGTTTGTCGAGGTACCACGAGTTGATGTAATCCAGAATAAAGAGGACTCTAATTCCCCAAAGGATCTATCATAGAGGTCTGTAGTGATGATAGTCCGATACAGAAATAATCCCTAAAATCGTAAATGCGGTTTTAGGGATTTGCTTTATAGTCAAAACTATTTCGCTATTTGGTTTTTTTTATATACTTTTGTGGAAATTAAGCTGATTACCCGTTAGCTATGCAATTGATTAAAGCCGAATTTAAGTGCAGTTCAGAGAAAATCTCGCAAGTCCCCAAAGATGACTTGCGCGATATTGCATTTATTGGCCGCAGTAATGTGGGTAAATCATCGCTTATCAATATGCTTACAGGGCGTAAGGGCTTGGCGAAGGTCTCGGCTACTCCCGGTAAGACTCGTCTGATAAATCACTTCTGTATTAACAACGCTTGGTATTTGGTCGATTTGCCGGGTTATGGTTATGCCCGTGTGTCGAAGAGTCAACGTGGAGAGTTTTCGAAAATCATTCTCGATTATGTATTGAAGTGTGAAAAGATACATTTTTTATTTGTCTTGGTGGATTCGCGCTTGGAACCGCAGGCTATTGATCTGAAATTTATCGAGATGCTGGGCGAAAATGGAGTTCCATTTGGGATAATCTTTACCAAGACCGACAAGTTGTCGGCTACTCAGCGTCGTAAAAGCGTTGAACGTTATTCGGCCAAGCTCGCCGAGCAGTGGGAGGAGTTACCTCCAATGTTCTGCTCATCGAGCGAAAAGGGCCTTGGACGAGAAGAAATACTCTCGTTTATCGAGAGTTGTTTATAACTATTTGAAAAGTCGTAGAGAAATTGGCTTTTTAGAACACTATTTTGTATATATTTGCAAAAACAATAATACAAACTACACAATGGCTATTCATAAGATTAAGTTTTTTACAGGTCGCGCATCGCGTTATCTGGCCGAGAAGATTGTTGCCAGCTATGGTACAAAGTTGGGCGATTCAGAGATTCTTCAGTTTAGCGACGGAGAGTTCCAGCCCTACTACAACGAGTCAATTCGTGGTTGCACAGTATTTATCATCCAGTCAACTTTCCCCTCGTCGGATAATTTAATGGAGCTTTTGATGATGATCGATGCTGCTCACCGTGCATCAGCTCACAAGGTTATCGCTGTAATACCCTATTTCGGATGGGCTCGTCAGGATCGTAAGGATCGTCCTCGCGTGCCAATCGGAGCAAAGTTGGTTGCCAATTTGTTGGTTGCAGCAGGTGCCGATCGCGTGATGACAATGGATTTGCATGCTGATCAGATTCAGGGATTCTTCGATGTTCCTGTTGATGCTCTCTACGCAAGCGGTATCTTCGTTCCTTATATCAAGAGCCTCAATATTGAGGATTTGTCAATTGCTTCACCCGATATGGGCGGTGCTAAGCGTGCTCACGCCTATGCAAAGCATTTGCAGACTCCTATCATCATCTCTCATAAGGAGCGTGCTAAGGCCAACGTGGTTGGTAGCATGACAGCTATCGGAGAGGTCGAGGGTCGCAATATTCTTATCGTTGACGATATGATCGATACAGCAGGTACAATCTGTATGGCAGCCGATATGCTTATGGATAAGGGCGCAAAGAGTGTACGTGCGGTTATTACTCACCCCATTTTGTCGGGTGCTGCGTATGAGCGTATCAATGCCAGCAAGTTGCAGGAGGTTATCGTTACAGATACTATTCCTCTTAACCCCGAGAAGGATTTACATAAGTTTACTGTTCTCTCAGTTGCTGATATCTTCGCAGAGGTTATCGAGCGAGTACACAACTACAAGGAGATCAGCTCTTGCTTCTATTAATAGATTCAGTTGAAAATTAAGTCCGCTTAACCCGAAAGTTAAGCGGACTTTTTTTTGTGTTTTGATTGTTTATTAGGGTAATATCTTGCTTGTATGAGGTTCGCTTTACAGTAAACCTCTCGCATTATATAGCGTCACTTTATTCTATATTGATATTTCTGCAGTTATACTTATCCTCGATAACTCCATCTTTGAGTACAACCATACCGTTTGTAGCTCTGAGCATAGTCTTCATTACCGTAGCGTCAATGTTGTAACAACGCACCTCTGCCCCATTGCCGAAATCGTAATACGTTGCACTGCGTAGTGGCTTGGGCGTGATACAAATCGCATAGCCTCCGCTCTTGTCTGCGTACTCTACTACCTTACGCATACGCTCCTTGCAACGTTTGTTGAGTTTGGCTGGGTCGGTCACGCACAACAGATATACATAACCTTCGCGGGTTAAAACCTCTTTGGTTACGCTGCCTTCGGGGTCTGAAATCGAGAATTCACTAACAAGAGTCTGCACAACATTTGACTCGTTGTCAACACGGGTCTCAACCCACTCCCACTTATCCTCGTTCTGCCACTCAGTATCATCGATAGAGAATTCGCGTATTTTTCCGGTCTTTTTGTTTCGATATACAAGTACATACTCCTCTACGGCCATATCTTCGCTGCCGGTATCGTGCTGAGCTTCAATCATTTCGTATATGTTGGCTCCCTTCTTGTATGGAAGGAAGTCAATCATCGGCAGATTGTAATAGCAGTAAACTCCTACACCCATAGCAATCGAGAAGAAAAGACAAGTGAGCAGAATCTCAATCTTGCTGAACTCCAATATGCGGTGGCGACGATAACGATACCATACAATCGCAACCATAGGCAGAATGATAAGGTTCTTAAAGAATGTCTCCCACGGCGAAAGTTTCAATGCATCACCAAAACAGCCACAATCCTCCACCGGAATCCACGTCGCACTGAGGAACGTAAGTATGGTGAAGAATATCATCGACACAAGTGCAAATATCGAGATGAGTCGGGTGCGAACTTTGAAGGTCAGCATCAATCCCATCATAAGCTCAGCTCCGCACAGCCAGATTGAGAATATCATACTATATGGTATAAGGTCATCTAAACCATATATCGAGAGATATTCATTGACCTTCAATGCAGTTCCCCAGGGATCGACGGCTTTGACGAATCCCGAGAATGCAAATACAAGTCCTGCTGCGACTCTACAAAAATGGGCTACAATATTTAATGTGCGCGAAGCCATAAACTATTTCATATATTGTGTTATGATATCTTTGATTTTGGCTGAAATAATCTCAGGCGTAGCCATTGTCTGATCTTCGGTGCTGCAATCCACTACGTGTAGGTTCTCGTCATATTCAGCAGCTGATAGATATACCTCGCGAACCATACGCTGCAAATCGAGCGATGATTCGTGAATATCCTTCTGTCCATTCAAATAGTCGCGATCGTCTCCCGTACGTACCTCCTGTAAGAGCTTTCGCTCAGTGAAGGCAAATGGAACATCCAGGAATATCGACAAATCTGGCTGTGGAACCTTGAAGTAATCATACTCCAGATCGAGAATCCATTTTCTGAGCTTCTCACGCTCCTCAGTCGACGACATCTTAGCACATTGGTAACCGATATTTGAGTAAACGTATCTATCACATATAACAACCTTGCCCTCCTCGATCCATCCGCGAATCATTGAAGCCGCATCGCGTCTATCCTCAGCATAAAGTAGTGCTACTACATATGGGTCAACCTGCTCGATGCTACCCAATTCGCCTCGTAAAAAGCGGGCTATCATCTCTCCGAAAAAAGGTGCATCGAATCGCGGGAAGTGAAGGTATTCGCTCTCCAATCCTTGCTCGGCAAACATTTTTCGTAGTGCTGCAATCTGAGTCGATTTTCCCGACCCGTCAACTCCCTCAAGTACTATAAACATTTGTTTATCAAGTTTAGGTTTTTATTTGTTATATCTCTTTTCAATCCTTATGGCCTACTCCGTTACATCATTGTGGGTATTAGCCATATCATCTTTGCCGGATATTCTTTCTGTTTTGCGGACTTGGTCTTCCAAAATTATCTTAGCATCCTTACAGCTCGCTCTACGCCCTTAACCAACGCATCAATTTCAGCTTTGGTGTTGTATAGGGCAAACGATGCTCGGCACATTCCTGTTATTGAGTAGTGTTGCATCACTGGCTCAGCGCAGTGCTGGCCTGTCCTGATTGCAATACCCAATTTGTCGAGAATCATCCCCAGATCGTAGTGGTGAACACCCTCGACATTAAACGATACGATAGAACACTTGTTCAAAGTAGTTCCATAAATTTGAAGTCCATCAATGTCACGTAAAGCCTGCTCAGCATAACGAGTCAACTCTCTTTCGTGGCTCTCTACCGCTGCCAAATCGAGCGTTTTGAGATATTTTATCGCCTCGCCAAGACCAATTGCTCCGACAAAATTTGCTGTGCCCGCCTCGAATTTGAGAGGTAGTGGTGCGTAAGTAGTACGTTGGAACGATACCCTGTCGACCATATCTCCACCACACATAAATGGTGGCATCTGCTCTAAAATTTCACGCTTGCCGTAGAGTACGCCTATGCCCGTTGGGCCATATAACTTGTGGCCAGAGAATGCATAGAAGTCACAATCAAGGCTCTTTACGTCTACCCCACCGTGTACTACGCCTTGGCATCCATCAACCGTAACGTAAGCACCTGCGGCGTGGGCTTTGGCTATAATCTGCTCCAAATCAGGGCAGGTGCCAAGTGTGTTTGATGCTTGAGTGACAGCCACCATTCGGCTTCTATCATCGAGTAGAGAATCGAGCTTTTCGATCATTAGACGACCATCATAATCAAATGGCAATACTCTAATCTCTACTCCTTTGCGCTGTGCTATAAGTTGCCACGGCACAATATTGGAGTGGTGCTCCATCTCGCTTATGATGATGTTGTCGCCTTGCTGCAAGAATCTTTCTCCCCACGCGTATGCGATAGTGTTGAGCGATGCGGTAGCTCCAGCCGTAAAGATTATCTCCTCGCGATGTTCGGCTCCGATATATTGGCGTATGATCTCACGTGCCTGCTCGTACATCTCGGTTGCCATCTCCGATAGATGGTGCACACCACGATGGATGTTTGCATTGTGCAGACGCAACATTTCGTCTACTCGCTCAATAACCTGCAATGGCTTTTGGGCGGTAGCTCCACTATCGAGATAGACCAACTCTTTGCCGTTTACTTGGCGGCTAAGAATTGGGAAATCTCTGCGTATCTTCTCTACGTCGAACATAACCTTTTTTATCAACTCTATAATTAGATATTCTCCAACTTAGCACTCAATTCATCCGAAAGTTCGTCTGATAGAGTCTTCGACGATAATGCAATATCTTTTACAAATCCCTCGATTTGCAACTTACGAGCTTGAGTCTCCGACAATCCGCGTTGACGCATATACATAATAGCCTCGCCATCCAACTGCCCAACGGTAGCTCCGTGAGAACACTTCACATCGTCGGCATAAATTTCGAGCTGAGGCTTTGTGATAATCTTCGATTCGCGACCGATCTCTATATTACGGCTGGTTTGTCGAGCATCGGTACGCTGAGCATCCGGGGCTACGTATACCAATCCATTGAACTCTCCAACGGCCTCTCCTGCAGCTACACCCTTTACCAGAGAGTCACTCGTACAGTCCGAGAAGTTGTGGTTTACTCTGACGTTTACCCTTGTGCGCTCCTTATCAGCGACAACAAATGCACTACGCAATACATTTGATGCTTGTTTGCCATTAAGGTTAATTGTGTAGTCAGCTATCGCATCGGCAACTACAATGCTTGTTATGTCGCATATGCTGCCTGCTTGCTGGCGGATATTACACTCAGCAAATGCTCCTGCAAGGAATACTTCCACAAGATTCAACTTTCCGCACGGACCTACATCAAACGACAACTTGGATGTGTCGGCTGATGTGTGCAATACTACCACCGATTCGTTCTGATTCTCTGCGACGCAGAACTCTGTGGTCTCAGGGTTAATCAAAAGTTCAGCCGTATTGCCATCAGCTAGCGAGAACTCTCCTCCTGATGACTCAACGTCGATACCGCACCCCTTTATGTAATCGAGTAATCTCATCCGTCCTACTCTTTATAGTCATTAATTAGCCAATCGTAACCCTCCTTTTCCAGTTTCAGTGCCAACGTCTTATCGCCAGAATAGATAATACGTCCCTTGTAGAGAACGTGGACAAAGTCAGGAACGATGTAATCCAGCAGACGCTGGTAGTGAGTGATTACAACCGTAGCGTTCTCCTGGGTATGGAGTTTTGTTACGCCGGTAGCCACAATACGAAGGGCATCGATATCAAGACCAGAATCGGTCTCATCCAAAATGGCAAGTTTAGGTTCAAGCATAGCCATTTGGAAGATTTCGTTCTTCTTCTTCTCTCCGCCGGAAAAACCTTCGTTTACTGCACGGTTTGTGAGTTTGCTATCCAACTCCACAACAGCACTCTTGGCTCGCATCATTCGCAGGAATTCTCCTGCCGATAATGGCTCTTCACCTCGGAATTTGCGCTGCTCATTGACAGCCATTTTCATAAAGTTGGCCATTGTTACACCAGGAATCTCAACCGGATATTGGAATCCAAGAAAAAGACCCAAGCGAGCTCTATCCTCAATAGAAAGGTCCAATAGATTCTGGCCCATAAACTCTACCGAGCCGCTGGTTACGGTGAATTTCTCGTTGCCGGCCAAAACCGAAGCAAATGTACTCTTTCCTGAACCATTGGGACCCATTATAGCGTGTACCTCACCAGGGCGAACTTCGAGGTTGATGCCACGAAGTATCTCTTTTTCGCCAACTGAGGCGTGCAAATCTTTTACACTTAGCATATTATTGTATTTATTTCAATTATCACTTCAATTAAATGGAGGCATTAACCCACAGAGCCTTCCAGACTCAATGCCAACAGCTTCTGTGCTTCCACTGCAAATTCCATTGGTAACTTAGCCAATACCTCGCGGGCATATCCGTTGACAATCAATCCAACAGCATCCTCAGTTGAGAGACCTCGTTGATTGCAGTAGAATAGCTGCTCCTCCGAAATTTTCGAGGTGGTAGCCTCGTGCTCCAATACAGCCGTAGGATTGTGAGAGTCAATTTCAGGGAATGTATGAGCTCCGCACTTATCGCCAATAAGCAACGAGTCGCATTGTGAATAGTTACGAGCATTATCGGCTCCCTTGGCAACTCTGACCAAGCCACGGTATGCATTCTGACTACGGCCAGCCGAGATGCCCTTTGAAACTATGCGGCTACGAGTGTTGCGACCAATGTGAATCATCTTTGTGCCAGTGTCGGCCTGCTGAAAATTGTTAGTCATTGCAACCGAGTAGAACTCGCCTACCGAGTTGTCTCCAAGCAATACGCAGCTAGGATATTTCCAAGTGATAGCCGAGCCGGTCTCTACCTGAGTCCAAGACAAACGCCCATTCTCACGGCATAGGCCACGCTTTGTAACAAAGTTGTAGATACCTCCTTTACCCTCTTTGTCGCCAGGATACCAGTTCTGTACTGTTGAGTATTTTACCTCAGCATCCTTTTCGACGATAATCTCTACCACGGCTGCGTGAAGCTGGTTCTCATCGCGACGAGGAGCGGTGCAACCCTCCAAATAACTTACGTATGCACCCTCGTCGGCAACAAGCAATGTGCGTTCAAACTGTCCTGTACCCTCGGCATTGATTCTAAAATAGGTCGAGAGCTCCATCGGACAACGTACACCCTTGGGAATATAACAGAATGAACCATCTGAAAATACTGCTGCGTTCAATGCTGCATAGAAGTTGTCGGTGTAAGGCACGACCGTTCCTAAATACTTCTTGACCAATTCTGGGTACTCCTTAATAGCCTCTGAAATAGAGCAGAATATAATGCCTTTCTCGGCCAGCGTCTCACGGAATGTGGTCTTAACCGACACCGAGTCCATAACTGCATCAACGGCAACTCCAGCCAGTGCCATCTGCTCCTCCAATGGAATACCTAATTTATCAAACGTACGTTTTAACTCAGGGTCTACCTCGTCCATCGAGCCAAGCTTCTTTTTGGGCTTAGGAGCAGCATAGTAGATGACATCCTGAAAGTCTATCTCGGGTATATCTAAATGAGCCCAATTGGGATGCTTCATTGTCAGCCAATGGCGGTATGCTTTCAAACGACGCTCAAGCATCCATTCGGGTTCTTGCTTTTTGGCCGAAATTAAGCGAATCACATCCTCGTTGAGTCCTTTGCCTATGGTTTCGGTCTCAATGTCGGATGTGAATCCATACTTATATTCGCCCAGCTCTATGTTGTCTAATATTTCTCTATCTTTTTCTGCCATAACAAATTTGGTAATAGCCCACAAAAATACAAAAAATAATTGATAATTCTATGGCCATTTAACTATTTACATAACAAATTACTCACCAATCTATTATAACAGACAGGGGATATACCGAAAGTATATCCCCTATAATCATTTTTTTTGTATGAATTGCCTATTTGTCTGAACCAATTCGGCCTGTATAAGCATCTACACCGGATGCGTCAAATGGCTGAGCGAAGAACTTCTCGGCTGCTTTGCTAACCTCCTTGTTCCATGGCTGAGGACCTCCAGCACTCTGTATCACCCATAGTTTTAACTGTTTCTTATGCCAGTTGACCATGCAATTGGTACCCCAAGCACCTCCGTGGCCAAACCATGCATTCTCGTTGTCATTAACCGGTGCGGTCAAGCCAAGAGAATATCCACCCATATTTTTAGGACGAGTCGAGCATGCGAGAATAGTCTTAACTGTCTCCTCTTTAAGGATACGTACACCGTTATCGCCCACACCCAAATTCATCAACATCTTGTAGAATTTGAGCTGGTCGGCTGCAGTAGTCCACAATCCGGCTCCTGCTGATGGAAAGACGTGTGAGTCGTTGTAGGGACGCTGCTGCCACGCCATCTCTTCTACCCATTCAGCAGGTGCATTGTTCTTGAATGCATACAACTCAATCTTCTTCTTGAGTTGTTTATCAGTGGGCCAGAACCAAGTAGATTTCATTCCGAGTGGGTCTAACACCTCCTGCTTGAGATAATCCTCCCACTTCATACCAGTCACAACTTCCACGATTGCTGCGCCAATGTCAATACCTGTGTTTGAATATAATTCGCGGGTACCGGGTTCAAACATAATGGGCGATCCGGCTGCAACGGCGGCTACCTGGCGAAGAGGAGCACCACCACTCCATCCGCCACCACGAACGTCGTTACGTTTAACACTTGCCTCGAAAGGGAAGCCTCCTGTGTGGTTGAGTACCATACGAATGGTGAGAGTGTTCTTTGCTTTATGCAGAGTCTTTACGCCATCCTTATTTGATACTTGCACCCACAACTCTTTGAACTCAGGCAAATATTTTGAAACGGGGTCATCAAGTGAAATTTTACCATCTTCTACCAACTTGGCTATTGTTACACCGCAAAAACCCTTAGTCTGAGAGCATTGCATAAATACGTTGTCCAATTTTATTGGACGTTTTGCTGCCACATCGGCATATCCAACACAGCAAGTCTCCTGTACGCCATCTTTATAGAATACGCTGATAGCACCTGATAGCTGGCCTTTATCCACGTAAGGCTGTAAGGCCTCTTGTGCATATGTTGTTTTAGAATCCTTAACTTTTTTCTGCGCTGTCGCCGTAAAGCTAATAGAAGCTACCAATACGACGAGGACGCAAGCAAATTTCATAACTCTTTTCATATCTTAGGTATTATTTACTTAACACAACCTAGTGCTCTAAATTGTATTATATCTTCAAGAAAGTCTTTTTACGATACAAGAAGTAGAGGAACAGCCAGCTCATTAGGATATAGCCGAACGAGTTTATCACAGCAGCCCATCCCTCGGGGCACATTCCTGCCAATCCTCCGAAGAAGAAACGAGAAATGCCACTGAACCCAATAATTCGCTGAGCCATATAGATGGTGATTGAATTCATACCCACAACGCGGAATATGAGAGTCCACTTCTGCCAGCCACGAACGTCAATCAAATAGTAGAATAAAGCCATCATAGCTAATGAATATGCACCTACTGCGCATACAAACGTGCTCGACCATAACATCTTGTTGATTGGGTTAAATCCATTGGCCAAAGCTGCTACTATAGCCAGCACTACTGCTGCGCCTAACATATATAATGTCTTGCGATTGCCCGACAACTTCTCCTTTGGTAAACGAATCAATTCGCCTGTGAACATACCGAGCATTGCTGTGACGATAGCAGGCAGAGTTGAGAATAGACCCTCTGGGTCGAAAGTATTGTTGTCATAGATTAGTTTTCCTGGCATAAACAGACGATCGATATAACCTACCAAGCAGCCCTCGCGACTTAAAGGATCTGCACCAGGAACATCGGGAGCACCCACATATCGAGAGATGATAGCATAACCTACCAAAATTACCACCGAGATAGCAGCACGTGAACGTACACCGCAATTAATAAACAATAATGCAGCGAACATCCAAGCCAAACCAATACGGCCCAATACACTGGCTACGCGAAGATTCTCAAAGTCGAGTTTGAAAAGACCGTTGTAAATCATTCCAAAGAGTATCAGCAATGCACCGCGGCGAATAATCTTCCAATAAATTGCTCCTCTTGATGCGCCTGCGCTGAGTTGCTTTGCGTAAGAGAACGGGAATGAAACTCCTGCCAAGAACAAGAACAATGGGAAGATTGTGTCGTGGTGACGCAAACCATTCCACGATACGTGACTCATCTGCTCAGAGAGCATCTCTGAAAATCCGCCAGGAAAGAGAGCGCAGATATTGACAATCAGGCCCGATAATCCCATAATAAAAAACATGTCAAATCCACGCAGTGCGTCGAGAGACATTAAACGATCATTGTTTTTCATATTGTTTGTAGTTTAAATATAATTGTTCTATCTCGATGAGCCCTTTTTTTAGTGGGCCTTGCAGTTTTCGGTATTGTAAATGTCGGTTGCTGCAAAACCAAAAGTGCACTCTACAAAGATAAAATTATTTTTTCAATATCTGCCATTTGTGTGATAAAAATACTCTTTTAGCGGCGTGTTTTCTCGTATAATTTTTTTTGTGGTTGATATTTTCATAGATAAAGTGTTGCGGTTTGCATAAAAACAAACGTGAAGATCGAAAATATGAAAATTTTTTAAAAAAATAGGCGTCATATTTGGCACTATCGTTTTTTTTACATACATTTGCACCACTCTTAACAAAGAAGTTGGAAGGAGTGTTTGGAAGGATGGGTGAGTGGCTGAAACCACCAGTTTGCTAAACTGACGTACTCGATTAGGGTACCGGGGGTTCGAATCCCCCTCCTTCCGCCCAGTGATGGCGTTTCAACATTATTGGTGGTTGTGTTTCAACCAAAGGTTTATTTTAGGGTAAAAGGAATTACCGAAAGATCTTAGGATTTTTCGGTAATTTTTTTGCATTCTCTCCTGTTGCCCGAAGCGGAATGTAATACGAGAAAAGGTACACAATTGTAATAACACAAAAAAGAGTAGCTATACCCCTTGTCGGGGCAGCTACTCTTTTTCGTTAGGTACAACGCTCTGCTATTGTGTAATCATCTTGCAATAGATGTCGTAGCGTTTCATAACCTCTCTCACATAAGCCTCGGTCTGGCGACTTCCTGTAAACTTGCCATACTTGACAAGCTCGCTCTCGTAGACCGCAGGATCTGCCTTCTGCTTCAAATAACGAGCAACGACCTCCCACGAATTGGGATTCTCTCCGTTGCTTTTTGCCAAGCGACGAGCATCGGATACGTGGCCAATGCCACCATTGTAGCAAGCCAAAATAATGCTCATACGGTCGCTCTGTGGCGTCGAAGGCGATATTTTCAACGTAGCATCAATCTTACTCAATAGTTTGCCAGCCAGACGAATGTTGGTCTCTGGGTCAGACAAATGCTCCTTAGCTACGTTAAATTGTTTGCCAACGATTGGCATAACCTGCATAAGTCCTATTGCTCCTTGCTTCGAGATAAGTCCGTCTTGAAAACGAGACTCGTTGTATGCAATAGCACTCATCAATCGCCAATCTTGGCCCTCCTCTTCTCCGATGCGCTGCATCAACTCGTCATACATCGAGATGACCCAGGTCTCTACATCGGTTGTGTCAGTCGCTATCTCAGCGACCTGTGCTGATTCCTTGCTCTGTTCGATGGTTGACACCTGTGTCAACTCTTCATCGAAGATGTTGGAACCCCAAAAAGTTACTAATACGATAAGAACAATCGAAAGTAATGTTGTCTTTTTTGACATAAATGTGTGTTTTGCGGGCAGCTTATGCTGAGCAATACATCACCTAATCATAGAACCCCCATGAGATACCCATCTTAAACATTCCCGGATTCTGCGGATAACCCGCTACCGTGAGATATTGTCCATTACCAAACAAGTTGCAATTAACGTGTTGGTATTTTAAGAAGATGCGCATTCTCTTCCATTTGGCTGCAACGTAAGCGTCGATGTATGGATAATTTCCAACTTCGTATTCGCGTTGGTTGTAGAAGACTGCCAAAGCGGGATTGTACGACGGAGCATAGAAGCTCGTGTTGAATCTTGCGTCAATACCGATTTGCAATCTGAGTACCTTTTTCTTCTGTACCCAACATTCATAGAAGTACGAGAGATAGGCACTGCCCAAAGGGACGGGAATAACTTCCTGATTGGTGCTCCACTGCATCAATACCCTGTGGTCGAAATGAAATCCGCCCAAGCGGAAATCTTTGCGAGCATACAAACTCGTCAGACTAATCGAAGCGTTAGACTGTGTGACGTGACTATTAGCATCGTAGTAAATTTTATTCGACACTACACCTTGCCACAAGCCTACTTCCAAAGCCCAATCTGGGATATCAAGCGATACCTCCAAACGAGTTTCATTCTCCTTGTCAAAGGAGTTGAACCACACATAGTGGTTCGAGAATAGGTTCTCCTGCCAATACGAAGCCGACTGCTTTGTCTGCGAGAATCGGCCGGTCAGGATAACGGGATGACCTCGAAACTCTGCCGATAATGCAATGTGCGCATTAAGGGCAAAATCTCCACTCTTATAACCCGATGGGTGGAACCTTACATCGGCTCCCCAATCGACATATCGTTTAATCTTTCCGCTCACTGCTCCATAAGCATACCAAGCGGTCTTTTTATCTACACTATATTTACCCGACAGATAGTCAGCCATCGCCAACTGCGAGTAACCATAAGCATCTATACCAATTCCACCACCCAAGCGACCCACTGCCCCATTGCGGTCCCAAGGCTGCGCCTCAACGAAAAATTTGTTGGTAATCACACGTTCGCGAATTGAGTCGCGAGTCTTATTTGCTGATATGTACCAATTGTCGTAGTATGTATCTTCGGTGGTGACGTACTCTCCGTTTTCGTCTTTGCTGCCTCGCTCATTTCTATATGTGGCATATATGTCTTTATAGAGCTTGCTCCACGCATTATATTCAAAAATGTGGCCAACATATACAGCCGACAATCCTGCGATTGAGTAGTCATAATCGGTCACAGGCTCCAATGGTATGGCATATGCTTGCTTTACAAAGAACGAATTGTTACGGTATGAATTCTCTGCTTCTGCATCAGCCAGCTTCATTGGTACTCCCGATGGGTGATCGAAGATGGTGTCAGCGACTGCCCATAATCCTACTGCTCCACCATTCTCGCGCTGCTTTATGCGGTTGTTGATATATGCAGCGTGAATCGAGTAACGCTTGCCAGTATGCGAAAATGCTGCTGACAAATTGTGGTTGCTGGTACGTTGCCAATCATACAAACCCTTTGTTCCTCGGGCTTTGTAATTCACGTTAAATCCCGTTGTGGGAGATACATTGTGTGCTGTGGTAATCTCAAAGTGCTCCTCACGATAACGTTTCTGGCCAGACTCCAAATACATAAAATTCAGATATGGAGTCTTTGAGTTGTAGAACGGCACGTTGTCCATACGGTATGTGTATGAATCGTAAGACTGCGCAAATTCAAAGTCTGATGAGTTGGGACGCTCAAAATAGTTGAACGGAAGAGTAGATTGTCCCAATCCTCCCAACGTCATATCACCTACACCGTTACGGAAATATGGATAATCAATTCTCCAATCTGTAATAAGGGTATCTAACGCACCAACCTTTACGTCGTTCATATTACGGTCGACAGTCCACATAAAGTTTGGCCACGCACGAACTGAATCACTGAAATAGTATGATTCGAGTGGCTTTCGAATCTTGCGTGTGTGGGTAGAGTCCTGCTCTTCGTTCTCTTCCTCGCCATTTGAGGTGTCGTAAGGATTGCTACCTCCAAGTCCTATATTTTGGCCCTGACGCTGAGCACGAGCAAGTGCCGCAGCATCGAGTTGCGCATACAATGGTGCTGACAATGCCGACAGCGTCAGCATCGCAATCGCAAGTGTCCATATACGCAAACCAAATCTCATAAACTTTTCTTCGTGAGGTTATATTGGTAACAAAACTACTTTTTGCTCAAAATTATTGCGTGGCGAATGGCCGAAATCACAATGTAGAGCAATATAATTCCAGGAACGGCATATTTAGTAAATGCCGCAATCAGTATTGCGCATACGGCGATGAATGTATAGCGTAGCTCATTGCCCTTCCAGCCGAAGCCTTTGAATTTGAGCGCAAACATTCTGATGTTGCTAATTAGCAAAAATGCCATCACGACAGAAATTGCAACTACAACCTCTTTTGCAATAGCAACCTCTCCATCTGCTGCAAGCATAGCAACCGACAAGCAGAACAAGCCGTTGGCTGGGGTCGGCAGGCCACAGAACTCAGTATGTTGAGTATCGTCAATATTAAACTTAGCCAATCGCAACGCCGAGAATGCCGCAATGATCAAAGTGAGGAATCCCAATATAATAGCCACAGACTCAGACATTAGGCAAATCTGAGGCATATCGCCATATAGACAGTACATAGCCACAGCGGGAACTACGCCGAACGATACCATATCGGCCAATGAATCGAGTTGTACTCCGAGTGGTGAAGATTGTTTGAGCAAGCGCGCTGCAAAACCATCGAAAAAGTCGCAAACAGCCGATGCTACAACCAGATAAAAGGCCAACTCATAATTATGCTGAGTGAGCAACACGATAGCTGCTACTGTACCACACAACAGATTGCCGAGAGTCAGCATATTGGGTATTGTAAAAAGTCTAATTTTCATAATTCACTAAAAAATCATCATTTTAAGCCGCAAATTTACGAATTTTATTTATATATTTGTATAATTCTTAACGAAAATATTACTTAAACCTATGAATAATAACACTTATTGCGTGATTATGGCTGGTGGAATCGGTACTCGATTCTGGCCTATCAGCCGTCAGGCTACCCCAAAACAGTTTCTCGATATACTCGGAACAGGTAAGTCGTTTATCCGTGCAACATACGAGCGATTTGCTCCGATGATTCCGACTGAGAATTTTATGGTAGTGACTAATCGCAAGTATAAAGATCAAGTCCTGGAGCATATTCCCGAACTTAAAGAGAGTCAGATTTTGTGTGAACCAATGGGTCGAAATACCGCCCCTTGTATAGCCTATGCAGCATATACTCTCCAGAAGATTAATCCCGATGCAAAGATGGTTGTGACGCCCTCCGATCATCTTATCTTGAATGAGTGTGATTTTCGTTCTGTAATAGGTGAATGTATTGACTATGTCGACTCGAATGATGCCCTAATGACAGTGGGTATCAGACCGACTCGTCCCGATACTGGATATGGTTATATTCAAACTTCAAGTAATACTTCAATTAGTCGTGTTAAGTGCTTCACAGAGAAGCCAAATCTAGAGATGGCTCAGACTTTTATTGAGAGCGGTGAGTTTGTCTGGAATGCAGGTATTTTTATTTGGAAAGTAAATTCGATTATTCAAGCATTTAGTCGCTATTTGCCCGAACATCATTCGCTCTTTTCGGCCATCGTCGACGACCTTGCAACTGAACGTGAAACAGCCGCCATTGAGAGTGTATTTTCGGAGTGTAAACCTATCTCTATTGATTACGGAATTATGGAGAAAGCCGATAACGTTTATGTACGTTGTGGCGATTTTGGTTGGAGCGATGTGGGAACGTGGGGTTCGGTGTATCAACTCTCGCGCAAAGATGCATTTGCGAATGCCAAGTTGGGTGATGGATGTTACACCTATGCAACTCGAAGCTCGATAATTTCGATTCCTGATGGTAAGGTGGCTATAATCAATGGTTTGCGAGATTATATCGTGGTTGATACCGATGATGTCTTGATGATTTGCCCGCGAAGTGAGGAACAGAGTATCAAAAAGTATATCGACGATGTGAAATTCGATAAGGGAGATAAGCATATTTAGTATCTTGTCGTATTTTAGTGTATTCTTATAGGCCGCCAATTGTTTGGCGGCTTTTTTTGTGGCGTAATTTGCGTTTTCAAATGCTTTTTTTTGCACTTCTTTTCCTTTTTAAGGAAAAATCCTTACTTTTGTATTATGGCTTATTATAGTAATATGTTGGCCATTTGTGCTGGTGCAAAGCGCATACAGACCAATGAATAGTATTGAGCAAAATATTAATAAAAAATAATTGATTTATGGAACAGCAAAAACAAAACGTATCTCTTCCCGACAACGCTTATCGTGAATTGAAACCCGGAGAGGAGTACAAACCCCTTATGCCAGCCAATACAACTCCGGCGGAGGTAACCCCTTATTCGGTGACAATGGGTGTTGTTATGGCTATTATTTTTTCAGCTGCGGCTGCATTCCTTGGCCTTAAAGTTGGTCAGGTGTTTGAGGCAGCTATCCCCATTGCTATTATCGCCGTTGGTATGGGCACAGTGTTGGGTAAGAAGAATATGCTTGGCCAGAATATTATCATCCAGTCGATTGGTGCATCGTCGGGTGTGATTGTTGCAGGTGCAATCTTTACTTTGCCTGCACTCTACATATTGGGTCTCGATGCTGAGTTCTATCAGATCTTCCTATCATCATTGCTGGGTGGCGTGTTGGGTATTGTATTGCTTATTCCTTTCAGAAAATATTTCGTGAAGGAAATGCACGGTAAATATCCTTTTCCCGAGGCTACTGCAACCACCGAGGTGTTGGTATCTGGCGAAAAGGGCGGTAACCAAGCAAAGTTGTTGGCTGTCGCAGGACTTATCGGAGGATTGTACGATTTTATCGTAAGCACATTTGGTGCCTGGACAGAGGTCGTTTCGACCAGAATATGTGCTTTCGGTGAGATGTGTGCCGATAAGTTTAAAGTGGTATTCTCGCTTAACACAGGTGCTGCGGTATTGGGATTGGGTTATATCATTGGTTTGAAATATGCTGTAATTATTACTGCAGGTTCTTGCCTTGTCTGGTTCCTAATCGTTCCATTGATTGGATCTGTTGCCCCCGATGCAGCATCGCTTACCCCAGAGAATATCTTTACCGACTATGGCCGCCCTCTTGGTATTGGAGGTATTGCTATGGCGGGTCTTATTGGTATTATTCGTCAGGCTGGTATTATCCGTCAGGCTGTTGGCTTGGCAGTAAGCGAGCTCTCTTCAAAGAAGGGTTCGGGCGCAGTTCAGGTGGAGCGAACTCAGCGCGATTTGCCGATGAAACTGATTCTTACAATCCTCATTGCAGCACTTATTACAACGCTTGTCTTCTTCCACTTCGGATTGTTGAATAATGGCATGCAGAGTATTGTAGCATTGCTTATTGTGTTTGTAATAGCATTCTTGTTTACAACAGTGGCTGCTAATGCGATAGCTATTGTCGGCACTAATCCTGTTTCTGGAATGACGCTTATGACACTTATCCTCAGCTCGCTTGTGTTGGTTAGTATTGGTCTGAACGGAACGGAAGGTATGACTGCAGCTCTTATTATCGGCGGTGTGGTTTGCACGGCTCTTTCAATGGCCGGTGGCTTTATCACCGATCTTAAAATTGGTTATTGGCTGGGAACAACTCCTAAGAAGCAGGAGGGATGGAAATTCCTCGGCACATTTGTGTCGGCTGCAACAGTTGCAGGTGTGATGCTTGTATTGAACGAGACTTATGGTTTTACAGGTGATAATGCCTTGGTTGCTCCACAAGCAAATGCTATGGCTGCTGTGATTCAGCCTCTTATGACGGGTGGCTCTACCCCATGGATTCTATACTTTATGGGAGCTGTGTTGGCTTTGGTGTTGACAGCTATCGGAGTCCCAGCATTGGCATTTTCACTCGGTATGTTCATCCCTATGTATCTGAATGCCCCACTGGTAGTTGGCGGTTTGATTGCTTGGTTTGTTTCAAATCGTTCGAAGGATGAGAAACTCAATAAGGCTCGTTTTGATAGAGGTACCCTTATCGCATCGGGATTCATCGCTGGCGGTGCTTTGATGGGTGTTGTATCGGCAGTGTTGAAGTTTGTAGGTATTGAGTGGTATATGAGCGGTTGGGCTGAGTCTAAGGGTGCTGAGTGGCTCGGTCTTGCGATGTATACACTACTTATCATCTATATGGCTTGGCATACAATGAAAGCTAAAAAAGAGGAGTAGTCAAAATTGATAGCTGGCGTATAACTTGAATTGAATGAATATAAATAATTGAAAATTATGGAATTAAAAGATAGATTTTTGAAGTACGTTTCGTTTGATACTCAATCAGACGAGAATAGCACAACATTCCCGTCGACTGATAAGCAACTAGTGTTGCTCAACTATTTGGCCGACGAGATGCGCACCTTAGGTTTGCAGGATGTAACGGTTGATAAATATGGTTATGCGATGGGAACCATCCCTGCATCGGCGGGTTATGAAAATGCTCCCGTTATCGGTTTTATCTCTCACGTTGATACCTCGCCCGATATGAGTGGCAAGGATGTGAAACCAAGAATCATTGAAAGCTATGATGGTGAGGATATTATGCTCAACGCATCGCTTACGATGAAGGTTTCAGATTTCCCTGAGCTCAAAGGATTTGTCGGTCACACATTGATTCATACAGATGGTACTACCCTTTTGGGCGCTGATGATAAAGCTGGCTGCGCTGAAATTATGACCGCTGCAGAGTACTTGATGTCGCATCCGGAAATTAAGCACGGCAAGATTCGTATCGGCTTTACCCCCGATGAGGAGATTGGTCGCGGTGTGGATTATTTCGATGTTAAGGCTTTTGGAGCCGATTTCGCATATACTATGGACGGTAGCGCGGAGGGTGAGTTGGAGTATGAGAATTTCAATGCTGCCGCTGCTACTATCGAGATTCAGGGTCGTAATGTTCACCCAGGTTACGCAAAGGATAAGATGATCAATGCTATTCAGGTGGCTTGTGAGTTGAATTCTTTGTTGCCTGCTGTTGAACGTCCGGAGTACACCACCGGCTACGAAGGATTTTACCACTGCGTGGGATTCAACGGAACTGTTGAGAATGCTAAACTTTCATATATCATGCGTGACCACGACAGTGAAAAATTTGAACAGAAGAAGGTGTATATGTGGAGTTGCGTAGATTTGTTGCAGAAGAAGTATGGCGAAGAGGTGTTGAAACTTACACTTAAAGATCAATACTTCAATATGCGCAAGATGGTAGAGCCACATCCTCAGGTGATTGACAAGGCTATTGAGGCTATGCGTATGGCTGATGTTGAGCCTCTTATCAAACCTATTCGTGGCGGTACCGATGGTGCTCGATTGTCGTTTATGGGCCTCCCCTGCCCCAATATCTTTACAGGCGGAATGAACTTCCACGGCAAGTTCGAATACTGCTCGCTCGATACTATGCAGAAGGCAATGAACGTTATAATAAATCTGGCTCAGTTGTGGGCTAAGTAATGTTTAATAGCTTTATTTGATATTTTATATGCAGGATTTTAAAGAGATAGATCCGGCGCAGATTAGCGACAACTTTATTAAAGCTATCGGTTCGGATTGGATGCTCATCACAGCAGGCGATCATGTTGAGCAAAATACGATGACTGCATCTTGGGGTGGCGTGGGTGTTATGTGGAATTACCCGGTTGCCATCGTCGTTATTAGACCCCAACGATACACATTCGAATTTACAGAAAGATGCGATAAGTTGACTCTTTCGTTTTTCGATGAACAGTATCGCAAGGCCTTATCGTATTGTGGAACTCATTCGGGTCGCGATGAGGATAAGATTAGTAAGGCTGGTCTGTCTATCACATTTACCGAGGAGGATACGCCTGCTATCGCTCAGGCTCGATTGGTGTTGGAGTGCCGCAAATTGTACACTGACACTATGAAACCTGAAAATTTTATTGAGAAACAGATTATCGACAAGTGGTATCCACAAGCCGATTATCACAAAATTTATGTTTTGCAGATAACCAACGCATATATCAAAGAATAGTATGAATCGTTACGGATATATCAAGGTTGCCTCGATTATTCCCGAGGTCAAAGTTGCAGATTGTGAATTTAACACAAGTCGCATTGTAGAAATGAGCCGTCAGGCTGCAGAGCGAGGAGTGCGTATCGCAGTATTTCCTGAACTCTGTATTACGGCATACAGTTGCGGCGATCTGTTTACCAAACAATTATTGATTAATAAAGCTCAAGAGTCGCTCGCTAATATTGCTGAGGCTACGGCTGAATTGCCCATTGTTTTGATTGTTGGTTTGCCTGTCGCTTATGCCGGCAAACTTTACGATTCTGCCGCTGTCGTTTCGCAGGGCGAGATTTTGGGTGTGGTTCCTAAATCGATTATCCCCAACACAGGAGAGGCAAACGACCTTCGATGGTTTACCCCATCAGCCGACTCAGATGAGGTAATTGAGATTGCTATTGCGGGGCAATGTGTGCCATTTGGCCGAGATATGTTGTTTTCGGTCAATGGAGTTGATTTCGGAGTAGAAATTGGCGATGATCTATTGGCTGTTGTTCCCCCATCAGCCTATAAAGCTATGGCTGGAGCCAAGATTATCTTTAACCTGGCAGCAACTTCGGAGTTGGCAGGCAAACGTGTAAAATTAACCGAAACGATAAAGGCATATTCATCGCGAATATTGGCTGGATATGTTTATGCATCGGCCGGTTGGGGCGAGTCTACTTCGGATCTGGTCTATGCCGGAAATGCATTTATTGCCGAGAATGGCGAGATGTTGGCATCAGGCGAAAGATTTAAGATGAATGACCAAATGGTTATTAGCGATATTGATATCGAGGCATTGAGCTCGGCCCGACTGACAAGTAGCACATTCGCAAGTGGCCATATTTCTTCATTTGCTGTTATCGAAACTTTGATTACTGCTGCCGAGAATGAGCGTTTGGATCGCGTTGTTGATCCAAGCCCTTTTATTCCCGACAGTATTGAGGATCGCAATGCTTGGTGTGAGGAGATATTTGAAATTCAGAGTCAGGCTTTGGCGAAACGTATGGTTCACACCTATTGTAAGTGTGCCGTGATTGGTATTTCGGGTGGATTGGACTCTACGCTTGCTTTGCTGGCTACGGTTCGTACGTTCGATAAGTTGGGTCTCGACCGTAAAGGTATTATAGGAATTACGATGCCGGGATTTGGTACTACCGACCGAACATATCAAAATGCAGTGACGCTGATTAAAGAGCTGGGCGTAACTTTCCGCGAAATATCTATTGCCGATGCATGTCGCCAACACTTTAAGGATATTGGTCTGCCTGATTCTGACAGGTCGGTGACTTATGAGAATTCGCAAGCTCGTGAACGCACACAGATATTGATGGATATTGCCAATATGGAGAATGGAATGGTCGTGGGTACGGGCGATATGAGTGAACTGGCATTGGGCTGGGCAACATACAATGGCGACCAGATGTCGATGTATGGCGTGAATTGCTCGATCCCAAAGACCTTGATGCGTCATATGGTTGAGTGGGTAGCTGCAAACGAGCCTAATCAGAAGGTTAGAGCAGCTCTGCGAGATGTGGTGGCTACTCCTGTTAGTCCTGAATTGTTGCCTGCTGATGAAAAAGGTGATATAGCTCAAAAGACCGAGGATTTGGTGGGCCCATATGAGTTGCACGACTTCTTCCTCTATAACTTTATAGGCAAAGGTTTCTCACCTGCAAAGATTGTGATGTTGGCAGAAAAGGCTTTTGAAGGTAGTTACAATCGAGCTACAATTGTTCATTGGATCAAGACCTTCTTCCGCCGATTCTTCAATCAGCAGTTTAAACGTTCAGCATCTCCCGATGGCCCGAAGGTTAGCGAGGTCTCAATTTCGGCGAAGGGCGATTGGAGAATGCCCGCTGATGCGTCATCAGCAGTGTGGTTGGCTGAGTGCGAAAAGTTGTAGATGATAGCATTGAAGTAATAAACAATAAAATACAGACAAAATGAAAAGAGTACTTATTTTAACTATTATGGCTGTCGCTTTTACTTGTGCGGAGGCTTCAGCACAGAGTTGGCTTGATGCCTTGAAGAGTGCTGCATCGACAGCCATCGATAAGGTTACAGGCGGTAAGCTTACAGAGAAGGGCATTATAGGAACTTGGAACTATAAACAGCCTGGAGTTAAACTCTCATCGAGTGATACATTGTCGGAGTTGGCAGCATCAGCAGCATCTTCAACTATCCAGGGTAAGCTCGCAACATATTATAGCAAAGTGGGTATCAAGGCGGGTGCTTGCAGTTTTACATTTAATTCTGACGGTACTTTCAGTTCTCGTTTTGGTCAAAAGACCGCTACAGGAACTTATACTTTTGATACTTCGACCTATAAGCTTTCTCTTAAATACAATAGTGGATTGTTAAATTTAGGAGCTATTCCAGCTTATGCCTATATGAATGGCACCAATCTGCAGATAGTCTTCCCGATGGACAAATTACTCACAATTCTTACATCTCTCGGTTCGAGTATCGACTCTTTGTCGACAATCACCACATTGTTGCAGAAGTATGATAGCGTGAAAATCGGATTTGAGTTTTCTAAATAATCAGCGTACGTTGATATGAAGAGATTTTTAGTAATATTGTTTGGCGTTATGCTCTTTGCGATGCCTGCGCAGGCACAATCGTGGGGAGATATGCTTAAAGGACTTTTTGGCGACGATACTGCATCTCAACCAATCGAGAAGGCCGTCTACCCTACCGCAAAGCAGATTGTTGGTAAATGGGTGTATCAACAGCTCGATATGGACTATACGGGCGATAGCCCAATAGCATCGATGGGTGTTTCAACCGCCAAAACTCAATTGTCGGCTGTTGCATCGGCTGCAAAACTTACAGCAGGAAAGGATTATGTGAAATTGGCTGGTAATGGGACATTCCTTTTGCAGAGTGGTGAGAGAAAAATCGAGGGTACTTATACCTACAATCCATCAAATGGCAAGATGATACTTGTGGTTGGTGAAAAGTTGAAGGCTGAGGCTACGGTGACTCTTGTCGATGGTAAAGGTCGTATAATGTTTAATGCCAAGCAGGCGGCTTTGACCATTGAGCAAAACTCATCATCGTTTAAGGATAATACTACATTCAGACTGATGAAAGAGATTGTTATGGCTTATCCCGAGATTACGGTTGGTGCTATAATGAAGAAATAATAAAAAGCATAGACAATGGAAATGAAACGATGGATTATGATGTTGGTTGCATCGATGTTTATGGTGGCAACCTATGGTGCAACAACTTCGCAACAACTTTCGCTTATTCCACTTCCAAAGAGCGTAGAGATGGGTGATGGCGAATTTGTGTTTGGGAAAAAACTTACAGTTATGGTTACACCTGTAGCAGAGGAGTTATTTGCAGATTTCTCCAAAGAATTCAGTGCATCTACAGGGTTGATTGTCAAGTATACTCGTAAATCAAATAAAGCACAAGTTGAACTTCATTGTGTGCCATCAATGGCTCCTGAGGCCTACCGATTGAAGGTTACATCATCGAAGATTGAAATCTGCGCAGCCGAACCTGCGGGATTCTATTATGCTTTGCAGACATTGAAACAGCTTTTACCTCGCAATGTGATGGCTGGAGTGGCAGATCCTACTGTGACTGAGTGGAGTATTCCTTGTGTGGAGATTGAGGATGAGCCTCGGTTTGCGTGGCGTGGATTTATGCTCGACGAAGGTCGTCACTTCTTTGGAAAAGAGGCCGTCAAGCGAGTGATTGATGTGATGGCAGCGTACAAGATGAATCGATTCCATTGGCATTTGAGCGAGGATCAGGGCTGGCGTATAGAGATAAAAAAATATCCTAAACTCACCGAAATAGGTGCTTGGCGAGATAGTAAAGGGCTCGGATATGGGAATGTAAAGCCTGATACAGAGCGATATGGTGGATTCTATACGCAGGACGATATACGCGAGATTGTAGCATATGCAAAGAGCCGTTTTGTAGAGATTGTCCCCGAAATTGATATTCCTGGCCATTCGCAAGCTGCTGTGGCATCATATCCCGAATTTCTGGCATGTGATCCGCAGAATCCACACGAGGTATGGAAATGGCAAGGCGTGTCGACTGATGTGATAAATGTAGCCAATCCAAAAGCTGTGCAGTTTGCTAAGGATGTTATTGATGAGTTAACTGAACTCTTCCCATTTGGATATATTCACTTGGGAGGTGATGAGTGTCCGGTTGTAAAATGGAAACAAAATGAAGATTGCAAGGCTCAGCTTGCTGCGATTGGTTCTCAGAATTTCCGCGACTTGCAGATTAACTTCTATCGCCAGCTAGTAGACCATATCAAGCAAAAACCGGTCGAAAAACAGCGTAAACTGATTTTCTGGAACGAGATTCTTTATGGAAACACTTCGATGCTTCCTAATGACATCACCGTTATGGCATGGGTTGGAGCCGATAGAGCCGCTATTGAGGCTGCAAAGCGAGGTATGACAACCATCCTTTCGCCGCAGATACCCTATTATATTAACCGTAAGCAGTCGCCACTCCCCACCGAGCCAATGTCGCAAGGTCATGGTACTGAGAGCGTCAAAGCGGTATATAGCTATGTGCCTATGAAGGATGTGCCTGAAGAGTTGCAGTCGAAATATATGGGTGTACAGGCAAACTTCTGGACGGAGTGGGTTGTCGAGGAGTCTGTTGTTCAGTATCTGATGTTGCCACGTTTGGCTGCAGTTGCTGAGGCGGGTTGGACTCCGCAGAGCAAGCGCAACTATGATGACTTTATTCGTCGTTTGCAAGCAGAGAGCAAATATTACCAAATGAAGGGAGTGAATTACGCTAAACACGTAATGAAATAGAGGGAAAAGTAAAGGTAATGTCATAACTTAAATGTATGGAAGGAACTGAATTTAAAGCAGACGGATTATTGGATAGTAAGCCCCATTATGAGCTGCTTGACGGTTTGCGCGGTGTGGCTGCACTGCTTGTGCTGATATATCACGTATTCGAGGGCTTGGCGTTTGCTGAGGCTACAAATGGTGCGGGAGCAGGATTAATCACCACCCTCAATCACGGTCATATTGCAGTGGATTTCTTCTTTATACTCTCAGGATTTGTGATTAGTTATGCGTACGATGACAGATGGACCAAAATGAGCCTTGGTGGCTTTTTTAAGCGTCGTTTGATACGTCTCCACCCTATGCTTGTTATGGGAGCTATAATTGGTGCCATTGCCTTTTTTGCGGATGGATTTCAGAAGTGGGATGGTACGGTGACTCCTACAAGCTGGGTGATGATAGCAATGTTGCTTACGATGTTTATGATACCAGCAGTGCCGGGGGTGCCTTACGAGGTAAGAGGAAATGGCGAAATGTTCCCGCTGAATGGCCCAGGATGGTCGCTCTTCTTTGAGTATATAGGTAATATTTTGTATGCGCTTTTCATACGACGACTGTCAACCAAATTGCTGGCTGTATTGGCTGTTGTATTGGGTATATTACACGCATTGTTCTTCGTTGGTAATATTTCAGAGTATGATAGTGTTGGAGTCGGTTGGACGATAGACACTATAAACTTTTGGGGAGGATTGGTGCGTATGTTATTCCCATTTACTGTTGGTATGCTGTTAGCCCGCACATTTAAACCTCGCAAGGTGAGGGGGGCATTTTGGGTTTGCAGTGCAATGCTTATTGTGCTGTTTGCGGTGCCTTATATTGCATCGTCAGGAAAGCCAAGTATTAATAGCCTTTATGAGGTTCTCTGTATTGCGTTCATATTTCCGGCAATTGTCTGGTTGGGGGCGTGTGGCAGTTGTTGTAAAAGCGACAAACAGACCGCTAGTATTAATAAGTTCCTTGGCGATATCTCATATCCGCTATACATCGTACACTACCCTATTATGTATGTGTTCTATGCGTGGCTTATCAAGAATGAGTACTACTCGTTGAGTGATTGTTGGGGTGTTGCAGCGATTGTGGTTTTGTCGAGCATAGCTCTTGCGTATACAATGCTTAAATTGTATGATGAGCCTCTCCGTAAGTGGCTTGCAAAAAGATTTATCAAGAAACAATAATCATTCATAGGATATTTGCGAAATTAAGGTTGCTCCTCTGCGGGGTAACCTTAATTTGTTGGACACATTGTAGGAGTGGAGTCCTTTACCTCTTAATTCTGCGATGAGATAATAATGCAAAACAAAATGAGCTTACTCCATGCGGAATAAGCTCATTGCTATAAATCAAGAAATGTTTATTTCTTCTGTGCCTCTGTTGCTGCAGTATCTTTTGCTCGATTGCCTACGCCCAAAAGCTCCTGGAGTTCCCAACTCAAATCGCTGTTCTCCATGATACCATTGATTGCCTCAGCACCGGTTCCGTACAAATATACGGGGACCATTGTGGCTGTGTGACTTGATGTACCGAATGCATAACCGATACCACTCTCCGGAAGAGTGAAGTCTGTCTTGTTGCTGGGGATTGAAAGACCACCAGTTTCGTGGTCGGCACAAATAACTACAAGTGTACCGGGGTGATTGTCGGCATACTTCATTGCAACATCAATTGCGTTTGCAAAGTCGCGAGTCTCGGCCAAAATACCCTCAGGGTTACGGCTATGTGACTCACCGTCGATGAGAGAGCCCTCTACCATCAATACAAAACCCTTCTTCTTCTGGTTCTTGACGTTGTTTGTAAGAATTTCCAATGACTTAGCTGTTGCCTCAGCCAAGTAGTTGTCACGCTCTCCTGTGCGAGCATAAGGAAGATAGCCATCGCCATATACGCCAAGCACCTTACCCTCTGATGGGGCAGATTTAATATCCTTCATGTCAGTGTGAAGAGTGTAACCCATCTTGGCAATCTCTTTGTTGAAATCCTTATTCTCGTTCTCGATTACTCTCTTGAAGTACTTCATACCTCCGCCAAAAGCGACATCGATATCGCTCTTGTAGAACCACTTTGTGATTTCGTCGTTCTCGCCACGGCTTTTAACGTGTGCGTAGAATGCTGCGGGGGTTGCGTGCTGCAAATAGCAGGTAACAACCAAACCGGAAGCGTAGTTCTGCTTCTCGGCTTTAGCCATAATTGACTCTACATGTGTGCCATCGGGAGTCTGGCCAAGTGTGCTGTTGTTGGTTTTGTAACCACAAGCCAAAGCGGTACCCGCTGCTGCAGAATCGGTAACTCGGTTGTTTGATGAATGAGTCTTAATGAGTGCGATATTCTGAGCCTTATCGAACGCGGTGGGAGCATACTTGCCCTCCAACTGCATCATCGATACGTGGCATAGTCCCATGCCGTCGCCAATCATATAGATGATGTTGTTAACTTTGGGTTGCTTTTTGTGTTTAGCCTCTGCATTGATAGATAGCGTAAGTGAAATCATCAGAAGCAATAAAATCTTTCTCATAATTATGTTTTAAAATTGGTTATTGTCGTTGTAACTCTATTTTTACGCGTCAAAATTATAATTTTTTTTGTAATTTTACGTCATTAAAATATTAACTTTTTTCGATGGAAGTAAAAATTTCTGCCGATTGGCGAGATATATTGCAGTCTGAATTTGATAAGCCATACTTCGAACAACTTACAAAGTTTGTTCGTTCAGAATATGGTACAACACAAGTTTTTCCGGCTGGAAGAAACATATTTAGAGCCTTTGATAAGTGCCCGTTTGAGTCACTTAAAGTGGTTATTATTGGTCAGGATCCATATCACGGGGTGGGTCAAGCCAACGGCTTGTGTTTCTCGGTTGACGATGGAGTGCCTTTCCCTCCTTCATTGCAGAATATCTTCAAAGAGATTAATGATGATTTAGGTGTGGCGGTTCCTGCATCGGGGAATCTCGATCGTTGGGCCGAGCAGGGCGTGCTGTTGCTCAATGCAGTGTTGACTGTAAGAGCTCATGAGGCTGCTTCGCACGCTGGTCGAGGTTGGGAACAGTTCACAGATGCAGTGGTTAGAATTATCAACGAACGTAAGCAGGGAATAGTCTATATGCTGTGGGGCAACTATGCGCAGCGCAAAGGTCAAGTGGCCGATGCAAGTAAAAACCTTATATTAAAAAGTGTTCACCCCTCTCCGCTTTCGGTTTATCGAGGATTTTTTGGATGTAAACATTTTTCGCAAGCTAATGCATATTTGCAAAGCATTGGCAAGAGTCCTATAATTTGGTAGAAGTATGAATATTAGAGAGATTTTTGGTCAGGCAGATGTGACCCGTATGGTTAAGGTCGCTGAAATAGTTTGGCGTGAAGCTAACACCGCATTCTGCTCAGAAGAGCAGGTTGAATATATGATCGAACGATTCCAAAGTTATGAGGCTGTAATGGGTCAACTGATGCAAGGATATCGTTATTTCGTAATCGAGGAGGATGGCGATATATTGGCATACTTTGGTGTGCAGCCGCAGGATGATAGATTGTTTTTGAGTAAGTATTATATCCTAAAACAGAATCGTGGCCGTGGAATATTTTCTATGGGTCTTGGTTTTATGAAGGCATTGTGCCAAGAGCTCGGATTGCGAGCAATATACCTTACGGTAAACCGCAATAATACACATGCTTATGAAGTTTATCTCCACAAGAACTTTAAGGTTATTGAAGAGGCTGTTGCCGATATCGGTTGTGGTTTTGTGATGGACGATTATATCATGGAGTTGTCAGTTGAGTAGTTTTGATCAGGCTGGTTGTTGTGGATAAAATAACAGAGGTTGTCCAAGTGGACAACCTCTGCGTGTTTTATTTACTACCCTTTTATCCTAAATAAGATTTCAGAAGTTTGCTGCGTGATGAGTGGCGCAAGCGACGAATCGCCTTCTCCTTGATCTGACGTACACGCTCGCGAGTAAGGTCGAACTTCTCGCCAATCTCCTCCAAGGTCATCTCCGAACAACCGATGCCGAAGAAATACTTTATGATATCGCGCTCACGCTCAGTAAGAGTCTCCAATGCGCGGTCAACCTCGGTAGCCAATGACTCGTTGATAAGGCCTCGATCTGCGTTGGGTGAATCTGTGTTAACCAATACATCAAGCAAGCTATTGTCCTCACCATCGGCGAAAGGTGCGTCAACTGAAATGTGGCGACCGGCAACGCGCAATGTGTCGGTAACCTTCTCGCGGGGGAGTTCCAACTCATTTGCCAACTCTTCGGGCGATGGAGTACGCTCATGCTCCTGTTCAAAACGCTGGAAGGCTTTATTGATCTTATTGAGCGAACCTACCTGGTTGAGTGGCAAACGTACGATACGCGACTGCTCGGCCAAAGCCTGTAGAATTGATTGACGAATCCACCATACTGCGTAAGAGATGAATTTGAATCCACGAGTCTCGTCGAACTTCTCTGCAGCCTTGATAAGACCCAGATTACCCTCGTTGATAAGGTCTGGCAAGCTAAGGCCCTGATTCTGATACTGCTTTGCAACTGATACCACGAAACGAAGATTGGCCTTTGTGAGCTTATCCAAAGCCTCCTGATCACCCTTGCGGATGCGTTGAGCCAATTCTACCTCCTCCTCAACTGTGATAAGATCCTCTTTACCAATCTCTTGCAAGTACTTATCAAGCGAAGCGCTCTCGCGGTTTGTGATAGATTTTGTAATCTTTAATTGACGCATATAATACTATTTGTTTATTCTTCCAAAAGTTTGCACGTGGGGTAATTAAACCCTTTTATTTAATCTATACTGTCAAGTATACGCAAAACAAAGTCTTTTTGTTTCGCTCAGATTAAAATTTTTTAATAATTGCTTGGCAAACCCAAAATATAAACGCATAGTATGCATAAAAATTTTCTCTGGAGCGTCTTTTTTTTATGCAAAATAAAAAGCCTGCAACTTTTATCGGGTTGCAGGCCTTTGTAGTATAGTCAGATCAGACTACCAAGCAAACAAAGGATATTCAGCCATCATTGCATTTACATCCTTGCGAACTGCTGCGATGTTATCCTCGTTTTCGGGATCTTGCAGCACGCGATCAATAAGCTCAACAATGTAGTCCATCTTGTCCTCTTTCACACCGCGGGTTGTGATTGCTGGAGTTCCGAAACGCAAACCTGAGGTAAGGAATGGTGAGCGAGAATCGAATGGTACCATATTTTTATTGGTGGTAATATCGGCGGCGACCAAGCAGCGCTCAGCCAATTTACCCGTAAGCTCAGGGAACTTAGTGCGGAGGTCGATAAGCATCAAGTGGTTGTCGGTGCCCTCAGATACGACCTTGTAGCCACGCTTGGCGAATGCCTCAGCCATAGCCTTAGCATTGAGCTGTACCTGTTGTTGATACTCCTTATACTCTGGCTGCAAGGCCTCGCCAAAAGCAACAGCTTTGGCTGCGATAACGTGCTCCAGCGGACCACCCTGGATTCCTGGGAATACAGCAGAGTTGAGAATCTGTGACATCATCTTCACTACACCCTTTGGAGTCTTCAATCCCCAAGGATTCTCAAAGTCTTTACCCATAAGGATAATACCACCACGAGGACCACGAAGAGTTTTGTGGGTAGTAGATGTTACGATGTGTGCATACTTTACAGGGTTGTCCAAAACACCTGCCGCAATAAGACCAGCTGTGTGAGCCATATCGATCATCAACAATGCTCCAATCTTGTCGGCGATCTCGCGCATACGCTTATAATCCCACTCGCGAGAGTAGGCTGATGCTCCACCAACAATAAGCTTTGGCTTGTACTCCAATGCCTTACGCTCCATATCTTCGTAATCGATAGTACCTGTCTGCTCATTGAGCTGGTAGCCGATTGCGTTGAAATACTTACCCGACATATTTACCGGAGAACCGTGTGAAAGGTGACCGCCGTGAGCCAGATCCAAGCCCATGAATGTGTCGCCGGGCTGCAAAACAGCAAAGAATACTGCCATATTGGCCTGAGCTCCTGAGTGTGGCTGTACGTTTGCATACTCAGCTCCATAGAGTTGGCACAAACGCTCGATAGCCAACTTCTCTACCTGGTCTACAACCTCACAACCTCCGTAGTAGCGAGCTGCTGGATATCCCTCGGCATATTTGTTGGTGAGAACAGAACCCATAGCTGCCATAACCTGGTCGCTTACGAAGTTCTCCGACGCGATAAGTTCAATGCCGTGCATCTGACGCTCGCGCTCTTTTTCGATAAGATCGAAAATCTGATTGTCTTGTTTCATTGTGTAATATGTTTTAATTCAACTTGTTCGTTATGTTTTTTTGTTGCGTAATTCTCTGTTTCTTAATTTTGCTATAATAGAGATGTCGCAAGGCTGCTATTGGGTGATAAAAAATCATTTTTGGCCCTGAATAGCGCATAACTTGCCGGATTTTTTCTCGCATTTCCGGCTTGTAACAATGTGTTTTGCATTGAGAGCAAAATGTCTTGTCGGTCATGTGAGGACAACTGTCGGTACGTTTGTCGGCATAATCGGCCAATGCTCTGCAATCGTCGCATAATTCACGAGTGCCGTGATTGTGACGGCAATATAGCTGGATCATATCCCTGACAATCCGCTTTTCGTACTCAATTTTTGCACTCTTATTCATACGTTACAAGCGCAAAGATAAAAAAACATATCGAGATAAATTCCAAATTCAAATTTAAAATTTTCAGATGGCATTTTGAGGCATAATGACTGCTGGTTGGTCGTAGCTTCAAAAGAGGCATTGATTCAGTATCATAATCCATAATTAAATTTTTTGCTTATCATTAATGTAATTAACATTGGATCAACGGTTTTGATTATGTGTTGAAGTTTATTGGCGGATAATTATTAAAAAATATCAAAATCAAAATATATAGTGATAAAATCATTTTACTATAAAATAATCGAAAATTATGATGTATATTTGCTATATTGAAAAACTATTAACCTTGATAAGGTATGTCGACACGTCATTTTGCAGCGGTTGATTTGGGTGCAACAAGTGGCCGCGTAATATTAGCAACAATTGCAGAAGGTAAAATTTCAATGGAAGAGATTCATCGTTTTGCCGATCCTATTATCCAGATGCAAGGTCATTTTTATTGGGATTTTCCTGCAATATATAAATCGGTTGTAGAGGGTCTGGCAAAGATCGCAGCAAGCGGTGTTGCAATCGAATCAATCGGAATTGATACTTGGGGTGTCGATTTTGCGATGTTTGGTGAGGATGGAGCATTGCTAAGACTCCCCTATTGCTATCGCGATCCACACACAACGGATGCCCCTGAAAAGTTTTTCGAGCGTATGCCTCGCAAAGAGCTTTACGAGAAAACGGGTATCCAGATAATGAATTTTAATTCTGTTTTCCAGTTCGATACATTGCGCCGTAATAACTGCTCGGCGTTGAATGCTGCCGAGAAGATATTGTTTATACCCGATGCATTAGCATATTTGCTTACAGGTGAGGCTGTGACCGAATACACAATTGCCTCTACAGCTCAGATGATAGATCCTCGTACGAAACTTTGGGATGAAGACATTTTGAATCTGCTCGGTCTGTCGGCCGATAAGTTTGGTCGTATGGTAATGCCTGGTCAGAAGATTGGACAGCTCACTGCAGAGGTGCAGCGCCTGACCGGTCTTGGGGCAGTTCCAGTAGTGGCTGTTGCAAGCCACGATACGGGTTCGGCAGTAGCGGCTGTACCTGCTGAGGATGAGAACTATGCATATCTAAGCTCAGGTACTTGGTCGTTGATGGGAATAGAGTCGGCTGAACCAATCATTTCGGAACGTAGTTTCGAGTTGAATTTCACTAATGAAGGTGGAATTGAGGGGACAATCCGAGTGCTGAAAAACATCTGTGGAATGTGGCTATTGGAGCGTTGTCGTGCCGAGTGGCCTGAAATGGGTTATGCCGAGTTGATAGCAGCTGCCGAGTCGGCTGAGTCTTTCCGATCTCTGATTAATCCCGATGCAAAATGTTTTGCAAATCCCGAATCGATGACAACGGCTATTGTGGATTATTGTAATGCTACAAACCAGCCAGCACCCGAGACTATTGGCCAATTTGTGCGATGCATATTTGATTCTTTGGCGTTGCGTTACCGTCAGGTTGTGGAGATGCTCCGCGAGTTATCACCCGTCGCTATTGAGAAATTGTATGTAATTGGTGGCGGAGCCCGTAATCAGATGCTTAATCAGTGTACAGTCAATGCAATCGGTATTCCTGTGGAGACCGGATCTTCGGAGTCGACGGCTGTGGGTAATGTGATGATGCAGGCAAAGTGGGCTGGCGTTGTGGATTCAATCAGTCAGATGCGAGCAATGATTCGTGAGTCGCTGGATGATGGCGTGCGATATGAACCAAAGCAGGCTGATATATGGAGTGCTGCATATGATAAGTATATGTCAGTATATAAAGATTTGTAAACTAATTGATAAGCACTTATTATTTAAAGTGTAACATTAACTCAAGGATGAAGATGAAAAAAAGAATATTTGGAATTGCGATGCTGACTGTGATGATTTTCACTGTCGGTTGTAATCAATGCAAACAGTGTGATTCATCGGCTGCAGAACAGGATAATCGACAGCTGGACACTCGAGTGAGAGAGTATCTGTCGCCCGTAAAAATATTGTGGACGCAAAATGCGGAGCTTATCTCGAACGTCGATTATTTGTTGCGCGAGGGAAATGGTCAAGCCGATTTGACTAATAGCCATATCTGTGTGATGAAGAGTACTGCAAATGAACACCCTGCAATTTTGCTTGACTTTGGCAAGGAGTTGCACGGAGGATTGCAGATTGTGACCGGTATGCCGTCAAGCCACGAACCTGTGCGTATAAGGGTGCGATTTGGAGAGTCCGCAAGCGAGGCTATGTGCGAGATTGATGGCGATAATGGAGCTACTAACGACCATGCAGTGCGCGATTTCGTGACTACAGTTCCTTGGCTCGGTGTAAAGGAGATGGGTAATTCCGGTTACCGATTTGTGCGCATTGATCTTCTCGATGATAATGCACAGCTGCATTTGAAGGAGGTGCGTGCTATATCGGTATATCGAGATCTCCCCTATCGAGGATCGTTTAAATGCAACGATGAGCGCCTAAATAAAATATGGCAGACGGGAGCATATACCGTTCATCTCAATATGCAGGAGTATCTGTGGGATGGAATCAAACGCGATCGCTTGGTATGGATGGGTGATTTGCATCCCGAAATTATGACCGTAAGCCACGTTTTTGGATACAATGATGTTGTGCCTAAGAGTTTGGATTTGGCTCGCGATATTACCCCACTGCCCAATTGGATGAGTGGAATGTATACATATTCAATCTGGTGGGTTATTATTCAGCGTGATTGGTACTATTTTCATGGAGATGAAGAGTATTTGAAGAAGCAGAGGGATTATCTTGTTGGTTTGCTGGATATTCTTCTTGGTAAGGTCGACGAGAATGGCTTTGAAACAAGTGGCGGAGGATTCCTTGATTGGCCGTCAAATGCAAACAAACCGGCAATGCAGGCGGGAACACAAGCTCTAATGATGATTGCGATGAATTCGGGTCGTCAACTTTGTGAAGTGCTTGGTGAGGCAGAGATGGCTAAACGATGCGCAGAGTGTTATGACCGAATGGTTAAGGCAGCGCCAGCTGTGTGCGAAAGATATTTCAAGAATGCCCAAGAACCCACTGCCCCCGGCAGCAAGCAGGGTGCCTCACTTTTGGCTATAGCCGGTGCGTTGGATGCCAAGAAGGCTAACGATGAGGTTGTGGCAATTGAAGGCCCACGAGGATTCTCTACATTCTATGGTTATTATATGTTGGAGGCGATGGCAAAGGCTGGCAACTATGAGGGTGCGATGGATGTTATTCGCAACTTCTGGGGTGCTATGCTCGATATGGGCGCAACAACATTTTGGGAGGATTTCAACGTGGATTGGTTGGAGAATGCCGCTCCGATTGATGCCCTTGTTCCCGAAGGTAAAAAGGATATCCACGGCGATTTTGGTGCATATTGCTATGTGGGATTCCGTCATAGTTTGTGCCATGGCTGGGCATCGGGTCCTACATCTTGGTTGAGCCGCCATGTTTTGGGTGTAGAGGTTGTAGAGCCTGGTTGTAAGGTTGTCCGTATTGCTCCTAACTTGGGTGATTTAGAGTGGGCTGAGGGTAGCTTTCCAACTCCGTATGGCGATATAAAACTCTCGCATAAAAAGGGTGCTGATGGTAAGGTTGTATCGCAAATTGATGCGCCCAAAGGTGTGAAAGTAATCCGATAATACTGGACTGAACTATTTGAAACAATAATGTGATCTATTAATAATTAAACACATAAATGATTAAAACTATGAAAAAAGAGTTGATTGAAAAGGCTTATGAGCTTGCAAAAGAGCGTTATGCTGCAATTGGTGTCGACACAGATGCGGCTATGGAAACTTTGCAGAAGGTACAATTGTCGCTGCACTGCTGGCAGGCTGATGATGTGAATGGTTTTGAAGATGCTGGTGCACTCACAGGTGGTATTCAGGCTACGGGTAATTATCCCGGTCGTGCTCGCAATATCGAAGAGTTGCGAGACGATATCAAAATGGCAACTTCGCTTATTCCGGGTAAGCATCGTTTGAGTTTGCACGCAAGCTATGCGGATTTTCGTGAGACGGGAGTAGTTGATCGCGATCAACTTGAGCCTAAGCACTTCGAGAGCTGGATTCAGTGGGCGGCCGAGAATGGAATGAAGCTCGACTTTAACTCAACTTCATTCTCTCACCCCAAGAGCGAGGATTTGACTTTGGCAAGTCCTAAGGAGGATATCCGCAAGTTCTGGGTTGAGCATACTAAGCGTTGCCGTGCTATTGCCGAGGAGATGGGACGTCGTCAGGGTGACCCTGCAATTTTGAATATCTGGGTTCACGATGGTTCGAAGGATATCACAGTAAACCGTATGGCGTATCGTGCAAATCTGAAACGTTCGTTGGATGAGATTTTGGAGACTAAGTACGAGAATATGAAAGATTGCGTTGAGTCGAAGGTGTTTGGTATTGGATTGGAGAGCTACACAGTTGGTAGCAACGATTTCTATATTGCCTACGCTGCTCAGAATGGCAAGATTGTAACCCTTGATACCGGCCACTTCCATCCAACTGAGAGTATTGCTGATAAGATGTCGTCATTGTTGCTCTTCACCCCTGAGGTGATGTTGCACGTGAGCCGCCCTGTACGTTGGGATTCTGATCATGTTACAATCATCAACGATGAGACATTGGATTTGACAAAGGAGATTGTACGTTGCGATGCATTGGATAAGGTACATATCGGTTTGGATTACTTCGATGCTTCGATTAACCGTATAGGCGCTTATGTAATCGGTGCTCGTGCTACCCAGAAATGTTTGTTGCAGGCATTGTTGGAGCCTTTGACAACTTTGCGTAAGTATGAGGCTGAGGGTAAGGGCTTTGAGCGTTTGGCTCTGTTGGAGGAGTGCAAGTCGTTGCCTTGGAATGCTGTATGGGATATGTTCTGTATGCGTAATGGCGTTCCTGTTGGCGAGGAGTTCATTGCCGATGTGAACAAGTACGAGGCTGAGGTTACATCTAAGCGAGTATAATCTCATATATAATCAAATGTAAATTACGGACTTATGGAGATTATTATCGGTCTGTTGATTATCGCAGTGGGTGCATTCTGCCAATCGAGTAGTTATGTGCCTATTAATAAGATAAAGAGTTGGAGTTGGGAGTCGTATTGGCTTATCCAAGGTATCTTCGCATGGCTTGTGTTCCCTATTTTGGGAGCTATGCTGGCTGTGCCTGAGGGGCATTCGTTGTGGGAGTTGTATGCTGCATATCCCAAAGAGAGCGCTCTTACGGCATTGTTTGGTGTGCTATGGGGCGTGGGTGGTTTGACCTTCGGCCTTTCGATGCGTTATTTGGGTGTAGCTTTGGGTCAATCTATCGCACTTGGAACTTGTGCAGGATTGGGAACAATCCTTACTCCCCTATTGCTGGGACGTCCGGGTGATTTGACAACTGCTGTTGTGGCGGGTGTCGCTGTAACTTTGCTCGGTATTGCAGTTATTGGTGTGGCTGGTCATATGAAGTCGCAGTCGCTCTCTGAGGAAGAGAAGCAGGCTGCTGTGAAGGATTTTAACTTTACAAAGGGCATTGCTGTTGCTCTGTTGGCTGGATTTATGAGTGCTTGTTTCAGCATCGGTCTGGGTTTCGGCGAACCTCTCAATTTTGGCGATGCTACTGCCGATATTTATAAAACTCTTCCTGCAACATTTATGGTTACGCTGGGAGGTTTTATAACTAATGCTGTATATTGCCTCTATCAGAATGCAAAGAATAAGACATTTGCCGATTATGGCAAAGGTAATCTGTGGGCAAACAATCTGTTGTTCTGCGCTTTGGCCGGTGTGCTTTGGTATAGCCAATTCTTCGGATTGAGCCTGGGTAAGGGTTTCTTGACTTCTTCACCAGCATTGCTTACATTCAGTTGGTGTATTTTGATGGCGTTGAATGTGGTCTTTTCGAATGTATGGGGAATTATCCTCAAAGAGTGGAAAGGCTGTTCTAAAAAGACTATCACGGTATTGGTGGCTGGAATCGCAATCTTGATTTTGAGTTCGTTCCTGCCTGAAATTTTAAAGTAAAAACAGCGAGCGGGGAGCCCAAACTCCTCGCACGTAATCATAAGATTAATAGCTGAAAATTATGAAATCTATACTTGAAGGTCGTCCGGCGTTAGCCTATGAGGTCGAGCAAGTTGCCGAGGTTGCAGGATATCTGTGGCAGAAGGGCTGGGCTGAACGTAACGGCGGAAATATTACTGTAAATGTCACAGAGTTTGTCGATGATGAAATTCGTGAGATGCCTGCCATATCAGAGCCTATTGCATTGGGTGCTACGTTGGCTAATTTGAAGGGGTGTTATTTCTTCTGTAAAGGAACTAACAAGCGTATGCGTGATTTAGCCCGTCGACCTATGGAGAATGGCTCGTTTATACGCATTACAGAGGATTGTGCGCATTATGAGATTATTGCTGATAATCCGGTAAAGCCCACTTCTGAATTGCCTTCTCACCTGGCTATGCATAACTATCTGCTTGGTAAAGGTGTACCATATAAAGCTGCGTTGCATACCCACCCGATTGAGTTGGTGGCTATGTCGCATACTAATAAATTCCTGGAGAAGGATGTGCTTACCAATTTGCTGTGGAGTATGATACCCGAAACGAAGGCTTTCTGCCCGCGTGGATTAGGCATTGTGCCATATCAGTTGCCGGGTTCGCAGATGTTGGCAGATGCCACAATTGCTCTGCTTGATGATTACGATGTTACGCTTTGGGAGAAACACGGTGTGTGCGCTGTGGGTGTAGATATTATGGAGGCTTTTGACCAGGTTGATGTGTTGAATAAGTCGGCGCAGATTTACATCAATGCCAAATGTATGGGGTATGAGCCCGATGGAATGTCGCAAGAGCAGATGAAAGAGATGTCGGTGGCGTTCAATCTGCCTAAATAACGAAGTTGAGATTGTTTTGATTGAGAGATGAAAAATTCACCCTCTTCGCAAATACGTTTCCATTACCTAATTCCCAACAAGCTCGACGAGGAGTATGGATGTACGGTTAGTACTGTGGGTATGCAGGTGATTTCTGCCGGGGAGGATTATCCTTCGCGAGAGCATCCGACGGGTTATATGTTTGACCCTTCGAGAGGACGTATTTTGCAAGAATACCAGCTCTTGTACATAATAGATGGTCGAGGCGAATTCTTTAATCAAACAGGTTGTTGCGATGTGATAAAAGGCTCTCTGATCCTTTTGCGACCAGGAATATGGCATAGCTATAAACCACGGCATAATTCGGGTTGGACGGAGTATTTCATCGGCTTTAACGGAGAATTGGTAGAGGGTTTTGTCAAGCGACTTTTTGGCGACGAGGAACAGGTGTATAACATCGGCTTAAACAGAGAGTTAGTGGATTTATATCAACGAGCGATTGAGGTAGCTTCTGAGTCTCGTCCGAGCTCCCAACAATTGCTATGCGGTATTGTGATGCATATGCTTGGTGTGGTGAATTTTTCTTTGCGAAATAGCACCCACTCTATTGATCGCCTTGCGCAGGTGATTGAGCAGGCCAAGGTGATTATGCAAGAGAATGTGTCACGTAATATCAGCTTGGAAGATATTGCATCGCAACTTAATGTGAGTTATTCGTGGTTTCGCAAGATATTCCGCGACTATACAGGGCATGCCCCGGCTCACTACTTTATGTTGATGAAGTTGCGACGTGCTCAATATCTGCTGGCCAATACCCAGGAGCCAATCAAGGAAATTGCTTTTATTCTGGGATTTAAGTCGGCTGAACATTTCTTTGTTACATTCAAGCGGGTGACGGGATATACTCCAAATGCATATCGTAAACTCTCTCTGCCTGACAAGGGATGATGGGAGAATTATGATGGTTATTCCAAGAGAGGTTGTTGTCGGATGGACAATAACCTCTTTTTTATTGATTATTTGGCTTAAAAGAGAATTTTTTGAGTAAAAATTCTTATATTTGTATGTTTGAGTAATTCAATTTTGATATGGAGAAAGGACGTGTCGTCGTAGAGCTTAGAGATGTTGCGATCTATCATACGGATGGCGATTCAAAGCGTGCAAAATCGGCCGATGAGTTGGTTTTGTCGGATGTAAATCTTTCGGTTTCGGAGGGTGAGATGGTCTATTTTATTGGCCGTGTTGGTAGTGGAAAAAGTACTTTACTTAAAACTTTATATGCCGAGGTGCAACTACTTGAAGGCGAAGGTCGTGTGGCTGGTATGAATCTTCGATGTATAGGCCGTTCTGATATCCCATACTTGCGCCGTAGAATGGGTATAGTTTTTCAGGACTATCAGTTACTCGACGATAGAAATGTCTTCTATAATCTTTACGATGTTATGAAGGCCACCGGCTGGAAAAAAGATAGCGATATGCGTCGCCGAATTGATGAGGTGTTGTCGTTGGTTGGATTGGATACAAAAGCATATAAGATGCCTCACGAGTTATCAGGTGGAGAGCGTCAACGATTGGTCATTGCAAGAGCATTGATTAATTCACCACGTCTGCTGTTGGCTGATGAGCCTACGGGTAACCTCGACCCCGTGACAGCCGATGGAATTATGCGTCTTTTCCGCCAAATTACCACCAAGGGATGTGCGGTGATAATGTCAACCCACAATACCGCTCTAATTGAGCAATATCCGGCTAGAACGTTGCTTTTTTCAAAGGGAAAGATTACGGAAGTCGATATTACGGATAGTTTTTCGCAATAATATGCAAAATGTAGGTCGAATCTAAGATTCGGAATTTGCAAAAAACATAAATTAAAGCTATCTTTGTACGTTTAAATTTGAAAAGACAATAAAACGCAATAATGAGTACAGAACAAGAAATTGTTAAGAGACAAGAGGAGGAGTATTCAGCGTCCAATATTCAAGTATTGGAGGGCTTGGAGGCAGTGCGTAAACGCCCCGCTATGTATATCGGAGATATTGGCGAAAAGGGTTTGCACCACTTGGTATATGAGGTAGTTGACAACTCTATCGATGAGGCGTTGGCTGGCTACTGTTCACACATCGATGTTACTATCAATGAAGATAACTCAATCACTGTAAAGGATGACGGTCGTGGTATTCCTACGGATTATCACGAAAAAGAGGGTAAGTCGGCTTTGGAGGTCGTGCTTACAGTGCTTCATGCTGGTGGTAAATTCGATAAAGGTAGCTATAAGGTGTCAGGAGGTTTGCACGGTGTGGGTGTATCGTGTGTAAATGCCCTCTCTACCCTACTTGTTGCTGAAATTCACCGAGGTGGTAAAATCTATCGTCAGACATATAGTCGCGGTGTGGCAACATCGAAGATGGAGATTTTGGGCGATTGCGAAGATAGAGGTACAATCGTTACTTTCAAACCCGATGAGACTATCTTTACCCATACAACCACATATCGCTATGATATTTTGGCGAATCGTCTGCGCGAGTTGGCATTCCTGAATAAAGGTATTCACCTTTCGCTTACCGATAAGCGTCAAAAGGACGAAGAGGGTAACTTCCTCAGCGAGCAATATTACTCAAAGGATGGTTTGAAGGAGTTTGTTCAGTATCTTGATGCTACTCGCGGCGAGCCAATCATCGAGTCGATTATCTATATCGATACAGAGAAGAACGGTGTTCCCGTGGAGGTTGCTATGCAGTACAACAACTCTTACTCGGAGAACGTACATTCATACGTAAATAATATCAATACAATCGAAGGTGGTACGCACCTGACAGGTTTCCGTTCAGCTCTTACACGTACTTTGAAGAAGTATGCCGAGGAGTCGGGAATGTTGGCAAAGTTGAAGTTTGATATCAGTGGTGATGACTTCCGCGAGGGCCTTACTGCTGTTGTGTCGGTTAAGGTTGCTGAGCCTCAGTTTGAGGGTCAGACTAAGACCAAGTTGGGTAATGATGAGGTAGCAGGTGCTGTTAACGGCGCTATGGCTTCAGCTTTGGCTCTCTATTTGGAGGAGCACCCAAAAGATGCAAAAGCTATTGTTCAAAAGGTAATTTTGGCTGCTACGGCTCGTCACGCAGCTCGCAATGCACGCGAGGCAGTTCAACGAAAGACCGTATTGTCCGGAGCTGGTTTGCCTGGTAAGTTGGCAGATTGCTCAAGTCGTGACCGTTCGATTGCCGAGATCTTTTTCGTCGAGGGAGATTCTGCGGGTGGTACTGCAAAGCAGGGTCGTGATCGTAATTTCCAGGCTATTATGCCTTTGCGTGGTAAGATTCTTAATATTGAGAAGGCGCAAGAGCATCGTATGTGGGAGAACGAAGAGATTAAGAATATGTTTATCGCTTTGGGTGTAAGCATCGGAACGGCTGAAGATAGCAAGGCTCTGAATTTGGAGAAATTGCGCTACGATAAGATTATTATCATGACCGATGCCGATGTCGATGGTGCGCACATTGCAACATTGATGCTTACTTTCTTCTTCCGCAAGATGAAGGCGCTTATCGAGAATGGCCATATCTACATTGCTACCCCACCATTGTATTTGGTTAAGAAGGGTAACCGCGAGCGTTATTGCTGGACTGAGCAGGAGCGCGATGCCATTACAGAGGAGATGGGCGTAAAGGGTGTTCATATCCAGCGTTACAAAGGTTTGGGAGAGATGAACGCTCAGCAGCTGTGGGATACCACAATGAATCCAGAGACTCGTATTCTGCGTCAGGTTACAATCGAGAATGCAGCCGAAGCTGATCGAATCTTCTCGATGCTGATGGGTGACGATGTGCCACCTCGTCGTGAGTTTATTGAGAAGAATGCTCACTATGCAAATATCGATGCATAAACGGAGCTGATTATAATGCAAACCGGCCACCTCGCAATGGGATGGCCGGTTTTATTTTTTTGTTGAATTCAAGCGATTCATTCTACAATCCTGTAATCTTCTTAATCTCGCTCAACTTGTTGAGCGCTTCTAGTGGCGTGAGTGAGTTGATATCGATGCCTTTTATCTGATCACGAATCTGTACTAAAACAGGATCTTCCAATTGGAACATCGAAAGTTGCATATTCCCTTGCTGTGCCACATCGGCAACCTGCTTGGCTGACGGTTGACGCTTGCGAGAACGGGTTTGATGGGTCGGTGTTCCAGCTGAAACATCGTTATTGCCATACACAGTTTCAAGATTCGACAATATCTCTGTTGCACGAGTGACTATGCTCTGTGGCATACCGGCCATACGGGCAACGTGAATACCGAACGAATGTTCCGTACCTCCACGTGATAATTTACGAAGGAAGACAATTGTATTGTCCACCTCACGAACTGCAACGTGATAGTTCTTAACACGGTCGAAAAGTTGTTCCATCTCATTGAGTTCGTGGTAGTGTGTGGCAAATAGCGTCTTGGCGTGGCCAGATGGATGGTTATGGATATACTCCACCATAGCCCACGCAATCGAAATGCCATCGTAGGTGCTTGTGCCTCGGCCAATTTCATCGAGTAGAATAAGGCTGCGATCGGAAATGTTGTTAAGAATACTTGCTGACTCCAACATCTCAACCATAAATGTAGACTCGCCTTGTGAAATATTGTCGGATGCTCCCACTCGAGTAAAGATCTTGTCGACAACACCGATGTGGGCCGACGAAGCAGGAACAAACGAACCCATTTGTGCCATAAGGATTATCAATGCCGTTTGGCGAAGCAGAGCCGATTTACCAGCCATATTAGGTCCTGTGATCATCATGATCTGCTGGTCGCTATCGTTGAGCAGTACATCGTTGGGAATATACTCCTCGCCAACTGGTAGCAGACGCTCTATAACAGGGTGACGGCCAGCACGGATATCGATCACTTTTCCTTCGTCAAGTTTTGGACGAACGTAGCGACACTCGGCAGCCATACGTGCAAATGACTGCAAACAATCGACACGAGCAATTGTGGCTGCATCCTTCAGAATGCTCTTTAAATGACCTGCCACAAATTGTACTAACTCCTGATAAATCTCCTGTTCGATGGCAAATATACGGTCTTGTGCACCGAGAATCTTCTCTTCGTACTCTTTTAGCTCCTCGGTGATATATCGCTCAGCGCTTGTGAGAGTCTGCTTACGTACCCAACTCTCTGGGACTTTATCTTTGTGAGTATTGCGTACTTCGATATAATAGCCAAAGACATTGTTATAGCTGATTTTAAGCGAGGGGATACCTGTGGCCTCACTCTCGCGCTGAATAATCTGTTGCAAGACATCCTTTCCTCGGGTCGCAATGCGGCGCAGGTCATCCAACTCCGTCGACACACCATCAGCAATAACACCACCTTTCTGGATCTGGTTATTTGCGGGGTCGGGATAAATATCGTGAGCAAGGCGTTGCTGGACATTTGAAAGAGTATCGATCTGAGCAGCTATATCGTGCAGACATCCTTTGTCGGTCGACTCCAAAAGAGCTTTCAGGGTCTCAACGGCCGAGAGGGAGTTTTTCAACTGAACCAACTCTCGTGGCAATACACGACCAGCGGCAATGCGAGATGATATACGTTCCAAATCACCAACAGCCGAAATCTGTTCTCGCAGAGCTGCGGCGATATCGCTATCAGTAGTTAGGCACTCGACAATATCCAGTCGGCGATTGATACGCTCGACGCTGATAAGAGGCATTGCAATCCAACGCTTTAACAATCGACCACCCATAGAAGTAAGCGTACGGTCAATCACATCAGCAAACCCAGTCTTCTGTTGGGCCGAGTTTGACGAGAATAGTTCAAGGTTGCGGATAGTAAACTTATCGACCCAGACATATTCATTTTGGTCGATTCGTGAAATATTCTTAATATGCGATATTTCTCTATGTTCAGTAAATTCCAAGTAATAAAGAATGGCACCAGCAGCCGAAATTCCGTTTTTAAGTCCCTCTACACCAAATCCTTTGAGTGATTTTGTTCCGAATTGCTGACATAGTTTATCGTAATTGAGGTCCGATGAAAACACCCAATCGTCCAAACGGTATGTGTAGTGGCGATTACCGAATGATGACTCGAAACGCTGCTCACATCCGCGTTGGTATAGTACCTCCTTGGGTGAGAGATTCGACATCAGTTTATCAATATAGCGGTCATCGCCTTCTGCCATATAAAATTCTCCGGTAGAGATATCAAGAAAAGCGACACCTGTTGAACGAGAGCCGAAATAAATCGATGCAAGGAAAGAATTCTCTTTATTGGGAAGAATATTGTCACCCAACACCACACCGGGGGTAACCAATTCGATTACACCTCGCTTTACCAAACCCTTAACAGTCTTGGGGTCTTCCAACTGCTCGCATATAGCTACACGCTCACCCGCTCTTACCAATTTGGGCAAATAGGCATCGACTGCATGGTATGGGAAACCTGCCAACTCGACCGATGAAGCTGCTCCATTAGCTCGTTTGGTAAGGGTAATTCCCAAAATAGAACTCGCTTTGATGGCATCTTCTCCGAAAGTCTCGTAAAAGTCCCCCACACGGAATAAAAGTATTGCATCGGGATGGACCGCCTTGATCTGATAATATTGTTTCATCAAGGGCGTCTCAACATATTTTTTCTCTGTCGCCATTTCTTACTTACTTTTGAGCAAAGATACCTAATTTTGAGGAACTATTCAAAGAATCGCTCATCAAAATTAACAAGGTATACCCTCTCGGTGGCACGAGTAATGGCTGTGTAGAGCCATCGCAACATATCGCGACTCATTGGCTCGTCGCCAAACAAACATCGATCGACAAAGACTGCACTCCACTGACCACCCTGAGCCTTGTGGCATGTGATGGCATATGAGAATTTTACCTGAACAGCATTGTAGTGAGGATTCTCGCGAATCTCCTTCAGGCGTTTGAGTTTGCTTTTAATGTCGAGATAATCTTTCTCAACCTCATCGAATAGGAGTCGACTTTCATCGCGAGTGAGTGAAGGTGACTCAGAAGTGATTGTGTCGAGTAAAACTTTACATTCAATCTCGGTGTCGTTATAGTCGGGGAATTGCAATACTGCATCAGCAAAATGGAAACCATAAAAATCCTCAAAACGACGAATCTTTTTCAAACGAGCCACATCGCCATTAGCCATAAAACTCATGGGACAATTTTCGATTCGCTCAGTATAGTGGTAATTGTTCTTGACAACCATCAGCATGTCGCCACTCTCAATAGCCTCCTCGGCGGAAAGATTATATCGGCGGATACCTTCATTATATTTATTGGCTCGTTTATTGGATCGCGTGACGACAATCACTTCGTCGCGGCCATATCGATCGTAACAATCTTGCAATGTTTCCAATAAATCGAGCCCGCCAATTGATTTAAAGTCGGGGTACTGCATATCGAATTGAGGTATCTCGTATAATCCATTTTCGAGCATACATCGCAGCATTGTCGCATTGAAGAGTATGCCCGACTCAGCACTCTGGCGAACCACGTCGTCCATCGATGCGTATACCACATCGCCATACGACTGCATTACCGACTCATCGAGCGCAGGACTGTAATCGGTTCCGACGGGAGGAAGCTGTGCATTGTCGCCAACCAATATCAAACGACACTCTTTGCCGCTACGCACATATTTAATCAAATCTTCCAACAACGAGCCACTACCGAAAATCTGCCCTTCGTTTGTTGTGTCGGAGAGCATTGATGCCTCGTCGACTACAAACACAGCTCCTTTCTCCTTGTTAATATTGAGTGAGAACTTGGATTCATAGTCGGCATTGGTCTTTTCGCGATAGATTTTTTTATGAATAGTGAAGGCCTCACGATTGGAATATTGTGACAAAACTTTCGCGGCTCGCCCTGTTGGAGCAAGCAAAACAGACTTGATTCCAACCTCGGCTAACACCTCGACCAAAGCCGAGATTAAAGTGGTCTTTCCGGTGCCTGCATAGCCGTTTAATACGAAAATCTGCGAGTAATCGGGTGAAGTTAGCCATTCAGATAACATTTCGATAACTTTTTTCTGGCTAAAAGTTGTTTCAAACAAGATTTTTGCGTAAATTTGGCCTGCGATATAAGTGTTAATCATAAGTCGTCGGTTTTAATGCCGTTAAATTTGAATACAAACTTAATAACAAATAACAAAAAATGAAAAAGGTAATTCAATTTTTACTTGGTTTGGTGATCATTGGTTTGATTTATGTGGTTGCCATTCTAATTCACACTCCGTTGAGCTTCGACAAACAGTTGAAGACTCGTAATGCAGACGTAATCGTTAAGTTGAAGGACATCCGTGCAGCTGAGCGTGCTTACAAGAGCAAGTACCAGTGCTTTACTAACAACTTCGATTCGTTGATTTATTTTATCTTGAACGACTCTTTGGAGATGGAGCGTAAGCTCGTTGACGAGGATGACTCTGTTGCTATGGCACAGTTGAAGAAAGCAGGTAAGAAGAACATCGAGAAGTACAACCTCGCTGTTATCGACACTATCTTCAACCCTCGTAAGCTCACAAAGGAGCAGGTTAACGATTTGCGTTATATCCCTTACACAGATGGTAAGGTGCAGTTTATTTTGGAGGCTGGTAAAGTTATGACAGGTTCAAACGTAGAGGTTCCTGTTGTTGAGTGCCGTGCTCCTTACAAGATGTACCTCGATACAATTGAGTTCCGTCAGAACGTAATTAACCTTATCGATGACAAGGTTAACAACTTCAACGAGTACGCTGGTTTGAAGTTCGGTTCTATGGAAGGTAGCAACAATGAGGCTGGTAACTGGGAGTAATCTCTTGACCTGAGATATCAAATGTCCGCTCTGATTATCGGGGCGGACATTATTTTTAGAGATATATTATATATAATATAAGGTATAGTACAATTATAACCATCAATGAGAATAGTTAGCGGAACACTTGGCGGAAGAGTGATAAATCCACCAAAAAATCTTCGAGCTCGCCCCACTACTGATTTTGCGAAAGAGAATCTTTTTAATGTATTGGGTAATATGATAGATTTTGAAGAGATTGAGGTATTGGATCTGTTTGCCGGTACGGGGTCTATAAGTTATGAGTTCGCATCACGTGGAGCACAGTCAGTAACCTCAGTCGAAATCAATGCTGTCCACTACAATTTTATCCGTTCAACGGCCAAATCATTCGGATTAAATAACCTGCATCCTGTTAAGGCTAATGCATTTTTGTATGTAAAGAGTTGCCACAAGCAGTTCGATGTAATCTTCTCTGATGCCCCGTACGACCTGGAAGGAAGCGAGCAGATTATTGATTCTGTATTTGGGAATGAACTGCTGAAGGATGATGGAATATTTATATTTGAGCACTCTAAATCAAAGAGTTTTGACTCACATCCGAACTTTGTGCAGATGCGCAGCTACGGTAGTGTGCAATTTACTATCTTTAAAAAGTGATTTTTTTGCTCCAAAAAGTTGCAGAATAAAAATTTTGTACTACCTTTGCATTCGCAATCAGCAATGGTGCGTTAGTTCAGCTGGTTAGAATACGTGCCTGTCACGCACGGGGTCAGGGGTTCGAGTCCCCTACGCACCGCAGAAATTTTGATAGCAAGCGACTGAAGTTTCAGTCGCTTTTTTTGTTCATAATAGTCTTGTATGAGCAAGCTCAACAGCCTATCCTGCACAAAATGTGCGCTTCGCTCACTTGCTATCTTGAGCGTGGCACTACTCACTTAATATGGGGTTGCGGGAATAATTTGATATTTATTTTCTGTGGCATTCCCGCTTCACCTTCGCTTCGCTCGGCGGTCAAGTCCCCTACGCACCGCAGATTTTTTGATAGCAAGCGACTGAGATTTCAGTCGCTTTTTTTGTACTTGATAGTCTCTTCGAGCAAACTGCGAGATTGTTATTTTATTAACAATTATTTGGCGAAATCGAACTAAACATATATCTTTGCAAAAAGAAAATATCCCGATATATATAGTCGAAATACAATTTTAATATTCCTAAATTACTATGGCTTTATCAGATTTCGAAAAGCAAATGGACAAGTTACAGCAAGATGGAGTAATCAATCGTGCTCAATTTTTGCAGATTATGGCTGCCGCAGGTGCCTTTATGGCTTTAGGCACTAACAAGGCATATGCCGCAAAGAGTAGTGCTCGCGGCAAAATTGTCATTGTAGGTGGTGGTGCTGCAGGTATAAGTATGGCATCGCGACTAAAACGCAAGCTCAGTAATCCCGATATCACCATTGTGGATCCAAGTGACCGCCAATTCTATCAACCAGGATTTACGCTCATTGCAAGTGGCGTTTATTCGGCTGATGAAGTATGGAAACCTCAATCTGAGTGTATGCCTTCGGGTGTGAAGTGGGTAAAAGATGTTGTTACCCTAATTCACCCAACTCAGAACAAACTCGATACGGCAAAGAGTGGTTCTATTGACTACGATTTTTTGGTTCTCTGTCCTGGAGCACAAATCAATTGGAACAAGGTTGAAGGTATCTCAAAAGAGACCCTTGGACTTGGTAATGCACATTCAATCTACGATTGGGTCGGCGCACAACGTACTTGGCCTGCGATGCGCGAATTTGGTCGCAAGGGAGGAAAAGCTATATTCTGCGACACATACACCAAGCATAAGTGTGGCGGTGCACCTAAGAAGATTTGTCTTTTGTCATGGGATAACGCTCGCAAAAATAACAATCTCGATAAAATTGATCTGCACTACTATACAGCAAGCAAGCACCTTTACGATGTACCACATTTCACCCCTCGTTTGGAGCAGATCTACAAGGAGCGAAATATTCCAGTTGATATGAATTGTCGCTTGAAAGGTATTGACGTCCATTCTAAGCGAGCATATTTTGAGCGTGTAGAGACTCTTGAAGATGGCTCAAAGCGTACTACCCCATTCGCTGAAGATTATGATTTTATGCATTTTATGGCACCACAGTCTGCTCCGGATTTTGTCCGCGATTCAGGTCTGAGCTGGACCGAGGGCAAATTGGCGGCTGACGGTTGGGCAATGACCAACAAAGAGACTTTGGTGCATATGACTTACCCTAATATCATCTGCTTGGGCGATTGTGCAGGTATTCCGACAAGTAAGACATCGGCAGCCATAGGTAAGCAGTTGCCTATTGCGGTAGAGAATCTTATTTCGATTATGGAAGGTGGCTCACCAGAGGCAATCTATAACGGCTATGCAGCTTGTCCTATTGTCACTGAGTATGGCAAAGTATTGATGGCTGAGTTTGATTACAAAAAGGAACCGCAAATCACCTTCCCTCTCTCTCTGTTGGATATGTCGAAAGAGCAATGGGTTGCGTGGTTGCTGAAGGTATACGGTCTTAAGCCCATCTATTTCAATTTGATGCTTACAGGATTGTATTAATCAGTAATGGTGCAAAAGAGGCTTATATTAGCTGATAAATTAAGGGCGAGAAATACTATATTTCTCGCCCTGTCTATTTACATACTCCTCCATCAAATTGACGAATAAAGTAACGTTTCACCAGATTCCAAACGCGGTATAGACACTCTGCTATTTTGGAACTTCAACATCAAGTTTCGCGGGGAACATATATCTCAAATCACCACGTTGGGCAAGAGTCTCACTCAATGTAGCAACGGTGCGAGCTACCCTACCCTTGAATATTTTTTTGCCATTATAACGTACTGTCACAGACTTGTCAAGATTCATCATCTCGTCGTTAATGTGGAATGTAAGATGTTGGTAGTCGCTATGTTCAATATTGATAGTGTTGCCGTCATACTCTGCAACGACCATCATTTTGTGTTTACGCGCCTGATCCTTTGGTAACGACAACCAATAAAAACTATTGCGGGTAACCTCCTCCTGTCGCCATACGATTTTGTTTGGATATGGTTCTCGACGATGTTGTGCCATCCATGCAATGGCTGCAGTATCGGCTCTCTCCATCCAATGGCCTTTGCCTTCGATGATATGAGTCTCGTGGATGTATCCTGCATTGTCGGCAGTTTGTAGCGAATCCATGATTTTGCCGTGATGAACAGCAAGTTTGTTCCTATTGAAAGCGTGATCGTTTTCACCCATCCATATCATAAATGGGGTGTTGCGCAAATTGACTTGTGATGCCTCGCCAGGATGACCTGCCATCATAGAAGCCGCCGCCCAACGATCGGCCATACGTGGAGCCATACGCCACACGCCATCACCTCCAGCAGAGTACCCCAAAAGATAGACCTTATCGGGATTTACTCCCAAATTAGAAACAGCATATTCGATAAGCATTTCAAATAGTTCATCCAGCCTGGGTTTAAACCACATATTCCAATCGTTCCATGGAGCACGAGGTGCTACATAGACACCCTCTTTGGGGGTGTAAAGCCTGATTTGATTGGCCCACTGCTGGTCGTTAACTCTTGCAGGAGCACTACCACCGCCGTGCATCGAGATATAGAGACTGTAACCATCGGCAGGTTTCTGACCATATATACGAGTAGCGATTTTGAGCTTCAAATCGTCAAGCGTTATAACTTTACTCTCCGACACATCGGAATATCTTGCCTGGGCATCTTTCAGCCATTTATTTTTTAATAACTCAACAGCCTTTTCCGACTCTTTGCGGTTGAGAACTTTATGGGCAAAAGGTTGATAAGGCAGTTCACGATAGCTCTTGCCTGATGTATCAAACCATTGCTGCATGGCATCGACGGTTTGTGCCTGAACCTGCTGTAACGATAAAATGATAAATGAAATTAGTACGAGTATTTTCATAATATTGTAACTGTTTATGCCTCATCTTCGAGTAGGAATTCACGGAATCCAAACTCTTCGTAGGCTCTTTTTTGAGGGAAAGTAAAATATACACACACGGCCGAGGTAGACAATTCGCCTGTGTGATCATAAATCGAAACTCCAATTTCGAGGATATTTCGCAATTGGCGTTTAACCGAGGCTCGCAATGTAATATGAGAGTCGGTAATCATTATTGGCTTATGGTATTTTACCTCTAATTTCGAAGTAACACCGCTCGTCTGATATTTGCGAAATACCACCCAGCTTGCTATTTCATCGGCGAGCGTGGCCTGAATACCGCCATGAAGTGTATCACGCCAACCTTGAAACTCTTTACGAGGATGCCAATGGCTGACGATTTCGTCACCATCTTCGTAGAACTCCATTCTAAGGCCTGATTCGCTGTCGGGTGAACATCCATAGCAATGGTATGTAGGCTCACCTGTCCAGGGATTTTTTATCTTTTTCATCGTGCTATCTTATTTATCTTGATGGATTATCATAAATTCTATTTTTCAATCATTCGTCTAAGTGCTCGTGCCAATTGGTCAGGGCACGATGTGGGTTTGCCGTTGCAACTTATGCCACCAAGACGTGCAATTACCTCCTCGGCATTCATACCTTTGGCGAGTTTGGCAACACCTTGAGTATTGCCACTGCAACCACCTATGAATTCCACCTCTTTTACAATATTATTATCGTCGAGCTCTATTACGATAGCTTGCGAGCAGACCCCTTGCGTGGGGTAAACAATCTTATTTGCCATATCACATATGATTAAATTTCTAAACAAAGATAGAAAAATTACGCTAAACCTCTCCATTGTTGCCTCAAATGGTTAAATTATAAATACAATTTTGTACTTTTGTAGAAAATTTAGCGACAATGTACGATGTAATAGTTATAGGTGCCGGTGCTGCAGGATTGATGGCTGCTGCCACTGCTGCAAGAAACGGCAAGCAGGTACTCCTGATGGAGAAGATGGAGAAGGCTGGCCGTAAAATCAGAATTACCGGTAAAGGTCGATGCAATCTTACGAATGCTCGTCCACCCGAGGAGTTCAAAGAGGCAATTCGCACAAATGCGGAGTTTTTCGAGATTGCTTTTGCCGAGTTCAACAATAAGGCGACAATTAGATTTTTTGAGCGTATAGGTGTAAAACTCGACATTGAGCGAGGTCAACGAGTATTTCCAAAAAGTGGCAAGGCGTGGGATATTGCCAACGCCCTTACGGACTATTGCATCGACAACGGGGTCGAGATAATCTACAATGCTCGCGTCAGTGACATTCTCACCATTGACGGCAAAGTCTATGGCGTAAAATATGTTAATAAACGTGGCTTTGAACGCAAAGAAGAGGCCGAGAATGTGATTATCGCAACGGGTGGCGTGAGTTATCCTGGCACGGGCTCAACTGGCGATGGTTACATCTTCGCCGATCGTACCGGCCACCACATCGAGGAGGTTCGCCCTTCGCTTACCCCACTTCGTACCTCACATCCTCAGAAAAAGTTCCTCGACGGATTACTTTTGAAGAATGTGCAGGCTCGACTGGTGGTTGATGATGAAGTGGTACGCGAGGAGTTTGGCGAAATAAGCTTCTCGGACAGAGGAATAGAAGGAGCTGTTGCATTGCGCGTAAGCCGTGATGCGGTCGATGCACTGATTGATGATAAGAGAGTGAAATTGATTGTCGATATGAAGCCAGCTCTTACCGAGGAGATGCTCTTCGATAGAATCAAGCGCGAAATAGCCGAGATGCAACCCGAGGAGTTCTTCTCTGAGTTGCTACGTAAGCTTGTTCCGAAACATTTTGTGATACCCATTGCACACGAGTTGGATGTCCACTCGAAGAACTATATCCGCAAGGTGACCGATGCCGAGATTCATCGTTTGGTGAAGGTTTTGAAGGGAATGGTATTCCCCATAACCGACTATGCTCCGTTTGAGTTTGCCGTGGTTACGGCCGGTGGTGTGTCGTGCGACGACGTGAATCGCTATACAATGGAGTCTTTGAAAGTAAAAGGGTTGTATTTCGCGGGCGAGATACTTGATATCGATGCCAACACAGGTGGATACAATTTGCAGATAGCATTCTCGACAGGACGCCTTGCAGGACAATTGAAAAAGTAAGCACAGAGAATAATCAAATTCCCGACATATTGCAATGAAGATAACTGGGAGAAACATAAAACGCCGTTTGTACGGTCTGCGAAATATCTCGACAAATATTAAGCGAGCACGTTATTTTCGCGGTCACGGAGTGCATTCTCCATTCGTATACGCGATCGTAAGACAGGTTTTTATGCGTTCTACCCTATCAGACGATTCGGCAATAGATTTGTACGATGCTTTGATAACGCGTGGAGTGGCAAAACGCAGAGCGATTCAATTGCAAAACCTGATGATACATTGCAACTATTCCAGTTTCGCCATAGATTGTTCTTCGAATCAGATGGGGGGAGTTGATTTTGTGATTGCAACAACTGCAATCGAGCCAAGTATCCTGTTGGACATGGCGGCCAAAGCCTCGGAAAATAAACAAACGCTTTGTATAATGTCACCGTCGTATGATAGTGCTCGCGATAAGACGTGTCGCAAAATCGTTGCAGAACATAAGTGCACAAGCGTTGACAATCGCGGTTATCTGCTTGTATTTAATAATCATCTGCCAAAACAAAAGTTTAGACTATGAAAGTATATACCAAAGGGGGCGATAAGGGCCGTACCTCGCTAATTGGAGGCGAACGGGTACTCAAAACCGATTGCAGAGTGGAGGCATATGGCTCTGTTGACGAGTTGATAGCATTCACCGCATTGCTTGCTGATAAATTGGCCTCAAGTAACAAATTTGATAAATTAACTGCCGAGCTACGTCGTATAGAGTCTCAGTTGATGACAGTTGCAGCATTGTTGGCTGTAGGTAAAGGTGGCGCAGATAAGGTTGCTCCGTTGAAAAACGAGGCTGCACAAGAGTTGGAACAAGCCATCGATCGTATGCAGGAGGATTTACCTGCTATAACCAAGTTTACAATTCCTGGTGGCGATGTGCGTTGTTCGCTATGTCATGTGTGTCGCACAGTGTGTCGCCGCGCGGAGCGTGCCGCGATCAGCGCCTCTCAGGAGTACGACATTGATAAAGGTGCAACGATATATCTGAACCGCCTTTCCGATTACTTCTATCTGCTTGGTCGTACAATCACCCAAATGGCATCGGTCGAGGAGATTTTGTGGATTCCATAGTTGTTTTTCGTAGCTAATTTTTGCATATAAGCATCTTTTTGTAAGTAATTTGAGTGTTTTTGAGCTTAAACATTAAGTTTAATAGCTAAAAGATTTGCATTTGCTGTTTTTTCGCTATATTTGCGCCCGATTAAGCCGACTATATGTACGGAGAATGTAAATAGTTGAAAACTAAAACTTATAAACTGATAAAAACCATAAGATTATGTATTGGACATTGGAGTTAGCATCGAAATTGGAGGACGCACCTTGGCCAGCAACAAAAGAGGAGTTGATCGACTACGCTATTCGTTCGGGTGCGCCATTAGAGGTGTTGGAGAATTTGCAGGAGATTGAAGATGAAGGTGATATCTACGAGTCAATCGAGGATATCTGGCCTGATTATCCCTCAAAGGATGATTTCTTCTTCAACGAAGAGGAGTATTAGTGCATAAACTCACTAGATAGTAGATAATTACAGTTTAACCTCTCAATATTTGGGAGGTTTTTTTTGTGCCTGATTTAGAACATATGTAGATACAAAAAAATCTCCGACAATCATTTGATTATCAGAGATTTTCTTCCGTGATCCCGCCGGGGCTCGAACCCGGGACCCCAACATTAAAAGTGTTGTGCTCTACCGACTGAGCTACAGGATCAACGCTTGCCAAATGAGGTTTCCCTCGATTTTGGTGGTGCAAATGTATGTATAATTTTTGGGATAACCAAATTTTTGAAGAATATCATATAAAATTATCTTATCTACTCCATCGGTTGGCTTATCTGAGCGACTTGAGCTGTACAATATGCAATCAAATCGCTGGGAGCAACACGTATTTGCAGACCCCTCACACCTGCGCTGATATATATAAATGGATGCTCCATACAGCTTTGGTGAATGTATGTCGGGAATCGTTTTTTCATACCAATTGGTGAGCAACCGCCACGAATATACCCTGTTGTTGGCAGCAACTCTTTCATTGGAATCATCTCCACCTTCTTATTCCCCGACACTTTAGCCGCGGCTTTCAAGTCGACCTCGTGATCGCCCGGCACCACACAAACTAAATGCCCCGTACGATCACCGCGTAGAATCAAAGTCTTAAAAACTGTAGATATATCTTCGCCCAACTGTTCGGCAACGTGGTTTGCTGCCAAATTATTTTCGTCTACCTCATAAGGAATAAGCTCGTAAGCGATTTTTGCCCTATCTAAGAGCCTCGCAGCATTGGTCTTCTCTATTTTTTGCTTTGCCATATATCAAAAACACTATATGTGAAGGCAAATTTATGAAAAAGAAATATTTTTTTGTACTTTTGAAGTATGAAACATTCAGTACAGATAACAATAGTTGCCATAGCGTCGCTATTTTTTGCGACAGCCTGCTCGGTTACATCATCTCCGCGCTCTACGGCAAAACAATTTTATAAGTCAATCGAAAAAGGCGATTTCGACAAAGCTCTTTCATATACCACACTCAGCGAGGAGGCCGATGCCGAGATCTATCACGCTATTATGCAGAAGGTAAACGCCTCAATTCAGGAAAAAGGCGGAATAAAGAGTATTGAAATCCTGCGAGAAGAGGGTGATGAAGATGATTTAGAACACATCACGATTGTAACACAGATCAACTTTAAGAATGGCACTTCTCAAGAGGAGTATTGCGATTTGATTCAGCGTGATGGCAAATGGGCAGTCGATGTCGACCTTGACTCGAAGTAAACTCCATATTTTACTGATTATCGCATTGCTAGCGCTGTTTGTGCAGTGCTCATCACATCACGCATATACCCCACCTTCTATACCGGTCGAAACTTTTCAGGTGGCCGACATAGTATTTCGATTGGGCCGCACTTTGCAAAGCGAAGCAATAGCCTCAAAAGGGCCAGGAGGATACTCTCATATCGGTATGATGGTAGAGATTGATTCCATCAAACATATTATTCACATTGAGCCAAACCGACAAGGCAGCGAACGTATAAAAGTTGAATCTGTGGCCGATTTTTTCAATCCAGAAGTAGCTGTCGCAGGATGTGTTATGCGATACAACAGCCTAACCGACTCGATGCAACAAATATTGTCAAGTTACGCAAAATCGTTACTTGCTCAAGGAGTCTCTTTCGATCACGATTATCAGCTATCGGACACATCTCGTATGTATTGCACTGAATTGGTGGAAAATATTTTCAACAAAGTAGACATAGACCTATCTCAAGGAGAAAGAATAAGGCTCCCTCTTGCAAAGGAGCCTGTAATTTTGCCGTCGGCAATATATCAAAATGATTCACTATACGAGATTTGGAGCTATCGTACCAAGTAGTTTCGACTCTTAACCGCGTGTCTGTTCGCGTCGACCTTGACGATATATCTGATAACTATTCACAAGGTTCTGCCACACAATATATGCTGTAGGAGCAACCGATGCAATTGGATCGAGGAATGCCTGAGATATCCACACTGCAAGCACCGTATTCTTCTGACCCAATGATTGTCCTCCTGCCGCCGGATCTCCATATCGACGGCCGATAGCTCTACCACAGACAAACTGCACCACACACACGACAAGAGCCACTGCTGCCAATGCCAACTCCACACCTCGGTCTACGTCGTTATGATCCAAAATAAAGCATGTTGTTCTACCGATAATCACCACAAGCGACATCAACCATATATAGAACGATATTTGGCTGTGTGACGCAACCCATCCCCCTAATTTAGGCAAACAGAAACGACAAAACTGCCCGGCAACAAACGGAGCAATAAGCAATGGCGCGACTTTTTGCAATATCTGACCTACGGTACACTCCCCATTGCCAAAATGATGCAACAGTATTGGTGCGACAAGAGCTATCACCACATTACACAGCAGACTATATGCTGCCATAGTTTCGATATTTGCACCCAACATACCTCCGATAACCACAGCAGCCATCGCGACCGGTGCTAAAACGCATATCATTCCGCCTTGGGCTAACACCGGATTAAACCAACCAAGTAAATAGTATATGGCCAAACTGCCGGCTATCTGAAACAGGATTAGCCACAAGTGGAGAGTTGAAAAACGAATTTTGCGTGCGTCTACCCGACAAAAGGTAAAAAATAACATCAGGAAGATGAACGAGGGGGTGAGCATACCTGCCGTATGCTGCTCTACCCACTCTACCTCTCGGCACAACAATACCCCCACAAGCATTCCCAAAGGCATTGCTACGGTTCGAAGCATATGTGTCGAAAGGCCAAGTTTCATCTTATTAAATTTATTTATCGGCGTTATTCAGCCGCTGTTGCGCCCTTTGCCTCAAAGAAATTCAACACTCCCAACATCAGCTTATCACGTTGAGCCTCGTCAATAATTGACTCAAATGGCAATGCCATCACGAAAGTCCTATAATCTTTACCCTTATAACCAATAGCCGCGGGCTGGTTACTTCTAGGATATCGCATTGCGATAAATGCTTCACGACCGACAGGCATTATACAACCAGGTGACTCAACGCCGTAATGTGTAGCAGAAGGCACTTGGTTAAATTTAATATCGAGACGCGACATATTCATAGGTGATGCCACTACACGTACCTCTCCACGACGTGTGGCCATATCGCCACTAAACGAGTAGTGTAGTACGCTGCGTGCAAAGCCTCGATCCTCGCCATCTGATTCAACCCCGTTCCACAAATCACTCGCAACATAACAGCCTGTAGCCATCACAGCTCCACCAGCCAATGTATACTCACGAATCTTGTCCTGCAAAGCCTCTGGGAAGACTTTAAACTTCACGCCCGAAGTACCTCGGCCCATTGAATATGAGCGTTGCTTGCCGAGAATAATATCTGCAATTTTGTACTCCCCCATCGTGACTTCTCCTCGTTCTATCGCACGAGCGCTTGTCGAACAATATGAGAATCCAGCAGCAGCAATCGAACGGCCATGCAATGCCGGATAATCGAATGTGTTACCGGCAACAATCTCAGTTTCATAGTCGCTATACGATGATCCAAGGGCGTCATTGTCGTTGTTTGAGTATGACAATCTACGATCAAAGTTTCGCTGCTCACCAATGAACGAAATATCCTTTATGTGAGCTACGCCTGAATCATAATAGTTGTAGAATCCCGCAATTGAATCACCCTGAATATGCATCGGAGCACTTACTCTGTCAAATCCGTTAACCACAAGCACCCGACCACGTTCGTTCTCGGCACGATACGATGAAAGTATCTCGCTAGGGAAGCTCTCGCCACCCTTATTCACTGCCGTTACACGATAGCTATAAGTGTGGCCACGCTTTTGCTGCATACGCACTGAAGTAGACTCCACCTTGCGACCATTGTCGAAGCCACCACCATCTACGCGAGTATATACGATATAATAGTCGGGAGTAGCCGTGGGTTCCAACTCATCATTCACGGGGCTCCAGCGTAACATCACATCGGCCGAATCCTCGCTTACAAACATTGCGCTGAAACTCTCTACTGGCAATGGCTGCACAGCATATGGCTTACCGTATTGGCTTGACAGATATCTCAAGACACCTTTATAAATAGCTCGGCTAACCAAGAACTTGAATCGAGGATCATTACCATAGCGCATGTCGGCAAAATTCTGATGCGACAACAACTCCAAAAGCATTGTCGGCACAGCAGGTACTCTTGCCTCATAATATGAGCGATTCCACATTCCTCGGCGACTCCAATTAGGCTCATATGTTTGACGTATGTCGCCAACAATCTGCGACATAACAAGATCTGTCAATTCTCGAGAAAGATATCTATCGGCACCTCCCTCGAAACGACCTTTATTATTGTGGGTATAGAAGATACCTAATGTACCGATTATATCCTCATTGGTACGTACTCCTGCGTCAGAATGGAATGCCAATGCCATATCCAACGGAATTGACTTTCCCTTCTCGTTAGGCAAACGTTCCGATCCCCCCATCACTGCATTTACCCAGTGCGAGCGACTCATGTAATCATCCTTATAATCATCCAAGTCCTCCTTGGGACTATAGACATCACGCTCAAAACCAGACCACTGCAACCAATAACGAGCACCTTCACACCAACGTGGATATTCACTCACCATCGGCTCATACGCTATATCATCTTTCTGCATTGACTTTGGAACAATACGTGCCACATTGCCGTAGCCGCCACCAATCTTAACCGCATCGGCCGAAACCTTCTTACCTGCAGTATTTGAGATATTACTCATCGAAACAAGCAACTGCTCGTCGTCGGCGTGGAATTCGAAATGGCCCAAGTAAATCCACATTCCGCCACCCATAGTCTGATTTACGGCAAATTCGCTTTTGCCACCAGCGTGGTGAATCGTGTAAGTTACATCCTCAGCACTCTCATCCCCAAAACTCTCATACGACACATATACTGCATACTCTCCATCTTCGGGAATTGTAGCTCTCCACTCGGCACGGCTCTCCTTGCCACGTGTAATACTTTCGACCGATCTTGTGGTACCCTCTTTAAACGGATTTTGACCAGAGAGATAAGTCACTCTCTTGTGAGCAAATCCTACTCCCGCCTTTTGCCACTTTTCCGAACCGGAGATCTCTACATATCGAGTATCATCGACACCCTCATCATTGTCAATAATAATCTCGTTATTCTGCGTATCGCGCTCTCGTGGTAAAAGCACATTTGCTCCGGCGTTCTCCAGCATCGGCACAAGATATGGCAAGACAAAGCTTTGCGTAAACAGATCCTCCACAGTCTCCCATAGGCGCGAACGCTGCCAACGCCACATATTATCATCGGCCTCGAAATACCGGCCATGGCTCTGCCACATAGCTATATGTCGACCAGCCAAACCCTGTGTGGGATTACTTTGCGATGATAGGTTTCGGACCAAAGGTCGCTTTGATTGGTTGGTGAAACGGATCGCACTGCTCTCTTTTGTACGATGGAAACGAGGAATTAACTCCTCGATATTATGGCGATCAGTGTAGAGTACAATCTTATAACGACTATATTCAACAGGCAGTATGGCATGAATCGAGTCATATATTGCCTGCACATTATCCTCGCGGAAAGGATAATATGATAAACCAGTCGAGGCATAGATCTCAAGCCTATCACCATTGGCTCGCATACGATCAATTTTACATCCACCACCAAGTACTTCACGACGAAGCATGCGGCACAACAAATCGGTAATCTCGCGACGTTCGGCAGAGGTTGGAACACCAGCTGAAGCAGCACTTGAAATAAATAGTGCAACTGTCGGGATTACAACAAGTAGTAGTTTACGAAACTTTATCATTTCTATTGTGTGAGATTAAAATTAGTCCAAAGATAGTAAATAATGCGTTATATCCCAACAATTCAAAACCTATAAAATAATCAAATTGCATAGCCATAAACCTCTGCAATATATAGCTCAGAATGGGGGATAAAATAGCAACAATCGGCACAAATTGCTGACGTATATTCCGCTTCGATATAATTCCAAACGTAAAAAGTCCTAATATTGGACCATAGGTATATCCTGCCACTTTAAAGACCAGATTGATCACACTATCGTTTGCAAAATGGTGGAATGCCAAAATGGTAAACACCATCGCAACGGCCATCACAAAATGAGTGTAATTTCGGATTTTTCTTAATTGGGCGTTGTCGAATCGTGAACCATCCAAAATATCCAATGTAAATGATGTTGTAAGCGAGGTCAGAGCTGAACCAGCTGCTGAATATGTACTTGATATAAGTCCCACAACAAACACAATACCAACGATTAACGGCAATCCGCCTTGTGTTGCTACCATTGCAAACAGATCATCACCACGACTTGGCTGCGGCAGAGTTGCAAAATCGACATAGGTATAGAGCAAAACGCCAAGTGACAAGAATAGCAGAATGACAAAAATTTGGCAAATGGCAGTGAGAACAATATTAATCTGCGAATCGCGAATCGTGCGACAACTCATATTGCGTTGCATCATATCCTGATCCAGTCCTGTCATAGCCACCAACGACAACGCACCACCAGCAACCATCTTCCAAAAATATCGCGCCGACGAAGGGTCATCGAAGAACCACATTTGCGAATAGCTAGAATCCCGAACCAACTCATAGGCTGCCCCTACCGAAAGATCCATCGCCTTACATAGATAACCAATAACTATCACAACACTTGCCACAAGGCACAAAGATTGGATAGTATCTGTGATAATCAGCGATCGTACGCCGCCACGAAGAGTATAAAGATAAACAACGAGCATCGTTAGAGCTACGTTTAATGTAAAGCTAAGGTTGAAGTGATCCATTACAAGTATCTGCATCACAGCGCATACAACAAAGAGTTTAAGTGACGATGCAATTAGCTTGGATACTAAGAAACACAATGCTCCCGTTTTGTGGGCAGTAATACCAAAACGCTGATCGAGGTACTCATATAGCGATACCACACCTCGGCGATAGAAGATTGGAATAAGCAAAAATGCAACGATAAATTGCCCGATGGTGAAGCCCACCACCATCTGCATATATGAGAATTGGTCCACGGCAACAGAGCCTGGCACAGAAATAAAAGTGACGCCCGACATCGCAGCTCCGATCATAGCGAGGGTAGCCATATACCAAGTTGTACGACGGTTCCCAATAAAGAAACCACTATTGTCGGCTTTATGGCCCGAAAAATAGGCTGCAGCGAAGAGCAAAACCAGGTATGCGGTTAAAGTAAATATGGTGACAATTGGCGTCATAAAGTATTTTTTTACCGCACAAAGATACTAATTCGCCACAAAAAAATTGATGTGTAAAATAAGTTTTATATCTTTGTAGTGAGCCTAAAAGGCTCAAAATAACAGGTTAGTTAGATTTAATAATTGATTGTTAACTTTTTGATTATGGCTAAATCATTAAAAATTAGAGATTTGACATTACGAGATGGTCAGCAGTCATCGTTTGCAACCCGTATGACACAGGAGCAAATCAACCGATGCCTACCTTATTATAAAGATGCAGGGTTCTTTGCTATGGAGGTCTGGGGCGGTGCTGTGCCTGACTCAGTAATGCGCTATTTAGGAGAGAATCCGTGGACTCGTTTGGAGACCATCCACCAGCAGATTGGTGATATCTCAAAACTCACAGCCCTCTCACGAGGACGTAATCTATTTGGCTATGCTCCCTATACAGATGAGATTATTGATGGTTTCTGCCGCAACGCAATAGAGAGTGGTTTGGGTATTATGCGTATCTTCGATGCGCTTAACGATGTGGACAACGTCAAGTCGACAATTAAATATGTAAAGCAGTATGGCGGCATTGCCGATTGTGCGGTATGTTACACTGTCGACCCCAAATATCCAGAGCCAACATTCTTCCAGCGCTTGTTCGGCAAGAAAGCTCCTAAACCAATTTTTACAGACGAATATTTCCTCAGTAAGGCGAAGCAGATGGCCGATTTAGGCGCCGATATGATCACTGTAAAGGATATGTCGGGACTAATTCCACCTCAGCGCATTAGCAAGCTTGTGAAGCTATTCAAGCAACACATCAATGTGCCCATCGATTTCCATACCCACTCTACTCCGGGTTATGGACTGGCATCGGTATTTGCTGCTATTGCCGCAGGTGTTGATGTTGTAGATACAAACTGCTGGTGGTTTGCAGGTGGTACAGGTGCTCCCGCATTGGAGTTGGTATATGTATTCTGTCAGAAGATGGGTATCGACATCGGTGTCAATATGGAGGCCGTCGCAAAGATCAACGAGCAGTTGAAGGTTATCCGCAAGGAGTTGGAGTTATCGGTATTTGGCGCAGAGAAACCACGTCCTAACCGATTTGCCTTCTCTGAAACTGCTGACAAGTACTTCGACGAGGCTGTTGCTGCTGCAAAGGCTGAGGATTTCGATAAGTTGTTGGAGGCAAGCCAGAAAATTGAGGCATACTTTGGATTCCCTGCTCCCGACAAATTGGTTCAGCAGGCCGAGATTCCTGGAGGAATGTATTCTAATATGGTTGCACAGCTCAAGCAGCTCAAGTCGGAGGATATCCTACCACGCGCAATGGAGCTGATTCCTTCGGTACGTTTGGCAGCCGGTTTACCACCTTTGGTAACTCCCACATCGCAGATTGTTGGTGCTCAGGCCGTAAACTGTGCTATGGACGAGAAGGCTGGTCGCGAAATGTACACCAACAAGAGCTCTCAGTTTATTGGATTGGTTAAGGGTGACTATGGCCACACTCCTGTGAAGATTGATCCTGAATTCCGATTCAAAATCTGTGGATTCCGTGAGGAGATTCCTTACGACACATCAAAATACAAGATGCAGCCCAATCCAGAACTTCCTGAGGCAGGAGGTGTTAAGTTGGCAGAGAACGAGAAGGAGGTATTGTTGTTAGAGTTATTCCCCTTGGTTGCAAAGAACTTCCTTACCGGCAAGAAGAAGGCTGCATATGAGGCTGCACAGGCCGAGAAAGCAGCTCAGGAGGCAGAAAAAGCCGTAGCTGCTAAGCCGGCAGAGCCGACAATAAGTGCAACTACCATCGTAGGCAACACTATCAATGCTCCCCTACCTGGTCGAATCATTGACATTACGGTAAAGGTCGGTGATCAGGTGAAGGTTGGCCAGCCGGTAGTAATCCTCGAGGCTATGAAGATGGAGAATACTATTCCATCCGATTATGCAGGAAAGGTACGACAAGTACTCGTATCAGTAGGTGATGCTGTTTCGGCAAATGCGCCGCTGATTGAGATCGAATAGTATTTTTTAGCATATAAAATTTGAGGCTGTCTAACCTGCAGGGTGGCAGCCTCTTTTTATTGATTATGTTTAGGCCTCGATTTAGAATTATATATATCGGTCACATATATCGTAAATATCGGAAAAAACATCATTCCAATAACAGGCAATAACACCGACAGGAATTTACCGGCAATGGTTACAGGAATTATAGATGAGCCAACTGTGGTCGCATTCATCGCCGACCACCATAGTGCATTGCCAAAATTACGCAGTTCGTCATTAACATCAATCTCATAGTCGTAGAACATCAAAGCGGCAAGATAGGTCACGCCAACGATAGTCAGCACATAAGCTCCGAAAATCTTTGCCACAGCCCCGTCCAGCATCCATTGAACCACCATTCCCATAACTATATACGAACGAATAATTGGCAATGTGGCCACAAGCATTGTTATCTCGCGACCTGGTGTCAAATGCAACCAATCCAGCACGTTAAGATACGGCAACGAGATAAGCAAAAACAACACATCGAGCCAAGCTCTATGCCGACGGGCTTCCGATAATGTTGCCCGACGCTTGTAATAATAGAGGCTAAACAAGAAATCCGACATAAAAATTATACAGACTGCAAATTGTAACCATAAATACCATTGCGAGAAGTCGGAACGATGCCCTGAGAGTACTTCAAACGATAAACCAGCCAAAAGTGCAATAGCCGACACCAAACTTATTATTCGCATAAAATCCTTGCCAGAGTTCATATTATCAGTATTTTAGACGAGATTTCGCAAATGATATGCCGAAAAAAAATTAAAATTAGGGTGATTTTTTTGCAAAAGATTTTGCATAGAAAAAAAAATCGCTTATCTTTGCACTCGCATTCAGCAAATGGCGAGATAGCTCAGCTGGTTAGAGCGCATGATTCATAATCATGAGGTCGAGAGTTCAAGTCTCTCTCTCGCTACTTTCGGGATGTAGCTCAGCCCGGTTAGAGTACACGTCTGGGGGGCGTGTTGTCGCTGGTTCGAATCCAGTCATCCCGACAAAAAACGAATAAGCCGCAGTATTTCTGCGGTTTTTTTATTTTCATTGGCAATTAATAATAATAAATAAAGGGTATGATTTTTCATACCCTTTTCTGTTTATATACCCTTCTCGGCTACCCTACCATAGCATCAGCCAATGCCTCCATCTGCGATAGATCGCTCTGTTTCATTCGAGCATTGATTGTAACCATTGGCTCAACAATCTCGATCTGTTTCATCTGCTCCAACATAGCACGCATTACTCGACCAGCCACGGGAGCCCAAGAACCATTCTCGATTATACCTACACGACGCTTCTGATATCCTTTGATTTGCAAGTGGTGCAAGAAATCGTGCATCGGAGGGAATACTCCCCCATCGTAAGATGCGGCAGCTACAATCAACTTACCATATCGGAAAGCATCTTCTACGGCCTCGGCCATATCATCACGGCTAAGATCGGTAATAGCAACCTTCTTTTCGCCCTTAGTCAAAAGCATCTCTCGTATTTTATTTGCGGCAGCTGCAGTACCACCATGAATAGAGGCATAGGCTACAAACACTCCTTCACTTTCGGGCTCATAAAGACTCCAAGTATTGTAAAGAGAGAGATAATAGCCAAGATTTTCGTTCAAAACAGGGCCATGCAACGGACAAATACAAGCTACATCTACCTGTGACAATTTTTTCAGCAGGGCCTGCACCTGCACTCCATATTTTCCACAGATATTAAAGTAATATCTTCTGGCCTCACAAGCCCACTCCTCATCGTGAGCGAGTGCACCGAACTTTCCAAATGCGTCAGCCGAAAACAATACTTTATCATGCGTGTCGTACGAAACCATAACCTCTGGCCAATGTACCATCGGAGCCATAAAGAATTGCAATGTATGAGCACCAAGCGACAGAGTGTCGCCCTCCTTAACAGCAATGGTCCTATCAGTAAAATCAACACCTTCAAAGAAATTGGGCAACATCTGTATTGCTCGGGCCGATGCTACAATTTTGATTTCGGGATAACGCTCCACCACCGCCACGATGCTGCCCGCGTGATCCGGTTCCATATGTTGAACCACTAGATAGTCGGGTCTGCGCCCTTCGAGCGCGGCTGAGAGTTTATCCATCCACTCTGTCTGTTTGCGAGCATCGACACTATCCATGATCGCGATCTTATCATCGGTAATAAGATACGAATTATATGACATACCGTTAGGTATAATATACTGGCTCTCAAACAGGTCTAAATCGGTGTCATCAACACCAATATATTTAATAGTATCAGTTATGTTTGTATTCATATAAAACTAAAATTTTAAAAGTATGCAAATATAACAAAAAACGCCAAATGTATATAAATTATTTTATTTGGATTTATTATCTTTGCACCGACATCTAAGGGGTGCCTTACTATCAGGCTGAGATTATACCCATTGAACCGGATACGGGTAATGCCGAGACCGGGAGTAGCGTAATCAACAAAATGTACCCCTTTTCTGTTTTTAACTTAAATAATTAAAAATGAAAAGGATTTATTTCACACTCGCCATTGCGACATTGTCGCTTGGCATCACGTGGGCACACAACGGCTCACCAAACAAGAATCTAGACTCCCAATTTGATTCAAGCGACACCATCTCTATGGAGGGGCGTTTGCAACAGATTCACGTCATCGCTACACGAGCGACCAAATCGACTCCGGTCGCGCACTCAAACCTAACCCACGCAGAGATTGAGCGCAACAGCTACGGATTGGATATTCCATCGCTATTGGCCCTCACTCCATCAATGATTGCCACCAACGAAACCGGTATCGGAATCGGTGGAACTTCGATTCGTCTGCGTGGTACAGACGCAACCCGTTTGAATGTTACAGTAAACGGAATGTCGCTCAACAATCCTGATTCCCACTCGACCTATTGGTACGATACCCCCGATCTAATTTCGGCCGTAGGAGATCTTCAGGTACAACGAGGGGCAGGTACATCCACCAATGGTACTGGCGCATTTGGTGGAGCCGTAAGTATGACTACCGAATCTCCATTATCGGAGTTTGGTGGTGAGGCATCGCTTAGTTATGGTTCATACAATACCAATAAGCAGGCCATACGTATCAGTTCGGGAATTATGAACGATCATTGGGCCATAGATGCCAGAATGACCCATATAGGCTCTGACGGATATATCGACAGAGGCGCGACCGACCTGAAGTCGTATATGTTACAGGGTGCTTACTATTCTGATCGTACAACTGTCAAGTTACTCTCATTTGGCGGAAAAGCCAAAACCAACCTCACTTATACGGGCGTAACAAAGCAGGAGATGGATTTATATGGTCGCCGTTATCACACCGAAGGCCAATACGAGACCTCTAATGGTCCATACGTTTTAGCCGATGGCACTCACGTCGACTACTATGACGACCAGACCGACAACTACCTGCAAATCAACAATCAGTTGATTATTAACCACCAATTATCAGATAGTTGGAATCTCTCTGCGACCGGATTTTACACTTATGGTTATGGCTACTACAAGCAATATAAGGATGCTCGCACACTTTTAGAATACACCAACCTCGGCATCACAGATTCAGGCGTAGAGGCCGATATGATTCGCCGCAAAATTATGCGTAACCACACAGGTGGCGTCAACGCATCAGCAGCATACACATCGGAACGATTGCAACTTCTCACAGGCGGTTCTTGGAGCTATTACACCTGCCCGCATTGGGGAGAATTGGATTGGGTCGATGGTATGAACAGCGGCTCAATCGGTGGCAGATGGTACGACAACGACGTGAACAAGCACGATGCGAACCTATTCGTGAAAGCATTGTGGCAAGCAGCACGAGGGCTGAATCTATTTGCGGATTTGCAATATCGTTTCGTAAGCTACAAGGCGTGGGGTGTGAACGACAACTATGATTGGAACACGATGCAGATGCAGCCAATCGATGTCGACAAAAAGTACAATTTCTTCAATCCTAAAGTCGGCATAAGCTACGATTTTGGCAAGGGTCACAACATCTTTGCATCATTTGCGATTGCACAGAAAGAGCCTACACGCTCAGACTTCACCGACCGCTACATGTTTGCCAAAGACCAGACTCAACCTGAGGCAGAGAGATTATACGACTATGAGTTGGGATATCAATACACATCCGAGAGATTGTCATTGGGCGCAAACCTATATTATATGCACTACAAAAATCAGCTCATCCCCACCGGAATGGTCAACGATAGTTCCGATGCGCTCAATACTAATGTTCCAAAGAGCTATCGTGCAGGTGTAGAACTAATGGCATCATGGAAAATTGCACGCTGGTTCACGTTGGGAGCGAATGCAACATTTAGCCGCAACAAGATTATTGACTATGTGGATATGCTCGCCGATAGTCCAACATTTGGCCAAAATCTTGGAAATATGACAATAGCATACTCTCCCGAGTCTATGGCCGCAGCATTTGCAGAGTTCAAGGTAAAAGGCTTCGAGGCAATTATACGTACACAATACGTTGGCAAACAATACTTCACCAACAACGAGATTGAGACGCTATCGCTCGATGACTATTCGGTAACGAATCTCGACCTTGCCTATACACTTCCATCACGTGCAGCCAAAAGCGTAAGATTGGGACTCTGCGTATATAATCTCTTTAATAAAAAGTATTGCAGCAACGGCTATGGCTACTCTTATATGTGGGATGGTGAGCGATACGATGAAGCGTACTACTTTCCTCAGGCTCCACTCCACATACTTGCAAATGTAACAGTAAAATTCTAACATCTATGGATTGGAAACTCACTCTTCAAATCATCGGCGTCGCACTCGGTTTGCTATATCTCTACTTCGAGTACAAGGCTAATATATGGCTATGGGTCATAGGCTTGATTATGCCCATAGTTCACGGTATTCTCTATTACCGACAAGGATTATACGCCGATTGCGCAATGGAGACATACTATATTTTGGCTGGCATATATGGGCTTGTCGTATGGAGCCAAAAAGGCAGTAAAAAGGATAAGAAAAGTGAGTTACGAATAGGACACACCCCACGCGTGGCGTGGGTAGCGATTGTTGGGGTGTATGCTATTCTTCATTCGGGCATATATCTATTGCTTATCAATTTCACAGACAGCACCGTTCCATTTTGGGATTCACTGACCACATCGCTTAGTGTTATCGCATATTGGCTCTTATCGAGAAAATATGTCGAGCAGTGGCTGGTGTGGTTGGCTGTCGATGTAATTACGGTGGGACTATATTTCTACAAAGAGATACCACTGACGGCAAGTCTGTATGCTCTATACTCTTTGCTTGCCATAGCAGGCTATCTGCGTTGGCTTCTTGTAATACAGCAGGAGCAGAGTATCGAATAGTGATCGATACTACAACGACTAAATAAAAAGGGTGCCAAACTTTCTGAGTTGACACCCTTTATTATTTTAAAACGGCAAAAGCCGGCCACAGAAACGACTTTTATTGTTCGCTGATATATGTCTCCAGCAATCGGCCACGACCCTTAATTGTCACATTGTCAGCCTCGGCAGGAATTAAGACCACATCGGACTGCATCAGATGTTCTGTATTGCCGTCCATTTCGACATCAATCTCACCATTGATGCAGGTATACAAGACAAACGAGTCACGTGAAATCACATCTCGTTCCAACTCACCATCGACTTCTATTGCATTGATCGTGAAGTATGGGCAATCGATGAGCTTTACAGCTTCGTTTACAATTGGCTGATACTTTATATGACACTCCTCGCCACTCTTCGAAAAATCGATAGCATCGATTGCCAGTGCAGTATGCAACTCTCGAGCATTCCCCTCGCTATCCACACGATTCCAATCGTATATGCGATATGTAACATCCGAAGTCTGCTGAATCTCCACAACCTTGATACCTTTACCCAATGCGTGAACTGTACCTGCAGGGATATAGAATACATCGCCAGCCTTCACCTCCACCTTATTGAGTTTCTCAGGCAAAGTATCTTCGTTGAGTGATTTGATAAACTCCTCACGAGTGATATTGTTATCCTTGAATCCTATATAGAGATATGAGCCCGGCTCGGCATCAATCACATACCACATTTCGGTCTTACCATAAGAATCATGACGCTCAGCTGCCAAAGCATCATCGGGATGCACCTGAATCGACAAAATATTGTGACAATCTAACGTCTTCGCCAATAGCGGGAACGTCAGTCCATACTTCTCATAGACCTTGTCTCCAACGAGATTGCCCATATATACCTCGATAATCTCCTCCAGATTGTTCTTCTTCAAAAATCCGTTTGCAACAACCGAAATATTACCTTCAAGACCTGAGATATCCCAACTCTCGCCATACAACTTCCCAGGTGTGATACGCACACCTCTATCGGCCTTGACATTCGCCAAGAACTCCTTTCCTCCCCATATTACCTCTTGCAGGCGAGGTATAAATCTTATAGGATAAAGCATATAACTATTTTTAACCAAACTAAACCTAACTCTATTAACTCTCTCCTTCTCTTCGTTACTCAAATAGAGCCTCCACAGCAGCAATCACCTCATCGGCCTCTACATTGAGTGGAAATATCTTGCTCGGCTCCAAATATACCACATCGTGCTCGCGCTTGAAACGCTGCTCACCAGCACCGGTAATATTGAGCATAATTGTAGCATCTTTGTCAATTTTGCCCTCCTGCGCAGCCTTGATAAGGGTTGCAGTAGCAATCGCAGCAGCTGGATGAATATCAATTCCCTCCAACTCCTCAAACAACTTAGCCGCTTTACGACCTTGCGCATTTGTTGCAACAAGGACCTCGCCATTAGTAGCCTTCAATGCATCATACAATCCACCCTTAATTCCATAAGGAGGCTTACGGTTCGAGAGAACCTTTGCATCGATTATTGCCACATCACGACGAGCCTTATCGGCACTGTATGGCAACATTTCGCGAGAATCGGCTCTCCAGGCATCGTACATCGGAACAAATGGAGCATTCTGCGAAACCATCAACTTCATCGTATTGCTTCCAAAACGACCATCCTCGATAAGTCGCATATTGGCCTCCCAAGCTGCGATTGCGCCTGTACCGCTACCAACTGCCTGGAAATAGTAATCGGGAATTCGGCCAATAGTTGTAACTGCCGAAAGAACGGTCGTAGCCATACCATCGCGGCGAGCCACATTCTTAGCACCACCTTCGGCATAGAATTTAGGTGACTGCAAAGCCAAATCGCTCAGACGAATAGCATCGAAGTAATCACCACCTTTATCACAAGCGATAAGTTTCACGCAAGGATTAAGCGGTTTTTCGAACCACATAGCCGAGAGGTTGTCGGCTGGCACCGACAACAGCAATGGAATATTATTCTCTGAACACACTCTTGCAAATGCACGAGCGGTATTACCGGCAGAAGCCACCACCAAAATACGCTTCTCGTCGCTACCCATACGACCACATACGCTGAATGCCTCAGTCTCCTTGAACGAGCAGGTAGTCATTGCTGCACCGTGCATTGGAGAGTAGCCATTGAGTGTGATATAAAGATTTTTAAGTCCCAAATATTCAGCCAAACCCTTGCTTTTGAATGTAACCGGAGCGGCCGAGCCTTTCAGCATTCGCTTCACCGGCAACCAGTCGCAGAAGGTATAAAATCCGAACTCATCACCCTTCAAATTGAGTTGCTTATTCTTGTAGATAGCTCTCACGAGCGAAGGCTCAGTTGCCTCCTTATCCTCAAGAACCCAACCTGTATCCTCAAACTCACGATTTGTGGCCACACACATTAGTGTATATGACGTAGCTTCAAAATTCTCCATTTATTTTAGTTTTTAATCGATTTTCGCTTTGCAAAATTAACAATTTTACACAAAAGATGATGCTTTATCGCGACAAATTTGTACATTTGTGTTACGTAAACTAATGTTAATTCAAATAAAGAGCTTTTATGAAACGTATTTTGCTTGTTTTAGCCCTGAGTACTATTACACTTTGCGGCTATTCACAGAAGAAGGATTGGGCAGCATTTGGCCGCTACGAGAAGGCTAATCAAGAGGTATTGGCAAGCGGTGTTCGCCCCGATGTCGTATTTATGGGTAACTCTATCACTGACGGCTGGGCTGGCAAAGACCCTGAGTTCTTCAAGAAGAACAACTTTGTAGGTCGTGGTATCAGCGGACAGACCTCATCAGAGATGTTGGTTCGTTTCCGTCGCGATGTCATCGACTTGAACCCTCGTTGTGTGGTTATTCTTTCAGGAACCAACGATATCGCTCAGAACAACGGAAAGATCAAACCAGAGAACACTTTGGGTAATATCATCTCAATGTGCGAGCTTGCACAGGCTAACGGCATCAAAGTTATCCTCTGCTCGGTTACTCCCACATCTGTATTTGGTTGGAGAAAGGATATCAATCCTGCTCCATTGATTCTTGAGATGAACAAGCTTATCCGCGCATATGCCGAGGCTAACAACATCTACTATTTGGACTACCACCCTGCTCTCACGGACGAGAAAGGTGGTCTTCCTGCTAAGTGGAGCCATGACACCTGCCACCCCAACTTGGAGTGCTACCGCACGATTATGGAGCCTATGGTATGCGAGGCTATCGACAAGGTGTTGAAGACTCCTAAGAAGAAGCGTCACACTCCGATGCCAGTAAAATAAGTGTAATCACACTTTCTAATACCTACCACCGAGAATGGAGAATCCCATCTCGGTGGTTTTTATTTTCCGCCCTACAACTACCCTAAAACATACGCAAGCCGATATTTAAACCAATTTATCATAATGGGTTCAATCTTATGCATAAAACTTGCGCCCCGGGAAACAATTTTCGATGATTATCACTATTTTTGCGACATAAAAGAAGTTTACGCATATGAAATTTATCTTCTCGGGAATGATGATTGCCTATCTCGGTGGCAACATATATGTATTTATCAGAGCATTGCAGATGCTATCGAGTTGTCCGCTAGCTATCAAGATAATATTCTCCATTCTCTTTTGGATTGTAGCATCGGCCCTATTTATCGCCATCGGAGTTCGCGATGTAGCTATGCCAGCCGTCGTATTAAAGAGTCTATTTACGTTAGGCTCAATCTGGATGGTATTTTTACTTTATATGGTATTATCACTACTCGTTTGCGACATTGCCCACCTATTCGTTCCACAATTCAAATATGGTTTTTGGTATGCACTTGCATTCACGATAACAGTGCTTATATATGGTCACATTAACTATCTCAACCCGCAAATCGTTGAGCTTGACATTTCGCTTGACAAGCCAATCGAAGGTGGAGAGGTTAATATTGTCGCTATAAGCGATGTGCATTTAGGCGAGGGTACGGGCAAACATAAAATGCAACGCTATGCCGAGATGATAAACGCCCAAAATCCCGATTTAATACTCATAGCAGGTGATTTGATTGACAATAGCACAACTCCGCTATATCGCGAAAAGATGAACCAGGAGTTATCGCAACTGAAAGCCTCAATGGGGATATATATGGTTCCAGGCAACCACGAATATATTAGCGGAATCGACAAAGCGGCACAATTCTTGACCTCGACACCCATTACACTGCTTCGCGATTCAATAGTATCACTTCCTAACGGGATACAGATTATAGGTCGTGACGACCGTAGCAATCGCCATCGCAAACCGCTTCGCAATATGATTGACGATGCCAACCGTTCGCACCCCATAATCGTACTGGACCATCAACCGTATCGACTCTCGCAAAGCGATTCATTGAAGGTCGACTTACAGATCAGTGGTCACACCCATCGTGGCCAAGTATGGCCAATCAGCCTACTTACCGACAAGATGTACGAGCAGAGTTACGGCTATCGTAAATGGTCTCATTCACACATCTATGTATCGTGTGGACTATCGTTGTGGGGACCTCCGTTTCGAATAGGCACACGCAGCGACATGGCAGTGATTAGACTTAGAGGCAACAATGCCCAATAATATAGAAGATGAAAGAGTCAAATAACATACCGAAAGAGAAATTATGGAATGGCAACTATGTGAAGATATGGTTGGCCAACTTTATGATTTTCTTCTCTTTTATGTTGCTCACACCACTCCTGCCAACCTACCTGAGCGAGACATTTCACGCAGACAAGGACACGATTGGTATGGTTCTGTCGGGCTACACCATTACAGCACTTGTGATACGTTCGCTGAGTGGATATATGGTCGACAGTTTTCCGCGACGCATTGTACTCGTAGCAAGTTATGCTCTGTTTTGTCTCTTTTTTGCCGGATATATCATAGCCGGATCATTACTGTTGTTCACGATTGTACGCACCCTGCACGGCGCACCATTTGGAGCAACCACTGTATCAAACAGTACCGTAGCAATTGATGTTCTACCATCATCACGCAGAGCCGAAGGTATCGGGTATTATGGTCTGAGCAACAATATCGCAACAGCCATAAGTCCGACAGTAGCTCTTTTGATATATGGTATGTACGGCGATTTCAACACTCTTTTTTGGTTGGCATTCATCACCTCGGCTATCGGCTTGGCTTTCACAGCTAGTGCAAAACTCCCCCACCGACCTCCTATCAAAAAGCAAGAGCGTTTGTCGCTCGACCGATTTATTTTGCTAAAAGGTTGGAGCCAAGGATTGTCAATTATCTGCTTCGCCTTCTCATACGGAATACTTGCCACATATATTGCAATTTATGGCAAGGAAGAATTGGGCATTACAAGCGGAACAGGATTGTTTTTTGCGCTATTGGCCATAGGATTGATATGCTCACGTCTAATCGGCTCACGCACCCTGCGCAAGGGCAAAATCGTCCAAAACGCATCGGCAGGCATAATTATAGCCATGCTCGGATATCTGATGTTTGCGGCCCTGCACAACAAAGTGGGTTACTATGGCGCTGCACTTGTGATAGGTCTCGGCAACGGACATATGTTCCCTGCATTCCAGACAATGTTTATCAACTTAGCAACCAATAAACAGCGCGGCACAGCCAACTCTACCATGCTCGTCTCATGGGATATCGGCATAGGCCTTGGCATCTTAGCGGGAGGTATCGCAGCCGAACATTTCGGATACGGAGCAGCCTTTTGGAGCGCATGGGTAGTAAATGTTGCAGGTATGTTGGCGTTTTTTGCGTATGGTCGCCGAGCCTACCTTAAAGGTAAATTAAGATAAACTGCCGAAATCACAGCAAGACTTCCTAACGCCTTATAGAAAACCGTAACACAAAAAAAAGATTGCCCACGAATCACGCGGGCAATCTTTATCAAAATATCTCAAATCACTATTTCTTCTTTTTGAATAAGTCGAGTACCTTACCAACGGTCTCAGCAGCCTTTGTCTGCTTGTTGGTAGCGGTTGAGTCGGCTGCATCGCCATTTGTGTTTGAGCCAACAAGTTTCTGTCCCAAACCTGTCAAAGCTTGCTTTGCGGCCTGTTTTGCCAAACTCTCCATATCTATACCCACCTTCGGAGAAGAGAATGTTCCACCAATGGTCATATCCACCGTTCCAAGTTTCGATACAGCACCAGCCGACGCCGGAAGAGTAATCTTTCCTCGGTAATCGATTGTCTGATCAAGACCTGTTGAACCGGAAAGATTCATCGTATAATCACCCATCTTGATATCAAACGGCTTGGTATTCACACGACCTTCGGCAATAGTAAAGTCAATTTTCAAATCCTTCACCTTAGTCTCTTTGAGCGAAGGTTTTTTAACGATATCAGCCACTTGATTGATAAACTTGACATCGCTAAGGCTCAAATCCTTTGTAGTAAGACTGCCATTACCATTTAGCGATTTCATCACCGGGCTCATCTGATCATCGAGCAAAGTGTTAACCTTCATATTTCCAGAGAAATTACCCTTCAAGTTTGAGAAAATAGGGGCAAATTGCTGAACCATATCAAGTTCTTTGTATGCCTGAGCAAAACTGATATTATTAAGAGCAAATCCCGCATCCAAACGAGCTGGATTGTTGGCAGGAGTTGCATACGAGCCATTCACTACTACACCGCCACCCATAGTATTGAGCGACAGATTCTGCATATCCACCTTGCTGTCTTTCACAATCAACAGACCCTTCACGTCAGAGAACTTCATCTTCGCCATCAACACCTCCTTGAAGTTGGCCTGCATACGGAAATCAATGTTATCGGGGATACGAATCACACCCATTGCAGCTGAATCAGCCACTTGAGCAGTCTCCTCGGTTGCAGGTGCCGTAGCCGACTCTTCGGATGACATAAAATCATTAAGATTGAGCTTGCTACTGTTTACATTAAGTGTTCCCTTCAAAGTTGTTCCCTTGAATACAAATCCGAGATAGTTTTCAAAACGGCTATCGAGCGTGATATCGTTAGAGCCGACATTGATTGTAGTCTTGCTAAGCTCCAGGTATTGCGGCGAGAAGCTGAAAGTTGACTGTTTGATATCTACCTCAGGCATATCAGCAAGTGTCAACTTCATATCACTCAAGTTAACACTACCCTGAGCCTGAACCTTGTCATACTGTCCCTTATCGATATACGACATACAGCCATTAAGGTTCATATCGGCATTTATCAATCCATTCAAATTCATATCCTCCATCGGATAGACATCTTTGATCTTACCCAAATCGAGCTTACCCTTTGCGGCTACGTTAAATTTCAAATCGCTCATAGGCGTAGCCACATCGGCCGTTACTGTAAATGGGTTGCCTGCAAGTGTAAAGCTAAACGGATTGACGTTTACGGTTGTAGCATCGATACTTCCTCCTGGATTCTTCACCGTAGCTGCTATATTGATACCATCGACTCCGGCCGGCAACGACGGATAACGGAACATAGCATTCTTTACGTTGAGTGCCACATCGAATTGTGGGACACAATCATCGCCCACCATCTTACCCTTGGCGTAGGCCGACAATGTAGCGACGCCATCGGTCTTCAACCCTTCAAAATCTTTGGCATAGATAGCAGGAATAAGCGATAAAATCTCCTTGAAACCAACCTCATTGGTATTGAGTTTAAGATCCATATCCATACCATCGTCCAACATAGCAACCCAGCCATCAATGGCTGCGCGAATAGCATTCAGACTCAACTCATTATCTTTGAGTGTAAATTTCATACTCTTCAAATCGGCATCAACATCCATATCTGCCTTGATTGCTGCACGATTCAAAAATGGCACACCACCCGAACGGAATGTGAGCGACGGAGTCTCGGCTTTTAGTTTAACGGTTGTGTTGTCGCTACCGAAATCACCCGAACAAGTCGCATCGAAATCAAGCAAAGCAGCATACATTCCACCCTGACGATCGTCGTATACAACATCCAAGTCACTTACTGACAATTTCTTAAGGCTCACCTTGAATGCACTTGGATCAGAGCTATCCTCCACCGCTTCTGTCTGCTCGCCAGAACTTTTCATCACATCCCAATTAACCTTTCCATCTTCAAGCACGATAGCCTTAAGGCGAGTATCATCGACAATCACCTTCGATACCTCATAACCACTATCACCAAAAAGCGACATCAAATTTACCGCGGCCGTTAACTCGCCAGCATAGACAAGAGTATCGTTCTCAAACTCATCGACACCCTTCAACCAAAAATCTTTCAGTGTAATTGACGCCGATGGGAAATTACGAATCAAGCTCAAATCGAGAGCTTCGAAATCGAACTGCGCATTTAGCAGCTTATTACCCTCCTGTTTAACAATAGTTTCCAACTTACCCTTAAAGGCAAATGGGAGTACCATCAACAATACTAAAAGCACCGCTACGATGCTCATAGTAATTTTCAGTAATTTCTTCATAGCTTATTTTTATTTAATCCTCATTCAATGTATTGCACTCTCCGAAAATAAGCTGTATATGCAAAAACATATGCACACCTTTCACCATAATACAAAGATACACAGATAATCGAAAATAAGCAACACCCAACACATCCGATTTAAGCACAAAATTAACATATTCGTACTCCTGTCCTAGGCTCACGTACAAATAAGACTGCCATATACCCAAAAACTTTTTTTCACAATCGCAAAAATAGTTTTATCTTTGTCTACAAACCTATAAAAACACTCAAATGAAGATTGGAAAACTCTTACACACAGCAATATTTATTGCTATTGCTATTCTCTTTATCAATTGCACTCACAACAAACCTACAATCGAATGGGATTCCTCTTCGCTTTCATACATCACACCAGGCAATTACGCACGAATAAAGCGTGTAGACAATCATCACGCATTGGTTTACAACATAGGCAGCCGAGCATACATACGATTCAGCGATGACGAATGCGACACATGGTCGGAGCCCTCAATTGTAGCCCAAAACGACAAATACATATATACCAACTGCGAATTATTGCAACTTCAAAACCGACAACTGCTCTATATGTGGAATGCAAGGCCGCGCAAAGGGACCAATCTTAGCTACAAGATTATGTATTCGCTATCGAGCAATGGAGGCAAAGATTGGAGCCCTGAGCAAGACTTATATATTGCCGACTCAACATTCAATAACGGATGTTGGGAGCCTATCGCATTGCAACTACCAGATGGCGAATTACAGATATATTTCGCCAACGAAAGTCCTTACAGAGAGAGCAACGAACAGGAAATCACTTTGATGCGGTCATTTGACAATGGACATAGTTGGGGTAAGGCTGAAAAGATATCATTCAGAGCAAACAAACGCGATGGAATGGCTTCACCCATCTATCTCCCCCACTCTAATCAGATCGCGGTAGCTATCGAAGATAATGGCATACGTGGCAGATTCAAACCTGTAATTGTACGCACAAACAACAATTGGGAAGATGGCTGCGTAACCAGCGACGACCTTCGCCGCGAAGAGGCTATTGCCGAAGAGTACAAGCTGCACGATACGATCTATGCAGGTGCTCCTTATCTTATCAGATTAGGTGACGACTTCACTCTACTGTCAATTCAATCTACTGAATTTCGTAAGGGTCGCAACGAACGCTATGCCAATATGCAGGTTTACGTTGGCGATAAGGATGCTCGCAACTTCAGCAACCGTTCAACACCTGTGCCGAATTTAGCCGAAGATGGCAATGCACTATGGAACTCTATTTTCCAAATAAATTCCAACACAGTAATTGCCGTAATGGATATGAACAGCAGCGCTGCCGAAAAACGTGGTATATGGACTATAAAAGGCAAGATTGTAAAGAATAAACGATAATTAAACCTATGGTTAAAATAATAGCGGATAAACAATTGATTTATCCGCTATTATAATTATCGTACCATTGCTATTATTCTGCTTTTACAATACCAATCTTCGATTGTCCATCAACATAAATATAGAGAGGTTTTTCGAACTCCACACATCGCAGGTAATCGCCATCGTGACAAGCGGGCATAGAATCCAACTGAGCAATATTCAAAATTCCATCACCCTGCGATGGATTAAGCGAAAGATATCCCACACCGAGCGAGGTCACATTCTGGAAGAAGTGCGTACCTTGGCTCGCCTCAATGTTGAAGTTTGGCAAAGCAGACTCAACAATAACCCTTGCCTCCGAGATATGCGCCCACTTAACAGGAACTCCCAAGTTAGGATCTGATGAGCCCCAGCGACCAGTACCAATCAGCACATATTCTTTACCCTCCTCACGCATTCTCTTATTTACAGCATACAACTCATCGGCTATCTGTTGAGTTTTGAGCGATGAGAATTTATCCAATTTGACATAGACTATATGCTTTATATCACGCATACGTCCCACGCCTAACGCACACTCCGAATAGACTATCGAATTACTCTTATCCACTTGCGACCAATCGAGCTTGGCACTCTCCTCGTTACGGATAATAGGACGAATCTGCAGCAGATTGAATATCTGCATCTCACCCATCGGCACATCCATATTTACGGCAAACTCTATCTCCACCGGGCAACGCATCTCGGCCTCACCCATTCGCAACATATCGCGAATAATTTCAGCCAACGGGAATGCATTGTATTTAAGTATGCGATTGAATGTAATCACACGGAAGTATCGCGACAAGGTAGGACTCTCGCTTATGCGATTATTCTGATAATCGAAATACGAGCAGGCATACTTCGCATTGCGGAAGTCGTTCATTCGCGACACCGGTATTCGCTCAATATTTACTGCATCGTCGGTTGATTGACGGAAATTATCAGGATTAAGACTCAATGCCATAACCTCGGTTTGAGCATCCTGAACAGTAAGTTCTGTTGTTGATGTCTGCAACGCCTTATCGGGATATACAGGCGAGAATCGCAGACTCTTTCCTCCATCGACCACAGCTTTACCCAAGCCCATCACAATATTACATACTCCATCCTCAGCCTTCTCATATCCCAACGGATAGAGATTCTGTGAGCGTGCCACCCCAGACAAAGTTGGGAAGAAATATCCATTCTGCTCCGTACCGCACACCTCTTGTATCAGCACAGCCATTTTCTCCTCCGACAACAGATTTTGCGACGACTGTATATACGCTCTCGACGATGAAAAATATACCGATGCATATACACTCTTGATCGCCCTAACCAGCATACGCAGCATCTGGTCATCGTTCTCACATCGAGGAATCATATATGTTGAGTAGATTCCAGCAAATGGCTGATAATGAGAATCCTCCAATTTCGACGACGACCTGATAGCCAACGGCTTACGACAAGTTGCAACAAATACTTTCAGCTTCTGATACAACTCCACAGGCAGAGTAGAATTCAAGAATTCCGACAATATACCATCATCGTCCAGATCGCGACCAATAACATATTTCAGGCCATTTAGCTTGATAAACTGATCGAAATAATCAGTCGCCACAACCAGACTGCGTGGAATCATTATTCGCACGTTGGGATATTTATAGTATTGGTTATATTTGGCCAACATACTATTCATAAATGCCAAGCCACGTGCTTTACCACCAATTGAGCCCTCTCCCAAACGAGCGAAACCGATGGCATCGCTATATGTATCCACATCAAACTGTGCCACCAAGCCCTGGCCCAACATCGTACGATAATCCTTAAAGAGCGAAACCAACGCAGCACGATGCTCGGCTATCGAACTAAAATGGCTACTATTGATATTTCTCAACACATTTGCAAGTGGGAACAGGCCTCGTGAGTAGAGCCACTTCGAGAGTTTCATCTGCGACAGGTGGAACTCCAGCACATCATCAGGCACCGTAGCAATCAAATCCTGCATCTGCATCAAATCGCGAGCTCGACCCACTTCAGCTCCTGTCTCATGGTTGCGGAATACAAACTCGCCGAAACCAAACTCACGCAAAATAACATCCTGCAACTCCGTGAGCAGAGTTTTCGACGATTTAGATATAAAGCCCACACCCATTTGTTCAGCAACAGCGTTGTAATTCTCTTGCGAAGATTGCAGGATAACAGGCATCCAGGGGGTCTCGGTCTTAATCATCTTGCAAATATCTATTCCCGCATCGAGTTTTTCATTCTCTGCCCTATCGCCTTGATTTAATATAAGACCCACGTCCGATATTACGCCCAACAGATTCTTCTTGTATTGCGAATATATCTCAATAGCATCGGTATAATTGGTTGCAAGCAACACCTTCGGACGAGCACGCTTACGATTAATCTGCTGCTGCTCGTTATAAGCATCTTTTAAGAATTCGCTATTCTGCACAAGAAGAATTTTATACAACTCAGGCAGATAGGTCGAATAGAAACGTACAGAATCCTCCACCAGCAGAATCGCCTGCACACCTCCCTCCAGGATGTCAGACTCGGCATTGAGTTTATCCTCCATAAGTTTGATGATAGCGATAATCAGTTCGGGATTACCGTGCCAGCAAAAGATGTTATCAATAGCTGTACAATTCTGCTCATCAATCTGGCGATAAATCTCTTTCGAAAAACTTGTCAACAACACCACCGGCAGATTGGGATATATCTTCTTGACTTCACGCGCAAAATCGAATACATTAGGCTCTCCTACATTGTACATCGTAAGCACAAAATCGAAATCACTACGGTGCGACAGCAATTCCAACGCATCGGTTGTAGACTCCACACGCGTAAACGACGGAGGATTACTCATATTGAGCTCCATATACTCGCGGTTGATTTGCGACTCTATATGACCATCCTCTTCAAGTATGTAGCCGTCATACGTACAACACACCAATAAAATTTTATGTATACGGTGCTGCATAAAATGGTGCGGCTCCTGATTGTCGATTGTAAGATATGCGTTTTGAATCTCCATAGTGCATTTATTTTTACGACCACAATCCCCAACTCATAAGGTTCTGGCCATCATAATGCAACAAAGATAAGAATTCTCTATGAGAATTTCTGCAATTTTATTAATTTTGCGATATAATCAACCCTATGAATGTTATGAAAGTCAATCCAGAGGAGCGTTCGGCTCGTGCGAAGGAGTTATTTTTATCGGGCTACAACTGTGCTCAATCGGTATTTCTCGCTTATCGAGACTTTACCAATCTCGACGAAAAGACAGCTGCAATAGTGGCATCGCCGTTTGGAGGAGGTATGGGTCGCTTGCGAGAGGTGTGCGGTGCTGTAAGTGGTATGACTATGGTTGCAGGATTCCTCTATCCCAACTACGACCCAAGCAACAGTCAGTCAAAAAAAGCCAATTACACAGCTGTTCAAGAGTTGGCAGAAAAATTCAGGGCCGAAAATGGGGCAATAGTTTGCCGCGAATTATTGGGTCTCGCTCAGCAAAAGGATGACCCAACGCCATCTGCCCGTACCGAGGCGTACTACAAGCGTCGTCCTTGCGCCGAATATGTAGCTATTGCAGCCCGCATCGTAGGTGAAAAGATAAATACTATGCAAGATTAAACCCATAGTGAGAATGGCGAAAAATTAATAAAAAGACCACTCCCAAATAACATAAATGGTTGCTTGAAATAAATCAAGCAACCATTTATTATTCAGTGTTTTATAAAAAATTATTTCTTCTCCTTCAAAAGATCTCGAATCTCGGTAAGAAGCTTCTCCTCTGCAGTAGGCTCTGGCTCTGGCTCTGGTGCAGGTGCTGGTGCAGGAGCCGGCTCCTCCTTCTTTTTACGGTTGAGTCTGTTCATCAACTTAACGATAAGGAATACACAGAATGCCAAAATAATAAAGTCGATACACTGCTGAATAAATGCACCGTAGTTCCAATACACTGGCTCAGCAGCCTCGGTCGATGTCGAAACGGCATCACGCACAGCCGAAATATCAAGTTTCAAATCCGAGAAGTTGGTGTTACCCATAATCACGCCGATAGGAGGCATCAAGATATCGTTCACCAACGATGTAACAATCTTACCGAACGCACCACCGATGATAACACCGACAGCCATATCCATCACGTTACCCTTAACGGCAAACTCTTTAAACTCTTTCAAAAATCCCATAACTCAATGTTTTATTAAATTAAATTTTGTTTCAAATCAATCACGTAGACGTTGCGAAGATAACGATTATTAATTGATTAGGCAAATGAGAGAGAAAATTATCGCCCTACTTATTGAAAAAAATCATATCCAGCACGCTTTTGGCAGCTTTTCGATTTTAATCAAATTCGCTATCTTTGCAAAAACAGTTTTTATGAGTAAACTAGAACCATATCAAATAGACTACAATCCGCAGGAGTTGGAACTATGCGGTGAGGTGAAGGCCGGATTCCCAAGTCCAGCCGACGACACCCCACACGAACGACTCGACCTTATGCGGCTCATCATTCGCCATCCCGCCTCGACATTCTATTTCAGAGTGAGCGGAGTGAGTATGGTTGGTGACAATTTCGACGAAGGTGATATAATCGTTGTCGACAAGAGTTTGGAGGCTTCAGATGGTTCAATTGCTGTATGCTACGTCGATGGCGAATTTACTATAAAGCGAATTCGTCGTGACAAAGATTGCCTATGGCTTATGCCATCAAACGACAAATACCCACCAATTCGCATTACATCCGACAACGAATTTACAGTGTGGGGTATCGTAACCTACATCATCAAAAAGGTATAAAACATGTATGCCCTTGCCGACTGTAACAACTTCTTCGTATCGTGCGAGAGAGTATTCAGGCCCGACTTAAATCTCAGGCCTGTTATTGTCTTGTCGAACAACGATGGTTGCGCAGTAGCTCGCAGCAACGAAGCCAAAGCACTCGGCATCGAGATGGGAGCCCCACTCTTCAAGATTCGCGATATTGTAAATCGTCATAATGTAGCCGTCTTTTCTGGCAATATGGCGCTCTATGGCGATATGTCACATCGCGTGCAGCAGACTCTGTTGGAATTTGCACCATCTATCGAGCGATATAGCATTGATGAGGCATTTATCGACCTAACCGGTATGGTCGACACTAATTTCGACGCACTCGCAAAAGAGATTTCCCGCAGATGCCGACATAACACCGGCATTCCCGTATCTGTCGGTATAGCTCCGACAAAAACTCTTGCAAAGATAGCATCGAAACTCTGCAAGCAATACCCTCGACTTCAAGGAGGCTGTTATATGCATCGCAATGAGGATATCGAGAAAGTATTGCGTAAGTTCCCCATAGGTGATGTATGGGGAATCGGCCGCCGATACCGCCGCAAGCTCACAGATTGTGGCATAAATACAGCTTACGATTTCACCCAACTCTCGGAAGAGTGGGTTCGTGCACTTATGGGCATCGCAGGCGTAAGGACCTGGCGAGAACTTCGAGGCGAGGCTTGCATTGAGTTTGAAGATGGATTTCAAGCCAAACAATCAATCTGCACATCACGCAGTTTTACAAGCGAGATATACGACATCAAAGAGCTTGCCGAACAAATTGCTAAATTCACTTCGATGACAGCAGCCAAACTACGCAAGCAAGGATCAGCCTGCACACAACTTCACGTATTTGCCTGGACAAATCGATTTAAAGAGGAGGAATCCAACTACAAAGGGAGCAGCATAGTAATTCCTTTCGAGGTTGCCACCGACAGCACGATCGTTATGCTCAAAGCCGCCAACAAAGCGCTTATACAGATATTCCGTCGAGGATGTGGCTATAAAAAAGCGGGAGTCATTGCTACGGGAATCATTCCTCGCAATAGTATACAAAATAATTTATTCGACAAGACCGATCACTCACGCCACTCAAAGATTATGCAAACGATTGATAAAATCAACTCTTCGATAGGTCACGACTCAATAATTATTGCCTCACAAGGATTTAGCGATGTTAAGATGCGACACGAACATCGTTCACCTCATTACACGACAGATTGGGCCGACATACCGACCGTAACCATAAAATAATATTATGACATTGTATTATAACGGCCGATGAGACAACCCTACAAAAGCATTTTGCGCAATTTGGCACAACTACCCTCAGTGTCGTCTCTATCGAAATGGAAAGGCGTAATACCAAACTGTTTAGCAACCTCTACGTTTTCTATGCGGTCATCGATAAACATAGTCTGGGCAACATCCAGATTGTAGCGTTTGATAAGAATCTCATAGATGCTGGGCATCGGCTTAACAACGCCCTCTTCACACGAAACCACCTCGCCATCGAAATTACTATATACGGGTTGCTTACGCAGGAAGTCAATGAATTCGCGAGACATATTCGACAATACGTAGAGTTTATAGCCGGCACGTTTCAAATCTTGAATCAAGGCCTCTGTTGCAACGATTGTCTCCTGACGAGAAATCGATGCCAGAATCATACTACGAGTATAATCCTCCTCGACACCACGATAAGCGCTCAAATCGCTAACAACTTTATCGAAGCTCGATACACCCATATCGTAGTCAACCCAAAATTGCGGCATAGGCGATTGGGCAACATACGAGAAGAAACGTTTATACTCCTCACTACTCTTATTTGGATTCTGGGCAAAGACCACTCTACCGAGGTCGAAAACAATATTTTTCATATCTACAAAGATATAAATTGCGCCTAAGATTCACAAATAATCACACACAAAAGTTTATTCACACTAACCATAAAACAGATATTATCCACCATCCAAAATCGGTCTTCGTCAGCAATAACAAACACACTTCGACGACCGACAATCCCATATCTACACCCCGAGGCGAGAGGTACAACCAATCGGAATCGATAAAAAACAAATAAAAGAGCATTAAGAATAATAATTTTATCTATCTTTGCGTTTGAATAACAATTAGAAACCATAAATTTTAAACAAATATGAGAAAACTGATTGCATTTGCAACAATGATTTTTGCAGCAGCCACACTCAATATATCGTGTGAGGGTGTGGAAAACAAAGTTGATTATCACGCAGATTTGGCAAGCCTTGTAGATGGCACACCCGAGAGTGGCAACTTCTATGTTATCTTCGATGATAACCAAAAGGCATACGTAACCAATTCAAACCAATTCACAATCCCCAAGGAGGCATATACCGATGGTGAGGCTCGTGCTATCATCCAGTATAGCATCGACGGCAGCAAGTCGGGGTACGATAAGTCTATCAAGTTGGCCAGCATCTACCCTATCGTCACCGACCCTGTCTACATTAAGACCGAGAACCCTCTCGATTTTAACTCAATGAAGGCATCGTTTGATATCTCTAATGCCTACATTGCTCGCGACTATATCAACATCGGTTTGAAGTATATGTATAATGAGAACCCAACAAGCCACTCATTCTACCTTATTTATAATGCTGATCCCGATAGCGAGAAAGATGGTTTGTTCAAGGGTCATTATATGAACGATGGTTATCTCCACCTTGAGCTCTTCCACGACCCTGGTCGCGATATCAACGTCGAGACTTATGAGTCATACGTTTCATTCAAATTCAAACCTGAGGATTTGGAGGTTAATATCGATGATTACGTAGGTATCAAGCTTCTCTATCGTTCATTGAAGGATAATAACAACATCAACGAGTTTACTATCAAATTCAAATAATTTTGAGGCATAAGTCAAACGAGATTAAAGCTCCGTTTCCACCCTGGGAAACGGAGCTTTTTATTTGGCAATCAATAGGACAATTTACACCACGCACATACTACATACATTTACAATGTTAATATAAAGCGATACAAAACCTTCCAACCATCACACACAAACATTCTTTAACAAAAAAAAAGTTGCCTTAAAACTCTTTAAGACAACTTTTTAATATTATATATTCTCATCTATTCTCTACCATCTTCTGGTGCGTTGGCGGCGACGCTTGATTTTTCGCATAATACCGGCAATGGACAAACAACCAAAGACAAAGAGGATAAAGATAACCATTGCATTATTGAGGTTATCGCCCTTAACTCGCGACCACATCTCCAACAAAGCCGACGTACGAGGTCCGCTGTCGTGCATCATGGCACAACGGTCAATCACAGCTTTATCGGCATAAAGAACAGGATCTATTACCACGCTATCAGCCTCATCACCGAAGAAATATGTCAAATCAAGTGGCTCTTCCAAGCCTGCCTCCACAGCCGACTCCGACATATAATCCATCACCTCCTTGGTGCCGATGACGCTCACATAACCAATCTCCTCCATATTGCGGATGGCATTCTCCGACTTACACATAAAGTTGATAAAGTAGCTCGCAGCCTTCACATTTTTAGCATACTTTGGAATAACCCATCCATCAAACCATACGATACTACCCTCTTTTGGTACGATATAATCCAACTCTACACCCACTTCGGCAGCCTCTTCGATTGCCCACACAGCATCGCCGCTCCACGTAAGATTCAGAATGGCTTTCTCTTTGGTCATCATCTCTTTGCCAAAATCAGCCTCCCAGCCGGCCACGTTGGGTTTGGCTTTTTTGAGCAGATTTTCCACCACAGCTATCGACTCGTCCGACGAATCGTGCATAAGTTCACTCATCGACACTTCGCCACGCTTAATACGATCCTGGTTAGCATATATCAACAATGGAGAGTATACATCGCGGAAAGCATCCTTCACGAACAACTTACCCTTAAATTTCGAATCCCATAAAGCACTCCAACTATCAACCTCAGAACGCTCTACGTAACGCTTATTATAAAGGAAACCTGTTGTTCCCCACATATATCCCACTGCGTAATCGTTTGCGTTTTTACCATTACCATCAATCTGATCAAACACATCGTGGATATATGGCGACACATTCCCCAGATAGTTAGGAGTATCTCCAAAATCCTTATTAATCGGGAGCAGCAAATCGTTTTTCAACATTCGTTCGATGATATACTCCGAAGGGCAAGCAACATCGAAATCCTCCTTGCCACGTTCGATTTTGGCGAGCATGGTCTCGTTGATATCAAAAAGCTGATATACAATCTCGATATCCTCGCCGGTCTGCTCCTTATACCACTCCTCAAACTCACCAAGCAGATCCTCATCAATATAATCAGCCCAGTTGTAAACTTTGAGTATAGACTTGCGTTTCTCGTCTCTGTTACACGAGGTTACAACAAATAAGAGCGCCGTGGCTACTATAAATATGCTAAATAATTTTCTCATCTCTCTACGCCTTTTTAATTTTATTCGCACGCTCCAGACGTACATTTATCACTACCAACAGCAATAATACTGTCATAAATATAATTGTAGACAATGGGCGTAACTCCGGAGTCAAACCGCCTTTGCGCGCATCAGCATAGATATATGTCGAAAGTGTCTCCAAACCCTCTGTTCCGATTGTAAATATAGTCACCGCGAAATCATCGATCGAGAGCGTAAAAGCCAGAATAAATCCGCTGATCATCCCAGGTTTAAGCTCAGGGATAAGCACCTTTCTGAGAGCCTGAAACGGAGTAGCACCCAAATCGAGAGCAGCCTCATAGATATTAGGATTCATCTGCTGCAAACGCGGCATCACACACAATACCACATAAGGTGTACAGAATGTAACGTGAGCCAATATCACAGTCATATAGCCCTGTGTAATACCAAAACTCACGAACAACAAGAACAATGATATACCCGTAATGATATCGGGATTAAGCATCGGCAGATTGTTGAGCGTATTCATTATCATTTTCTGACGATTACGCAAATTGAAGATACCAATCGCAGCCACACTTCCCAAAAGTGTCGAGATTGTAGCAGCCACCAAGGCGATAATCAAGGTATTCTCAATTGCACCCAACAATGAATGATGCACTCCACCCGAGAAGAGCGAAGTATAGAGTTTTGTCGAGAAACCCGTCCAGTTGCCCAACACCTTGGCCTCGGTAAACGAGAATATGGCGATAATCATTATCGGAGCATACAACATAGCCAACAAGAGCCACAAGTATGTCTGTGCAAAAAACTTCTTCATCAGATAATTCCTCCCTCCCTTGAGACTCCATTTTCATCCTCATCGCTGAACAGATTGGTTGCAAAGATAATAACCAACATAATCAGCGACAAAGCAGCGCCATAGTTCCACATTCCGTTATTAATATTCTCCTGGATAGTTGTACCGAAGAGTTTGATATTATTCATTGTCAGCAACTCTGCGATTGCGAAGGTCGAAATTGTCGGCATAAAGACCATCATAATACCGCTCATAACGCCAGGCATCGAAAGCGGCACAACGACCTTTGTAAAGACCTTTGTTGGACTTGCGCCCAGATCCTGCGCAGCCTCGATATAGCTATGATCCATCTTCTGCATCGTGTTGTATATGGGATAAATCATAAACGGCAGGAAGTTATACACCATACCGAATATCAATGCTCCTTCACCAAGTGGCACCTTTATAAAGTCAAACAACGCAACGGTTGCCAACGTTCGCACCAGGATATTAATCCACATAGGCAGAATAAACAACACTACCATCACTCGAGAACGGCACAAACTGCGATTGCTCAGAATATAGGCTGCAGGATAGCCTAAGACTATACAAAACAACGTAGTAATAATTGCCACGCCTATCGAATAGACAAACGTATTTGCTGCCTCGGGATTCGACACAAACTTTGCAAAGTTGTCGAACGTGAAATTTCCCTCATTATCCTGGAAAGCGTAGATAAAGATCAGCACCAACGGCAACACAACAAACAGCAGCAGGAATATAAAGTATGGCAGGCTCCAGCTACTACGTTTTGTAAAAAACCTTGTTAACCATTTCATAGTTTACAACATTTTAGCCGTTAACTCGCTTGATTCTCATATCTTCAGGCTGGATTCTTACGCCAACAATATCGCGATCATCCCACACATCGTGAGTGTCGACATAAATATTGTCGCCATTCTCCGTACGAACTGTCAAATGGTAGTGATCGCCCTTGTAAAGGATAAATCTCACATCTCCCACAGTGATTCCATCCTCCTTATTATCCATCAACTCCACTTTATCGAAATCAACCTCTACCTCGACTACATCCCCAGCTTCGACATTTGCTTGCTCACCGCACACAAACGATGTTCCCAGAATCTCGACGTGAGTTGAATCAATCATCTTACCTTCAAATGTATTACAGATACGCTCTTTATGCATAACGTGAATATCCGAAGGTTTTATAATCATACTCACCTGACGACCAACTTCGAAGGCATTATAATCCTGAATCATAATCTCATAACCATCGGGAGTGAGCACCGTCATCTCGTAATGTACACCCTTAAAAATGCACGATTGTACCACACCTTCAAACATTCCCGAATCGGTCGGAGGCATAATATACACATCCTCAGGGCGAATCACGACATCAACCGGGGTGTTCTCACCAAAGCCCTTATCGACGCAATCTACCTCCTTACCCATAAACTTTACCACCTCATCACGGACCATCTCGCCATTGAGGATATTACTCTCTCCAATAAAATCGGCCACAAATGAGTTTGCGGGCTCGTTATATATATCGGTCGGTGTACCAATCTGCTGCACTTTACCCTCGCTCATAACCACAATTGTGTCGCTCAAAGTCAAAGCCTCCTCCTGATCGTGAGTTACGTAGACAAATGTAATACCCAGTGTACGATGCATCTCTTTGAGCTCCATCTGCATATCCTTACGCATCTTCAAATCCAAAGCGGCCAAAGGCTCATCAAGCAGCAACACCTGTGGGCGATTTATGATAGCGCGCGCGATAGCAACACGTTGCTGCTGACCTCCCGAAAGAGAGTTCACATCACGCCACTCATAATCGGTCATTCCAACCATCTTCAACGCCTTGCGCACACGCAAATCAATCTCATCCTGCTTAACCTTTTTGAGTTTAAGACCGAATGCAATATTATCGTACACATTCAAATGTGGGAAAAGTGCGTAACGCTGAAATACTGTATTTACAGGACGCTCATGTGGAGGCACTTCGGTAATATCGGCCCCTCCAATTTTAATTTCTCCCTCATCGGCCGTACCAAATCCGGCCAATATACGTAGCAAAGTAGTCTTTCCACAACCAGATGGACCGAGAATAGTAACAAACTCGCCCTTCTTTACATACAAACTAACATCATCCAAAACCTGCTTATCGCCAAAACTCTTTGAAATATGGCTCAGTTCGATGATGAAATTTGAATCTCCCATCTCTCTAATTCTTATATAGATTACTAATTGCGTTAACTATTTTCTTCGGCCCACAATATGCTTAATTGCGCCAACCACATCAAATTTCCAAGTCAATCCTATGTTAATTGAATGACGATTTGTATAGTTGTTCGACGCCCACGCTGCGTGCAGACGAATACTTTTATTTTCTTTCAATGGAAAATACTCCAATCCGGCTCCATAGAACCAGTAATCCTTACCAGCAACAAGGAACGATGGCAATGTATAAATATTCTCATCATTAGCCAAGATCATATCCTCCGACGATAGATACTCTCCCCAGAAATCGTATGGCAAATCTTCACCAACTCGCTCCCAACCCACCTTACCGAACAGACGGAACTTATCGCCAAATTCATACGATGGCATAAAATTAATTGTAATTTCGTCATCGCCCACACTCTTGATATCGGCACCACGCATAATGCAATCCAAGCCGAGCGAGAGATTGCCCATATAGAACATATTACCCACAGCCAAGCACTTCACGAATTCACCGGGGGCATACTCAAACATATTGACTGACCAAATCGACGAATATGTATCCCATTCGCCATACCAAGCCAGATTGTAGGCATATATATTCTCCTCCTTGGGAGCATATGAAAATGGTGAATTTGTAACTTGAAAAGCGATCGAACTACTCTCCGATGGCGACCACATAGCTTTCACACCCCACTGATAGCAACTAAAGCTGTTATAAAACATCGAATTCATATCGAAATACGAATCGATATCGTAGGCATCATATTCAAAGCTACCCACCGCAACAACATCCTTACCGGCAGTAAACGAGAACTGCCCCACGTCGTAAGTAAGTGTAAGCCAATCGGTATTATCAAAAGCTGAATCATCCTCGCCGTGTGATGAAAAGAAACGTTGACACAGCGAATATGAGAAATTCTTGCTTATTTTACCCTCAATGTTGAGATACACTCCATCTCCGCCAAAACCAGCTGGCCCACCGGAGACTACTCTATCGTATCCGAATCTGGAATCAACAGAGATTTGAGGCGTGTAATCCACGACCTGTTGAGCATTTCCATCCTCCCCGAAAGATGGCTCAGACACTGGCACACTACTATCAACTTCCTGTGCAACCACCGAGCCGACCATAAAAGCCATGGTCCCCAAAAAGGTAAAGAGTCTCTTCATTAAGCGCAAAATAAGTTAATTACATAAGAGTATGTTTTTGTTATTAAATAATATTTTACATTTCACTCGATAGTACCCATTTCAAAAAGGGCGCTCCATGCAAAATTTAACGCAAAAATAAATAAAATATTCAATAATTAGCGTTAAGAGTAAACTTTTTTCAATATTTTTTATCACATTTTTATCATTGGCTTTTTCGGGTAAATATCAGCCAGGGGCACATACTCTGCAAAAACGTATTTTACACCAGGCGAAACATCTCCTTTTCAGCCCCCTATTTTCACATAATATCTTCATATTTCACAATAACTTTTACGCTTTTAAATACAATGTATTTGATTCCACAAAAATAATTGTTATCTTTGTGGAGTATGTGCGCATCACACAAAATCGTAGCTGGGAAATGTTTTCCAGTAAATAATCGCACATATAAAAACTACTTACTACTGGACTTATGAAACGAATTTTATATGTAATACCCATCATTCTTTCGACGGCTATATTGTTGTCAACTTCGACTCACGACAACGTAAAACCTTATTATACGACCGACATTGCTCTTACAGAACAAGGCAACATCCTTCTTGCCAACAAGGGCACTTGTGAGCTTAGGATGATTGACCCTCAGGGTAAGACTCTAAAATCGTGGTCACTTCCGGAGCCTGCCACAGGCATCGTAGTGAACGGCAATAGAGCATATGTCACAAGTACCTTATCAAAAGGAAGTGTCAGTTGTATTGATATCGAAGGCGAGCAGAAACAACTTTTCAACACCCCTACGGGAATGGGAGCGTGTTCTCCGGTCTTGAGTAAAGATTTCAAAAAGTTATACGTATGTAACCGCTACAAAGGCACTATTAGCGAGATAGACGCCACATCGGGAGAGCTATTACGCGAAGTTGCCGTTTTACGCGAGCCTTGTGCCGCAACATTATCAAAAGATGGTAGCAAATTATACGTAAACAACTTTTTGCCAATGCAGCGAGCCGACTTGGAATATGTATCGGCTGCCGTATCAGTTATTGACTGCAATACATTTAAGAAAATCAACGACATAACTCTATGCAACGGAAGTAATGCTTTAAGAGGAATTGCAGCATCGGCTGATGGCAAATACATCTTTGTATCTCACAATTTGGGGCGTTACCAAATCCCTACATCGCAACTTCAGCAGGGCTGGATGAACACCAATGCAGTGAGTGTAATCGATGCCCAAAGTGACAAATTTATCGGGTCAATATCGCTCGACGAACCCGACAGAGGCGCTGGTGGCGTATGGGATATCGTCTGTGATGATAAGCACCTGATAGTATCGCAATCGGGCACACACGATATAAGCATCATCGACTACCCCGCTATGATTGCACGTTTTGAGGCTTACGAAGATTATTCAAAACTCGACTACGACCTCTATTTTATGCGCGATATCCGACAGCGACTGCCTCTTGCCGGAAACGGGCCTCGTAATATCACTTTTAAAGACGGAAAAGTTTATGCTCCAACATATTTTTCCGACACACTTAACATTGTGAATATCGCCGATAGCAAACTCGACATTATAGCTTACAATCCATCCCGCATTGAGTCGCCAGCCGATAGAGGAGAAAAGGCATTCAACGATGCAGCGCTTTGCTATCAGAATTGGCAATCGTGCAATGGCTGTCACCCTGGCGAGGGTCGTGCCGATGCAATGAATTGGGATTTGATGAACGATGGAATAGGCAATCCCAAAAACTGCAAGAGTATGCTCTTCGCATTCGACACTCCTAAATGTATGATTTCGGGCATTCGCGACCACGCAGGTATTGCCGTACGCGCAGGATATAAATTCATCCAGTTCTGTGATATCCCGGAAGATATAGCCGTCGACGTTGATGAGTATTTACGCTCTCTAAAACCTCTCCAAAGTCCTTACCTAGTGGATGGTAAGTTGTCGGAAAAAGCTGAATATGGCCGAAAAGTTTTCGAGAAATACAGTTGCGCAGATTGCCACTCTGGTAAATATTTTACAGATATGAAGACCCATCGCATAGGCGAAGATGTGGAGTTCGAACAGGGTTGGGATACACCCACGCTTATCGAAGTATGGCGTACAGCGCCCTATTTGTTCGATGGCCGTGCAACCACTATGGTTGATGTATTCTACGAACATCGCCACGGAATCGAGGGTAAAATTTCACGCAAGGATGCCGAGGCTTTGGCTGAATATGTAAATTCATTATAGTCACAAATGAGTCAACTCAGTTATAAAATATTTCGGTCGAAAGTCAAGCCGTTCGATTCTGCTTTGCAAGATTTGTTTTTGCAAATAGAAGCCTTATCGCTTACACCTTTAAGGTTGCTACTCTTCTGCAAAGCAAAAACCAACGAGGAGTACATCCGTATGCGAGACCAAGCAGAAAACACCTGCGCAAATCACTTCCCCACTAAAAAACCATTGGTTGCAGTAGTTGCGCAAGCTCCATTTGAAGCGGAGTTGGCTATTGAAGTTACATACGCCAATACCCAGATAACGAATATCGCCTACTACGACCGTCACATAATACTCGACAATCAGGTGTTGCTCACAGGAGCAATATATGGTTCAGTACAAGATTCGATTGGGGTACAATCCGACAATATATTCAGCCAACTAACCACGCTTCTTAGTGATAACGGATATAAAATCAACGATATAGTTCGCCAATGGAATTACATCGAACGGATTACACACATATCACCAGAAGGTCAAAACTATCAGCAATTCAACGATGCTCGATCACGATTCTACGCCCAAACAGAGTGGCCGGGTGGCTACCCTGCTGCCACAGGAATTGGTACTGCTTGCGGAGGAGCTGTGGTGGTAGTTGACGCTATACGCAACAGCGCTAAATACAGCCGAGCAATCGACAATCCATTACAAATATCCGCACACGCCTACTCTCAGCAGGTACTGATAGATAGCGACATTACTCGTCATAAATCAACTCCAAAATTTGAGCGTGCCCGCGAAGTTAACACAGCATCTTCATCGATGGTTTACATATCAGGTACAGCAGCCATACGTGGCGAAAAGAGCCATTTTAGCAGCGATGCATTGCAGCAATTAGAGCTAACGATGGAAAACATTGCATATCTGGTATCGCCAGAAAATCCCGTCAACAAGGGATACATAACAGCGGATAATTACAGCTATTCAATACTTCGCATCTACTTGAAGCGTCTATCGAATTGGCCAAGCGTGAAGCTTTGGATAACAGAAAATTACACAAACGTCGAAACGCTCTGTGTAGAAGCCGACATTTGCCGCGATGAGTTACTTGTCGAGATAGAAGGTATTGCCAACAAAGTTGAAAATAATAATAGTTAAAATATATAAACTGCGACGTTATGAGAATCAAACTATCACTCTTTGCTGTTGTTCTCTGCGCCACAACAGCGTGGGGACAAATCACACCCGAAAAGGCAGAACAGATACGCCTTAAATCGGAATTGGAGTATTTCAACGTTGAGTCGGTACGCAATGCGTACAAAGATTTTTGCAAATCACCATCTTACGACTCAAAACTATATGGGACAAAGTTGAGCGAATTGGAGCGCCTAGCGGCAAAAAACGATGCTCAATCACAAGCTCAAATAGTTAAACTAAAACGTGAGATTCTGCTATCTAACCCACTGTTGGACAATGCAAAAATCATTGTTGGAAGATATCGCGTTGGAGAGAATAATGGCCGTCGTATAATGGCACCATCACTCGGCACACAAAACAACAACTGGTCAAACCAATCATCATCTGCCCGAAGTGGTTTCGATGCTGAAATTGCCGAGCTAAGCAATCTTCGTGGCGAAATTAAGAGCCGCACCATCTTCAAGCCCGCAAATGGTTCATCAGTAGCCGACCTACTCTTGCACTGGGATGGCGAGAGAATTCTCTTCACGGCAGTTGGCAACGACAACAAATGGGGCGTATTTGAGGTTAATCGCGACGGTAGCAACTTTCACCGCGTAATCAACTCAGAGGAACCCGATTTGGAGTTCTTCGATGGTGCATATATGCCCAGCGGCAGAATAATTGCGATGAGCAACATAGGTTATCAAGGTGTACCTTGCGTTAACGGTGATGATCCCGTAGGTAATATGATTGCATACGAGCCCGCCACAGGTGCAATGCGACGTATGACATTCGACCAAGATGCCAATTGGCATCCACGAGTGATGAACAACGGTCGTTTGATGTATGTGCGTTGGGAGTACACCGACCTTACACACTACTATTCTCGTTTTGTTATGCACGCCAACCCTGATGGCACAGAGACCAAGGCTTTGTATGGTAGTGGCGGATGGTTCCCCAATAGTATTTTCGATATTCAACCTCTTCCAGGCGGAACAAACACATTTGTCGGCATCATCTCAGGCCACCACGGTATTGCACGTTCTGGTCGACTCATCCTGTTCGATCCATCGAAGGGCCGCAAGGAGGTGAAGGGTATGATTCAGGAGATGCCATTCAGCAAGCGTCAAATCGAGCCAATAATCAAGGATGAACTCGTAAATGGCGTATGGCCACAATTCATTAAGCCATATCCAATCAACGACCAATATTTCCTCGTGGCTGCAAAGCTCACACCTGAATCATTGTGGGGAATTTATCTCATTGACGTCTACGATAATATGACATTGGTAGCCGAATACGAGGGTGAAGGCTTGATTAACCCGATTATTGTACAGAAGCGTCCTACTCCACCGATTATCCCCGACCGTATAAAGCCTAACGACAAAGAGGCTACAGTATTTATTCAGGATATCTATCAAGGTGAGGGTCTTCCGGGAGTACCAGTCGGAACGGTAAAGAAATTGAGAGTATTTGCGTACGAGTATACCTATATTAAATCACAATCAGACCACGTTGCACAAGGTATACAGAGCGGATGGGATATCAAGCGTAACTTGGGCGAGGTAGATGTAGAACCCGACGGCTCGGCAATCTTCAAGATTCCAGCCAACACACCCGTATCATTCCAGCCCCTCGATGAAGAGGGACGTGCTATCCAGTGGATGCGCAGTTGGGTTACCGGTATGCCGGGTGAGGTTGTTTCGTGCGTTGGATGTCACGAAGATCAGAACTCAATGCCTATGCCCAAACGTGTAGCTGCATCACAGAAGGCGCCATCGAAGCTTTCAACTCCAGAGGGAGGCGTAAGACCATTCACATATGAGTTGGAGATTCAGCCTATACTCGACCGCAATTGTGTGGCTTGCCACAATGCCAAGGGCGCAAAACCGGACTTTACGGGAGGTGTCAAGGTTGTTGATGCCCCAACACGCCGTGCTCAGTCCGGGCAGTTAGACCTCACACAGAGCTATCTGAATCTACACCCATACGTTAACCGTCAGGGTCCTGAGGCTGACATCTACGTTATGAAACCATACGAGTATCACGCATCGACAAGTGAACTGGTAAGAATACTCAAAGGTGGCCATCACGGTGTAAAACTCACCGATAAAGAGTGGCGTACGATTTACACTTGGATTGACTTCAATGCACCCTGTCACGGACAATTTGTATATAACAAGCTGCCCTACTGTCCAACAACGCAGTATGAGCGTCGCATTGAGCTGACCAATAAATACGCCAACGGTGCAGGTGTAGAGTGGAAGAAAGAGATTGAGGATTATGCCGCATACATAAAAGCTAATCCACAACCTGCCGCTGAGCGAGAGGAGCAGAAAGACAAACCCGCAAAGGTGGTTAAAGCCAAAAATTTCCCATTCTCAGCCGATGTTGCCAGCCAGATGGTCGCAAAGTATGGTGAGCAGCGTCGTACTATTAAATTGGCAGACGGGGTGGAGATGACATTCGTAAAAATACCAGCCGGCACATTTGTAATGGGTAATAATCGTCGCGGAGCAGGTAATTCGCCTGAAACTGTCGTAAAGATTTCGCGTCCATTCTGGATCTCAGAGAGCGAGGTTACCAACGAGCAATATAACACCGTAGATCCGACTCACGACAGCCGCTTCACTGCGCAATTCTGGAAAGATCACGTTGGGCCGGGTTATGCCGCCAATCGTCCTAATCAGCCTGTAACACGCATTACGTGGAATCAGGCAATGGAGTTCTGTCGTGTAATAAGCGAGCGTTGCCAGGTGGAGGCAAATCTCCCCACAGAGGCTCAATGGGAGTGGGCTTGCCGCGCAGGTAGTGACACCGACTTCTGGTATGGCGATTTGAATAGCGACTTCGCAAAGAAGGAGAATCTCGCCGACTATCAGTTGCGTAAAATGGCCGTACACGGTATTGATCCGCAACCAGTAGCCGAGAACACTTGGGTGTATAAATATTACACATTTATGCCTCGCGAGGATAGTGTCAACGACGGCACAATGACCATCGCCGATGTAAAACAATACGAGCCTAACGCTTGGGGGTTGTATGATATGCACGGTAATGTAGCCGAGTTCACTCGTTCAACATATGCTCCATATCCCTATAAGGAGAAGATTGAAAGTGGCGATATGAAGGTAGTGCGCGGAGGCGCTTGGAACTATCGCCCAAAGAACTCTACTGCCTACTCACGCACATCGTATTACGCTTGGCAACCAGCCAATAACGTAGGATTCCGAGTGGTGATTGAAGAATAATTAATCGTTAAACAATAATCGTAGAGGTTGGATGTGCGAGCTCCAACCTCTATTTTTTTAAAGGAGCACGAAATAGATATTTGCAGATGTACAATTTTTCACTATTTTTGCATTGTCAATTCGGGGGCGACCGGTTTTGACAGCTTGCAGAGTTTGATTGTAAGCACGTCGAGCATTGTGTGGTGGCTCGTAAATATCAACACTCAAATTATAAATGGCAATAATAGCTATGCACTCGCTGCCTAATTTTCAAGGAGAATTAGCTTAATCCGCGAGCCCAAGGAGGCTTGTAGACGAGTATCCCGAGCGGCTGTTCCGCCCTTTAACAGTTGTTCATATGGGGTATCATCTTTTTAGGGATAGTGCAATATGTGTCTCGGTTATTGTGCGAAATTTTAGAGACTGCGGCAAAAGATTAGGCTGTCTGTGGCCATTCTGCGCAAGAGGATTAATTGCAGAATAAACGTGTAGAAAGCTTTTGGGCTCCTCGTTTGGACGCGGGTTCGACTCCCGCCGCCTCCACTAAAGCGATATTTTAATATTGCAATTGGTTTATAACTCCTTAATACAGACGTATTAAGGAGTTATTCGTTTTTATATATCTGTTAAAATATTGCGTTCTATTTTGCGACCAGAAAATTTCAAAAGTGCGACCAGAAATATATTGTCTTACAGACTAATATTCAAACTGTTATATGAAAATTAATTTTATGATTCGTCCATCAAAGGTGAAAAGAGATGGCACTTGCACTATTGAAGCTTCTATTTTTATCAACGGTCAAAGGCAAAACATTTTTCTGGACAGAAGTATTAATCCAAAGCTATGGAATCAAAAAAAGCAAACATCAAAGCTGAAAGAGATAAATGACTACTTGGATAGTGTAACTAATCTCTTTTACAATATCGAAAACACTCTGCTTCGTGAGAATAATCTATCATTACATAGTTTTATGGATATGTATCGGTATGGTGACAGAAAAACGACAACGCTATTGACTGTATGTGATATTTTTCTTAAAGAGTATGAAAAGAAAGTCAAAGTGGGTGAAATTGTAAAGCATACTCTTATCAAGTATCGAACCATACAAAGTTATATAGTTAGATATGTTAAAAGCATTAATCGAAACGACATACTAATGAGTGATGTAACCCCGTCATTTTGCGACGGATTCAAGGTGTTTTTGCTCGGACACCTCACCAATAATACCACATATAAATATATAAAGATGTACAAGAAGATATTATCGTTTGCTGTAGATTCAGGCTATATCAATAGGAATCCTTGTTTAGTAAAGATGAAAAAGGAGAGACTGGAATATCATCCACTATCAGTTGAGCAAATCAACACAATAAGGAATAAGGCTATCTCGAATGAAAGACTATGTAAAGTAAGGGACTTATTTGTATTTCAATGTTATACAGGTATGGCGTATATTGATATGGCAACCCTATCTCGAAGCGATATAAAAGAGAATAAAATCATAAAATACCGCCATAAAACAAATGTAAAAAGCGTTATTCCTATTTTTGATGCCACCAAGGCAATATTAGAGAAGTATGACTATACACTTCCAGTTTTGTCAAATCAGAGGTATAACAGCTATTTAAAGGAGTTAGGTGATATATGTAATATCCCTCAAACTTTACACTCTCACCTTGCAAGACATACAATGGCCACGATTATGTTGAACAATGGCATATCGCTACCAGCAATTGCTAAAACGCTCGGGCATAGCAATACCCGAATTACCGAAGATATTTATGCAGAGATGTTGGATAAGACCGTTATTGAGGAAGTTATGAACTTAAATGATATATTAGAAACAAAGGAGGGTTAGCCCCTCCTTACTTCGTTTAAATACAGATATTTTCAAAATACTTGCCAACTATATCATAAAATTTATAACTTTGTTGAGAATAGGTCGTTTTATGATGTAACTAGGCAATATGGATCAACCTAAAATAGAACGTGTGCTACGTCTGATGAAGATGATGACGGGCAACAACAACTATACTGTGGAGGAGATGGCTGAACGATTGGGTATATCATATCGTTCAGTGTATCGTTACATCGAGACTTTCAAGGAGTCTGGATTTGTCGTGCAACGCAAAGAAGGAGGCATTTACAAACTTGGCAAGGAGAGTCGTTATTTCAAGGAAATCTCCCAACTCATCCACTTCACAGATGAAGAAGCCCATATTGTTAATCAACTTATAGAAGGATTGGATAACACCAATATACTCAAGCAGAACCTTCGCAAGAAACTTACGTCTGTCTATAACTGTACATCTATGGCTGATAGTGTTGTCGAGGGCAAGAATGCAACCAATATCAATGGCCTGATCGATGCCATCACAGAGAAGAAGCAAGTTGTATTTAAGGATTACGCATCATCACACACAAGTATTATTAGGGATCGCCTTGTTGAGCCATTTGGGTTTACTACTAACTATGTACAAGTGTGGTGTTATGAGCCTGAATCGAAACTTAACAAGTTGTTTAATACGGCTCGTATCGGTGCAGTAGAAAGTCTCGACAAAGATTGGCAGTTCGAGCAGGAGCATCACGAAGGATATATTGATGTTTTCAGAATCACTGGATACGAGCAGCACAATGTTCAATTGGAGTTGGGTGTAAGATCGCACAACCTACTAATTGAGGAGTATCCGTTAGCAACAAGAGACCTCAAGCAGATTGACGATACCCATTGGCTACTCGACACGATGGTCTGCGACTATATGGGAATAGGCCGATTTGCGATGGGTGTTTTAGGCGATATTCGCATCCTCACACCAGAGTTCGAGGAGTACATAAAAGATGAGATTTCATACTACTATAAAAACTACAATTTAGGAAAATAAAACTACTAAGATATGACCACGACTATTGATCAACAGAAACTGCAAAGCCTTATAGAATCATACAAGTCAGACTTCCCGCAACATATAGGGCAAGAGATATATAAGTGGAGAGCAATTGCTCATTTTCAAAAGTATTGGGATATAGAAGCGGATGATTTTACATCAATGCTTAAACTTGCTTTGGATTTTAAGGATGATAATCTTCTTGCTGGAGCAATGTATTTTCCCAAACGAATGATATGGCGTTTTGCAGAATTTGATGAAGTACGAGTTAAACAAATGTTTATTGATTTGTTTGATGAAAATAATGATTTGGCCAAACGTATAAATGCATTTACGGAATCTGCGGACGATATTTTGAAACGATGGAATCCTGAAAAGAATCACTATCAAAAAGATCGAGCAATTAGCACATATTTATGGTTAATGTTCCCTGATAAATACTATATATACAAAGCAGATTGCGTAAAGGCTCTTTTGTCCAATATTGGCATAGACTACAAAAGACAAAATAAACTCAAAGGACGAAATGTTGTAAATGTTTATAATATATATGATCAAGTAGCAGAAATACTTCGCAAAGATGCTGAATTACATCAATTGCTTGATGCTGTTCTTGATGAAGAATGCTACAAAGATCCAATGTATAGGACAGTGGTAATTGATTTTGCCTATTATTTGAAGGAATATTATAACAAACAAACTATAATCTCTCAGAACGCCACCAATGAGCAGCGTATTTGGCTCTATGCTCCTGGTGAAAATGCAAGGATGTGGAATGCTTGTTTACAAGATAGTAAAATGTATCTTGGATGGGATCCTTTGGAGAACTTATCTCTATATAGTTCACGAGAAGCGATGAAAGAAAAAATGATAGACGCATATGGGGATAAAAGTAGTTATACCAACGATTCGTTAGCAACTTATGATTTTGTTCATACTGTAAAGAGCGGAGATATAATATACGTGAAGCAGGGCTTGAAGAAAATTATTGGACGAGGTACTGTTGTTGGAGATTACGAATACCATCCCGAACGAGTAGAGTATAAGAATGCACGTAGCGTTAAGTGGGATAAGAATGGAGAGTGGAATGTAGATAATCAACTTCCAATGAAAACGCTGACAGATATTACAAAATACCCCAACCTTACAACGATGTTACAATTAATGGTTGAAGATAATGGGGAACATAATAGTTCCGTAGATGTCAAAGAATCATACTCAAAAGAGAAATTCTTAAAGGAGGTTTATATTTCTGCGTCTGAGTATGATCATTTATATGCACTACTTGAGCGAAAGAAGAATGTTATTTTGCAAGGAGCACCTGGTGTTGGAAAAACATTTACGGCAAAACGCCTCGCCTATGCGATAATGGGAGAAATGGATGAGTCTCGCATTGAGTTTGTGCAGTTCCATCAGAACTATTCGTATGAGGACTTTGTTATGGGTTATAAGCCCACTAGTGACGGCGGTTTTGAGTTGAGAGCGGGAGTATTTCACAAGTTTTGCAATAAGGCTGCCAACGATCCAAACAGAAAATATTTCTTCATTATAGATGAGATTAATCGTGGAAACTTATCTAAAATATTTGGTGAACTTCTGATGCTGATTGAGAGTGATTATAGATATAAAGGGGATGACAAAAATATGATCAGATTGGCATATAGCGATAAACCGTTCTCTGTACCTAACAATTTATACATCATCGGTATGATGAATACCGCAGATCGCAGTCTTGCTATGATTGATTATGCTTTGCGTAGAAGATTTAGTTTCTTCTCAATGAAACCAGGATTTGATTCAGAAGGCTTCAAGGAGTACCAAAAGGTATTAAATAACGACAAGTTTAACGCTCTAATAAACAAGACTAAGGAACTTAATGTTAGAATTAGCGAACTGCTAGGAAGTGGATTTGAGATAGGTCATAGTTACTTCTGTAATCAAACCCAAATTACAGACGAGTGGTTGCACTCAGTTGTAAACTACGATATAATTCCTATGCTTGAGGAGTATTGGTTTGATAATAGCGACGAAGTAAATAAGTGGCGTGACAATTTAACAGAGTAATAAATGACTAACGATAAGGGCATACTAATTCGCAATATCTATTATATGTTAGCATATGCTTTTACTGACTTAAAGCGGAAGCACTATGAGGATATTGACAAAGAGAATTTCGAGCATATCTATGATATGTTTGCTGAGATTCTCTATCGTGGTATGTCTATGCAAATCAAGCAAGGCCTTTGCCGAACTTATATTCAAAGGAGGGAGAATCTTCGAACACTTAGAGGAAAACTAAACCTACAAGGAACTATTAAAAATAGAATCAAAAGGGATACGGCTATTGATTGTGAATACAATGAACTATCCGTAGATAACATCCTAAATCAGGTGTTAAAACTCACAGCCCTCATTCTTATTCGAGAGGGTTCTGTGGATAACAAACGTAGGGTTGCTCTTCGCAAATTGATGCCATATTTTAGCGATGTGAGAGAAATTACAAAAGCAGATATTCATTGGCAAACCTTACCAATAGATAGACACAATCACAGTTATCGTCTATTGATAAATATCTGTCATTTCATTTTGGATGGTATGTTGATGACAACAGAGGATGGCAAATTTAGAATGGCTACATTCTCTGAGGAGCATATGAATGCTATTTTTGAGAGGTTTGTATATGCGTTTTACAATACAGATTGTAAAGATGTTAATGCCTACCACAGCAAAACTATTGAGTGGGATATTAATACAGAGGAAGAACGCAATGATATATTTTTGCCATCAATGCAAAGTGATATTATTCTCACGAGAGGATGTCGCACTCTAATTATTGACACGAAGTATTATGGCAAGACACTCGTAACCCATTATGATAAGAAAAAGATACATTCGACCAATATGTATCAGATATTTACTTATGTTAAGAATTATGACAAGGAACTATCGGGCAATGTTGCAGGTCTGTTGCTATATGCAAAGACAAATGAAGATATATGCGCTGATTTGACAGTAACGCTTGGGAACAATAGATTTTGGGTAAAAACTCTTGACCTAAATCAAGATTTCAAATGCATTACAGATCAACTAAAAGAGATAAAGGATCTATATTTAAAATAACGAACATCGATTGACAGTAATTGTCAATCCGCACTCATACTTTTGTCCCCGTAACACTTAATGGTTGTTGCGGGGATTTTTATTTGATGTTTTCAAGCACAAAAATACAATTGACATAAATTGTCAAAACACCACACTACTTTTGCACTATAAATTAAAACTCAAGTGATATGGAAAACAAGACTATTGACAGACATTTAGGCAATTTTAACATTGCTGGATTTACCTATTGGGAGGGATGTATGACTATTGCCGATTTGAAGGTAGGCTCACAACTCCGATTAGTGCGTGAGCGTGAAAACCGATTCGATCCAAATGCTGTGGCAATCTATTTCAACGAACACAAGCTCGGCTTTATCCCTCGTGGCGAGAACGAACTAATCAGCAAGCTGATGGATTTGGGTTATGGAAAGATTTTCGATTGTCGTATTCAGCGCATATCACTCGACGCTCACCCCGAGAAACAAGTGGGAGTTGTAGTATTCCTCAAAGAGGTAAACGAGGTGTTTAACAATTAAAATAGGAGGCAGTTATGGAAGCAAAGAAAACTCAGGTTTACAATCTAATCATTCTTGATAAAAGCGGCTCAATGGATAGTATTCGTGCTGCCGCAATCAATGGGTACAACGAAACTCTTGGGGCAATTAAAGCAGCACAGCTCAAACATAATGATACTCAAGAGCACTTTATATCTTTGGCTGCATTTTGTAGTTGTGGCGTTGATATGATTTACGATTGTACCCCTATCAATGAAGCCACAAAACTAACTAAGGACAAATACAATCCTTGTTGCCTTACACCTCTATATGACGCTATTGGCATAACAGTAAAAGCATTAAGTAAAAAGACTGATGCTCTAGAAGATGCAGCAGTGTTGGTTACAATTATTACAGATGGCGCAGAGAATGCATCAGCGGAATGGAGTGGTCAAGCCGTCAAAGCACTCATAGATGAGCGTAAGGAGGAGGGATGGATGTTCTCATATATTGGTGCGGATCACGATGTAGAGAGTGCTGCGGCAAGTATATCAATTACCAATACGGTCGTATGGGATAAGAGTGAGGCTGGAACCACAGCCGTAATCGATAATGAGAATGACGCTCGTAGCAGATTCTACGACAAAGTAAATCTTTGCGGTGTAATAAATCCATTTATGCAGCCATCTGCTATAAAGAAAATGCGTAAACAATTTGCAGAAGAATATTATAAAGAATAAAGTTATGAATTTCAGCATTAAACTATCAATAAACAAGCGGCAAGATTCGCATCACAATACATTCCTTTTAAGATGGAATCCCGCCATATCATCATACACAATGAAACGATTCAACGATGATATTGAGGAGTGGCACAATGGCTATTGGGATAGCGACTTTGATTGGAGCATGCACGATTGGCAGAAGGCACAATGTGGCGACCGATTCTTTATGGTTCGTGTTGGCGAGGGTAATACTGGTATATTTGCAGCAGGCCGATTCACTTCCGATCCGTCAAAAGGCGATGATTGGGCAAAGAAGGGCAGAGATATTTACTATATGCGGATGGAATTTGAAGCAGTATTCCACCCCGACCGTTCTAACATCATCACAACCGAGGAGTTGGAGCGAGAACTACCCAACATCAATTGGAGACAAGGACATTCAGGCGAACTGATCGACAACTCAACAGCAGAGAAGTTGGAGGTTATATGGCGACTCCATAACGAGCGCAACAAATATGCCTTCTTACCTTGTGCCGCAAAGAATGAGGATTATGACTCTCGTTCTGACATAGACAAGGCTATTGAGTTCGCATCAAAGGCTCACGCTGCCGACTATGATTTCGATGGCAACCCCACTATACTCCACCCGATAGCGGTTGGAATGATGGGCACCACCGACGCTGAGCGTATCGTAGGATTCCTCCACGATGTTGTAGAGGATACGAAATACACGTTTGATGACCTTATCGAAGAAGGATTCTCTGAGGAGGTAATATCTGCTCTGCGACTGCTTACACACGACAAACAAATGCCATATATGAAGTATATCGAGCAGATCTGTGAGTCGGGCAACCAAACAGCAATCAATGTTAAGATCAATGATCTGAAGCACAACTTGGCTCGTGGTGAGGCTGGCGGCCATACCCAATGCGTCGAGAAACACACTGTGGCTTTGGCATACATTGAATCATATTTAGCCAAACATCTTAACGATGTGAAATAATGACAAGATTGCAGGGTGAGGTATTAAACTCACCCTAATTTTTTGTATTTTGCGCCAATTTTAGGGTTCTATTACTAAAGGTACTAGAACCCTTCCTAATAATACATAGTCAATCAATAAATTACAATATTTTACTTATTTTCAGGTCGCACTACAAGTCATAATATAAAGCAAAAACATATTTAGGATGCAAAATCATAGGATTCAATTGTGTTTACTAACAACTTTATCAAATCATTTTGCAGGCGATTAAAATTTGGCTCATAAATTTTCCCATCACATTTCTCATTGATGATATTAATGCTTTCATTGATAAGTTTATTGCGTTGCATCATCCCAAAGGCAGTCTCAAAATCTAAATGCTCTTTGTTTTTAAGAAAAGAGAATACTTGATACTTCGCAGATTTTGATGCAGCCTCAATACAACTCGTATCATACTCGAAATTTTTATTGTACCGTATTAATGCTTTGATAATATCCCTCCCTTTATTTAAAACGATTTGCCTACTTTTATCATATGCCTCTTTATGGGGTTTTAAATCTGCTACTTGCTTAAATAATGTGACTAATTCATTTTTAACCTCATTCACGATATTCGGAAATGCATAGGTCTCACTATACTTAATTATAACGCCATTGATAGCGTACGTTAAATCTCGCAATTGACTATACTCACTTTTGCCTTCTAGTCGTTTAAAATTTTCAATATCTTTAATCTTTTTCATATTGTTATATTATTTTTTTGTTTTTCGACAATAATGACGTACACACTCTCAATGAGTGTGCTGTTTAGTTATTATGTTTAAGTGATTTTCCGAGGGAGATACTCTTCTTTTTATTTCCCACTTATTTTTCAACTAATGCAAATATATACATTTTATTCAATAAAAACAAATTATTGAACATTTATATATGACTATTTTAAAGGTGGTAGAGATACCTTTTATATAATATATAGCACCGTAACTCGTGTTGTCATCTTGGGGTAACACCTTGCAGTTCAAGACATCTATTGTCTGTTAAAAATTCCTGAAATATTTTTTTACAAAATAACAAGGCTAAAATATTCTGCAAACTACAACCAGATTCTTTGGTTTTTAATTAAAAAATTTATATCTTTGCAATGAGATGATTAAGGGAGGATTTATTTATTTCACATAGCACATCTTAGAAGTGAATAGTTCTCCTGTCTCGTAAAAATAATTCCATAGTAAAAAAATCAAATATGGATAATAATAAAATTTTGGACTACCAGTTTACGGCAGTCCCAACACAACTTATGATATTACTCGATGTAAACTGTCGCAGTATGCTTTTTACTTTATGCCAATTGTCGTCATACTACTCAGATGAGAATGGCAGATTCTTTAGGACTAATTCAGATTTAGCAGAAGAATCACGACTCAGCCAAAAATTAGTCATTGCAGCAACTGACACTCTATACCGATACGGTATAATTGATGTTTGGAGTGTTGGTAAGAGCAACGGTAAACATTCAAATTATTTCAAATTGAATACAAATCGGTTCAAAGATTTTGAAGAACTATCAATGGATGACTTGAAGAATCCTGAATACCAGATTGAGATGGTGAACTATCGAGAGAAAGGGTACACACCGAGTTATTTAAAGAAGGATGAGATTGATGTGATAATATCACCACCGATTGCAACAGCTCAAGTAGATGAACTTTCAATTACCGTAAATGAAGAAAATGTTTCTACTAATGATTTACCTGGTGTGATCCCAAAAATTTCCCAATGTACCAACAATATAGATAATATAAATAATACAGATAATTTAGAAAATGAAGATAATATACATAATAAAGAAATTGAAGAGAATACAAATAATAGAGAAAATAGAGAAGAGAATATATTAAATAATAGCAAAGAGGAAATGGAAGAACATTGGTATAATGTAGTATCGGAACGAGTAAATAACGGAGAAGAAATGATGGATATTTTTATTGATCTTGCAAAAAATGATTGGGATTGTTACCAATTTACTAAAATGTATCTTCGACAACATGACTATAAAACTTATTCTAACTCGAGAGATTTTTTCAGATGTTTAAACAGAAAATATGGTCCTAAAGACGAATATTTTGATGTAGCTTAATATTTATATATAGGAGTAGCTCTAATGCTACTCCTTAAAAATAATCATTAAAAATATGTTATAATTATGAATAATAGAAAGGATTGTTCAATTGAAGAGGTTAAAAGACTTCTAGGATTAGAGGAGTACTATCCAAGAATGGTAATTCACCCAATTCCAACACGAGACTACTATTACAAGGTCGAAGGTCAGCCATTTACACTCTACACCTATTGGCAACTCCGAGACAAGGGTGTAAAAGATGAAAAAATAACACACAAAATACACCGAAGGGAGGTACGCTAATGGAACAGACACAACAAAGTATCCAAAGAAGTGGTAATCTTAATCCAATGTGGGGCAAACGCCACAGTGCTGAGTCTAAAAAGAAAATAAGCGATTCTCAGAAGGCTCGCTATGCTGCTATCAGAAAGGCTATCACGGAGCGAGAAGATATACTCGACTATGGAGAAGATGATACACAAACTCGAAGAAACGTACTGCGACACTTGCTTGATAATAATGATTTACGCTTTGATAATGTCAAACAAGCAGCAGACTTCTTTGTAATTATGTTAGGTAAGGATAGAATTGAGGAGATTATTCATAAGGAAATTCACAAATATATAACCGAGAATTGTACATTGAGAGAGGGGTAAACTCACCTCATCTCTATAAAAGTTGCAAGGGTGGTATTATACTATAATGTAATTATAGTGTAACTACTTGATGTTCATGCCGACATTACTGTTTGTCGTGTAATGCTACACTGAAAAAAAGTATTGCAAATTGCTGTCAATCTGAAGGCATTTTAAACTCGCTACCGATGGCAAATTGCACCTGATACCTACTGCAATCTGCACTACATATAATAATATAAGAATATAATAAAATAATAGGAACTCATATCATAAACATAGAGTTCCTATTATTTTGAGAAATGAACCATTTCCTTAAAAGCATTTTGTGTCGGCAAGAACTTTTCTCCAATAATGCACTTTGAATTTTACTTGTGCCACCATTTGGCATAGATGCGTCATATCTTTGCATCAGTTAAAAATAAAAGATATGAAAAATTCATTCGCAAGTCGCCAACAAATGGCTGCAATCAAAAAATCAACTGGATTTAACAGACCTTATGATGACACAAATGACGAACATGAGACACTCGCTCCTACTTGTTTGTTGGATGCTATTGAAGTTATCGTTGAGCGTGCCGCAGACTGTGGACTATCCTGTGGCTTCTACAAAAGTGTAGATGCAAGTTTGGAGTACTTATCATCTCGCTTGGAAATGACCAAAAACGAGGCATTATTGCTATCTGTTGCCGTAAATATGGGCACAGACTTCCGTATCACATTAGCCAACATTGCCGAGTACTTTGCTTGTTCTCGCATTAAGGTATTAAAACTTGCCAAAGATATAGACTCGCTTGTTGAGCGCAGGTATCTTCGCAGAGTCAAAATGCGTGACCGAGAGACTACATATACACTACATTACGAGGCAGTGGAGTCAATACAGAATGACAAGCCTTACATTCGCCAACCACAATCAAGGCTAAACGCCGAGCAATTATTTGAGGAGATACACAAACTAATCAGAGCGCTAAAACATCGACAGATAGACTTCGCTACATTTGCAGAGGAGGCAGAGTTGCTTATCGCATCAAACAACCATCTACAATTTAGTAAGACATTCAAGGCTCTTGATTTGCAGGACAATAATAAACTTATACTAATCAAGGCGTGTGATATGCTTGTCAATCAAGATGATGAACTCATTATGTTTGATGACATAGATGAGATGTTTGATTCGGAGTCGGTCATATCACGACTGCATAAAGACATACTGAATGGAACAAATGAACTTATTAAGAAAGAGGTATTGGGACAATACCCTAATGACAGTTTTCGGTCAAGGGATATATTTCAATTGACCGAGAAGGCGTGCACCGAGTTGTTGGGTGAGTTTGGTATCACCAAATCATTTGTCGAGACGCCCGCTAAAAACAAAAATCTCACCCAACCATCTGACATCTTTACCAAGAGCCTATATTACAATCCTTCGGAGGAGCAACAAATATCTCGTCTTGAGTCGCTCTTGCAGCCAGATGCATTTACAAACATTACCCAAAGACTTGCCGACAGCGGTATGCGTAAGGGCTTTGCTTGTCTGTTCTATGGAGCTCCTGGAACGGGTAAGACCGAGACTGTATTGCAACTTGCTCGCAAGACAGGACGTGCATTGATGCAAGTCAATATATCGAGTATTAAGGATAAGTATGTCGGCGAGAGTGAGAAGAACATCAAAAACCTATTCGACCGTTATCGCCGATTGGTAGAGTCTGAACCTATAGCGCCAATACTCTTTTTCAATGAGGCTGATGCTATATTTAACAAGCGTTCGGAGAACACTGAGCGTGCTGTTGATAAGATGGAGAACGCCATACAAAACATCATTCTCCAGGAGATGGAGACATTGGATGGTATCTTGATTGCCACCACAAACCTTACATCAAACCTTGACTCAGCCTTTGAGCGTCGCTTTATCTACAAGGTAAAGTTTGCTACACCGTCACTCGAAGCCAAGCAGGCTATATGGCAGTCGATGATACCATCACTCAGCGAGGAGGATGCTGCCACACTTGCCTCTGCATATAATTTCAGCGGCGGACAGATCGAGAACATCGCTCGCAAGCAGACTGTGGAGTACATCCTCACGGGCGAGCAGCCTTCGGTGGCAACCATTCGTAAGTTATGCGATGCGGAGTGTTTGAGCAACGTATCACCTCGCAGGGCAATAGGCTTTTAACATAGGATACAATATAAAATCACAACACTATGACAACCCACTCCCCAACACTTCAAGAGCATCAAGACAAGATGCTCTTGAGGATGGCTCGGATAGGCGATATTGATAACAAGTTAATATATATCATCAGGCTATCGGAGCCTAACAATGTCCCACACTTTCATATTTGCGATAGAGCAACTTATGGCAATAAATTCCACGTTTGCATAAAAATCAAAGAGTCGGAATACCACAATTATATGGGCGATGGCGATGTGTTGAGTGCCGACATAAAGCAGCGGCTCGTTGAGTTTCTTTGCTCCTCCGACAAGTGGGGAATGAATCATTGGGACATTCTCCTCCAAGAGTGGAACCGCAACAATCCCGACATTGAGATTGACCCCAAAACACCAATGCCCGATTATAATAAATTATAAGTTATTTAGTTGTGTTTGACATAGTAATTCAGCATCTTACGTTTAATGTAAAGGTAATGTTTGCCGATGACAACAAGAACCTATTTCCGTTGCCTTTGGAGTGTCGGGAGGAGGTCACTTTAGATGGGGAAGAAACAAAATTAAAAGACTATCTCTCGGCTCTGCTCAGTAGTTATCTCGATGATGGTGAGCGACCATTCTGCTTTTTCATAAGGGAGATGTTGGCAGATGGAACAAGCGGGCGGGAATGGTTATACTATGGAGATGAGTTGTTGGGCACGTATTCGGACAATGCGACAGAGGGCTGTTGCCGCCCAATATTTAAGGAGCAAGATGTTGTTCACGTTGTGTGTGATGACTACCTTACGGCAGGCGTTGTTGTGTCTCATTTGCCCGAAATGAACGCATACAAATTGCTGATTGACAATGGCGATGGAATGTTGTCATTAGTGCAAACACCATCCTCACGAGTTCTCCCCATCCGCTGGGAATACCATCTTCCACGCCCCCTGATGGGCTTCCTTCGCCAACACTGCAGAACATTGGTAAACAAATAAAACCTCCCCGCTGAGTGAGCGGGGAGGTTTAACACTGTTATTATGACTTACTTGCAAATTCTATTAGTTTTGGCAACAAACAAAATTGCTTTTTTACTTGCTCTGTAACATCACTTAATGGATTCTGCCACCATTTTTTTTCAGTCGGATATTCTTTGGATACAGAAACTCTTGAGCGACTTCTAGGTAGATTCAGCTTAGTGTAATCATGTATTTTGCCATCTTTAATCTTTTGTAAGGACTCAGTCCACTCGTTAATAAAGAAATCATCTTTCTCTTTCTTCTGATAATCCTTTGATACGGCAAATTTAAACTTTCCACCTTGAAAAGCAATCTCAAATTGCGTATTATTTTCTCCATCAATTAATATAACTATTTGAGCATTTCCGTGGGATTCTGAGATCTCCCATCTTATAGTATTGCTTATTTCCTTTCTTATTTCATCCTCAACATCTTTTTGTATGTCCGATTTAATTTTTGTGAAATATAATTTTTGCAATATTGTTTCTAAATTGGAATGAGAAATATATTCACATATTTTATTTTCATATTGTGATTCTTTCTCTGATTTCTTTTTTGAACATTCAGTAAAAACATTTGCATATTCTTCAGGAGCCTTTATAAACTCCTTAACAATTGTAACAAGTGTTTGAAGTGTATCTACATACTCTTCGATTATTGTTATATGCCTTAAGTTTTCTTTATTACATTGACCTAAAATCCCATTGAGAATACTATATAACTCTGCATATGTGTTTTCCACCCAACCATCATCTCCATTCTCACCTATAAGACTTAATAATAGATAATTCGCATTTGGATGTTTGGTCTTGTAATTTGATAGTTGATTTTTCCCTTGTGAACTTTTTATCTTATTCTCAATTATCCAGTTCTGTTTTATATCATCCTCAGATACCGTTTCTATAAAAACATCAATATGGTCATATTCTAATACAGATATAATATTTTTATATACAACCTCTTTATTTGTTTTAAATAATTCATTAATAAGCATTGATTTTTCTTTATTGGAAAAAGCATCACATTTATCAGATAATATCCAACCAATGACTGCTGAATGAATTCGTTCAATGTCGGCTGTCCCGATGACACTAAAAAAAGTGTCCCTAATATTGTTTCTCATATAGTTAATTTAGGTTAGTAATCAATTCTCTCTCAAAGTTAATAAAAGTTCTTCTATTCTGCAATCACGCAGGCAAACTATCCCCGTACGCAAATGGTACCCATACTCTCTTTGAGTGCCTTGACAATTGGTCGGGCGATGATACCACGCCCGTGAATCATCTGCACTTCGGTGAGTTCCATATGGCAGACTGTTCCATCGGCTTTATATACCATCACATCATACTTATAATACCACGAGGGCATTACGACTATGAGTCGCTGGTCTCGGAGTGCTCTCGGAGCGTGAATAATAATGCCCAATGTGAGCGTGTCGCCATCAATCACCTCGACAATATCCCCATACGAGAAACGGGCGCTATCATCGTAGCAGCCATAGGTGTAATATGGATGCAATCCCATCTTAATCTCGTCATCTCGACGCATTAGCCCACCTCTCTCGTTCTCCTCAGACTCCTGCACTCGCATACAGAATAGCGTCTTGCTGTCCGATTCAGAAGAAGGTTTACATCCCTTGCTATAGAAGTCATTTACCTTTTCATTGGAATCAACCTCACACTCCTCGATGTGCAGAGGAACGGGATACTGTGTCGGCATCTCCTCGCCGAAATAATAGGCTGTGATATGGAATACTTTTTTGCTCATTTTTATTTAGTGTTAGAGTGGAATTCTTTTGAAACAATTTTGTTGTCGATTAAATCTATTGTAGAGGGTTTGATACGGTGAGTGCCTTCAGGGTCAACCAGCACTTTGTAACCGCAGTCACCGACAACCTTCTGTGCCACTACTGAAGCCTCATCGCCCAACAGTTCATCGTGGGCGGCAAACACCGCATAACTCGCTCTACCCAACGATGGCGTATGCGTAGCGATATACGCTTCGTACCCCTTGCACATCTCTTCGGTAAGTTCAAACTCCGTTGCACCATCCAATCGCTTGCAGAAGTATTTGTGTTGTCCGAGTCCGATAGTATTTCGCACGCAATCTGCAATCGAGAGCGCAGGATTAATGGCAATCTTAACCGTATTGGGAGCATCGGCATACAGCAATGTTAGACCACCCATTGATGTGCCGATTATAAGTTGCGGTTTATGCTCTTCTACACACTTGTTCAACTGACGAACATTTGCAGCCAAATCCTCTCCAAAGTCGGTTGTAATCCAATTAAAATTATTAAACCTCTTCGACAATGCTTTGCCCGTTGCAGCATTGGCACCCGATGCCAATCCGTGAACATATATAGCTACGGGTTGGTCATTGTAGGGAGGATCATAAATAGTTACAGATTTTATATCTTTATTCATATAATAATACTATTTATCCAAGAAGAAATGTATTATACCTTTTAAAGCTCCTGCCGCAACACCAACAATAAGTAATAAAGCTATTATGCCTCCTACAATCCAACCAATGATTTCAGCCACCAAACCGCCATCTGCCACGCAGAATAGGGCTACAATAATTAAAATTGCAAATATAAGTCTCATAAAGATAGTTATTTTAATTGTTACATCCAAATCCACAAGCAAAACTACTCTTCGCCTATGCCAAAATCTCGCACAAGCTGCTTGTTTTATTATTTTCTCACTTTTTTTAACCTATGCCACAATTTGGCAGAGATAATCACTATCTTTGTGTAGATAAAAACGAAAAGATATGGCAGGAAACTTATTCAACAGATATGTATGGTTGCTCGATTTGGTGAGTAGATACAATGGAATCACATTCGATGAGATTAGCAATAAATGGCAAGAGTCCACTCTCAATGACTCGGGAGAACCACTACCCAAGCGCACATTACATAACCATATCGAAGCGATAGACCAAATGTTTAATGTGCATATTGAATGTCATCGCAAAGGAGGGTATAAATATCATATTGCAGATACAATCAATGGGCAACTATCTGCTTCGCAAAAGGCATTATTAGGGCACTTGAGATTCAGTAATACCTTGATGGACAGCAAGGTTAATAAGTATATTGAGTTATCTTCTCCAACATATCATCTACTTAACACTATATCTGAGGCTATAATCTCAAGGCAATATATTGAGTTCAAATGGAATGAAAAAGGTCAAGAGAGTATCAATATCGTTGTAGCCCCATTCTATTTGAAACAATTGGATAATTCTTGGTTCTTATTCGGACAATTGAGAGATGGTAAAATTGCTATTTATCAACTTGAAGAAATATCTAATTTGTCAATACTGTCAGACTTGTTTACACATCCAGATGTGAACTATCGAGAGTTCTATGATGGTCTTAATTTTGACGATATACTCTCTTTTGATAGAGATGATTCTGCAACTTTTTATTGGATGCAAAATTTGGAGAACGAAATGGATGAGAACTATCACGAAGAGACCATATTCACTGGCATATTGTAATAACGAGGTTTTATTACCTAATTCATATTTGAGTCTATGTGCGAAGACGGACATTATCTCGACCCTCTCGACATCGCCCGCTTAAATAAGCGTGACGGGGGAAACGATATTTTCCCATACGATAAGTGGCAACTCACGATGCGTAGTGATGACGCCGAGCCGCAGCATTTCCATATCATAAGCGAGGGTTGGGATGCTATATTCAGTGTTGAATCAGGCGAGTTAATTCGAGTAATAACCGAAGGTGACAATCGAGAGGTCTTAGACTATATGATAGCAAACGCACATCAATGGTTGGAGTGCGAGAATAAATTTTACGCTGCTCTATCAAACCGTGAAGCTGCAAAACTAATGTGGTTGCAATTACACGACTAATCTAATAATCGTATTCACCATACATCCTATAAGGTGAAGCAACATGTCGGTTGTCAAGAATTACTTGGCAACGGAATTTATTTATATTGATTTCAATAGGTTCTCCAAGTCTGATTTGGTCCTGATTCGGTGTATTTCACCCTTGTACTCCACAAAGCCATTCAACTCATCTTGGGGCTGGTCATCGGCCACAAACAGGTCGGTAAACTTTACCCCCAACACTTCTGCAATCTTCTCCATCTTCTGGGTGTTGTTGGTGTTAAGCAGCAAGTTAACATTCTGCTTGGCTACACCCATCATATCTGCAAACTGAGTCTTGGTAATACCCCTCTCTTTGAGTATTTCTTCAATGCGTAATGTTATCATATTACCCTAATTTTAGTTGTAATTGCAAATATATTACAAAAATCCCTAAAATTACATATTTGTAATAAATTATTTTTACTTTAGTAATAATTTTCTATGCAAAATATTTGGATAAGTAATAATTTATCATTACCTTTGTAATAACAAAAGGAGATAACTATGGCACAGAAGAGAATATACAAGATTGGTTGCTCAGGGTCAGGATGGGGCATTTGGGACGCTGACGGACACAAGGTGATGAGTTGTTGTTCACACTATCACGCAGTTGAATCGCTTTACAATCTTATGGGCTGGAAATGGAATCCTTCAAAGTATAGAAGTAATTATTAATCATTTAACTAGATATGTATATGGAGACAATAGTAGTAGTAAATGGAATGACTGCACATCGTGCTAATGTGATTATGACTCGTACGGGTTCAGCAGCAATGGGGGTAGTGAAGGCTCAGATGATTGACCTTCTCAAGGAGAAACTTCGTAATGGCGTGGCTCACTTCCTTTATATGAAGAAGGATGGATCACTGCGTGAAGCGTGGGGAACTTGCTCTGGTAATTTGATGCGTGCAACTCAGAATGGTCGAGGTATATCAGGCGACCAAGTGAACACGGTCAAATATTGGGACACAATGTCGGGCGGTTATAGAAGCCTACGATTCGAAAATTTAATACAAGTATTTTAGGCTATGGCAGAGTACATTTTGAAGATTCTTCGTTCACAGTTGATGGTAGTGTTCAGTTGGGGTTTTCATCAGCCCCAACGCTTACCCGACGATAAGGGTCTTTCGTTTATGGTTGAAGGCTACAAATATCAAGGGGAGGTGCAAGTGATATACAATGAAGGAACCGATTTGTTTGAAGTGCATTTGGAGGATGGGCGCACCAACTTGTTGATATTATAGATGGTATGGTTGAACGATGTGATGACTATGACAAATGCATATTAACTACCTATCCTATTTATTAACTTCACTTAGTTGATTAGCGTCTACTATTAAAATTGTTATTTTATTTGATATTGGATAAAAATAATTAGTTGAGAATTTGCAAAAGTCAATTAAAAGTACATTTTACATAAATCCGCACGGGCGCATACGATAGCATATATAATTGAATATAAAAACATTACACACTTGATAATCTTATAAAAAAGTAATATTTTTGTGCTCAAATATTAATGTTAAATTTGATTATATATGGTATTTAAGTTTAGAATCATTACCCAAGAGTGTACACAACACTACACTAGTGAATTTAAAACCAAAGCAGAGGCTCTTGCATTTGGAAATGGTATTACTGCTAATTTTCAATTCACAAAAACGATTCCCATCGCTGTTGATGTATTCGTTCTTGATGAGAATGGACATTTTAACAACAATCTTGAATTGGTGGAAAATTGCGGAGGAAAAAAGGAGTGGGAGTTTATCGGAGGATCGTCAGCACCTGCATTATGGCATTTAAGTGCATAACCCTGGAATTAGGAGAGTAATAATTACTCTCCTAATTTATTTATGCATATTTTTTATACGTAAATGAATTTTGATGACATAGTAAATATTGTAGATACTTTAAGTATAGCAAACATACACCCTCGTACTAACATAGATGAAAGTAATAGTTAGAATAAGATTTCTGGGGATTTTGTGTGGATTTTCAGGATTAACAAGGGATAATCCAAAAGGATTCTTTGCTTTATTACAATATTGCTTTATATAAGCCAAGTATTTTCCTGATTCTAAATTGTTTATTATATTTGTACATGTTAAACCATCTGTAAGATGATATATTTGCGAAAATATTGCGACCAGAATATTTGCGACCATATTTTAACAAACTGTATTTAAGCGAGCTAGGCGAGCGTCAATATATTAGATTCGACTCCCGCCGCCTCCACTTTTTGATGGGGACATTGACGTTGACTTAATACGGAATCTACTGATTCCGCCATCAAAAAGTCATTTGCGATCACCCCTCCTTTATCCTCCCCTTACCGTAGGGGAGGATTTTTATATATAAATACTATTTGGTGTGATGGGCATCTAAGATCCAAGGTTACGACAGAAGTTGTCTTCTGTCGTTTTTTTTGTGATTGATTCGATTCGGAGTAAACTCCTCTCTTTCAAATACCACAACAATCTGCTATAGATACAAAAAAGCCTCGCACTTGGCGAGGCTCAAAAATCGATTTCGGCAATTATGCACCGAAGTTATCGAACAAGATGTTCTCTGCAGGAACGCCGAGGCTGTCAAGCATATTGACAACAGCCGAAGCCATCATCGGAGGTCCACACATCAAGTAGATGCAGCCCTCTGGCTCGTCGTGATTCTTCAAATAGTTCTCGTACAACACATTGTGAACGAAACCTACCTTATAATCTACACCTGCAGCATCTGCAGCTGGATCGGGACGGTCCAAAGCCAAGTGGAACTTGAAGTTGGGGAACTCCTTCTCGATTGCTGCAAAATCCTCCAAATAGAATGCCTCCTTCAAAGAACGGGCACCATACCAGAAGGTAACAGGACGCTTGGTCTTCTCTGTCTTGAAGAGGTGCATCAAGTGGCTACGCATAGGAGCCATACCAGCGCCACCACCGATAAATACCAACTCCTGAGTATCAGGCAAATTATCAGGCAAGAAGAACTCACCGTAAGGACCTGAGATAGTGATCTTATCACCTGGCTTCAAAGAGTAGATATATGAAGAACATACACCAGGATTAACCTTCATAAAACCACCGGTAGCGCGATCAAACGGAGGAGTAGCAATACGCACGTTAAGCTTGATAACGTTACCCTCGGCAGGATATGTAGCGCAAGAGTATGCGCGAACCTGAGGCTCGGGGTTAACCATCTGCAAATCGAATACGTGCATCTTCTCCCAATCCTCGCGGTACTCAGGATCAACGTCGATATCCTTATAGTTCACAGTGATTGCTGGCACATCAATCTGGATGTAACCACCACTGCGGAAGTTAAGATCCTCACCCTCGGGCAACTTAACAACGAACTCCTTAATAAAGGTAGCTACATTGTGGTTAGATACAACCTCACACTCCCACTTCTTGATAGAAAGAACTGAAGCAGGAACCTGGATCTTCATATTCTCCTTAACCTTAACCTGGCAACCCAAACGCCACTTCTGCTGAATCTGCTTACGGTTGAAGAAACCGGTCTCGGTGGGAAGAATCTCACCGCCGCCCTCCAATACCTGGCACTTGCACTGACCGCAAGCACCCTTACCTCCACAAGCTGAAGGGAGGAAGATACCCTGTGCAGTCAATGTATTCAACAAAGTTGAGCCACCTGCTACTGTAAGAACTTTGTTACCATCATTAATGTCGATAGTGACATCTCCCGATGTCGTAAGTTTAGCCTTCGCAAAGAGAAGCAACGCCACCAAAAGCAGTGTTACCACCAGAAAGGCAACTATCGCAACTACAATTGTTAAAATATCCATTTCTAATCTCTTTTTAAAGGTTACAACTTAATACCTGAGAAGATCATAAACGCAATACCCATCAAACCGGTGATGATAAATGCGATACCGGGACCCTTCAAGCCTGCAGGAATGTGAGAATACTGCAAACGCTCACGGATAGCAGCCATCATAACGATAGCCAACCACCAACCAAGACCAGAGCCAAGACCGTAAACGATACTCTGCCACAAACCGTCAATCTCACCTGCAACAACCTTCTGCTGCATAAAGAGTGAACCACCCATGATGGCGCAGTTTACGGCGATAAGAGGCAAGAAAATACCCAGCTGGTTGTAAAGCGAAGGAGAATACTTCTCGACAATCATCTCAACAAGCTGCACGAACGATGCGATAACAGCAATAAAGACGATGAATGTAAGGAAGCTCAAATCAACACCTTCTACCAATGCGTTGGGAGCCAATACATACTCATTTAAAAGGTAGTTCAAAGGCACTGTCATTGTCATCACGAATGTTACAGCAGCACCCAAGCCCAAAGCAGTCTTTACGCTCTTCGACACGGCGATGTAAGAACACATACCGAAGAAGAAGGCGAATACCATATTGTCGATAAAAATCGAACGTATAAAAAGATTCAATGTTTCCATATTCTACCTCCTATTTTTCCTGCAAATCCTTGTTAAACGAACGGTGAACCCAGATAATCACACCTACAATAATAAGGGCCATAGGCGGGAAGAGCATAATACCCACGTTTGAGTAGAAACCGCCATTGGCGATATACCAGCTCTCAGGGATAATACGCACGTTGAACAACGTACCCGAACCAAACAACTCACGGAAGAATGCAACAATCAACAAAATTGCAGCATATCCCAATCCGTTACCTATACCATCGAGGAATGAATCCCAGGGCTTGTTACCCAAAGCATAGGCCTCGACACGACCCATAATAATACAGTTAGTGATAATCAGACCAACATACACAGACAATTGCTTCGACACATCGTAAACAAATGCCTTCAAGAACTGGTCAACGATAATCACCAAAGCAGCGATTACAACCAACTGAACGATGATACGAATGCGTGAAGGAATACCATTACGCAAAAGCGACATCACAAGGTTAGCAAACGCTGTAACGACCATAACCGACAAGCCCATAACAAACGCAGGCTCCATCTTTACGGTTACCGCCAAAGCCGAACAAATACCCAAAATCTGAACGATTACAGGGTTGTTTGAACTCAGCGGTCCAGTTAAATTTTTCAAATTACTCATAGTTCCGCTTGATTTTATTTGTTAGACTTATTAGCGTTCAAATAGGGAAGGTAACCAGCAAGACCCGACTTCAACATAGCGTTAACGCCGTCACAAGTCTTGGTACCACCAGAGATTGCATCAACCTCATGGTTGTTTGTAGCACCACCCTTCTTCATTGATACCGACACAAGCTCATCACCCTCGAAGATTGTCTTGCCAACAAATGAAGACTGAACCTTCTGAGTAGTAATCTCAGCACCCAAGCCAGGAGTCTCGCCAGAGTGGTCCATAACGATACCCTTAACGGTATTCATATCGGCCTCCAAAGCGATATAGCCCCAAATTGGGCCCCACAAACCTGCGCCATATACAGGGATAACCACACAACCATTCTGAGCCTTGAATACAGGGTACTCACCAGCTGCAAATGAAGCAGTCAAATCACCAAGTGCAGTGAAAATATCGGCATCACCTTTACCTTCAATCTTATTGCCGTTCTTATCGAGCATCACAGCCTCTGCAACAACATCCGAATAGCTTGCAGTCAAGGGATCCTCGCCCAAAGCCTTAACGATCTGCTGCTTCTTCTCATTGAGAATATTCTCGCCCTGACGCTCCTGCAACGAGAGCGATGTTACAGCCAAAAGAACAGCCACTACCACTACCATCACTACTGAGTAGATGATGATATATGCATTGCTATTTACATTAAATTTTGCCATACTCTCTCGTTATTTAACAGTTTTAACACGATTCTTACGACGATTTACATTAGCCTCTACTACGAAGTAATCAACCGTAGGAGCAAGTGCATTCATAAACAGAATAGCCAACATCATACCCTCGGGATATGCAGGGTTAACAACGCGAACCATCACAGCCAAAGCACCAGTCATAAAGCCCACGATATACTTACCCAAGTTAGTCTGAGCCGATGTTACAGGGTCAGTTGCCATAAACACAGCACCGAATGCGAAACCACCGACCAAAAGGTGATAGTAAGCAGGATACTCAGTGAGGCCTACTGCCTGGAATAGAAGACCCATTGCCAAACCACCTACGAATACGCTAAGCATTGTACGCCATGAGGCTACACCAGTATAGAGCAAGAACGCTCCACCAAGCAAAATGCAAAGTGTAGAAGTCTCACCAAATGAACCGGGGATAAAGCCAAGGAATGCATCCATTACGCTCCACTGCATCTGGCCGGTTGTTGCCAACTGCTCCAAAGCGGTAGCACCAGTAGTAGCATCAGCAGCACCCATCATCTTCCAATCTGAGAACCACACCTTCTCACCCGACATCTGGGGAGTAAATGCGAAGAATACGAATGCACGAGCAACGAGTGCAGGGTTGAAGATATTCATACCTGTACCGCCGAATACCTCTTTACCGAAGATAACCGAGAATGCTACACCCAAAGCAACCATCCACAAAGGAGTGCTAACAGGCATAATCATAGGAATCAAAAGACCAGTCACCAAATAACCCTCGGCAACCTCCTCCTTACGAATCTGTGCATAAACAATCTCGATACCCAAACCTACGATATAAGATACGGCAACCATAGGAAGTACACGTACCAAACCGTAAATCAAAGCAGCGAAACCCTCCAAACCTACTTGAATACCGGTATTGAAACAACCGAACAAGAATGCAGGCAAAAGGGCCAAAATAACCATAGTCATTGTGCGCTTCAAATCGTTACAATCGCGAATGTGCGCACCTTTCTTTGTAGTAGTATTGGGTACGAAAAGGAATGTTTCGATAGCATCAAAGAACGATGCAAGGAAACCAAGCTTACCACCCTCCGAGAAAGTGGGCTTTACATTATCAACAATTTTTCTTAGTCCCTTCATAATTAACACTCCTTAATCATTAAGTTAATACCATCGCGAACCAACTGCTGAATCTCTGTCTTTGAAGGATCGACAAACTCGCAAAGAGCCACGTCCTCCTCTACGATTTCGTAGATACCGAGATTCTCCATCTTATCGATATCGCCAGCCATAATAGCCTTAAACAGATACATAGGATAGATATCCATTGGGAGATAATCCTCGAAAAGACCTGTTACAACAAAGGCACGGACACCACCATTCACATTTGTATCGAGTTTGTACTCCTTCTTTGGGCAGAGCCAAGAGAAGTATGAACGTGATACAGAGAATTTGTTGAATCGTGGAGCAATCCAACCAAGCATCTCATACTTGTCACCCTCAGGGATAACAGTAATCTGAGTTGCAGTAGCTGAAACATAACCATCGGCAGCAACTTTCTTACCTGTAAGCACATTACCAGAAATGATACGTACTGAATCACCCTCAGCCTGCTTCTTGATATTACCATCAATGATTGATGCTACAGGAGCACCGCTGATGATGCGGTAGTACTGAGGTTTTTCAACCTCACTACCAGTAAGGGCAACAACCTTGTGAAGATCTACCTTTCCTGTGAGGAACAAACGACCGATAGCAGCTACATCCTGAATTGCAACGGTCCAAGCGATATCACCCTTTGCCATAGGATCGATGTGGTGAATCTGAACACCCACACAACCAACAGGGTGCTTACCCTCAAACTTGTGGATTTCCACACCATTAAGCGAGGTCATCTCACCCTCTGCTTTAACACGAACCGAGAGGTGAACCTTACCGCCAGAGATCTTGTTCAAAACCTCCAAACCCTTCTGCAAATTCTCCTTCTCACCCTTCAAAGCGAAGTTAGCATCACCAGCCAAAGGCGCAGAATCGAATGCTGAAACGAATACAGCCTTAGGAGTGTCGCTAGGATTAGCAACAATACCATAGGGGCGTTGCAGAATCATAGTCCACAAACCCGATTTGAGCAAAGTCTCAATCACATCCTCACGGCTTGCCTTCTGCAAATCGAGAACTGCAAACTCCTCAGACTCCTGCTTAGCATCGGCAGTAACCGTAACGTTGAGAATCTTACGCTTCTCACCACGATTCACAGCCGAAACGGTACCACTGACAGGAGAAGTATACAATACGCGAGTATTGTTCTTATCAAAGAACAACGGCGTACCAGCCTTCACCTTGTCGCCTACCTTCACCAACAGTTTGGGAGTAACGTTCTCAAAATCCAGAGGTGAAACGGCATACTCCTTAGCCATTGGCACTTCAACCAACGACTCTGCAGCCTTGCCCTGAAGATTGATGTCGAGACCCTTACGTAGTTTAATGATTTTCGACATAGATTTGTAATTAAATGAATAATATTTTAACTGTAATTTGTGTTTTTCAAAATGGTTGCGAGGCTCAAAAAACTTTCACCTCTAAAATCGCGCACGAAGATACGATTTTTTTTGCTGTTTTCATAAATAATTAAGGTATTATTTACTTTTGATATCGAAATTTATTATTTTTCCTTACTTTTGTAGAGTTATGAGCCGATTTATCGACATACACACCCACCATCCGACTCACGTTCATCGTGAGCCTCAAGCCGAGGGGCGACACCCCTGGGATGCAGAGCTATTGACCCCTATTTCAATCCCCGACAATACCAAAATTATAGGAGAAATAGGATTGGATTTCGCATGTAATGTCGACCGCAAAAAGCAGGAAGAGGTTTTCCGCCAGCAACTCACCATAGCACAATCGAGCAATCGACCGATAGTACTTCATTGCGTAAAAGCATTTGAGCAAATAATGAAAATTTTGGATGATTACACTCTCAAAGCAGTAATCTTCCACGGATTTATAGGCTCACCCCAACAAGCAGCATCGGCCATCAAAAAGGGATATTTTATATCATTCGGAGGTCGCACCAAAAAATCACCTAAAACCATTGAGGCACTGAGGAGTACACCTATTGACTACATTTTTGCTGAGACTGATGAAGGACCCGATAAAATAGAAGATATATACGAAATGATAGCATCAATAAAAGAGACAACGACAGATGAAATAATTGATGCAATTGAGAAAAATTACACAAGAATTTTCAATTCAGATGGAGAATAATTGGTTAGAGAGAACCACCCTACTTTTAGGTGAGGAAAAATTAGCAATGCTCCGCAATGCCAACGTCTTAGTTGTTGGATTGGGAGGGGTTGGAGCTTATGCGGCCGAGATGATTGCTCGCGCGGGCGTAGGTCGCATGACCATAGCAGATGCCGATACTGTTTCGGAAACTAATATCAACCGCCAGCTCATAGCCCTACACTCAACTATTGGAGAGCAGAAAGCAGAGCTAATGCGTAAGCGACTACTCGACATAAACCCAGAGTTGCAACTAACGGTCGTTAATCGCTTCATCAAAGATGAAGAGACCGACGCATTGCTCGACTCCGAAAAGTTTGATTATGTGGTAGATGCCATCGATACGCTCTCGCCAAAATTGGCTCTAATCAAAGGTGCGCTCGACAGAGGTATTCCACTTGTAAGCTCTATGGGTGCAGGTGCAAAAACCGACCCAACGAAGATGGATATTTGCGATATTGCCAAGACTCACCACTGTCCTTTGGCGCATATGCTGCGAAAGCGTCTTCACAAAATAGGTATCCGTACAGGTTTTTGGGCTGTATTCTCACCTGAGCCTGTCCGGGAGGGAGCAATGATACTTTGCGAAGAACAAAATAAAAAATCTAATACGGGTACAATTTCCTATATTCCTGCTCTGTTTGGAATCGGTTGCGCATCGGTTGTAATCAGAGGATTAATTGGAGAATTTCAACTTTAAGTAAACGATATAACTATATGAAAATAGTATTCTTAGACGAGTATTCTGTATGTGGTCGAAACCTTGCTAGCATCAAGCATCACGGCGAATATTTCGGCTACCATACCACATCACCCGAACAGGTTGTAGAGCGTTGCGCTGATGCCGAAATAGTCATCACCAACAAAGTGGTACTCGACGCCGAGAAGATTGCCGCACTACCCAACCTACGCCTTATTTGCGTAGCTGCAACTGGTATGAACAATGTCGATTTGGAGGCAGCTGCCGAGCATGGAGTAGAGGTTCGCAATGCCGTTGGCTACTCCACATATGCTGTTGCCGAAACCACCATCGGCTCAGCATTGGCACTACTTCGAGAGGTGACTTATTACGACAACTATTTCAAGTCAGGCGAGTATGCTAAATCTGATAAAATTTTTAATTTTGATCGTCCAACCGCGCAGCTTAGAGGCAAACGTTGGGGTATCATTGGGCTTGGAAATATCGGTCGTGAGGTAGCACGATTGGCAGAGGTATTTGGCTGCACAGTTGCATACTATTCTACTTCAAGTGTTAGTAGAGATGAAGCGTACAATAGATTAGAGCTAAGCGAATTATTGAAATCATCTGATATCATATCTATCCACTGTCCACTCAACGAGCGCACTCGCAATCTTATCACCGACAACGAACTTGCTCAGATGAAGCGAAGTGCTATTTTGATAAACGTAGCGCGTGGAGGAATTGTCGATGAGCAGGCATTGGCTGATGCGCTCAACGGCAATATAATCCGAGGAGCAGCGTTTGATGTCTTTACGAGCGAGCCACTCAGAAAGTCGCCGTTGTATAATCTGAAAGACCCGCACAAACTTCTCGCCTCACCCCATAACGCTTGGTCACCTGTCGAAGCTATCGACCGACTGATAGAGTGCATCGAGTTGAATATCGAGGAGTATCTGTCACGTAAAAACAAGTAGGTTAAAAAAGCTGTTTAACACAGCATTTATTATAATTAAGGTATTACCCCTATCCCGACCCATAAAGTCGGGATTTTTTATCGTACAGCAAAAAATTGCTCAAAAATATTTGCAAAAACGATTTTATGCGCTACCTTTGTACTGTACTACCTAACTAATACAGTAGAACACAAAACAATCAACAAACTAAATAACAACCCAACCAATGCAGCAGCTTGCCAAGCCGACCAACAACATAAAGGCAGAGGCAGGCACTTGCAAAGGAAAACAAATTAAACAATTAACTTTATGATTAAACTAACCAACTTAGAGGCAGGATACAAACAAAAGAATCCTGTTTTGAGTGCCATAAACACTCAAATTGAGGTGGGTAACATCTACGGCCTGCTCGGCTCGAATGGAGTAGGCAAGACCACCCTACTCCACACGATTGCAGGTGTGTTGGACCCGTTATCGGGCAAAGTCGATGTGATGGGACACACTCCATCGGCTCACACTCATCAATTCTTCGAGCAAATCTACTACATCACCGACGAGGTGGAACTTCCCGCTATGTCGCTCGAAGGCTACATCGGCACCTATGCCAAATTTCGTCCCAACTTCTCGCGCGAGCAGATGCAGAACTACTTGGAGCGAATGAACTTTACATTTGGTGTAAGGCTCAACAAGCTCTCACTCGGCAATCGCAAGAAGTTTATCATCGCTTTTGCGCTGGCGTGCAACACCCCACTGCTTCTGATGGACGAGCCTACAAACGGACTTGATATTGAGTCGAAGCGACAGTTGCGTTCGATACTCGCATCGCTCGATATGAGCAATCGTACAATTATCATCTCGACACACCAAATTGCAGATTTGGAGCAGATGCTTTCGCACATTCTAATCATCAAGGATAAGCAACTCATCATAAGCACCTCGCTCGATAACGCTGCCCAGCGATTGGCATTTGGTCGAATTGGAGAATTCGACGAGCCACTTTTCGTAGATGGTCTAAGGGTTATTGCCCGAAATAGCGGCGATTATAGCAACATTGACCTTGAAATGCTCTACCTCGGAGTGTTGGAGAGCGAAAAGATAAGAGGTATTATCAATCAACCACAAATTGCGACAGAGTCGGGGAAGGAGGAGTTATGTTAAGCATAAAAGATAGAATCACAGAGATTTACCGCCTAATAATCCTACATTTCAGGGAGAATTGGCTTCTTGCGATGTGCCTTATTGGATTATTTACAGCAATAACAGCATTCAACTACATAGTTCCTGCGATTGACACCCCGCTTGACTACATAGCAAAATGGGATATCCGACACTATAAAGATATCAGAGCAAACACTTTGTTTCTATTTCTAATCGTAATTGCGTGGTATTCAATTGCGGCAATGTTCAAAGGTTTTGCTCGCCGTCAGCGATTGCACGATACGCTAATGTTGCCCGCTCGTCGCACATCGAGATTTGTAGCCGAGATGATTGCTGCGCTTATCGTTATACCAGCAATCCTGGTTGCAATTTGGACTGCGATTGATGCAGCAGATATTATCCGCCACGGATTCCCAGCTGAGTATCACTCTATGGAATGGTTTTGGACTAAGGATATATATTTTGGATTTTCAATGGCACTTATATTCTCTATCCACAGCCTGATTACTCTATGGCGAGCAAGCCACAAGAATTGGCTCTGCATTGGAATTTGCGTATTTGCATTTTTGATGCTTTTGGCATCGGCAAAATTCAGCATATATTATCCGTTTACCTATGGATATTTGAATGCGTCAGACGTTAGTAGCAACGCAGTTATCCTCTCTTACACAAAAATATCCGGCGTAGGAATAACAACAGAAGAGTTGGGCGAAAAGATTCAGCTCGCATTTTTCGGTCTGATTCCGATTGGACTCTACACATTATCACTTTTCTTATTTAAAGAGCGCAACACAAAATGATAACCAACGACAACAAGCCGCTATTTCTGCAAATCAAGGCGTGGATCGAGGATCATATCCTGCGCGATGAGTGGCAGAGTGGTAGCCAGCTACCCTCAGTGAGGGAGTTGAGCGCAGAGTTTGGGGTAAACCCCAACACCATAGCTCGCACCTACGAGCGACTAACGCTCGATGGCACGGTGCGAAGCGCAAGAGGTGTGGGATTCTTCGTGGCCGAAGAGGCAAAGTCTGCCATCATAAAGCAACGCAAAGAGGAGTTCTACAACGAGCAGATGCCCGCATTTATTCAGCAGATGCAACTGCTCGGCATCACACCCAACGAGATTCAAGAACAATACAACAAATTTTTAAGCAATGAAGACAAGTAACAAAATATTGATAGCACTCTGCATAATATATGCGGCCATTCCACTCGCACTATTTGGAGTGACTTGGGGTGTAATTCATAACCAAAGAAAAAATGTAAAACAAATCTGCCAGCGACTCTGCGAAAGACCAATTAGAGTGGTGGAGCTTAAGGGTGATTACGCATTCAATATGGACGTTCGCCACCCAGGACCAGAGACCTCACCCGACTATGGTAATCTGATATGGGGACACGGTATGCCTAAGGTTTTTGAGATTTCTGGCGACACAATCAGAATGGAGTACTCAGAAAAGAATAGGAACTATCAAGCTCCACACTTTTGGTCGGTTGAGTATATCATTCGCAATGGCGAGGTGAAAAAGTTGGAGCTTAACGATTGGCAGAAGAGAGCATTAGAGGATTATAGCGAAGAGAATCTTAGAGAGATAAAAGCCAACTTCAAACCCCTCACCGACAAACCGCAGCACCGCACATATATATACGATTAAAACATACGAAATAGGGACTGTCTAACAGATTATGTTAACAGTCCCTACTTTATTAGAGGTTGTATAACAAGAGCTATTTTGAAGCTGGTCGCAGACCAAGAAACCACAGTTTACTTGGCGTAAATGAGGATTTCGAGGTCAAGCCAGATGCCAAAAGAGCCTTGTTAGGCAACTTATACTACAAAAAAACTGCCACCCTTGCTCAGGGTAGCAGTCTCCAACCATAAGTATATTGATTGACCTTTTGCAAGGTCAAAGCAATCGAATAAAAAAACTATTTAAGCTCTACCAAAGCCTCACCAGTCATCTCCTTAGGCTGATCCAAGCCCATCAGCTTCAACACTGTAGGAGCAACATCGGCCAAGATACCGTCCTTAACGCTCTTCACACGGTCTGAAACAACCACAATAGGCACAGGATTCAAAGAGTGAGCTGTGTTTGGTGTACCGTCCTCGTTTACCGCGTTGTCGGCGTTACCGTGATCGGCAATCATCACAACCTCGTAGCCGTTAGCCTTTGCAGCCTCGACAACATCAGCCACGCACTCATCAACAGCCTTAACTGCCTTCTCGATAGCCTCGTAGATACCTGTGTGGCCCACCATATCGCCATTAGCGAAGTTCAAGCAGATAAAGTCGAACTTCTGCTCGCCCAAAGCCTCTACCAACTTATCCTTCACCTCGTATGCGCTCATCTCTGGCTGCAAGTCGTAAGTTGCAACCTTTGGCGATGCAACCAAGATACGAGACTCGTTGTCGAACTCTGTCTCGCGACCACCATTGAGGAAGAATGTAACGTGAGCATACTTCTCAGTCTCGGCAATACGCAACTGTGAAAGGCCCAATGATGAAACATACTCACCGATTGTATTGCGAACATTCTCCTTATCGAACAAAATGTGCAAGCCCTCGAACTTAGCATCGTATGGAGTCATACAGCAGTAATACAATGGCATTGTGTGCATACCCTCCTCAGGCATATCCTGCTGAGTGAGAACGATTGTAATCTCCTTTGCGCGGTCGTTACGATAGTTGAAGAAGATAACAAGGTCGTTAGGCTTGATGCGGCCCACTACCTCGCCATTCTCGTCAATACGAACGATTGGCTTCACGAACTCGTCGGTTACGCCCTCGTCGTATGAACGCTGCATAGCCTCCACCATATCGGTAGCTGCATCACCCACACCATTCACGAGCAAATCATAAGCTACCTTCACACGCTCCCAACGCTTATCGCGATCCATTGCGTAGTAACGGCCAATGATTGAAGCAATCTTACCTGTCGATTTAGCCAAGTTAGCCTCTACATCGGCGATAAAGCCCTTACCGCTCTTAGGGTCGGTATCACGACCGTCCATAAAGCAGTGAACATAGGTATTCTCAATGCCGTAGTGCTTAGAAATCTCGGCCAATTTATAAAGGTGCTCGATTGAAGAGTGTACACCACCGTCAGAGGTCAAGCCCATAAAGTGAACATTCACTCCATTTGCCTTTGCATACTCAAACGCCTTTACAATCTCCTCGTTCTGATAGATTGAGTTATCGGCACAAGCACGGTTGATCTTAACCAAATCCTGATATACCACACGACCAGCTCCGATATTGAGGTGACCCACCTCCGAGTTACCCATCTGACCATTGGGCAAACCAACGTTCTCACCATCAGTACGCAACTGAGCGTGAGGATACTTCTCGGTCATAGCCGAGATATAAGTAGGTTTCATAGTCGAAATAACGTCCGACTTTGTGCCATTACCGATTCCCCAACCATCGAGAATCATCAATAATACTTTCTTATCCATCTTTTTATATTGTTTAATTCTTATTCTTCTTATTCAGCGTCAGTTATTCGGCCTCAATTATTCAGCGTCTAACTTTGAGGTGATAATCTCAACAGCCTTATCGATTGCAGCCTGCAATGCATCGGGATTCTTACCACCAGCCGTAGCAAAGAACTTCTGGCCACCGCCACCACCGTTCATAACCTTTGCGGCCTCACGGACAACAGCACCTGCATCTACGCCCTTAGCCACGATGTCGTCGCCTAACATCACTGCCAACATTGGCTTATAGTCGGTAACTGAACCGAGAACCAAAATGATATCATTTACTCGTGAACGCAAAGCATAGGCCAAATCCTTAATCATATTCGATGCGTATGAAACTTGACGAGCCACTACGAAATATTTATCCTCCACATTTCGCTTTGCCATAATCTTCTCGACCATAGCATCGATCTGCTCCTTGTGCAACTGCTCAATCTCCTTCTGCAGAGTCTCGTTGCTCTCGATCATCTTCTTGATAGCAACCTCAATCTTTGGGTTGTTTACCAACTCGGCCAAATTGTGAATCTGATCCTCTACGGCATACATAACCTCCTCGGCACGCTCGGCAGTAACCGCCTCGATACGGCGCACACCAGCCGAGATTGCACTCTCGCCCATAATCTTAAATACACCCAACGTTCCAGTAGCCGAAGTGTGAGTACCACCACACAACTCCACAGAATCACCAAACTTCACAACGCGCACCTTATCGCCATACTTCTCGCCGAACAATGCGATTGCACCCATAGCGTTGGCCTCCTCCATTGTAGCCTCACGATTCTCCTCCAATGGGTGATTCTCACGAATGAGTTTATTCACCATACGCTCCACCTCACGCAACTGCTCAGCAGTAACTTTCTGGAAGTGCGAGAAGTCGAAACGCAAGCCCTGAGGTGTAACCATCGAACCCTTCTGCTCAACGTGAGTTCCAAGCACTGCACGCAACGCCTGATCCAAAAGGTGAGTTGCGGTGTGGTTGTTTGCAGCAGCCTGACGCTTTGCAGCATCGACAACGGCTGTAAACTCTGACTCCAAATTCTCAGGCAACTTTGCTGTAACGTGAATAATAAGACCATTCTCCTTCTCGGTAGCGATTATATCCACCTTCTCGTTAGCACTCTCAATATAACCTGTATCACCAATCTGACCTCCTGAATTTCCATAAAAAGGAGTCTGATTGAACACCAACTGATATGTAGTCTTATTCTTTGAAGTCACACGACGATAGCGAGCAATCTTAACGGGAGCCGTCAAAGTATCGTAACCAATGAACTCACACTGCTCGATAGGCATAATCTCCTGCCAATCGTCAATATCCTGTGCTGCAGCGTTGCGAGAACGCTCCTTCTGAGCCTGCAACTCCTTCTCAAAGCCAGCCAAATCAATCTCAACACCCTGCTCGCGAGCGATAAGCTCGGTAAGGTCGATTGGGAATCCGAATGTATCGTAAAGCTCAAAAGCATCCTTACCAGAGATAACACCACCCTTGCCGACCTTAGCAATAACGCGGTCCAACAGATTGATACCTGTTGCCAATGTACGCAAGAATGAAGCCTCTTCCTCCTCGATAACACGCTCGATAAGGGTCTGCTGCTTCTTCAATTCGGGGAATTGGTGACCCATCTGCTCAGCCAAGCCAGCTACAAGTTTGCACAATGTAGGCTCGGTAAAACCTAAATATGTATAGCCGTAACGTACCGCACGACGCAAAATACGACGAATCACATATCCCGCCTTCGCATTTGCCGGAAGCTGACCATCAGCAATCGAGAATGCAATAGCACGCAAGTGATCGGCAATTACACGCATTGCCACGTCGCACTTCTCGTCAGCGCCATACTGCTTGCCTGCCATCGCTGCAATACGAGAAATGGTTGGCTGGAACACATCGGTATCGTAGTTCGACTTCTTGCCCTGCATAATCATACAGAGACGCTCGAATCCCATACCTGTATCGACATGCTTAGCCGGCAACGACTCCAACTCACCATTTGCCTTACGATTGAACTGCATAAACACCAAGTTCCAAATCTCAATTACCTGCGGGTGGCTCTGGTTGACCATATCGCGACCAGGAATCTTCGCAACCTCCGCCTCATCACGCAAGTCGAAGTGGATCTCACTACAAGGACCGCAAGGGCCGGTCTCGCCCATCTCCCAGAAGTTGTCGTGCTTATTACCACGAATGATGTGATCCTCGGGAAGATATTGCTTCCAATAGTCGTAAGCCTCCTGATCGAATGGTACGCCATCCTCCTCGCTACCCTCGAATACGGTAGCATACATACGGCTCTTATCCAAACCATAGACCTCGGTCAAAAGCTCCCATGCCCACGAGATAGCCTCTTTCTTAAAATAATCACCGAAAGACCAGTTACCCAACATCTCGAACATAGTATGGTGGTAGGTATCGTGACCAACCTCCTCCAAGTCATTGTGCTTACCAGAAACTCGCAAACACTTCTGGGTATCGGCAGCTCTCGCCCACTTACGAGGAGCATTACCCAAGAAGATCTCCTTGAACTGGTTCATACCAGCATTGGTAAACATCAAAGTGGGGTCACCCTTGACCACCATCGGAGCCGAAGGAACAATCGTATGCTCCTTACTTTGGAAGAAATCCAAAAAAGCTTGTCTAATTTTGTTTGATTCCATATATATCGTTTTTATCATTCTTATCGTTATAATCTTGTAACGGATTGCAAAATTACACAATTTCAGTTAAATTTGCACCATAAAATAAGGTATTTTAAATATTTTAACGTCGAATGAGAATAAATACGACCCCTAACAGCTATACAGACGAGGCAAAAAGCCTTGTTCATAGGTTGCGTACCTACCGTCTCATTCGCAATCTACTGATCGGATTTATCGTTGTTTCGGTAATCAATCTGCTTTTTTCATCGTTTTTTTACACTCCGAAGATTTACACTCTATCCAAGCAACGCCGCGAGTTGGAGCTCCGATACGAGATTCTCCACAACCGCATCCAGGCATCGCAACGTAAATTGGAACAGATCCGTCACCGCGACAACTATGTCTACCGACCTCTGTTCTCATCCGATACGCTTTCGATCGAGGGAATATACTCTCCTTATGCCGAGAGCAAATATTATGATGAGTTTGGCAACATGCCATCACCCTTAGCAATGCCTCTGTGGCACGATATTGACCAATTGGCAAGGAGTCTATATTTAGAATCACGATCGATGGACGAGTTGCAGATTTTATCAAAGGATAAAGAAAAATTCTCTACTGCCATACCCGCGGTATGGCCCATTGACCGTACAAAAATGCGCAATAAGATCGGAGCATTCGGTTACCGTATGCACCCAGTTTACCGCCGTTGGAAATTCCATAGCGGAGTGGACCTTCCAGGCCGAATCGGTGACCCTATATATGCTACGGGCGACGGTGTAGTGGAGTACATTGAGCGCAGTCGCGCAAGATATGGATATGGTACGCAAGTACTTATTGATCACGGATTTGGATACAAAACCCGATATGCCCACCTTAACAAAATCCACGTCGCCAAAGGCGATACCATAAAACGCGGCCAATTGATTGCCGACATGGGTAATACAGGAGTTTCGACCTCACCACACCTCCACTACGAGGTGATTTACAAGCGAGCCCACGTAAATCCGATCAACTATTTTGACAAGAATATGTCAGCCGAGGCGTATAAGAGTTTGATGAACCAAATTCAAGATGCCAACTACGAGGCCGAATAACAATCTGGCAGCATAGGATATAACACTAAAAGAATAGCACTAAGCCACACAAAAAAGTATTGAGTATGACAAACGATACAAACACAAAACGCAATCATTCACGCCGCCAACGAGTTGTAAGATTCGTTGTAGGATTGTTTGCGTGGGTAAGTGCAATTTTGATATACTATATAGGATTCTCATTTCTATTCGATACTCCCTACGAGCACCAGCTTCGTCAGGATAACAACAAGCTACGTCAGGAGTACAATTCGATGGCCGAGCGATACGACTCTTTGGAGATGATTCTCGACAATATCACAGCTCGCGACAAAAGCGTATTTCGCATTTTGTTTGAATCAAATCCATATGATTTAGATACCGAACAAAGCGAAGAAAGATTGGCTTTACAAGAGAAAACCATATCTAAACCAAAACGTGAGTTGGAATCTGATTTAAATCAAAGAATCAACGAGTTAAGCAAGCATGTTGATAAGCTTGAGTCGTCGTGGAAAAGAATTAAAACGCTAGGCGACAGCCTTGGCCAAAACAGTAGCAATATACCATCAATCCAACCGGTACTCAATAAGCAGCTGACATTACTTACAGCAGGATATGGAACCATTTTGAACCCATTCTACCGAACACTGAAATCGCACCAGGGTATCGACTACACAGTAGCCGAAGGATCGAGCGTATTCGCTACTGCTGATGGCGTCGTCAAGGAGATTTCCGACAAAAACTCCACCTTAGGAAAAACCATTGTAATAGACCATCAAAATGGATATAAAACATCATATAGCCACCTCATGAGTGTGGTTGTACGTCGCGGGCAGAAAGTTGAGCGAGGTGACATAATTGCCCTATCGGGCAACTCCGGACTATCGCTCGCACCTCACCTCCACTACGAGGTGCGCTACAACGATATGCGTATCGATCCTATACACTACTTTTTTATGGAACTCACACCCGACGAGTATCAGCGTATAATCCGTATAGCCCAATCCGGTATGCAGTCGTTTGATTAATCTCGACCCCACATCCAAATCAATTTAGCACAAAAGTTATCAACAATCGCAGGCTAAAGCTTCCGATTCACGCAATATTTTGCTATCTTCGTAGCAAAATCAAAACCTATGCAACAAACCTTTTTAGCCGAAGTTGCATCGAAACTTTACGAGCAATACGGCAACGAGATATCGACATTAACGATAGTATTGCCCTCAAGACGAGCAAGATTGTTCTTCTCGGAGAGTTTATCGCATCTTGCCGACAAACCCATCTGGCAACCAGAATATCTATCAATTGATGATGTAATGAGCCAGGCCGCATCGTACAAGAAAGGTGACAAGATTCGTATCATAACCGAGCTATACAAAATCTATTCGCAGCACCATAACGAAAGTTTCGACAAATTCTATTTCTGGGGCGAGATGCTACTATCGGATTTCGATCTCATCGACAAATATATGATCGATGCGGATATGTTATTCTGCAACATAAGTGATTTGAAGGAGCTGGAGGCGGATCTTTCATATCTGACCCCAGAAATGCTGAAGGTTTTAAACAACTTTTGGGATCACTTCGACAAGGAGGAATCTGCGCTATCAACCGAAAAACGCAAGTTCCTAAAAATATGGAAGTCTCTCTCTGTTATCTATCATCAGTTCAAAGAGCGACTCAGCAATTTAGGCTTCGCATATCCCGGTATGATTTATCGCTCGGCAGCTGAGAATCTCAAGCAGGGCATAGAACTTTTAGACCTCAGCAAACGATATGTATTTATTGGATTCAATGCCCTTTCGGAGTGCGAGAAGCAGATTTTAGAATATATATCACGCAATGGCCAATGCCAATTCTTTTGGGATTACGACACCTATTACACCTCCCCAATCGAAGCTGAGGCGGGACGTTTTATGCGCGACAACATCAAGCAATTCAAGTCAAAGCATTCGATCAGTTGCGACAACTTCCTGAAAATCAGAAAACGTTTTACCGCCATTTCGACGGTATCCAACATTACCCAATGTAAATATGTTAATACTATCCTAAAAGAGATATCAGAAGATTTGGAGTTCGACAAGCAGACAGCTATTGTATTGACCGATGAATCGCTACTCACTCCACTACTTCACTCTCTACCCGACAAGGTTGCGCAGAATGTGAACATAACAATGGGTTATCCGTTGCGTCAAACCACCGCATATTCATTCTTTGAGCGATTGATTGAATTGCAAAAAAATTGCCGTCACAGCCAGAGTGGAACGAACTTCTATCACATCGATGTAGAAGGCATTCTATCACATCCGTTCATTGCTGCAATAGAACCCGAAAAGGCAAAAAACTTGTATCAGGAAATTATAAAGCAGCGACAAATCAGAGTCAGAAAAGAGTTTTTTGCTGACTGTGAATTATTAAGCCTAATATTCTCTCAAACAGATTCTTGGCAATCATTATCTGAATATCTACTTGAAGTGATCAACAAAATCATCTTCAAATCAATAGAAAACGACAATTGCGACAGCTGTCAGCAATCATATCTATCGCTACTTGCAGAGAATATTACCAAGATCACTAACTGTGTGATAAATTGCGATATAGAACTAAGCACCTCAATCTTCACTTCACTTGTAAGACGCCACCTGCAAACCATCCGTATACCATATAGTGGCGAGCCATTACAAGGTCTGCAAGTAATGGGAATCTTGGAGACTCGAAATCTGGACTTTAAAAATGTGATAATATTATCGATGAACGACGATAATTTCCCTGGCAACCTGGCCGATAGTTCATCGTTTATCCCATATAATTTAAGAGCAGCATACGGAATACCCACTCCCGAACACCACGAAGGAGTCTATGCCTACTATTTTTATCGACTCATACAACGAGCCGAGAGAGTCGATATGCTCTACTGCTCACACGCCGACGACAAGACCACTGGCGAACAGAGCCGATACATATATCAATTGGAGTATGAATCGCCATATGCAATCAACCGCACAAATGTAGGTGTCGATGTAAGAGCATCGAACAACAAACCTATTATCGTCGAAAAACGTGGAGAAACACTCTCAAAACTGATGCATTTTTTGGACACAGAATCACAAAAAATGCTATCACCTAAGGCTTTATCGCCTTACATCGTCTGCCCACTCAAATTCTACTTCGCCTCTGTTGCTCGACTTAAGACTACCGAGGAATTGGCCGATGAGATTGACAATCCCATGTTTGGAACAATCCTGCACTCTGCCATTGAAGCACTTTACAAGCCCATTATGGGAATTGCCGACAATACAGAATACCTAAAACGTTTACTCAAAGGCGACCAGATTGAACAAGCTGTTGAGCAAGCCATCAACAAAGAGTTCCTCAACCAAAAAGAGGCTTCACTTGAAGAGTATACTGGCAATATGGTATTGGTAAAAAATATTGTTTCGAAGTATATCCGACAAGGCATTATACCATACGATATTACCCATAACAACTTCGTAATTATGGAGTTGGAGAAACGAATAAGCAGCAAATTCAAACTCGCAGACGGCCGAGAGGTCCTAATCGGCGGATTTGCTGACCGTATAGATTCGCTCAACAATGGCAGCCTCAGGGTGGTAGATTACAAAACAGGAACTCGTCACGCCGAGATTGCTGGCATAGAGTCTCTATTCGAAGGTGATAAACGTATTAACATGGGTAACCTGCTGCAAACAATGCTATACTCGATGGTTTTGAACCACACCACGAACAGAAATGTCGAGCCGGCTCTATATTTTGTAAGGCATATGGTAGGTTCCGAAGATTACAACCCAAGAATCACCGACAATATCGGCACCCCAAGAAACGCCACAACCGAGGTGGATTACCTAACTTACGCCGAGGAGTTTGAGCAGCGACTCAGCAATATGCTGAATGAGATATTCGACCCTGATATACCATTTACCCAGTGTAGTGAGGACGAAGCCGATAAGGCTTGTAAATATTGCGATTTCAAAACGATTTGTAAACGTTAAACCATACCGACCATGAGAGCAAAAATATTGAGTGCAAGTGCCGGTAGCGGCAAGACATACAGATTGGCATATAAATTTGTCCACGACACAATCAAGCATTACGAAGAAAAGCCATATCTATATCGTGCGATTCTCGCGGTGACCTTTACCAATAAAGCCACCGAGGAGATGAAGAGACGTATTGTGGAAAAGTTCCACGAGCTCATCACTAACCCCACAAAGAGTGATTACATGGCTGATCTGCTGCGAGATTTATCTCTCAGCGAGAGTGAAATCATCAAACGCGCCAAGGCTATCTTAACAAAGATTCTGCACGACTACTCGCGATTTACAATTCTTACAATTGATAAATTCTTTCAGAGAATTCTACGCGCATTCATAAAAGAGCTTGGAATCGACCTCAACTACAACATCGAGTTGGAGAGTTCGACTATATTAGCACGCAGTACAGATTCGCTTATCGACGATATTGTCCAAAACGAGGAGTTACAACGTTGGATTATGGCCTTCGCACAGGAAAATATGGACGATAACGGCAACTGGGATATCCGTAAGAAGATGCTTGAATTAGGCAAAGAGCTATTCAAGGAGGGCAGTAAACAAGGCATAGCACAATCACTACCAAAGCAACAGCTACTCGACATTATTGGCCAATTAGATAAAATTGCGGCAAAACAGAAGGCTGAAATTGTAGAATTGGGACACAAAGCCATGGAGATTATGCGCAAAGCAGAGGTCGAGCCGACCGACTTCAAAGGCTCCACAAACAGCTTTGCTACAAAATTTGCAAAATATGCCAACGGAGAGATCGTAGAGCCCACTAAAACCATGCGAGAGCGTGCTTTATCACCAGAAGGCTGGGTGACAAAAAAAGCCAAAGCAACCGATACAAACATTGCAGCCGAGGCCGCAGCCATTGAGTTGCAACCGCTACTTGCCAAAATATGCGACATCTACGACCAAGGCTATAAACACTGGAATACCCTATCGCTAATTAAAGCGACGTATAGAAGCTATGCCCTTTTGCAAGACATATACGAGAAGGTCGGGCACATCTGCAATCAAGAGGGCGTAATGCTACTCTCGGAGACAAAATACATACTTTCGAGCTTCATTCGCGACAACGACGCTCCATTTATTTACGAGAAAACGGGAAATCGTTTTGAGCGATTTATGATTGATGAGTTTCAGGACACTTCGGCCAAAGAGTGGGCCAACTTCGTACCACTACTGCAAAATGCCATGGCTCAATCGGAGGATAATTCCGTATTGATTGTTGGCGATGTTAAACAGTCAATATATCGATGGAGAGGTGGTGATTGGAGAATTTTGCAACAAGGTGTCGGGCAAGTACTTGGCAAAGATGATACCGAATTGGAAATTCTATCAAACAACTACCGCAGCCTACCACGCATAGTGGAGTTCAACAACTCCGCTATTGAGCAGGTAGTAAGTATAGACAATGCAAACATAAATGCCGAGTTAGAAGAGGCTTTAAATAACGGCAACCTGAGCCAAAAGAGTTTTGAGGAGTTACAAAACACTCTAAGTGACGCATATACCAGCCACTCACAAACAGCAAAAAAGAGTTCGACACGGGAGGGATACATACGCGTAGAAAGATACGAAGATGAGCCACCGCTTATCGAGTGTATAGAGTCGATAATCGCCAGAGGATACTCCTATGGCGATATTATGATCCTCCACCGAGGGAGCAACGACGCCGCAAAGTCGGCACAAATATTACTTGAATACAAGCAGCGAAACAATGCGTTTAACATTATGACGCAGGATTCGTTAATAATTGGCAAAGCCCCGATAAGCAACTTTGTGATAGCACTTTTAAGGTTATCTCAAAATCCCGACGACTCGATTAGCCGAGCGTTGGTAAATGCATATATGAATCGGCCATATAGCGAGGAACTCAGCCAGGAAGATAGCGACACACTATCTTCGATTAGAGAACTTACCCCAGAGCAAGCATTTGAGAAGATTGTATCGCATTACAAGCTTTCTGGCAAGACTGAAGAGATTGCCTATTTGCAGGCCCTACATGAGCAGATTATCACATACTGCGCATCAAAGGTGGCCGATATTCAATTATTCCTTAAATATTGGGATGAGACGGGAGCCAGCAAGGCACTTGTTGTCGAGGAGAGCGACTCCACCATTGAGTTAACGACTATCCACAAATCGAAAGGTTTGGAGAAGAAGATTATCATCATACCCTACTGTTCGTGGAAGTTAAACCCCAAGAGTTCGGCTGTGGGCGGAGCTGGTAGTTCTCTCAATATCGTATGGGCATCAGCATCAGAAGACAACTCTGAAGCATCCAAAATCGGGAAATTCCCTATCGCATTCCGCAAGGATATGGGAGCTTCGGCTTTCTGCGACGACTACTATCGGGAGGTTGTATATTCTCACGTAGACAATATCAACATTCTCTATGTTGCACTTACAAGAGCCTGCGAAGAGCTATATGTGCTTATCCCAAGCGATAAGAGAAATAGTTCGAAGGCCGACAATGTCGGGGCGCTGTTATGGAACGCAATAGGCAACATTGTACCCGAAAACAAAGAGAGCCGAGTAGAGTTTGGGGCTGCTGATACTATCAGCCGCGAATCTATACCACTGCAAGAGCCCATACAAAACGAGCAGCAAACGGATGAAAAGCAGCCCGAAATCAAGAACACATTAATCGAGGATTACCCGACGATAGAATATGAGCCAAAACTGAGCCTTGCCTCACAACGATACTTCGAAGAGAAGAGTGACTCGGCAACAGCAATGCAAGCAGGAATAACAATGCATAAGATTCTAAGCGAATCGGACAATGTAGAGTCTATTCAGACAAAAATCGAAGAGGCTGTCACCGAAGGTACGCTCAGCAAGAGTCAAGCCGAAGAGCTCAAACAGATTATACATAGAGAATTCCAGAATCCACAAGTCGATGAATGGTTCGGCGGCAATTGGGATATGGTACGATGCGAAAGTGACATCATACAGAGCCATAGCTGCGAAGAGTCGGAAAAGAAATCGATGGGTACACTACGCCCCGATAGAGTAATGATAAAGGGTGATCGCGCAGTTGTGGTAGACTATAAATTCGGGAGCATCAAAGCCAAATCACACATATCACAGATACGCGAATATATGAAGTTGCTCAAGCAGATGGGATACCGAAGCATAGAAGGATATATTTGGTATTTGACTCGTTCGGAGATAGAGAGAATCGGGGAATAGATTTTTTTAGTATATTTGCATAGTTACACCGCAAGAAATGTTTCGCAAGATTGTCAATATAATTCCTAAGGATTTTCATCCAAGAGCGTTGGTCGTCGCGATTACCGTACTATTGAGAGCCATTCTCAACTTCTTCGGTATCGCGATGCTTGTACCGCTTTTGATGCTAATACTCGACTTCGAAGCACTTCAAGCAAATCCCATAGTGACAGAGGTGTATAATCTGCTTGGCTGCAAAAGTCACTCACAATTTGTGATTATTTCTGCAGTAGCCATTGTATGTTTCATTGCATTGAAAAATGCGACAAATCTATGGCTATATAACTTTGAGAGAAATTTCACATACGATCTATATGGGCATCTATCAAGAAAACTTTATATCGATTACTATCATCGTGGATTATTGTATGTAGCCGACCATAACTCTACCGAGCTGTCACGAAATGTAAACTTCGTATGCTTGAATTTTGTAATTGGCATTCTAAAACCATCGATGGCTATTGTTGGCGAGATTATTCCGTTTGCTCTAATAATCATCGCAATAATATTCTACGATCCGACAGCATCCATTCTTCTGGCTCTGACCTTCGTGCCGGCTGTATGGATATATTATTCATTCGTTAAGGAGCGACTACACCGATATGGCCAGCAAGAGAATCAAGCTCAAAGAGAGAAGTTCCGCAACGTGGCTGAGAGTTTTCGGGGATATGTCGATGTTGAGATTAGCAATGCATTTCCGCAAATTATTTCAGCATTCGACAACGCCACAGATCGTTTGGTGACTCTAAGAAAACGAGACGCCACCCTATCGACCATACCTCAAGGCATAACCGAGACATCTCTGGCAGCAGGTATGGCTGCACTCATCATTGTTGGGGCATTTATGCCAGAACGTAAAATTGGGCTAGTATTCGGACTATTTGCTGTGGCTGCCGTAAGATTATTACCTTCGATTCGTAACATTCTAACATCGCTAACGGCCATACGTTATAATCTGCATACTATTGATACGCTCTCCGAGATAAAGAGCCAAAGCCATTCGGTAGAAGATACTCAACAGAGAATACACCTTCGCAAGCAGATGGAGATTCGCAACATATCGTTCCGTTATAGCGAGAATGCAAGCAATATTTTGAACGATTTTTCACTCACCATCAAGCAAGGCGCAAGAGTCGGAATACGAGGAGCTTCAGGTGCAGGAAAGAGTACCCTGATGAATATTATGCTCGGACTATACACTCCATATAAGGGCGAGATATTGATCGATGGAGTTAAACTCGACCATTCGACCCGACGAATGTGGCAAAATAATATTGGATACGTTCCACAAAATGTATTTTTATTAGATTCCACTCTGATTGAAAATATCGCTTTGGGGGTAGACAGCGACCAAATTGGCTACGACAGGGTGATGGAAGTTGTGGAGATGGCAAGTTTGAAAGAGTTTGTTGAGCGTCTGCCCAATGGATTGAATAGCCACATTGGAGAAGCTGGATGCCGAGTATCGGGTGGTGAAAGACAAAGAATAGGTATTGCACGAGCACTATACAAACGTCCAGACATTCTATTTTTCGACGAGGCCACATCATCGCTTGACCGAGCAACCGAGCAGAGTATCAACTCATCAATAGAGGAGTTATCTGCCCAAAATAGTAATATCACAATTGTAGCCATTGCCCATCGCGAGAGCTCTTTGGAGTACTGTGACCAAATCATAAATATTGAGAGATTATGATTGAGAAGAAAAAGCGATATTACTCCATTGCAGGATTGGAGGTGGGCGCCGAAGAGGAGCTGATTCACACTATCCCTATCAACGGCAAAAGTCGATGCCGAATTGATGGGTTAAAAGTATTTGAACGAGAAAAGCCATCGAAGTCCTATCCCGACCTAACCATATATGGATCTTATCACAATAATGCAGATAAGCAGGGTTGGGCAAAGGAGTTCGAGATGAGAGTTCTACACTCATTTGAGTTCAGTGATGCAAATGCTACATGTGGTTTTTACAAAGACAGTGGCACGACTAATCTCAACTATGTTCTCAACATCGAACGCGACAGTAAGCCAATAGCTGAATTCATATACGACACTTTAGACAACCACGTGATATGCGGAGCGTTTCCAGATAACTCAATATCGGTTTACAGTTCGGATTACAATCCATTTCTACGTTTTGGATTATGGTTTATGTATGGCATTGCCGCATCGCAGCATAGCGTAGCAGCCGTTCACTCCTCTACAATAGTATACAAGGGGCAAGCCGTAATGTTTCTCGGAGAATCGGGCACAGGCAAAAGCACCCACACCAAATTATGGAGAGAGAATATCGAAGGTGCCACACTTCTTAACGATGATAGCCCATTTATCGGATTCGTAGATGGTGCACCCGTAGTATATGGCTCACCGTGGAGTGGCAAGACCCCCTGCTATAAGGATGAATGTTATCCGTTACGGGCAATCATACGATTAAGCCAAGCTCCTCACAACAAAATACAAAGATTAAAAGGAGCACGTGCAATAGGAGCATTGTTGCCATCGCTTCCGCCGGCATTTGCTTATGATGAACTACTCAAAGAGCGAATGTTTGATATCCTGACGAAAGTATTGGCCAAGACAGAAGTATACCATTTAGAATGCCTCCCAAATGCCGAGGCTGCCATTGTAGCACGTACTGCGCTATTTTAGATATGAAGTTAAAAGTAAGCAACAAAATATTTTTCAGCCAAGTTGAGCAACTCATCGCACAAGACGAGACAGTTACTATTGCAATAAAAGGCAATAGTATGCGACCGTGGTTGCGCGATGGACAGGAGAAGGTGATACTAAAAGCTCACACAGCAGAAAATATAAAAATAGGCGCGATTGCACTATTCCGCTACAAGGGACGACACATTTTGCACAGAATAATCAATATTAATGGCAACAATATTACCTTTGCCGGCGATGGAAATATCGGGATTTATGAATATGGCACAATGCAAGATATAATTGCTGTCGTCAAATGTATAATCACCCCCAAAGGGAGGATAATTGAGTGCGACAGTCGTATATGGCGGGTAAAAAGCCGATTATGGTTGGCTACGCCACTGATTGTAAGAAGAGTTATTTTGGGTATTTCCCGCAGATTATAAATTAGAAATAATAAAACACTTGAATATGGATATAAGAATTGGTCACGGATTCGACGTGCACGCGTTGGCAGAGGGTCTGCCGTTATATATTGGAGGAATAAAGATTGAGCACACAAAAGGTTGTGTGGCTCACTCGGATGGAGATGTTGCATTACACGCAATATGTGATGCGCTATTGGGCGCATTGGCATTGGGCGACATAGGTAAACTATTCCCCGACACTACCGCAGAATTCAAAGGTATAGACTCAAAGATTCTACTTCGCAAAGTTTGTGATGTGGTTAAGCAGGAGGGGTATAAAATCTCAAACATAGATTGTACGATTGCCATGCAACGTCCAAAGCTTCGCCCGCATATCGACAATATGCGTCAAACAATAGCCGATGTTATAGGTATCGGAGTAGAGCGTGTTTCGGTTAAGGCTACCACCACCGAGAAACTCGGATTTGAAGGTAGAGAAGAGGGTGTTTCGGTCGATGCCGTTGCACTGCTCATGAAAGAATAGTTTGTCCGAAGTCAAAACTAAAGGAGGATATTTCTTGGGAAATATCCTCCTTTAGTTTTATTATATAAGAAATCGATTCATCATTAATTGGTAGCTGCCGGATTAATTCGACCTAACTCTTGGAAAAATTCCGCAGCACGTCGTTGACGGACCTCTTTACGATTCCCAATTGTTCCGAGATATCGCATCGACACTTCGGGCGATGCTACTAACAATTCAGCTTCTGCTGTAATAGTCGAAACTATAAGTTGAAAATCATATTTACTGCCAGCAGTTGTAGCCGAGAAACTAACCACCCACTCCGATTGTTGCTTTTGGTTTTTATAATCGGATATGGAGTTGCTATTGAAATTAAGCATCGTTAAATATCCCGAAGGTGAATGTTGGATGGGAATATGTACCTCTAAATCCACGGGGGATATGTAGAGATAATAGTAATCGACATATATCATCCGCATCGGGCCATTGGGAGCTGCCTGCATAGCACTGGGATAGAATCCATAGGCGTGTGTTGCTATGAGCGAATCAATCGAAAATGCTATCTGATGAGCTGTGATTGCCCGACGTCCGACGGCAGTAGAACCATCAAATCCTGCAACATTTACCGTATCGAGCGACGTATAGTCTGCACCTTGAAGTGGCACATAACTCATCGCGGGAATGCTATCCGGGCGAAACGAAAATCGCTGGACTAGAGAATCGCCATCCATGGTTGGTCTTGAGGCGACCTCGGCAGCCTGAGTCTTCCGACCGACATATATATTGTGAGCCGAAGCGATTATCACAGCCAACATCATCACCACGATACTACCATAGAGTGTGTAGATATATTTTTTCATATTCATACTCTATACTAATATACTTTTGTTATGGTTCCAGAATACTGCACCGCATTATACCAAGGATTGGTTATTGTGAGCGTAGCACCTCCGTAGCGTTTGTTTATGTCGAAATGGAAAGTGTACTGTGTAGTGGCATAGAGATAACATTTAAAGGTCACCACCCAACCATCTTCTGTCTGCTGCGTCACAAAATCCGATATAGATGGCACGCCCGTATTAAGCAGAACGTAACGATATGGGGGCGTATATCCCGTATAATATGGCAGACATACATCGAGCGAACCACGAAGCAGAGTGACCATATAGTTGGGATTCATCAGAAATTGAGTACTTCCTGCCGGCAACATCTCAACAGATTGGGGATTGAACTGAAAATTATGCGACATAACGACCGAGTCAATCGTCCGTTCAAACTCGGCCAAACGTTCGGCTCGACGAGCGGCCCGTTCCTCGTGAGTTAATTTTGCCGAATAATTCGGGAATTCATTAGGTGCTTGTTGTGCAAATGCCCTACCTATGTAAGGGCCACAGAAGGTGCAAAGTAGTATGCACACTGAGATAAAAAGAAGTCGTTTCATAGCTGTATAGTTTTACACTGAAACGACTTCAAAATTCTTGCCTAACGGATTATGCGGCTTAAAAATTCTCCTGTTGCACTATCCTTCGACTTAGCAATTTCACTCGGAGTACCCGTTGCGACTACCCTGCCACCGCCAGCTCCTCCCTCGGGACCCATATCTATAATGTGGTCGGCGACTTTAATCACATCGAGATTATGTTCGATAACAATAGCGGTATTACCTCTATCGACAAGTTTGTTAATTACACCTAGCAACTGACGAATATCCTCAAAGTGCAGGCCCGTTGTAGGCTCATCAAGGATATAGAGCGTACGACCGGTATCGTTCTTCGATAGCTCTGCCGCAAGCTTGATTCGTTGGCTCTCGCCACCCGACAAAGTTGTACAGGGTTGCCCCAAAGTAAGATATCCCAAACCTACATCCTGGATAGCTTTCAGTTTCTGATATATATTGGGTATGTTGGCAAAGAAGTCAACCGCAATATTTACGGTCATATTCAGCACTTCGTTGATGTTCTTGCCTTTATACTTCACCTCCAGGGTTTCACGATTATAACGATTACCCGCGCAGGCTTTGCATCTGACATACACATCGGGCAGGAAATTCATCTCGATGGTCTGCACTCCCGCGCCACGACACTCCTCGCATCTACCACCCTTTACATTGAAGGAGAAACGACCTGCTTTGAATCCACGCACCTGAGCATCGGGCGTAGCTTCAAATAGTTTCCTGATATCGGCAAATACATTTGAGTAGGTAGCCGGATTGCTACGCGGTGTACGGCCAATGGGCGACTGATCAACGACAACCAGCTTATCGATATTCTCCAACCCTTCAATAGCCTCATAAGGCAGAGGTTGATCATAAGAGCGATAGAGCAATCGACTAATAATCGGACGCAAAGTCTCATTCACAAGGGTTGACTTACCTGATCCACTGACTCCAGTTACACAGATAAACTTGCCGAGTGGGAACTCCACGTCAACACCCTTTAAATTATTACCACGAGCACCTTTTATCACTATTGACAACCCGTTACCCTGACGAAGAGTCTCCGGAATTTCAATTTTCCTACGACCACACAGATAGTCAGCTGTTATTGAGTCAGAACGCATAATATCGTCAATCGTACCAGCAGCCACAATCTGGCCACCTCGACGCCCAGCCTTAGGGCCGACATCGACAATAAAATCGGCCGAACGCATCATATCCTCGTCATGTTCTACAACAATTACCGAGTTGCCAGCATCGCGCAACTCTTTGAGGGTATTAATCAATCGCTGGTTATCACGCTGATGCAAACCTATACTCGGCTCATCGAGGATATACAACACATTTACCAACTTTGAGCCAATCTGCGTAGCCAAACGAATACGCTGACTCTCACCCCCCGACAACGATCGAGCCGAACGACTGAGCGATAAATAACCCAAACCGACCTCTATTAAAAAATGTAATCTTTCGCGAATCTCTTTTACAATCTCTTGAGCGATCTTCCACTCCTTGGCATTAAAACACTCCTCAATATGCGACATCCACTCTGCGAAATCGGCTATCGACATAGCCGACACCTCTGCGATATTCTTACCTCCGATGCGGAACTGCAACGACTCCTTCTTCAATCGAGTGCCACCGCAAACGCTACACGGACGGTGTTTCATAAATTGTTCACGCCACTTCTGACCACGTTTCGACTCCTCATCGTCGGCCGATGCCACATACTCGGCAATGCCCTCCCAGGCAATCATTCGACGGCCAGATACCGACGAGAACTCCGACAAATCGACAGTCAATGGCTTTGCATCACCATACAGAATAGCATTCATACCCTCCTCGGAGATGGTATTTATGGGGTCATCAAGAGTAAAATCGTAGCGGCGACCGAGGATTGTAAGCAGGGTAAAAATCTTATTGTTTTTATATTTACCGAGTGGTTCGATTGCTCCTTCGTTGAGCGAACGGTTTTCATCAGGAATTATCTTTTCTCGATCGAACACAGCCTCTACACCCAAACCACTACATCGTGGACAGGCTCCTTGCGGAGCATTGAACGAAAAGGTATGGGGAGCAGGATCCTCAAATGCAATACCCGTTGTAGGACACATCAGATGGCGGGAATAGTAACGCATACCGTCGGCCTCATAATCATACAAGGCCATAGTTCCTTTGCCCTGACGCATAGACTCCTTGAGCGAGGTCATCACACGCTCTCGCAAGTCTTCCCCCACTCGCATACGATCCACCACCAAATCAATAGTATGGATTTTATAACGGTCGAGTTTCATACCAGCGGTAATCTCACGAATCTCGCCATCGATTCGGGCATAGATATAACCACGTTTGGCCAACGACTCAAACAACTCACGATAGTGACCTTTACGACCCTTTACGATAGGAGCCATAAACGCCACACGGCGACCATCAAAACCGTTGATTATCAAATCGCAAATCTGCTCATCGGTATAATGCACCATCTCCTCACCGGTAATGGGCGAATATGCACGCGATGCACGTGCATACAAAAGACGCAGAAAATCGTTAATCTCGGTAACTGTACCTACTGTCGAACGAGGATTTTTATTGGTGGTCTTCTGCTCGATAGCCACCACAGGACTCAGCCCCGTAATCTTATCGACATCGGGACGCTCCATAGTACCGACAAATTGGCGAGCATAGGTCGAGAGAGTCTCCATATAGCGACGCTGGCCCTCGGCATAGATAGTATCAAATGCCAACGATGATTTGCCCGATCCAGAAAGACCGGTTACAACGACCAACGAATAACGGGGAATGGTAACATCAATATTCTTGAGGTTATGAACCCTCGCCCCACTAACTACTATTTTATCCTCTTTATTGAATTTCATCTTTTGAAAATTGTACGCCGACGGTTCGCTAATAATTGAGCATTTCAAGCATAGAACTCATCATACCCTTCAACGAAATGAGTCCTACCAAATCGGCAAAACAGACAACCAAGATTGCCATAGTAAACCATCTCACGAATTTCACACCCCAACTCATAGCAAAGTGTGAAGCGAGCATAGCTCCCAAAATATTACCCAAACCGTGCCACAGACCATAGGCATAATCAACCTGGTCATTCATTATGAATATAGCGAGCGAAAACGGTGTAGCCAAAAAGATTATAAAACCCTTGATTACATTGGCAGTAATGATATCAAGTTTCATCGACCAAATAGTAACTGCCAAAATCACATACCCCAGACCGATGTATATGTATCCACCATAAAATCCCAAAAGCAAGAACCACAGATAATGATGCGGTTTGGTATTGAGAGGATGACCACCGTGAATATGAGTATGTTGGGTGTGGCTCTGGTCGAAAATCATATAGACCAACACTACGGTAAGCACCACAGCCATACATATCTTGAATACGATATCGCTTATATGGGTAGCAACCATCGAACCTATGATATTTCCTATCACAGCCGGAATAGCCAATTTAATACCGCTACTAATGTGCAGCATTCGCTTGCGTATAAAGGCTACCGATGCCGTAAGATTTTGCAGCACAACGGATATTCTATTGGTTCCATTTGCCACACCAATTGGCAGGCCCAAGACTGTGAATAAAGTCATAGTAATAATGGCACCACCGCCGGCCAAAGTGTTAATCACCCCGACCAGAACACCCGAGAGCACCAAAATTATCTCTACTGCATATTCACTAATAAATTCCATATATCAAACTTTTGGCACGCATAACTCTGCCAAGTGTTAAAGATACGAAAAAATAGAATAAAATCAGCCGTTTCAGCCGACATTTTCACAAAAAAATATCGCCACACTATTTTGTAGCGATATAGTAAAGATCGAAACTATGCTCCGAGATCTCCCCTATAGAGTAATCGTCCATACGTATTGAGCAGGTAAGATTCTCATTATTAGCAAGCAAGCGACGGCGATTCAAACGATTGAGCACATCGTAAGGAATCTGCAACATCCAACGCGGCAAGCGGTGCTGGAAATCGAATATATCGAATCGGGTTATACGCTCTACACCTCGGCGATTCTGCTCATAATACTCCATCACTCGATCATTGCCATCGACACCCATACATTCAACCGATGAAAAGCTCTTCGACAACAATGCCTCCAGTTCTTCGGCACGGTACTCCCTAACATGCCACGGATTGCGCGTAAGCGACATCGGAGCATTGGGGGTTGATACGATGAATTTACCACCGGGACGCAACACTCGACCCACCTCACGCACAAACTCTGCATCCTGTTTGATATGTTCTATAACCTGAAACGACACAACATAATCGAAACTCTCGTCGGGAAAATCAAGCGGAGGTACAACCATCTGGCGGAAGATTGCATTCGCCGGCAACGGATTCTCAAATTCGGGGCAATTCTTATCGATTGTGGTGTAGGTCGAAGCCGACGGTGCAATCACATCGACACCATAACCCATACCCGTGCCAATCTCCAAAACATCTCCCGAAACCAGCTGCGCGGCTTTGTAATATGCCAATATCGAACGCTGGAATACGAAATTATCTGATGCATCACGAGCCGACACTCGCTCGGCTGTATGAAGTTTCGCCATACTTAGAAACAATTCTATTTTTTTAGTTTAATTTGGTGTGCCTCGGCTACGATATCACCACGTTTGAGCAACATACCGACAGCTCGTTTAAAGACTTTTTTACTCATCTGAGTGGCTGCGTGAACCTCCTCAGGAGATGAATCATCACCCACAGGCAATACCCCACCATTATCACGTAGCAATGCAAAAAGAGTCTCTGCTGAAGCAGCCACGCCATCGTAACCCTCACGACGGAGCGACAAATCAATGCGGTTATCCTCGGTGATACGGCGCACATAACCCTCCAAACGGTCACCAACCTTAACCTGCTGGAAAATCTGATTCTTATATACCATTCCCCAATGGCGAGAATTGATAATCGCACGGTAACCAATCGGGCTCTCAGAAGCGATCAACAAATCGACCTTCTGACGAGGCTCGACAGTAATTACATCGTTATCGATAAAGCCTTTGAGTTTCATCGTAGCCACACATCGGCCGGTGATATTGTCGACATAAAGCCAAACTATGTAACTACGACCTGCCAACACTCCCCCCTGTTGATTACGGTTGGGCAAAAACAGATCCTTACCCGACACACCCCAATCGAGGAATGCACCGTGAATATTTTTATCCACAACCTTCAAGAATGCCACACTACCCTCTGTAATGAGGGGCTTATCGGTCGTAGCAACCAATCTATCCTCAGAGTCGTGATATACAAAAACTTCTATCTCATCACCAACTGCATTCGAAAGCGACACAAAGCGATTTGGAAGAAGCACCTCCTGACCCTCTTCATCGGCCAAATACAATCCATAATCTGATATACGGCTAACCTTCAAGGTTTGAATACGTCCTACTTTCATACTCATAAATCAATTATTTCAAGTGCATCAATCACACTTTACAATTTAGTCACACCGGCAATTATCGCACAGCGCGGCAAAGATAAGAAATTTCGGGCAACTAACAGCCTATTAGTAACGAATCGTTATCTTAGAACTCTTTAAGAATACATCGTGACTAAGTGTATAACCCTCCATAGGCTTACCGTCAATCTCAATCGAGCGAATCAAATCGTCGGCACTCTTACGACCGGCAGTACGGATTGTGACGGTATTAGCCCCCGAACGAATCTTGATCTTATCGTACAGCGGTGAAACCATCTCATAGGTATTATCGCCCACGACAACCGGATAAAAGCCCATCGAACAGAAGATATACCATGCACTCATCGTTCCGTCATCTTCATCCATCTCAGGAGCAAAGCCATCGACCTTATTCTGGAATGCACGACCCACAAACGGAGTGGGATACTCGGCATTGCCACCATAGCGATGAATCATATCCTCTTTAGTAAGCAAATCGCGAACAATGCGTTGGCTACCCTCGGGATTTCCAAAGATATTATACAGCAGAGGAGTATGAATATCAGGTTCATTTCCTTGATTAAACAGATCATTCTTAAAGAAATAATCAATCTGCTCGGCAAGTTTCTCCTTACCTACAAGAGCTATCATCTGATCGAAACAATGGGGAGCCGCCCAACGATATTGCCAACGTGTTCCCTGATAGAGTCCATTGCCTCGCATCTTGGTGAAATCATCACGAATTGTCATAAACTCCTTTGGCCATGTCGCATCAAAGAGCGAGTCAGCCTTCGACTTGTACTCCACAGCATCCTGCTTCTCGCCCAACAGATATGCAATCTGAGCCAACGCCCATAAATCGTACGAGCTCTCCAAACGCTGATCGGGAGTACGATAGAGCAAATCGTTAGCAGCTTCACGCTTCAAGCCCTCATATCCTACTCTCAAATCGACATTTCGAATACCCTTCTTCCACGCATCGAGTATCACAACTCCACTATGCTCGGTACGCACCGTAGGAGCCGACTCATGAGGTGTAGCCCAATTGGCCTTACCAGTGCGATACTGATGTAAAAGCGACATCACTATATCGTGCATTGCCTCAGGCTCGACTATTGTCAACAAAGGGAATTTGGTACGGAATGAATCCCACATACTCCACGATGTATAGTAATCGAATCCATCGGCATTGTAAATCTTGCCATCGGTTGCCTTATAGCGACCATCGTTGGTGGTCACGTTCATTGGGCTCAGGTAGACACGATAGAGAAGCGTATAGAAGATTGTGCGCTGGTCCTCGGTACTACCCTTCACGTCGATTTGATTGAGTTTTTCACGCCACTCGCCACGAGCCTGCTTGAGCAATTTTTCAAAGCTCATCGCCTGCCAATCGGCTGCAATATCATCAGCAGCATCCTGGCCTACAGCCGACACAGCGATGCGTACCTCCACCTGCTGAACAGACGGAGCAAATTCGAGTAAAACATTTGTAGAATTACTCTTTACAACTGTAAAATCAGAGCTTGTGGAAAAGTTGAAGTAAAGTCTGTAACTGCCTCTCGAACAAGCAGTAGGAGAATCGACTTGACCATTAATCAAATTGGCCGATTGAACCTTATACTCCGAGCTAACGTTGTGCTTATCGACCGATGCCGAGAAATCGACATAGAGCAATTTTCGGCCATCGGCGGGGAATATGTATCGCTCAACAGCCATATTCTTGGTAGCAGTAAATTCTCCCTTGACGCCATTATCAAACATGGTCTCATAATAACCAGGATATGCTTTTTCTGTACCCTTTACAATCCTCAACGCATCACTTGCAAGAGCTGGCTTTACACTCAGATTACAGCCCGTACCGCTACAACCTACACCAGATACACGATTAATCGACACACCCGACACTGTAGGTTCCGCATAGTCGTAGCCCACGTGACTTCCTGGAGAGCTATCGGGGCCAACGGCAATAGCTCCAAATGGAACTGCAGCAGCTGGCGACATCTGGCCGTGGTCGCCCGACGTACCAAGAAACATATTTACATACTTCTCATTTTGCGCTGAACATACCATCACTGCACAAAGAGATAGTATCGACAATAAAACTCGTTTCATATTATAGTTTTTTTAAATCACAATATATCATTATTCACTCTTCAACACAACAGGTCCTAGCAAACCATATTTTTTAAGTTCTGATTGAGCAGACGGGCCGTTGATTGTCCACGTCTTACGCTCAGACTCAGGCTTCGAGGCATCGTAAACAAGACGGTTGAACCAAGTACTTGTAACTTTAATCTGCAACTCGTTCTCTCCCTTGCGAACATAATCGGCAATATCGATTGCATAAGGAGCACACCACAAAGGTCGCAAAACCTGAGAATTTATCGTAACCTCGGCAATCATATTGACACTGCCCAAATCCAACAACAGATTATCGGGCACCTCCTGCAGATTGAATTTATTAGAGTAAACCACACTACCCGAGAAAGCTCTGCCCTCCTCCGAAATCGGCATATCTGACCAAGCAACCAAATCCTTGATCTTCAATTCAGCTGGAGCACCCCAACCTTCGGGGAAACGAACACTCCACTCTGAATCGATAGTCTGCTGTTTCTTGTATTCGATAGTTTTTACACTCTTTTGATTTGCATCGTGCTCAAATACCACAAAGCAAGAACCCGCCTGAGGCATATCGAGAGTGACGACCGAGTAATCACCTCTGCGTTCAACAGCCAAAGGCTCGATATCGCCCGTTACAGGATTCCACAACTCAGCTGCACCATCGGCCAAGAATGCCACTTCTCCATTGAATGATGATAATTTCTCTGGTGTAACGAAATACCAATCAGCACCCTTTGCCGCACGATGAATCCATCGAACATTACCTTTAACGTCGGGCTTGATAGAGAGCATCGTCAAGGCGTCATCTATTGACATTCCGCTCAACAATCGGCCAGCACCGACATTTGAAATTTCACCATCGGAAGCACTACCCCAGATGGCTTTGACCGCCTTATCAAAACGTTGCTGAGAATCATCGCCGCCTTGCAACGTTGCGAGTGAAACAGGAGCATTGGCCACAATCGTAGCACCTTGCTCCAAAAGGTTGTACAGACGTTCCAAAGTTTCGGGTCGCATGCGTTTGTTTTCAGGAATCCACAACATCTTATACTTCAAACCTTCGGGAGTTACAATATTCCCATCCTTAACAGCAAGACGGTTAAGCAAAACATCGGGATTGCAATAATCATATTTGTAACCCGAAGGGAAAGGATACTCCTGATCGGGCTTGTGGCTAATCTCATCACCCAGATACCACAACACATCACTAACCGATTGGCCTCGCTCCAACATATAGCTGCATCGCGCCAGATATGTAGTGAGCTGCCCCACGTATGGCCACCAGGTCTGACCACGTAGGAATGGGGTTCCGATTCGAGAACCCATAGATGTACCAGGAGGCAGGAATCCGATCTGCGGATTGTGAGTATAGGTATGGAAAACGTTATGAGTAACACCCTCTACAAAGTGGTAGTCGGCATACTCTTTGAGCATATCCAAATGTTCGTCCCAAGTAAGCGAGAATGAGGTAAACGACTCAGCCGCAACGCGAGGTTTACCATAGAGTCGAGCCGCCGAAGCGGTAGGTTTAATGGGCTTGAAATTAAGCGAACCCACATAGCCCGTAGAATATGGATGCCAGAACTCGCACATCGGAATATCGGCATACTTGAAATACTCCATAATATCGGCCGGGAAGATATCACCAGCAGCTGTTTCGTATGATACGGTAAGGCCCTCTGCGTGACCTAATTCTGCCATACGACGATAGAATTTATTGGCAAACAAATCACCCACGACAGAACGCCAATCCAGCAAAAAGCGAGATGTAGTTTCTGGAGAATCTATCACATAGCCAAAGAGTGCAGGCAACCACTTACGCAACTCATAGCCCTTGCGTTCGATAAACTCCTGCTCCATCTTCATAGTCCACATCTGAGTTCGGCACTCCCAACTATCGAGCAATAATCCATCAAGCATACCACCCTGCAATGCACCGCTTGTTAGTCGACCAATATATCCAGCATAGTGAGCTTCGGGGCCTTCGGTCGAAAGTTTATCGCACTCCCAACCAGTACCCTCTGGGGGTGCTGGAGCATTCTTTTTACCCTCGTTGACGTGACCAATACGCAAAATAGTCCACTCGCCACCCTTTGGGGCGCTCCATTTGAGATTACCCTCGGCGTCCATATATTGTGAGATATCGACAACTCCATTATTGGCAATATAGGCCTCGGCACTCTGCTTAACATCGTCGGCCGTACGCTCAAAGCTACGCAAAGTCCATCCAGCCTCAGACTGCCAGCTATTTTTATACGCTGTCGACCAAACCTTCACTCCTCGCATATTCATATCGTAGGCATTAGTAAGCTCGATACGGCAACCTACGACTTCGCCCTTTTCTTCACAAGCAAATGTAATTGGATAATTATCCTGCCAGCTACTTTGCGGCAAATCGGCATCAACCACTTTATGTTTGCTACCATCGGCCTTGATAACATAGCAATTTATGTGAACACCTGGCTCGTATGACATATTATGATTAAGGGTCTGAACAGCAGGAAACTCGATTGAACGCACCACCGCCGGAGTCGAAAAACGAGTTTCTACCCAATGGGGATTATCAGCAGTAGTAGGAGAGAATTTTACGGCGCGGCCATTGAGCATCAACTCTTTCCATTTATAATTACCACTACCCATAATTGTGGTATATGCCAACGGCTTACCCGAATCGCCCGCCAAACGAGGAAAAGCAACAACAGCAATATCGCGATAGTCGCGCCACTCTTCGGCACTTGGACGGGGTTTTTCAAGAGTAATTTCAATATCACCTCCCGCGACATCGGCCCTACTATAAACCAGTGTACGCATTGCATTTTCTGGTTTAATCCACGGACCACCCGACATCGCCCAACCCGGGCAGTTCTGCATAGTAAATCTAAGGCCCAAACGCTTACACTCATCTGCGGTATATTTCACAGCAGAGTCCCAATTCTCACTCAAGCACTCAATCTTATCGTTTGTAGCGGGCCACTGACCACCAAACTGGCCATGAAAGAGTTGGACACCCGAAAGTCCAGCCGATGCGATAGCCTCCAAATCGGCTGTAATACCTTCGTGAGACACATTACCGCCAATATAGTGGAACCAAGTCTCCGGATAATGAACTTTATCGGGCGACACAAATGCTTTGCGATCGTGATTGCCAAACTTGCGACTCATCTCGTCCGAAGATGGCACTGCAACAGGTTCGTTATCGTTGCACGAAACTGAAAAAATCATTGATAACAACGCGGCTGCATATGAGCCAATCAACAGGCTTCTTCTCATATTGATTTAATTTTAGATCTATTACCAATCCTCGATAGGCGTTCTATGAAAGCGTAAAAATTTCATTAAATGAGCTACTTCGTTAGCGCAACTCACAATTGAAACATATCCTAAAACAACAACTACCAAAACATTAAATGCAAATTTAGAAAAATTATTGGATTTTGCAGACAGAATATCGATTAATTTAAGCGTAATAATTTGCTTGGCAACTCGGCTTGTATTATCTTTGTCGCAGAAAAAAGCACACAAAGCTAATAAAGTTCATATTATATGATAAGCAGAAGAATGCTCCGAATTAAGGTCATCAAGGCCTTGTATATGCATCTGAAATCCGAATCTGACTCTTTGATGGCATCAGAGAAGACACTTTTGTCGTCGATTGACAAGACCTACGATCTCTATTTCCAGATGCTCTCGTTGGTGGTTGAATTGGCTCACTATGCTGAGCAGCGACAGCAGGCCGCTATGCAGAAAAAGCTACCCACTTACGAGGATCTTAATCCCAATCGCAAATTTGTTGAGAATAGCGTAATTCACCTGATTGCAGAGAGCGACTCTGTCAACGACTATCTGGCAGCTCACAAGCTCACTTGGAGCAAGAATCCAGAGCTAATCAAACAACTCTACAACCAATTGGAGCAGACTCCATATTTCAAGAAATATATGGCATCGCAAGAGCGCTCCTTCCGCGAGGATTTAGCCCTTGTAAACGATTTCTACACCAACGAGTTGGAAAACTGCGAAGCATTGGAAGAGGTTCTTGACGAGCAGTCTATTTTGTGGAATGACGATTTGGGTTTTGCGCTCGTAATGGTTACTCGCACATTATCAAATATGCGTCCTTCACACAAAGAGGTAAAAGTTCTGCCCAAATTCAAGAGCGAGGAGGATTTAGACTACGCGAGGGGGCTGTTCGAGAATGCAGCAGTAAATTTTGAGTCACATTTGGAGACAATCGAGCAGTATACACGCAATTGGGATGTGGAGCGTATCGCCTATATGGACAACATAATTATGGTTACAGCTCTGGCAGAGTTGGTATCGTGTCCTTCAATCCCCGTCAAGGTAACCCTCGACGAGTACATCGAGATTGCTAAGTACTACTCTACTCAGAGCAGTAGCACCTTCATTAATGGTGTACTCGACAAGGTTGTGATCTCGCTCACCGAGAAAGGCAAGATCAACAAAAGCGGCCGAGGTTTGATTTAATCCAAGCATCGATCATTCAAACTTTAAATCCCATGCAGGCAGTAATTGGTAAAATCTCCACTACACTACTGATTATTTCAGCGACAATTTTGCTCGCAAGTTCGTGTGGTGGCAACGCAAACTCTGCCAAGCAGAACGAGAAAGTTACGCCCACACTACAAATTCAAAGCGTAAAGATCAGCCCCGAAGCTCTCAGCAATGGACTCACCGACACGCTCCGTTTCGGAGTAATGCGCCAAGGTGAGCAGGTTATAAAGGATTTAAGGCTGGAAAATGTAGCCGCTACGCCAATGGTACTCTTGCGACACGTCACATCGTGTGGATGTGTAAATATCGAGTACGACCGTAAGCCTATTGCTCCGCAACAGAGTTGCGACATACACTTTACCTATGACTCGCGAGGCCAACAAGGTTGGCAAATGAAACTTTTGGAGTTTTATTTCGCAGATTCGGCTACTCCGCTCAAAATATACATCGACGCAGAGGTAGAATAGTGTTGTAGTTTACCCAATATTTCGTATATTTGCACAACTTGCGATTTTGAGACGAGAATATTTTCTCCATAATCGCCTAAACAGAAATAAACAATAAAAAAAGAATAGATTATGATGAACTTTTTACAGGCAGCTGAAGCTGCAGGACCACAGCAGCCCGGAATGGGTAGCTTCTGGATTATGATGTTGCTTATGATTGGAGTTATGTACTTCTTTATGTGGCGTCCAGAGTCAAAGCGTCGCAAGGAGATGGCAAAATTCCGTGAGGGCCTCAAGAAGGGCGATAAGATTATCACTGCCGGAGGTATCTATGGTGTAGTTAAGGAGGTTAAGCCTAACGATGCAACTATCCTTATCGAGGTTGATAGCAATATCACACTCCGTATTGACAAGAATATGGTTGTTGCTGATAACTCTCAGTTGCAGCAGCAGAAATAAGAACAGCAAAAAGGCATAAGTTTTTTTGCAAAGGACCATCCTTCGGAATGGTCCTTTTTACATTTTATATCATCTGCGATGGATATATTATCTGTTGGCCATAACCATTGGTGTGACATAAATATTCAAGCACAAAAAAAACGGTCACCCCACGCGGAGGTGACCATCAGAGAGATATTAATCACTTAAACTATTTGCCGAAGTAACGCTTGTAAAGACCCTGGAAACCAGCACCGTGGCGAGCCTCATCCTTAGCCATCTCGTGAACTGTATCGTGAACTGCATCCAAGTTCTGCTCCTTAGCCAAGCGAGCCAAACGGAACTTATCCTCACATGCGCCACTCTCAGCCTCCATACGCTTCTTCAAGTTAGTCTTGGTATCCCAAACTACCTCACCGATAAGCTCTGCAAACTTCGATGCGTGCTCAGCCTCCTCCCATGCATAACGCTTGTAAGCCTCAGCAATCTCAGGATAACCCTCACGGTCGGCCTGACGGCTCATTGCCAAATACATACCAACCTCGGTGCACTCACCCATAAAGTGGTCCTGCAAACCCTTCCAGAGCTCCTCGCTAGCACCCTTACCATCACCCAACTGATGCTCAGTTACGAATGTAAGGTCACCCTCCTGCTCCTCTACCTCTACGAACTTATCTGCACCTACCTTGCAAAGTGGACACTTCTCTGGAGCTGCATCTCCCTCGTGAATATAACCACATACTGTACAACGAAATTTCTTTGCCATAATCTTGTCTGTTTTAAGTTTGTTTGTTTATAATAGTTTGTCTTATTTTTCTATTGCAAAGATATAGTCAATTTGTATGTTTGCAATAGTTTTTTAATAATGATTTTTTATATCTCGATAAGTTTAGCTTATGATTATTTAACCGCTTTGCGATTGATGACAGCAAAGACAATTTTTTCATATGTGTTGTTTGTGCCGGTTTCAAACAATACTCCTACATCTCTGCCACGCAGTACTACTAAGTCTGAATAGGCTGCCTTGCCAGGCTCAATCACAACTCCATTGCTCCAACTGCGACCTCCATCGCGACTTAATCTTAGTCTCAGCGATTCGCGACTTTTTGTCGATGCGGGGTTCGAGAAGAGCATTTTGTTGGATAACTTGCGATTGTATACATACGATATCATGCTACCTTGACACACTGGCTCAATGAGGTTGGCATCGCGCATAACCTGCCCTGACGTCTGCCCACCATCATTGCTTATTGTAAAGTGTCGGGCAAAGCGATCATCTCCACTCTGCCAACGCGCATTATGCACAATCGAGCCATCGGCACTCTCGGCCACCGTAGATTCATTACCTCCAAACATTATGCCTCCTATTCGCCAACTTTCACCGCCATCATCAGATAGTATCAGGTGGGAATGATATGCCGATTTGCCATCTTCATATACACTATGGTTGCAGGGAATCACAATGCGATCTCGATGTGGTTTATTTAAGAGTTGAATAGCGTGACAAGGGCCAGTTGCATACCAAGCCCAATTATCGCGTTTTGTTGAAGACGTTATTTCTCTCGGAGTACTCCAACTTTCGCCCTCATCATCAGAATAGCAAATAAAAACACGGCGTGAATCCTGCGACTGATGATACATAATGGCGTGCTCGCTATCCTGCCCGTGATTCCATGTCATTAGTAATAATACTCTGCCACTATTGTAATCTACTACAGGTGCAGGGTTGCCGCAGGTATTGGCTCCGTCGTCCCACACCGTTATTATATCACCCCACGTGCGGCCACCATCTTCGCTTCGGCGAACGACTAGGTCGATATTGCCTGAATCACCACCTCCATCTTTGCGAGCTTCGGCAAATGCCAACAAGATGTCGCCTTTGGTGCGGACGATTGCAGGTATGCGAAACGAAGAGTAGCCAGCCATACCTTTATGATAGACTTCACTTCTGAATATTTCAGTTTTTGGATTGCCAGCCAGTGTTTCGATAATTGACAATGGTAATGCCAAAATCAAAGTAATCAGGATTCTCTTCATCGCAACGTTGGTTAGTATTATTCAGATTTGATAATCAGGCCCTCGATATAGGCTACATCAGTACAATCTTTGGCCATCACTCGTTTCTCTTTGTCGAGCAGATAGAGCGCGGGGATTGCTCTGAGGTCATAGCTACGTTGCTTAGTAATAACCTTGCCCTTATCGTAGCCATTAATCCAAGCAGAAGGATAATCCTTCAAATGGTCACGCCAAGCGGTCAAGTCCTCATCGGGATAGAGTACCAATACCTTCAAGTCGCCACGCTCCGAGAGTTCGTTGAGCATAGGCGACGAAAGCAACTGCTCACGCACCTCTCGGCACATCGGGCAACCTGGATTGCTGATAAACACTAGTAAATACTCGGCCTGAATGTCGTACATACGCTTTGTTCGTCCATTAGGCAAAGTGTACAGAAAATCGTTAGCGGCTCGACCTACCCTATTCTGCAAAGCGATCGAGAGATCGAACTCATAGGGTTTACGCTCATACTCATCAAGCAAAGGGCTTGCGATAGCCGACTCCAAAACGGGAATATATCGCTCGTCGTCACGCAGCGGTGAGTTCGGATCGTGCAACACCTGCTCGGCCAAGAATAGGAAGTACTCGAACATTGGCTTCGAGGCTGAAGCTTTCTGCATCAAGTTCTTCATCGATTTATCAATCAAAGAGTCAGGCACACATCCCACTGCATAGACAGCATAGGATGTGAGCATAGTCGCCGTATCGGCCTGCGAGATAAAGGTTGTATCACTAAAATCGAATTTATCCCAATAATGTTCGTTCATATATCGCATCTTCTGCGCCTGAGTAAACGACGATGGAGCTATTGCCGGGACAAAGACCTTGGCAGGCTTGGCTGCAATGGTTGCAGATGAAGATGAGGATGCAACATCTCCACCAGAGATCTTTTTCCCACCAGAACCACAGGCACAAAATCCCATCACAAAAAGAGTTGCGACAAACAGGGAAATTATTTTCGACTTATGTTTCATATCTATATTCATTATTTAATATTCAATCAAAAATTGTATAACACAAAAATAGCACAATCGGCGCAAATATAAAAGAGTTTATTATACTTAATATAAATAAAGTATTACCTTTGTATATATCACAACGCTAACAAAACAAATATTATTATGATGAGAATATTTCCTGTATCAATTTTTGCGGCATTCGTAGCTGCTATTTTGTTGTTACCATCATGCAACAATACTCCAAATAGTGAGAGAAAAAACATTCGCGACATGGTGCTTATATACAATGGAGGAAAGCATCGTACCGTAAAATGGGATAAAGAGCACTTCTCAACATATGTTGCCACCGATGCAACGGCTGAAAAATCGGCAGAGTGGCTATTCGACGGATTCCTATTCCTGGAAATCAGCTATGACCGCCAGCGAGGTTTTGCGAAGAACTACCGCGACAAAGGTTGCCGCAAGGTTGAATGGATTGACTTGATTGACCAATGGCTTACACCCGGATTGAACATCATGGCATTAGACGATGCAATAGGTGATGCTCGCAAGAACATAGGTGGCGAATATCACCCTCGCCGACTCGTCATCTCACTTCCAGAACCACTGTTTGCTCAAACCGATTGGGGCGAGGTTGAAGGCAAGGCACTCGACTTCTATTACGACAAAGACCGCATCGCTGCCAGCAAGTGGTATGTGGATTATATTATCGAACGCATAGAGCAGGCCAAACTACAAAACCTTGAACTTGACGGATTCTACTGGCTGGCCGAGCATGTCATCGACACCCATAGTATAGTCAACGAGGTGGCTGATTATGTGCACTCAAAAGGAATGGATTTCTATTGGATTCCTTACAACCGAGGTGTGGGACGCGAAAGATGGGCTCAATGGGGTTTCGACCACGCCTATCTGCAACCCAACCACTTCTTCCACTTAGATGTACCCGACTCACGAATTCAGGACACATACGACTTCGCAGCCGCAGCCAACATGTCGGTTGAGATGGAGTTCGACGATCGAGTATTGGAGAGCAAAGGCGACCGCCGCGATCGCCTGAAGGCTTATATCGATATATATGAGAAGAATGGAGTATTCGACAATCTCGATGTGGCCTACTATCAAGAGGTAGATACTTTCTACAAACTCAAGTACGGAACAGAAAACGAGAGAGCTTTATTTGATCGATTGGTAAAATTGATAACCGCACGACAGAAAAAACATTATAATCAAGAATAAAAGAGTATGAAAATCCGAAACACAATCGTTTGCTGTGTAGCATTGCTTGCAGCAGTATCATTTTCAGCCTGCACAAAGTCGGTAGTTGGGAGTGCCGAAGTCCGCGACCTTGTACTTATATATGATGGTGGCGACCACCGCAAAATCGACTGGAACAAGGAGAAGTTTGCTCCGTACGTTTCGACCGATGTGGTTGATGGTAAAGAGCAATGGCTCTACGATGGATTCCTATTCCTTGAAATCATCTGCAACAAAGATAGAGGATATGCCACAGGCTATCGAAAAGGCGGAGCGCAGAAGGAGCATTGGATTGGCTTGATTGACCAATACCTTAGCCCTAACCGCGACATCGCCGCATTGAACGATGCCGTCGGCGAGGCACGCAAGAAGATTGATGGCCCGTTCCACCGTCGTAAGGTTGTGCTTTCGTTGCCTGAGCCACTTTTGGGGCAGACAGATTGGGGAGAGCTCAACGGCAAGGCTCTCGATTTTAATAAAGACGAAGACCGTATTGCGGCCTGCAAGTGGTATATTGACCTTCTGATTGAGCGATTTAAAGAGGCCGAGTTGGAGAATGTGCAACTTTGTGGATTCTATTGGTTGGCCGAGCACGTCACCGAAACGCTCACTTTCGTAAAGGCCGTATCGGACTACATTCACGAAAAAGAGCTTGATTTCTATTGGATACCATACTTCAAGGCCAATGGCTACGAAAGATGGAACGAGTGGGGATTCGACCACGCATATTTGCAGCCCAACCACTTCTTCAACACTTCGATTCCCGATTCGCGTGTAGATGAGACTTGCACATTAGCCAAGGCGGCCAATATGTCACTCGAAATGGAGTTCGACGAGAGAGTATTGCAGCAGAATGGCGATAGAGGTTGTCGTATGGCGGCATATATCGATTCTTATGAGAAAAATGGCATCTTCGACAGCTACAATGTAGCCTACTATCAAGGCAATCACGCTTGGTCGGAGCTTAATCGCGGAACCGAACAGGACAAAGGGTTATACAAACGATTGGCAAGTATAATAGTCAAACGTCAGAAGGAGTTTTACAATAGGAAGTAACGAGTTGTAGATATTAAAAAAACCGAGATGCAGCCACATGGCGCACATCTCGGTTTCTCTTTGCGTTCAGCTACGCGACATCGTGAACGCCAACGATATATACTGTTTATCGAATGATAGTCTCTTCGCGGTCTGGGCCTACTGAGATAATCTTCACAGGCACACCAGTCTGCTCCTCGATAAACTCCACATAAGCCTTAAACTCGGCTGGGAAATCCTCATACTTGCGGATTCCGCTGATAGGAGTCTTCCAACCCTTAAACTCGGTATATACAGGCTCGATTTCATCGTTAAGCTCGTAAGGGAGGTGGTCAACAATCTCTCCGCCTACCTTATAAGCAGTAGCAACCTTCACAACGTCGAAATCGTCCATAACGTCAGACTTCATCATAATAAGGCCGGTAACGCCATCAACCATAACGGCATACTTCAACGCCACCAAATCCAACCAACCACAACGACGTGGACGGCCCGTAACAGCACCGAACTCGTGACCAATGCGAGCAAGCTCCTTACCAGTTTCGTCAAACAACTCTGTGGGGAATGGGCCGCTACCTACGCGAGTACAATATGCCTTGAAGATACCATACACGTCACCAATCTTTGTAGGAGCAACACCCAAACCTGTGCAGACGCCTGCACATACGGTATTAGAAGATGTAACGAAAGGATATGTACCAAAGTCAACATCGAGCATTGAGCCCTGAGCACCCTCAGCCAAGATTGCAACATCGTCGTTGATAAAGTTATTTACCTCATGCTCGCTATCGATAAAGCGGAAGCCACGCAAGTACTCGATACCCTCGAACCAAGTCTTTTCGTACTCTGTAATATCGTACTCGAAGCCCTTGTACTGCGAAAGCATCTCAACGTGCTTGTTCTTTAATCTATTGTAACGCTCAATGAAATCCTCGGCCAACACATCACCAAAACGCAAACCGTTACGGCCTGTCTTATCCATATATGTTGGGCCGATACCCTTCAATGTAGAACCAATCTTCGATTTACCCTTAGCAGCCTCGCTGGCAGCATCGAGCATACGATGAGTGGGCAAAATGATATGAGCCTTCTTCGAGATGAAGAGCTTCTGCTTCACGTCGATACCCTGAGCTGCAATGCTTGTAAGCTCCTCGGTAAGACTAACGGGGTCAACAACCACTCCATTACCAATAATGTTGATAGAACCCTCGCGGAAGATACCCGATGGTACCGTACGCAACACAAAACTTGTATCACCAAAATGCAACGAGTGACCGGCATTAGGACCGCCCTGAAAACGAGCAATTACCTTGTAATTAGGGGTAAGTACGTCCACAACTTTACCTTTACCCTCATCACCCCACTGTAATCCAAGTACTACATCAATTTTTTTCATTATCTGTTAGTATTTTACACAAAAGACATTTTTTGCATTCAAAGGTACATATTATTTTCCATCTGCAAACTTTTTAAGGAGATGAATTTATCAACAGATTGTTAAAAAAATCTGCGATATGATTATTTCCCTGCTCGCAACGGCACTATTCGCATCGAGAAACACACCTTGGCAGATATCTTGCAACCACACTTCAGCCATATGTTTCTCAAAAAAAAGGGACTACACAGCGAACAAGATCACTGTGAGTCCAAAATATATAAACTCCGCTTGGGGTTACTCCATATCGTCGTCGGCCAACTGATTAGCCTCCTCCTGAAGATCGTCGGCACCCTTCAAGTCGTCATCACCAAAGAAGTCGTCATCAACGCCATCATCACCAACCTCATCGATCTTAACATCGATCTTCACAAGGTAAGAGATCTCCTCGGTCTCGAATGGTACAACATAGAAGAAATCGCCATTTGGCTTATCGATACGAGTCATTACCTCTGTAAAACCACGAGGATAGAGCTCCTTAACAGCCTGCTGCAACTCTGCTGAGAGGTTGTTAAAACTAGTAACTAATCTTTTTTTGGTGTTATTCGGTGTCATAATGTCTCTAAATTTTCTGCAAGTATAAGCAAAATTTACATACATTACCAAATCTAAATATTTTTTTTGCATTTTTTTTGATTTATGCCGTTGTTACAAACAAATTGTGTACCTTTACTGCTAAAATTCGACCCGAACATGAGTGTAGAACAACAAATCAATGAGTTACGCAGACTTCTCAACGAGTACAACCACAAATACTACGTTGAGAATAACCCCGTAGTGTCGGATTATGAGTTCGATACTTTATTGCGTCAACTTCAAGATTTAGAGCGCGATAACCCACAATTTGACGATCCAAATTCACCCACTAAACGAGTAGGCAGCGATCTTAGCAATTCGTTCCGCAGTGTAGAGCATTCGTTTGCGATGCTATCGCTTTCAAACACTTATTCTCTGGAAGAGTTACACGAATGGATTGAACGTACCGAAAAAGAGGTCGGAGAGGTGGAATACATGTGCGAGCTGAAATTTGACGGCACTGCCATCTCACTCACGTACGAAAATGGTCGCCTACTTCGCGCTGTCACTCGCGGTGATGGAACTCGTGGCGACGATGTTACGGAGAATGTGCGCACGATACGCTCGATACCTTTGGTATTGACGGGCGAAGGTTATCCCGATTTTTTTGAGATCCGTGGCGAGATTTTTATGCCATACTCTTCATTCGATAGGCTCAATGCCGAGCGAGAGGCTACAGGCGAACAACTTTTTGCCAATCCACGCAATGCCGCCGCTGGCACACTCAAGCAACAACAATCGCAGGTGGTTGCAAAACGAGGTTTAGATTGCACGCTATATCAGTTGGCCGGCAATCATCTCCCTTTTGAATCGCACGCCGAGAGTCTCGATGCGGCCCGCAGATGGGGTTTCAAGGTATCAGATTGCAGTCGCTTGTGTCGCACAACAAGCGAAATTGATGAATACATCAGCCATTGGGATTCGGCCCGCAAAGAGATGCCGTTTGCAACGGATGGTATAGTAATCAAAGTCAACCGATACTCCGACCGTCGCAAATTGGGCACAACATCGAAGGCTCCCAAATGGGCTGTGGCGTACAAATTCAAGGCCGAGCAGGCGCTTACCAGATTGGTAAAAGTAACTTATCAGGTTGGTCGTACAGGTGCAATCACACCCGTTGCCAACCTTGAACCCGTACTTTTGGCTGGCACAACAGTAAAACGTGCTACGCTGCACAATGCCGACCAGATAGCTGCGCTCGACCTGCGAGAGGGCGATATGGTCTATGTGGAGAAGGGCGGAGAGATTATTCCAAAGATTACTGGCGTGGAGCTATCGGAGCGCAAAGCCGAGAGCGAACCGCTAAAATATATTGATACCTGCCCCGAATGTGGCTCAGAATTGGTACGCTACGAGGGCGAGGCCAAGCACTACTGCCCAAATCAGAGCGGTTGCCGTCCGCAGATTTTGGGACGCATAATACACTTCATACGCCGCAAGGCAATGAATATTGAGAGCCTCGGCGAAGAGACTATTGAGTTGCTTTTTGAGAACAACCTCATCAGCAATATTGCCGACATATATAATTTGAAGGCGTCACAACTATCGGTTCTTCCTCGTTTGGGCGAGAAGTCGGCTGATAACATAATGCAGAGTATCGAAAACTCCAAGCAGGTACCGTTCTATCGAGTACTCTTCGCATTGGGAATACGCTTCGTGGGTGAAACCACAGCAAAATATTTAGCAGCCCACTTCCGTTCACTCGATGCAGTGATGACGGCATCACGCGAGGAGCTGGTTGAAGCCGAGGAGATCGGCGACAAGATTGCAGACTCTATCTTAGATTATTTTGCCGATGAGAAGAACCGTTCAATCATCGAGCGACTCCGCGCAGCAGGATTACAATTTGAGGCCGAGGAGAGAGTTGTGGCATCAGAGCAATTGTCTGGGCTGGCATTTGTCATTTCAGGCTCGTTTACCGATCATTCGCGTGACGAACTCAAAGCGCTCATTGAAGCTCACGGCGGAAAGAATTTGGCTGCAGTTTCGGCTAATACATCGTATCTGCTGGCAGGAGATAAAATTGGCCCTGCAAAATTACAAAAGGCTAACAAGTTGGGTGTTAAGATAATTTCCGAACAAGAATTTATCGAGATGATTGGTGGCGACACTATGCCTATTACAAGCAGTCCCGAACAGACTCTGCAACCAGAGTCAACAATGCAACCGGAAGTAGGCGTGCAGGCAGAGATAACACTTCAGACAGCCGACTCTAAAAGCGAGTCAAAATCCAAGAAGGATGCGTCCGACGCACCCACTCCCATTCAGGGTTCGCTGTTTTAGAAATATAAAGGAATAGGTTAATGACTAGATGAAGATAATTCAATTATGAAACGACACAAACTTAGCGGTGTAGGAGCCGCAATGATTACCCCATTTAAGAGCGATTTTTCGTGCGACTGGGATTCACTTCGCTCGATGCTCGATTATGTGATTGACGGAGGTACAGACTATATAGTAAGTCTTGGCACAACAGCCGAGACTCCCACCCTCTCACCTGAAGAGAAGAACGAAGTGTTGCGTCTAACCAAAGAGCACGTTGCTGGTCGCTGCCCGATAGTTGCTGGTGCAGGAGGTAACGACACGCTAAAACTCACACAGCAAATCCGCAAGATGGATTTGGAGGGAGTGGAGGCAATCCTCAGCGTAACACCCTACTACAACAAGCCTTCACAGGAGGGTTTGTATCATCACTTTATGACTGTTGCCGACTCTTCGCCCGTCCCCGTAATTCTCTACAACGTACCGGGTCGTACGGGAGTAAATATGACTGCCGAGACCACTTGCCGACTCGCAGCCGACCACCCCAACATCATTGCCGTAAAAGAGGCGTCGGGCAAAATTGACCAGATTGAGCAGATTATCAAGAATCGCCCAAAAGATTTCTTGGTACTCTCGGGTGACGATGGAATGACGGTCGACGTGATGCGCAAAGGTGGCGACGGAGTAATCTCGGTTGCTGTGAATGCATTCCCCAAACGCTTCTCACACGTGGTGTATTTGGCAAGTCAAGGATTGTTTGACCGCGCAGCTGAGGCTTACGAGCCTCTACACGAGGCTGTATGCGCACTCTTTGAGCAGGGTAACCCTGTGGGAGTAAAGGCCGCACTCGCAATTATGGGTCATATCGATAACGTACTGCGTCTGCCGCTTGTTCCCGGCACCGAGTTGCTGGTAAAAAAGATGGAAAGATTGATTCGCGAATACGAATTGTGCTAAATCTGCGTTTTAAATAAAACACAGCGAAGCAATGACTACGATTATGAAGAGATTACTTATAGCCTTTATGTTGATTGTGCCGTTTATCGCATCGGCCAAGATACCCGATGAGGAGGATATCAAACGTAAGATATTCGACCCTGAATCGAAGTATTACTACACCAATCTAATGATGCGATACAACAATCTTGAAAGACTCAACGACGAGGAGTATCACTACCTCTATTATGGATACGCATACCACGAGTTGTACAAGCCAACAGCATCGAATCCCTCGGCCGATGAGTTATACGCAAGTCTTGCAGGGCTTAACACCGAGAATCCCGACCAACAACAAGTCGAGGAGATTTTGACCTATTGTAACAGAGCATTGGAGCATGATCCATTCAACCCGACCATGCTTAATCTATTGGTATTTGCATACGGGACATTGGGTGACAAAGCCAAAGAGCAAGCCTATTTCTATCATCTGCAAGGTATTATGGAGACTATTAAGACATCGGGTGATGGTCGTAGCGAGAAATATCCGATGCATATTTTGATGTTCTCACACGCCATAGACGTAGTAACATCAATGGGACTCGAAACTCGCCGCCCACGAATCATAAGCCGCACGGTAGAGATTGTGCCACTTGCGGTGCCTCACGAAGTACCCGACGGCAAGAAGATTCGCGGTTACTATTTCGATTATAGTCGAATATATCGCAACCGCCCCGATGGAGCTACCTTCAAGCGTGAGCGTACTTGGCAGTTCAACAACTTAGGAGTAAAAGAGTACAAATAGCGATTATCACACCTAAATAAGATCCGAATAGATGAAGCAATTATTAAGAAACATATTCACAGCAACGGCGCTGTTGGCTACGCTTGTTGTTTCTTCGTGCAAGAAGGAGGAGAATAGCGAACCTGCTGTGCCTACTACCCCACACACGCTCATATATTACTTTACAGGTACAAGCTTGAGCATACACTTCTACAACAACATTGCAGCAGCCGAGGCAGCCGTACGCAAAGATGTGAAAAAGAATAGCCGTATTGTATGCTTCTTTCAATCAACCGACAAACGTAAGGCCGACGTGATTGAGTTGGTATATAACAATGGGAGTTGCGAGCGAAAGGTATTAGCCACATACGAATTGCCTGCAATAATGGATTCAGAGCAGTTGACATACAATATAAAAGAGGTTATAAAATTAGCTCCTGCCGATAGCTACGGACTTGTAATGGCTGGCCACGCCACAGGTTGGGTACCCATCAATGGCGTTGCACAATCATCAGCTGCCGCTGCATACGTCGCTGATGGAGAGCGACGACCACTGCAACAAATAACACACGAAGAGTTGTGGAAAAAACAAGATAGCGGAGTCGATACCCGATTCTTCGGCGAGAAATATTCCGACAGTGCTGCCAATGCATTCGATATTCCCGACTTAGCGAAAGGATTGGCCGCAACGGGTGTATATTTCGACTATATCTTGTTCGATGCCTGTCTTATGGCAAACGTGGAGGCTATTTACGACCTACGTAATAATGCCCGCTACATAATTGCGTCGCCGTGCGAGATTATGGCAGCAGGATTTCCATATGAGAATGTAGTACCACTGCTGTTAAAAGATGGTGGACGCTCACACGATTTAGTTAGCGTATGCGAGGCATATAATAAATTCTACGAAAATCATCGCTATCGCTCAGGCTCAGTGGCATTGATTGATTGCAAACAACTCGATGCCCTTGCAGCAGCGGTAAAGCAGGTCAATAGTAATCCCACAAAGAGCTACGACATAGCAAATATCCAGTCGTTTGAAGGTCACCAGGATCATATCTTCTTTGATTTGGGCGATTACATTGAGCAAGTGTGCGATGACGAACAAACGCTTAAAGTCTTCAACCAGCAGATGGCCCGCACCATAAAAGCAAAGTACACGTTACCGGTATTTTGGTCAAATTTAGGAGCAGCCGGAGAGTATCCCGTTCGCACATTCTCAGGCCTCACCACCTCGGCGCCATCGGTGTTGTATCGCAACGATTATGCTAATACTGCTTGGTATAAAGCAACACACTAATAACTTATACAACCAAGATATCTACAATAAAAAAGAGGCTGTTAGGCCTCTTTTTTATTAATCTATTCTCTGGAAGTTTACTCATAGCGACCACTCTTCAGGCGATCAACCTCCTCACGAGTAAGGAAACGCCATTGACCTCGTTTGAGATTCTTCTTTGTAATACCGGCATAATATACACGATCGAGTTTTTGAACCGAGTAACCGAGGTGCTCAAAAATACGACGTACAATACGATTGCGACCAGAGTGAATCTCGATACCTACCTCTTTCTTATTATCGCTCACGTAAGCAACCTCATCGGCGTAAATTTCACCATCCTCCAATGTGATACCCTCGGTAATCTGCTCCATATCGGCACGAGTAAGTGGCTTATCGAGAGAAACCTGATAAACCTTTTTCTTCTCCTGCGAGGGATGAGTGAGCTGACGAGTAATATCGCCATCGTTGGTAAAGAGCAACAAACCCAAACTATTCTTATCCAGACGGCCTACGGGATAGATTCTCTCGGTGCAAGCTCCCTTCACAAGTTCCATTACGGTCTTATCAGCATGAGGGTCTTCGAGTGAAGTAACGTAACCCTTTGGCTTGTTAAGTACCAAATATACCTTCTTCTCGCCCTGCACCTTCTCGTCGTTGAACTTAACCTCGTCGGAAGGCATAATCTTAGTTCCAAGCTCTGTGACTATTACTCCATTTACTGTAACCAATCCTGCTGTAATGAAATCGTCAGCCTCACGACGTGAGCAGAGACCCGACTGAGCCAAGAAACGATTCAAACGCATCTCACCTGTCTGCTTTGCAGGATTGTACTTAGGATAATCCTTCGGGCGATTATCGCCTGAGCGGAAAGGTTTACGACCACCCTTGAAACCTCCCTTTGGCTGATAACCATCACGGCCCTGAGCCTTGAATCCACGACCCTCAGAACGCTGCTCCGAGCCATAAGAAGAACCAAACGATGATCCTTTTGAACGACCAGCGGCAGATGTTCGATTGCCACGACCAGCGCCTACCTGAATACGTCCTGCTCCACGATGCGCACGCTCCTCACGCTGACCACGCTCCTCGGCGAAAGAGCCAGAGTCGTTGCGACGGTAATCTTCGCGCAAACGGTTGTCGGCCGAGAAATTAGGATTGTAAGATGCTCGGCGAGCTGATGAATCACGGCGACCAGCGCCAAATTTTTGCCCCTCGTTGTCGGCCTCACGGCGAGGGCGGGGACTACGCTCAACACGCTCCGAAAAAGCTGAGCCACTACGCTCACGCTTATCGCGGCCGAAACGCGACACTGCAAATGTTGAGTCTTGCTTTGTATTTTTCATAATTTCTTAAGTTTGAACGCGCAAAGGTACATTATTTTTCGAATATTTAGTAACTTAATCGACAAAATCGAAGCTATTTCATTGCAACTTACGAGCCTTTTATCGCCAAAAAAACTCTTATTGACAAACATTAGCTTATATTTCGTATCTTTGTCAGAGCAAAAGCACTTGAAAGAACACAAGATTATGGGAATGAACCGCGAAATATTGCGAATAGCCATACCCAACATCATCTCCAACATCACAGTCCCCATTATGGGAATTGCAGGAACGATGATTGCGGGCCATTTAGGCAATTCGGTGGAGACGATTGGAGCGTTGGCCATCGGAGTGTCGATTTTCAACTTTATATATTGGAATTGTAGCTTTATCCGTATGGGCACAAGCGGAATTACGGCGCAGGCATACGGAGCTGACGATAATCGCACCACAACACTGATGCTGGCACGCGCACTGCTTGTATCGATAGTGGTTGGTTTTGGAGTATTGCTGCTACAACGCCCCATCGGATTGGGCGCATTGAAGATGATGAACGGCAGCGAGATGGTTGCCGAATATTTCTTTGCGCGAGTGTGGGCCGTTCCGGCAGGAGTGATACTATTTGGTCTGAACGGATGGCTTACGGGTATGCAGAACGCCATAATTCCAATGATTGTAGCCATTGCCGTCAACACCATCCACGTTGCGTGTAGTTTTTGGTTTGCCTTTGGATTCGACATGGGTATTGTGGGTATTGCCTATGCCTCAGTTGTGGCTCAATGGATAGGAGTATTGATTACGGCCGCAATTACCTGGTGGCACTTCCGCCGAGGATTTGTCGCAATCAGTTGGGCCGAAGTGGTCGATATGAGAGCGATGAAGGAGTTTTTCCTTATCAACCGCGACATCATCATTCGCACACTCTGCATCGTTGCAACCTACACATTCTTCACAGCAGCATCGGCACGTATGGAGGACAAAACGATTCTGGCCGTCAATACCATTCTGCTGCAACTCTTCACTCTGTTCTCTTATATGAACGACGGTTTTGCATTTGCAGCCGAGGCCTTGACGGGTCGTTTTATCGGGGCGAAAGACGAACCATCGCTTCGTGATGCGGTGAAGAAGTGTATGATTTGGTGCTTGGTTGTAGCCATAATCTACATCGGAGTATATATCGGCTGGTGGCGAGAGTTGCTCTCGCTGTTTATCAGCGATGGTGCCGATGCGGAGCTTCTGCTCGACTACGCTGGTCGCTACATAGGTTGGATTATAGCCATTCCGTTGGCTGCCGCTATGCCATTTGTGATGGACGGAATTATGGTTGGAGCAACCCGCTCACGCATTATGCGCGACTCGATGTTCTACTCAACGGTTGCCTATTTCGCCCTATTCTACGGTTTCGAGCCACTGATTGGCAACAACGCTCTATGGCTGGCCTTCTCGTCGTATATGTTCCTGCGCGGAGCATTGCAATACCTGATGTCGAGCCGCCTAAAGAAAATCTACGAGCAAGCGAGATAATTTGCACAAAAAAAGCGAGAATCCTCAAAAATTCTCGCTTTACCTATCACAATCAAATGCTATTTCTTCAACGCCTCTCTAATCACCTTCCTAAATCCTGATGGTGAGCGATCGTCGTCATCAACCTTTTTAATCTGTCCAGCTTTATCCACTATAAAGTAGCAAGGCATATAGTTGAATCCATACTTTTTGCCGATTGCGTCCCACTGCTTGTCGGCCAAGCGGTAATGCACACCCTTGATATTGGCGATATCGATAATGTAGCTATTGAGCGGCGAAGCATCACTGGCGATATAGAGCCACACTACGTTGTCGGTCGAGATGTCGCCCGTTTTCAAAGGCTCAATCCACTTGAAATCCCAATGGCAGCCCGTACAACCCACATTCCAGAAATCTACTAAAACAACCTTTCCCTTATATTGCTCCAAGATGGTCTCAAAGAGTTTGTCGTTGGGTACTTTAGGCGCAACTTTTATCTCGGTTTTGCCCTGCGCGATTGCCAATTTCAACTTCTCCTCCTCGTAAATCGATTTTACGGTCTCATAAAGCAAAGGCGAATAGTCGCGTTTCAACTGAGCCAGCTCCTCATCGGTGTACTCAACCGAATAAGCCTTCTGCATCACCCTCAAAGCCATTGCGCCTTCACGATATGCATTATTCTTTGGCACGCCTACGGCATCCAATATTTCGGCAGTACCAAACAAACTGAATGCTACATTATCGTTAATCATCAGCTTGTCATTGCTAAAATCGATTGGTGCCAACATCTTTTTATACTGCTCGGCGCTAAACTCGATAGGCACAAAATTCTTACACTCTTTGTCTTCTTTATTTTTACTTCTATAATCTCTCTCACGATATTCGTTTAGCTTTCTCATACTTCCAAGCAGAGAAAGATCAAACCAGATGGAAGCAGTCTTTTTATGGAGCGGGTGCATTATCGAAATTGTCTGCAAGCTGTCGGCATAATGCTTGTAGCGCTCTACAATAAAATCACAACACTCGTCGGCACTCTTCTTATAATCTATTTTCATTTGATAGGTATCCATATGACTATAATTGTAGAATATTGAAGAGCCAACCACTCTGTTGATATTTGAGTGTACGCCATTAGAGTAGAGTCTGTGATAATCGGGGTATATATCATAGAAGGGTTGGCCACTACGACAGAACATCAATACCTCGCCTGTGAAGTTCATATCAATCCATATATGATTATCCTCGCAAGGCTCAATCCACGCACGACAAGATCCTGCATCGCCTAATCTTAAAACAGCAACCGATGTTCCATACTGCATATATTTGAATGTAGCACTCTTGGTCGCCTCATCGATAGACATAGTGTATGAATCCCTTCGGCCAAAAGGGTGATTTATTTCAAGTTCGAGGTCGCTAAAAAGTTTACTATCCCAACCCATCAAATGGACTGTCACTGTGGTCATTCCACTCTTGCGACTTGGGCTTGGCAACTCCTCGTCGTAAATCTCCTTGCGATACTCCTTTGGCAATTCGGGGTGGTACTTGGGGCGCTTGGCACGGCCAGTCAAATCAACCTTGCGCATTACCCAAGGATCCTTTCCGTCGCCCTCGATAAAATCAAAAGATTTGGTTTTGGGTGGCAATGCAGGGAAATACATTGTAAATGTAGCTTTTCCTTCTTCGTCGGTATTGTTCCACTTGTCAAATTTTATACCTTCAACAGCGGTTGTCACAAATTTCTCGTCACCAACTTGCAGGTAGGAATCCTTTACAATCTTAAATCTTGCGCCCTGCCAACCTCTGTATGAAAAATCAACAACGGTCACAGTATCGCGTAACTCCACCTTGCTGATATCCAAATTTCGGGTATTGGTGATTGCGATGTAGGGATTCTCCACTACTCGATTCCGTGGCGTACAGGCTGTCATAGCCACAAACATAAGGGCCACAATCGGGATTAGTCGTTTCATCTGTTAAATAGTTTTTATTATACTGTTAATTTGATGCGGCTGATGATTTTGCCTTTTATTATAGCAAAAGTATATAATCTGCTTCTAATCTCAAACGATTCTTTGTTAATATATGTTAACGAATGTTAACGCTTATATATTATGCTCAGATAAAATAAGCGCGGGCGACTTTATTATTAAAAGTTGATTGTCTGAACTGCCCGCGCTGTAATATATTACTTCTTAGACTTTTGAGGAACTGTGAACTCAACTGGAAGCTGCATTTTCACCATAACTGGCTCACCACGTTGCTTGCCCGGGCTCCACTTTGGCGACGACTTAATCACTCGCTCAACCTCGGCTGAAAGCAACTCGTGAGGTGACTGCATAATCTTTGAGAAGATTACCGAACCATCTTTGTCGATAATAAACTCAACGGTCACTCTACCGCCAATCTTCTTACGGAGCAACTTCTTGGGATACACAACTTCGCTCTCCACCCAACTGCGATAAGTATCAAGGTTACCACCCTGGAACGAAGGCAAAATCTCTGCCTTCATCAAAGGCTGATCCTCGTCGTTTCCCTTTTTTGCATTATTTACAGGACCGCTATTTCTCATTGCAAAATTAACTGGAATATGCATCTTCACTCTTACGGGTTTGCCGCCATTAGTGCCTGGTGTCCAATTTGGAGAGTGACGTATTGCGCCCTCTATCTCTGCCGAAAGTGACTCGTGTGGAGACTCCATAATCTTTGAGAACGACACTTTTCCATCTTTCTCGATTACAAACTCAGCAATCACACGACCCTGAATCCCCTGTTCCTGCGCTACTTTTGGATACTTAATGTGCATTTGCACCCAGTTGCGGAACTTATTAAGGTCGCCACCCATAAACTTAGGCATCACCTCGGCTTTAAGCACAGCAGGCTCACTCGACACCTCGGCAGCAGTCTCGGTAGTGTAGATCTTTGTCTTCAAGAAAATAGTAAACGAAGACCTGCCCTTCACGGCCACCTCATAACGCTCATAACCAACGTGACTAATCTCCAGATAATCACCGTCAGTTACCTTCAGACCACCAAAATTACCTTCACTATCGGTAGCCGCACCAAAAGGCTTATTCTTTATAAGCACAAACACACCACCAATAGGCTTACCCTGCTCATCTACAACCTTACCCTTAATCTCTCGCTTCTCGCTCTGCTGAGTTGCGACATTTGCCTCTGCGGGGACAAGATTGTAGCGCTCACTTCCCGCAGGCGACAAAGCGAATTTGTCATCCTTCACCACCTCGGTATCGAACGTGCGCTCCTCGATACGGCTTTGTGTTTGGTTGTTTTCTGATTTTTGCTTAACTTTGCTTTCGTCTATATTATCAACCGTAACATAGACAGTTGTGGCAGTCGCAGCCAGCGAGAGAGCCACCAGTGGCAGTACGAACAACAACTTTGCTGCCGACCACCTTGAAGATTTTTTCTTACACATCATAGTGATTCTGTTTTTAAGGTTACTGTGATTCAAGCAGTTGGCGATTGAGTAGAGCCTTGAGCCAACTGCTCTTTTTATTAATAATAATTGATAGGTCTTAGCATCTACGCCTCGGCGAAGTACCGAATCATCGGCCTGATATTCGTGCAACGACTGCAACTCACGCCTGAGTAGCCACAGCGCAGGGTTGAACCACCACACTATAAGAGCCAAATCCACCGCCAGCACGTCCCACGAATGGTGCAGACGAATATGCGCCAGCTCGTGCTCGAGTATCAAATCACGATTTTCCGCCAAATCCGACTCTGCCACCACAATATGACCAAAGTAGCTGAATGGCGAGGCGAGATTATCAACAACGGTGAGCGTCACACCATCTTCGAGCCTCTCCACCCTGCCACTGCGAATCAATCGGCACACAGACAGAGTGCTCACCACAAGGCGTACCACCATAAATGCCACACCCAGCAGGAACACCACCGCCGCCACACTCTTCAACAAGCCCACATAGTCAAATGGCTCGGCCTCGGACGCCGCCTGAGTATCGGGAATATAGTACTGGTCAAAAGCAACGCTCATAGCCTCCACCTCCTCGGTAATCTTAATCTCGCATAGCGGCAACAAAGCCGACAAGACAACAATACCGAGCAGTACCACCCTATTCAGGCGATGCAGAGTCTCGTAGCTCATCGCAGCCTTATATATAATATATAGTGCGGCCAAGCACAATGCCGAATGACCAAGATATGTCAACACATCGAACATAACATCTGCCTTTTACTGATTCTGCACCTTGCGGATAAGCTCCTGCAACTCCTCGACCGAGATTTTCTCCTCTTTGATTAAAGTCGACACCACTTGCTGATAGGAGTTTTCAAAGTAGCGGTTCACCACATTACCCAACACCCCCTTCGAGAACTGCTCCTGCGAGATAATGGGGCGATAGCGATAGGTGTTACCAAAAGCCTCGTGGTCGAGAAAACCCTTTGTCTCGAGCGTACGGACCATAGTTGAAATAGTGTTGAAGTGGGGCTTCGGCTCATCGTACATCTGCACAATCTCGCGCACGAACAACGGACCACGCTCCCAGAACATCTGCATCAACTCCTCCTCTTTGTTAGTCAATTTCTGCATAGCTAAAAAGTTTTTAAGGTTTGCTTTCACAAAGGTAACTAAAAAATTTTCACGAGCAACTATTTTTCATAGTTTTTTAACTATAAATTTTAGTTACCCATCAAAAAGTGCAAAAAAAAGAGCAGAAACCCGATTGGATTTCTGCCCCTAGTTCAGATTCAGATTGCCTATTCAGCCTTCTGCTCTGCATTCTCAGCTGGAATAACAGCCTGAGGCATAGCCTCTGTTGCAGCATTTGCATTAACCTTCTCGATCAAAGCCTCTGCATCCTTCTGCAATGAAGAAGCGCTGTTCGATGACATATCAGCATCCATTGCGATAGTTGCCACCAAGCTCAAAACCAAAATAAGGCATGACAATGTCCAAGTAGTCTTCTCCAAAATATTGGCAGACTCACGAACACCCATTACCTGATTTGCAGCGCCAAAGTTAGCAGCCATACCACTCTTAGGATTCTGTACCAAAATAGCGAGAATAAGGATAATGCTCGCAACCAAAATCAATCCGATACAAATTGAATATAACATAATTCTATACTGTTTTTTAATTATTTTTATCTATCTTTTCAATTAACCCTGCAAAGTAAACACTTTTTTCGGGATTTAGCAAACTTAATTTAATATAAGTTTCTTTTGCCATATCTTTCATGCCCTGAGCAAGGTAGACCTCTGCAAGCTCTTCGCTCACCATATCGTCATCATCATCGATATCAGCTTCCACCACAATCTCACCCTCCGGCTCACCATCTTCAGCCACGATTCGGCCGTGCGTCGAGCGTAGGAATCGGTCAATAATATCGTCCGACGAAAGATGCATAAGACGCTCAATATCAATCTCTTTACCCTGCAATTCTGGTCGAGCTGCAAGCTCTTGCAACAACTCCTTGAGACGTGCTTTTTCCTCAGTCTGGTCAATATTTGCTGACCCACCTTCCGCCCATCGTTCTGACTTCAACAACGCAGCCACATCATCACGTTCGATAAAAAACTGCTCCGCGTCAGTAGCGCTATTTTTTTTTGAAAAAATTCCCATAAAATTACCAATTCGAAGCTGCAGCCATAAATATGTCGTTCACAATCTGTTTTACAATCTCGGCATCCAAGTCACTTTGTATATCTGTAAGCAACTGCGAAGAGTCATAATCAGCGAAGGCCGAGAATTCACGATTAAACGAATTATCTGGCTCAATTTTGTTCGTAAAACGCACCTTAACTTTAATCGTCAAACGATTCAGCAAGGCATAGTCGTTACTCGACACCGAAGCTGTCGTTGAGCTATATCCCACAATCTCGCCCTCAAACTCAAAGTCGCCATTATCCTCCACGAGCTGCAACTTAGTCTGGCGCGAGAATTTATCTTTCAACTGCTCCACCAACGTAGTACTCAACGTAGGCGACACCATGGGCGCATTATTAGGAAAATAGGCCACGCTAAACGTCTTAGCCGCTTCAGGCACACTCGCTCCCGACAGAGAGTATCCACCCTTCATAAAGATACACCCCGTAAAAAACAGGCAGCTCGCCAATACAACAGGCAGCCACAGAGTTTTAAAAATATTAATCGTCTTCACTCTACAATCCAGCTTAAGGGTAATTAAATATCGTCATCCGTTATTCCCAACTCCTTGATTCGGCGGTAGAGCGTACGTTCCGACAAGAACAACTCACGTGCCGCATCACGACGACGACCATTATTATTTTTCAATGCTCGCAAAATCTGCTCACGTTGCATATCTGCCTTAGTCTGTTCTTTGTGGGGAACATCGTCAACGACCTCCTCACTCTCGGCATAATCGGCCGCTATATCGACATTAGGATGAACCCCCGACGAATGGTGCGACACCATCGATGATGGCAACAGACCGATAACTTCCGACTTAGGCTGCGATGCCATCGGATGAGAGGAGTGGGCACCATGCATCAACTCCGAAAGCATCCGCTTCAAATCGTTGATATCGCTACGCATATCGAACAGAATCTTATACAGCAACTCTCGCTCATTAGAGAACTCATCGCCTGTTGACTTTCCAATCGACATCGGAGAAGTCGTATTATGGCTCGGAGCCAAGTATGTAGCAAGAATATCTGCTGTAATTACCCTATTCTTCTCAAGCGCCGAAATCTGCTCGGCCACATTCTTCAATTGACGCACATTACCTCGCCAATAATGACTCTGCAGCAAAGCCTTGGCACCCTCATCGAGCTGAACTGCCGGCATCTTATACTGCACTGCCACATCGGCAGCAAACTTTCTAAACAAGAGTGGAATATCCTCCACACGTTCACGAAGTGGTGGCACCGAGATTGGCACAGTATTGAGTCTGTAATACAGATCCTCACGGAAACGACCAGCCTCAATCGCTTTCAGCAAATCATTATTCGTCGCCGCTACAACCCTCACATTGGTCTTCTGCACACGAGCCGAACCGACACGCAGAAACTCACCCGACTGCAAGACTCTTAGCAGGCGTACTTGAGTAGAGAGTGGCAACTCACCCACCTCATCGAGGAAAATCGTACCGCCGTCGGCCTCCTCGAAATATCCTTTTCTGGCCTCCGTAGCGCCTGTAAACGAACCCTTCTCATGGCCAAACAACTCGGAATCAATCGTTCCTTCAGGAATAGCACCACAATTTACTGCGATATACTTAGCGTGCTTACGAGCCGAGAATGCGTGAATTATCTGCGGGAAAAACTCTTTACCCACACCACTCTCACCTGTCACCAACACGCTCAAATCGGTTGGGGCGACACGCAGCGCAACGCTTAACGCACGATTCATCGCATCGGAGTTACCGATGATACCGAATCGCTGCTTGACGCTCATTATATCTTGACCTTCCAACATAGGCTACTACTCTGCACTCTTTTCAATATAGTCTAAATCGGGATTACGCACTCCGCTCTCGGCACTCTCAGGTACTTCGCCATAAATCTCAGCGTCGAATCGCGAAGCACGCCAATCATTCCACATACCATATGCCAATGCAGCCACAGCTATCAGAGCCGCACCAATGGCGATTTTCATTATCAAATCACTCTTATTCGAGCGACGCATCATTGCCGACTCTCGCCCCGATACAATCTTGCGACCTTTGCCGTAACGCAACCCCTTCACATAATCATCCGGGCGCATCTTCGATGTTGCTGACACCTTCTGACCATCGTATATAACCTCATCGCGAATTACCCTACGCTGCTGTGGACGATGCTGGGGAGTTCTTGGAGTAACTTCAATCTCTATGTTCTCTTGCTCGTCATCTTCTGGCTCGACACTTGCCACACCAGGCGTCATCGGCTTGGCTGCAGCCTCTGCGACAGGCTCAGACACATTTTCAGGAGCTGGCTCAACCGACTTAGCAGCAGCATTCTCGACAACATCACCATCTACGACCTTCTCATCCTCGACCGCAGTAATAACACTCTCGGCTAAATCGGCAGCCACATTCACACTGCTGGCCACGCTCTCGACCGTCTGCATCTTGGGCTCGACCTCTGCGGCCAACGCGCCCTCGACATCTTCGCCCTCGATTGTCGGAGCAAACTCAAAGTTCACAGCTCCGTTGGCAGCCTTGCTCAGACGACCAAAACCACCGAGTCGACACTCACCATTATTCTGCAAGCGGTAATTGATTTCAAACACAAATCTATCAACTACACCAGCTGCCTCGATCTCCGACATACCCTGCTGAGCCACCAACGAGCGCAACACTCCGTCGTCACCCTTCAACAAGTTGGAAAACAGGATTGTCTGCTGCGGCACCTTCACAATAAAAGCGCCCAAATTGGGGATAATCAAACGCTTGTTTGACTCCAAATATTTAGCGATAATCTCTACTACCATTATACGTGCATATATTTGGGGTAAAGATACTAACTTTCTGCCAAATACCCAAATCAACCTCTCAATTTTCCCAAAATAACTGACATTTTGGCAGACATCAGAGCTTCTCACCCTGCACTATCAAACAAAAAAAGGTTTGAACCTTAGTCCAAACCTCTTCTTTGCTCTATCATCGAGATATTACTCCTCCAAGCGGTAAGTGTGCTCTACGTAGATAGCGCGCTGCATCTGCTCACGCTTTGCGATTGATGGCTTTGTGAAGTACTGACGACGACGCAACTCCTTCAAAACACCTGTACGCTCATACTTACGCTTAAACTTCTTGAGGGCCTTCTCGATATTCTCTCCCTCCTTAACGGGCATAATAATCATAATCTTATTCTTTTTATTTTTTGTTATTTAAATTCGTTTGTTTTGCGGCTATAAGTTGCCAACTATTACTGCGGGGCCAGGAACCTTGTTCCACAATCCCCAAACTCACGACCAATCTACTCGGTGGCTCTGGGCCCAAATCGAAGATACGGAGCCAATCGTTTGGCCTCCTTCTCTGATAATATGTTTTGCTCAATCATCTCTTCGATTCTTGTCCAACCTCCTTTCAATTGTCGTTGTTTAACTATTCGCCTCAGAGCCTGCGCCGACACATAGGGATGACGCTCCAACTCTTTTGGACCCGCAAAGTTAATATCAATTTTTGATATTTTGCAACTATCGCACGAAATTTTTGGCAAAAACTTCACAAAATTTTGCTCTCGAATACATTTTAGCTCTGCAATTTGCTCCACAGAGTAGTATCCACCCAAATATTTGCGGTATTTTACAATCTCAGCAGCACTCATTGGACCAATGCCGTCGATCGCAACCAAAGTTGCAGAATCAGCAGAATTTATCTCTACAAGTGTTTGTTCCTCTCGATTATGGCTCACAGCGACCGACCCGACCTCATCGGATTTTTTAACCGAATAGACCATATATCTGGCCAAAGAATCAGCAACCTCACCATCGACCACATAGCAACGCCTGAGATGCTCCTCGGAAAATATTCCACCCGAAGCGTCACGATATCGCACAAGCACCTCGGCCTGCTTTTGACTCAATCCCCACCCGACAAGATACTCTGCCGATGCAGTATCGATTGCAAACTTTTCAGGTTCCACTTTGCGAGCCGATCGATCCTGCACCTGTGTTTTTACAATCGGCCGGACTTCCACCCTTCCATCCGGCTTTGGTTGTTGCTGAAGTTTCGACTTGCGCTGAACTGCAATACGCTCTACCGACAAGCTATCATCAATTATTACAAATGGCTTGAGCGCAGCATATATCGAATCATTTACACCCGCGACAAGAGCCAAATCCTCGACTATACGATACACTTTGCCATACTTTCGCCAGCGCACAATCCCCACAGCAACCTCCTGCGACAATCCAGCCTCACGCAACTGCTCATAACTATCACGATTAGGATTGAATGGTTTAATTTTCTGCGTATCTGCTGCTACAGCTGCACCAACTGAGGTCTCTTGCTCATCGTCGCCAAGCATCTGCACATCACAAATCTCATACACCGCAGCCAGCAGAATCACAATTGCCATCAACGGCGCAAGGAACACAAGCCCCCTACGTTCTGTATGAGAGAATAATTTCATCTGATCTCTTCCGATTTATCCATTTACTGGGACTTTCCGCAAAGCTTACCACTCGGCCTTATCCGAGAGCCACAATTTACGATACTTTCGCGATGGCGACTCGATCTTATCCCCCAAGCCATACTCCGACCAGCGGCTATCAACCTTTGCAATAGTCTCGACCGACGACATCACCACATTTGGGAATCGGCGTGGATTACCCTCGACAGATGGGTGTTTACTGCGTGCATCGAAAAGCAACTCCCCGCCCGGCAACTGCACAACATCTCTACGTGGATCGGTATTTGCAGCAGCCAACCACAGCAAATCGCTCGGTGTCATCACCCCCGCTGCCTGGCCATCAAACAGAGCCACATACTTCACACCCTTTATATTATTTTGTCGAAGATACTCCTCAACATCAACCTGCGCGGGACGCTCTCTCTCGGCAAATAACAATAACAACCCACACTTCTCAACAAACTGGCTGTCGAACAATCGCACTCCAGCACATGGCTCTGCCACTTGCGGTATAGCAATTGGTGTCACCTGAGCCATAGTATCTATATTGGTAAAATCGAAGGCTATCTTTCCGCCAAAGCCACACGTTGCCGTAGCATGGTCAAGCACATCCAATACTCCCTCACCACGAATCACATCACGTTCCACATTCAGACGACGCACCAATTGTCCCAACTCTTCATACGAGCGGATATTTGTACCGGCAGGAGCTATAAGCAGATATTTATTAAACATCATCTGTCCGGCCCCCCACAACGACTGAGCAACCTTGTGAGCCTGACCCTCGTAACGTTTCGCAATGCTTACTATTGCAATATTGTGCGACGTTCCCTCAACGGGCATAAACAAATCCTCCACCTCTGGCTGCACAGCCAAACGAATAGGAGCTAAAAATATCTTCTCGGTAGCCTGCGAGATGTAGGCATCTTCCTGAGGTGGCACACCCACAACAGTAGCGGGATAGATAGCATCACGACGATGGGTAATGCAAGTGACATGGAATTTCGGATAGTAATCTTTCAGAGAATAGAATCCCGTATGGTCACCAAAATCGCCCTCAATGGTCTTCTCCTCAGCAGGGTCAACATAACCCTCAATCACAAAATCACAATCCGAAGGAATACGAATATCGCAAGTGATGGCTTTCACCAACCGAACAGGCTTTTGGCGCAGGAATCCAGCCAACAGATATTCGTCCATATTATCGGGCATCGGAGCTGTTGCAGCATAAGTATATGCAGGGTCACCACCCAAAGCCACCACAACGGGCATCTTACGACCCAATCGTTTATAGGCGTCATAATGGCATGCACCCGTTTTATGAATATGCCAATGCATACCCGTTGTACGTTTGTCGAAACGTTGCATACGATACATTCCCACGTTTCGTATTCCCGTCTCAGGGTCTATCGTATTCACCATCGGCAGGGTCACAAACGCTCCGCCATCACACTCCCACGAGTGCAACAACGGCAAACGCTCCAAATCGACCTCATCACCACTCCATACAACCTGCTGACACTCACCCCTACCCGACTCGTTCTTCGGGAACCACTTAGCCACATCGGCCAGCAGTGGCAACATTCGCATCTTATCCCAAAGTGTTGCCTTTGGCGAGAGTGCATCACCCAAAAGAGCCGAGATTCTACCACCTATCTCATCGAGCGACTCCACACCCAACGCCATAGCTATACGACGTGTAGAGCCCATCATATTGGTCAAAACGGGAAACTCCGTATCGGTATTTTCAAAGAGCAGAGCCTTACCTCCACCCTCACTCTTCACCACGCGGTCGGTGATTTCGGCAATCTCAAAGCGTGTTGACACAGGCGTTGAGACCCTTATCAACTCTCCCTCACTCTCCAAACGGGCAACGTATTCTCGCAGGTTTTTATACATATTATCTATTTTTCATCGGAGTATATGGAATCTTATACTTCTCGTCGAGAGTCAATATCGCACCCTCCTTCATAGCCTTATCCGCAAGCAGAGCAAACTGCGTAGCGTAGTACGACTCCTCCAATACCTTTTCGGGTTGCTTGCCTGTAATCACAGCGTGAGCAAATGCCTCGATAAGCTCCTTTGAGCCATCGGCCTCAGCTCCCACAGAGCTCTCGCCCGACACCACCTTTACATTCTGCATTATAGGCAGACCGGGCGCCAAAGCACTCGTCTCGGCAGCCCACGACGTACCTGCAAAGACAGAATTACTCATAAGGCCATTTTCAATCTGCTCAACGAGCTGGTGCATACCGCTACCCTTCGGAGCAGGCTCGTCGGTATAGTGCATAGCCGTCACCAAATCAATTGTACCCTCCGAGCCGAGAATCTGCTCACCCATACCGAAATGCTTGTTCGATATAATCGACTCAAAAGTCATATTCACGCCATTTGGATATGTAAATATAGCACACACCGTATCATATACATCACGGCCATCTTTATTCCAATGAATCAAGCTACCTGAACCCATCACCTTTTCGGGCAACATACCCATAGCCCACGAGCCGTTCTGCAACTGGTGGCACGCAAGCTCAGTCATAAGGCCACGCGAATATTCGCTATACAATCGCCAATTGATTCTGCGCTCCAACTCTGGCGAGGGAACTTCTCTACGCCAATCGTTATTGCGATACCAATAGTTCCTAACACCTACAACCTTACCAATTTTGCCCTCGTGAATCATCTGCATAGCCTTCACATACTTGGGGTCGAACAATCGCTGTTGACCAATCAGCAACACTCCACCCACTCGCTCTCGGCACTTATACACCTCCAACGCCTCGTCCAGGGTAAATGCCATAGACTTCTCACAAAAGACTCTCTTTCCTGCCTCCAACGCATCGATAGTCATACGACCGTGAAGATACAATGGAGTAGCAATAATAACTCCCTTCACATTGCTATCCTCCAACAGGCGATGGTAATCATCGTAGAGCTTCGCCTTCGGGAAATATTGCGCAGCATCTTCCAGATGAGGACGATAGTCGTCGCACAAAGCCACAACCTCCACCTCTGGCATCTGCAACAGATTCTTAATGTGGAATAATCCGCGTGAGCCCGTACCTATAATACCTATACGAGCCTTCTCGCCCTTAATCTCCTGCTGAGCCTTAGGCGTACACGACTCCAACCACGGGAACAGCGACAAAGCAACACCCGCGAGTCCCTTTGCTCCACAATCGGCCAAAAATTCTTTTCTGTTCATTGGGTTATATATTTTATTCTATTATTTTTCTCTCTGTAGTTCCATCGCTATGGCAGTAGAGCTCCACTGCTCGATAACCTTCATACTCCCGCATAATATCGGCTCTTGCACAATGTGGGGCAGCGTACAATGCAGTCGAAAGTACCTCTACAACCAATGCCGAACGACCCTCAACTGCAACAAGTTCATCACCAGCCACACACAGCCCCGTATGCGGATTTACGATATGGTAATCACCATTCTCAGCTCTTCCCGACACCGATAGCGCACTGTCGCACAACTCGAATGTCTCGGCCACTGCACCAGCACTTCGCCTATTAGCCACCCCGATTGGCCACCACTCCCCATAAGGATGATGTCCCAGAGCAGCAATAGAGCTATTACCAAAATTCACTACGCCACTCTCGACTCCGCCCTCGCGCAACATCCGGCACACCTGCTCCAACGCAAAACCTTTGGCAAAACCGCCCAAGTCAATCTTCACATCTGCCGATACCAACCTAATGGTATGATTCTTTCCATCAAGCAGGTACCCTGCACCAGAACGAGGATTCTCACCTGCCGCCACATCAAAATAACCACCCGTCCCACGACGGAACGCTTCACACAGTTCCAGCGCCATAAATAGCTCATCGTCCACCGGCACAGCCCCATCCATAGCCACTGCATTAACCACAGCTAAAGGGCTCTTATCGTCAAAGCGATTCATCAATCGCTCCAACTCCTTGACCCTGTTCTCCACTCTACGGACCAACTGCTGCGCAACCGATTCCTCGACCTTCGGCAATATGACCTCCACTCGAGTGTGCATAGCGTAAAACCGAGCATACGCCACCGCACAATCCGCGTTCTTGGTACTATATGTAAATTCGGCAGCCACTACTTTCTTTTACCCAAAAGATATTGTATTATCCACCACGCTGCTCGCAAAGCAAGCAACAGGCCATATATCACAAGCGTAGTGACAACCACATAGCCGATCTGCGAGAAGATCTCCCACCAGGGACGCTCAAACTTCAAAATTGCGCACCAATTAACCACATTGGCGACTATAAAACATACGAGCAAAATCCACAACTCACGTCGTTTAACAGCAGCTGTAATGATTGTATCTTTCATATTTTATAGTATATTACTTATTCAATTCTCTAATTTTCAGATTTCTGTACTGCACCTTATCGTTATGATCCTGCAATAGAATATGGCCACCATCGCCTCCGGCAAAATTTTTCACCTTGGCAAACTTACTGCGGGCAATGAGTTCATCCCACTCTTTACCGGCCTTGGTGTATGATAAAATCTTCACTCCATTTATCCAGTGCTCCACCTCAACGCCTCGCACGACAATTCTGGCAGTATTCCAATCGTCCCTGCGCACATATTTCCAACCCGGCGCAGCCAAAATATCATACAACGAGCCGAGTTTGCGATTACCCTCAAAGCCTTTCGAGGCATCGGGATGACGCTCGTCGTCCAGAATCTGATATTCGCATCCCACACTTCCGTTGGCTCCAATAAAATACTTAATGCCACTATTTGCACCCTCGGCGAATTTAAAATCTATCGAGAGTTCAAAATCGTGATACTTACGCTCGGTGATAATATCACCAGCACCCGACTTAGGATTAATCGTCATAACACCATCGGCGCAGGTCCATCCCTTCTTGAAATCTTTTCCGGAGTTACTCTTCCAACCCGACATATCGACTCCATTCCAAAGTAGAGCCCAACCCTCGGCCTTCTCTCGCTCCGAAAGAGTATTGGGGACATAGTTCTTTTGAGGAATAGACTCAATAGCCGGAGAAAGCTCCTCGTCCAAATTATCGGTTTTGATTTTAATATTGCGCCAACGAATCGTGCGGCCTGCCAACTCCTGGCGAGGTCCAATATCGTGTACCTGCAAAGCGATAAATCCAGACATATCCATCTGGCAGACCATATCGGCAGTCGGCACACCATTAAGCCAAACTCTTATAGACTCACCCAGAGCCTCAATTCGCATCTTATTCCACTCACCTCGCTTGAAGGCCTTCTGGGCTTGTGGCAAATCAAACAGAGGATAGAGCCAACCGCTACGAGCCTCATCGTATATACCTCCACTATAAGCCGAAGGGTCAATCTCGCATTGATAGCCATATACCCTACCACTCTTATAATCGGCCTTTGAATGGCTACGAATCTGCACTCCCGAATTTACGCCTTCGTCGACCTTATACTCCAATTCGAGAATAAAATCGCTATACTCACGTTTCGTGGTCAAAAATGTGTTAGGGGTATTCATCGTACTCACTCCAACCAACTCGCCATTCTCCACGCGAAACTCGGCCTGACCATTCAATTTGGTCCAACCACGCAAATTACGACCATTAAAAAGTTCCTTCCAACCATCGCGTTCAGTCGAATTACAAGCAACACAGCAGAGCACGATGCAAGCCGTCAGCAATATCTTTTTCATCTGATATAAATTTATTGGGGTTATAATATCTTCTTGTTTGGATTATCCATTGCGTCGTTTATACACGCTACAACTTAATGTCATAAATCTGAATCACGCCACACAGCGTACCCTCATCATCGGTCACCAACAACGAATTTACTTTGTTCTGAGTCATCAATCGTTCAGCTTCGATGAGTTTGGCATTTACATTCACACTCTTCGGCGAGCGTGTTGCAATATCTATCGCCTTGATTTTGAAGAATTCCGCCTCACGACTCTCCATCGCACGACGAATATCGCCATCGGTTACAATTCCCTCAATCTGGCCATTGTCAACAATTACAATTAAGCCCAATCCACCTCGGCTAACCTTATGAATCATCTCCACTGCGCCACAATCTGGAGAAACCACAGGCAAGTCGTGACTGCGCATCACATTACCCACAGTCATCAGCAAGCGACGACCAAGACTTCCTCCCGGATGTAAACGTGCAAAATCCATTGCAGTAAACTCTCTTGCCTCCATCAATGCAATAGCCAAGGCATCGCCCAAAGCTAGCTGTGCTGTGGTCGATGTTGTGGGCGCCAATCTAAGTACACAAGCCTCCTCTTTAACACCAGTATTCAAATGTAAATCAGAGTTCTTGGCCAATGTAGAATTTGGATTACTTGTGATTGAGATAAGCACATTGCCGTTAGAATGGATAAACGGCACGATCTTCAACACCTCATCAGTCTCGCCCGAATGCGACAAGGCCAACACAACATCCTCGGGCGAGATCATACCCAAATCACCATGAAAAGCCTCCCCGGGGTGGAGATAAAAACTTGGCGAACCGGTACTTGCCAGAGTAGCCGCAATCTTACGACCCACAAGGCCCGACTTACCCATTCCTGTAATGATAATCTTACCCTTGCAAGCCAAAATACGATCAACAGCACCAACAAACTGCTCATCTAAAATATCGGCCAAATTATTCAATGCGTCGGCTTCGAGTTTAAGCGTACGTTTTGCCGATGCTATAATATCTAGTGAAGTGTATTTGCTCATTATTATTTAGTTTAGTTAGTCGTTCTGAATCTTATGCAATCTATTTCAAGCCTATTATATCAAGCCTTCAATTACGCTTTCCAGATCATCGAGTCGCAGCATATTCGGGCCATCACTCAAAGCGTTATCGGGATCGGGATGCACCTCAAAGAAAAAAGCATTAGCGCCAAATGCCTTTGCAGCCTGAGCCATAGCTGGTACGAACTCACGATTTCCGCCAGTCTTACCTCCTGCTGCACCAGGACGCTGCACACTATGCGTACAATCCATCATCACCGTAGGCGAGATCTTCAACATATCGGCAATGTTACGGAAGTCAACCACCAGGTTGTTATATCCATAGATATTTCCTCGCTCAGTGAGCCAAACCTCTTTCGCACCCGACTTAATAGCCTTCTCGTAGGGATATTTCATATCTTCACCCGAAAGGAATTGAGCCTTTTTGATGTTAACAACACGACCTGTCGTGGCTGCAGCCACTAGCAAATCGGTCTGACGGCACAAAAATGCAGGAATCTGCAACACGTCAATCACCTCGCCTGCGGGAGCTGCCTGCCACGCCTCGTGGATATCGGTACAGAGGCTTAGGCCCCACTTCTGCTTCACATCAGAAAGCATCTGCAAACCTTTATCAAGTCCCACGCCACGATACGACGAGAGCGATGTACGGTTGGCTTTATCAAACGATGCCTTGAAGATGATATTCACGCCCAAACGCTCGTTGATTGCCACCAATTTCTCGGCTACTTTATCCAACAACTCGGCCGATTCGATTACACACGGCCCTGCAACAAATTTTTTCATATTGTTTTTCTATTATTTCTCTATTTCAGCAAGAAACCTTTCGGCTCGTTCCAAATCCTCGGGAGTATCAATTCCTACAGTCTCGACATCCGAAATTCCCACGCCAATCTTGTATCCATTCTCCAGCCAACGCAACTGCTCCAACGACTCAGCCTTCTCCAAAGTCGATTGTAGCAACGAAGTCACCTGCCCCAACACATCACGGCGGAAGGCATACATTCCGATATGCTTGTAGAACGTATGATGCGACAACCATTTTTCCGGCTCAACACCTCGCAGATACGGGATCACAGAGCGTGAAAAGTAGATAGCTCTCGATTCGCTATCTAATACCACTTTGGGTGAATTGGGATTTTCAAGAGCGGAGAGTCCGTCCTCTTCGCTAAATGGTTTAACGAGAGTTGCGATATCTGTATTCTCATCGTTAAAACAATTCATAATAGCACGCAGTTGCGAGTGAGCAATAAAGGGCTCATCACCCTGCACATTGATCACAACATCATACTCCTCGCCCTGCTTCTGATAAGCCTCCCAGCAACGATCCGTACCGCTTTTGTGATTTGGTGAAGTCATAACAACTTGGCCACCAAAAGATTTAACAACTTCGGCAATACGTTCATCGTCAGTAGCTACAACAGCACTTGAGATAACTCCCGTAACCTGCTCATAAACACGCTGAATCACCGGTTTACCACCCAACATCGCAAGTGGCTTACCGGGGAAACGTGTCGATGCATATCTCGCAGGAATTATTGCTATGAATTTCAATTGATTACCCATATACACTTAATGTTTTGCTTTATTTCAATGCTAATGCAAGCACCTCATCAATCTGCTTGACATAGTGGAAGTTAAGTCCCTTCACATACTCTGGCTTAATCTCCTCAACATCCTTGCGATTATCCTCACACAAAATAAGTTCGGTGATACCAGCTCGCTTCGCTGCCAAAATTTTCTCCTTGATTCCGCCCACAGGCATCACTCTACCACGCAGAGTCATCTCGCCCGTCATTGCGATTCTATCCTTAACCTCACGGCCTGTGAAAGTAGAGACAATGGATGTAACCATTGTAATACCGGCCGACGGACCATCCTTCGGAATAGCACCCTCAGGTACGTGGATATTGAGATTCTTCTTCTCAAAGACCTCAGCAGCGATACCCAACTCCTCATGGTGAGCCTGCACCCACTCATAGGCAATTGTGGCCGACTCCTTCATCACGTCACCCAAATTTCCCGTAAGATTCAAACCACCCTTACCAGGAGTCAATACAGACTCAATATAGAGTATATCGCCGCCAACTGCAGTCCACGCAAGACCCGTAACTACGCCAATCATACCTGCAATCTCATACTCATCATTACGGAACTTTGGCTTACCGAGAATCTTCTCGATATCAGCCTCAGTCATCTCGGCTGCAAAAGCCTCTTCGAATGCAATATTCTTTGCTCGCGCACGAGCCAACTTGGCAATATGTTTATCCAACGAACGCACACCCGATTCTCGAGTATAATCCGAGATTATTTTCTCAACAACAGACTCAGAAAGGACAAACTCCTGCTCCTTCAAGCCGTGAGCCTCACACTGCTTACGAATAAGATGCTCCTCGGCAATGCGAACTTTATCCTCAAGAATGTATCCTGGAATATTTATCATCTCCATACGGTCTCGCAGAGCAGGATTAATTGCTCCCACATCGTTAGCCGTAGCGAGGAACAACACCTTTGACAAATCGTACTCCGTATCGAGGTAATTATCGTGGAATGTAGTATTCTGCTCAGGGTCGAGGACCTCCAACAACGCACTCGACGGATCGCCGTGATTGCTTACAGTAATTTTATCGACCTCATCGAGAATAATCACTGGATTCGATGAACCGCATCGCTTGATAGTCTGTATGATACGGCCAGGCATAGCGCCGATATAGGTACGGCGGTGACCACGAATCTCAGACTCATCGTGCAGACCGCCGAGCGAAATTCGGCCAAACTTACGACCCAAAGCCTGTGCCACCGAACGACCGAGCGAGGTCTTACCTACTCCCGGAGGGCCATACAAACACAAAATAGGAGATTTCAAATCACCTTTAAGTTTGATTACGGCCAGATGCTCCAAAATTCGATCCTTGACCTCCTCCAATCCGAAGTGATCATCATCCAACTGCTTGCGGGCACACTCTAAATCGAGATTATCTTTGGTAACATCGTTCCATGGCAACTCTAACATCAATTGCAAATAGGTCATCTGCACAGAATACTCCGCAACAGCAGGATTCAGGCGCTCGACCTTTGCAATCTCCTTCTCAAAGAGTTCACCGACCTCCTTTGGCCAATTTTTCTTTTTAGCTGCCTCACGCATTTGATCGATTTCGGCATCGGCTGTATCGCCCAACTCATCCTGAATGGTACGCATCTGCTGCTGGAGATAGTAATCGCGCTGCTGCTTGTCGATCTCGCGTTTAACCTTCTCCTGAATCTCGTTCTTAAGTTCGGCCATCTGTTGTTCACGCACCAAAATCTCCAACAATTTACGGGCACGAGCCAACAAACCAGGGGCCTCCAACAATGCCTGACGATCGTCATCTGAAAAATCCATATTCGAACATACGAAGTTAATCAAACCTCGTTTAGAGTCGATATTCTTCAATGCAAAGACAGCCTCCTTGGGCATAGATGCCGAGATATTGATGATATTAAGTGCCACCTCGCGAACAGAGTCGACCAACGCCTGAAACTCGACATTATTATCGTCGGGCTGCGAATCACGGATGGTATGCACAACAGCCTTCAAATAGGGCTCCGATTGCAAATACTCGCCCACCTCGATCTTCTCCAATCCACTGAGGATAACGGTAAGATTACCATTTGGCATCTCCAAAATCTTGATTATACGAGCTGCCGTACCCACTTTGTACATATCGTCGGGCTTCGGGATCTCAACCTCGGTCTCACGCTGCAACACAGCACCCAACAGACCTCCTGTTGAATTTACATCACGAACAAGTTTTATACTCTTTTCACGACCCACCGTAATGGGAGTGATTGCACCCGGAAACAAAACCGAGCTACGCAACGATAAAATCGGCAAAGACTCGGGAATGGCGACATTTTCGACTATATCGTCACCACTTGCAATAATAGGCACCACCTGATGTTTGCCGTCAAACAATTCGGGAAGTGCTTCCAAATCTGTTATTTCTATCTTCTTCTTACTCATAGTTACACTATTTCACGATTGCAAAAATAGTAAAATTTAGCCATCTGCGGCAATACTTTTAACAGAATGTTAATAAATAAATTTCAAGCATATATTCCAGCAGCAATTTTTCGCGCTTAAAACAGCGTAAAACACTACAGCATTCATACCATACAAATCGAAAATCAAACCTCATACCAGCACTTAATTTTCCGCATGATTTATCAAAATTTTACATCACATTCAACCTATTCGAATCGACTTTAAAAGAAATTAGCCAATTTAACCAAATAAATACTTTATTAGAAATTTAAATCCTCAACGAAAAGCAGATAATTTATCAGCCTCAGCCATCGTTCATTATAACCAAAAATAGATTACAAAAAAAATAGAGCTTCACTTTCGGAAAAGTCTTGGCACAAACACCAGCACCGGGGAGTTTATAATATCTCAAAAGCTATTAAAAAAAAAAATTAACCGCAATACAAAGAATTGCATTACATCGTAAGCATTTTTTTACTACATTTGTAGCGGATTTTGAATAAAACAACAGCAAACTATGGAAATTGAATTATGGGCTCTTATCCCATTTGTATTGATGCTGCTCAGCATTGCGATAATGCCATTGATTGCCGGAAAGTGGTGGGAGAATAATCTCCACAAATTATACACAGCATTAGGACTGTCCATACCGACAAGCATATATCTTATAATCAACGATATGGGAAACAATCTGATCCACCAGATGGCTTATGATTACTTTCCCTTCATAACACTACTTTGCGCACTATTTGTCGTAACAGGCGGAATCCACACACATGGCAGTATGCAGGCACGACCGCTCAACAATACCATAACACTTGCCATAGGATTTGTATTGGCTTCGTTTATCGGAACAACTGGGGCTGCAATGCTGATGATACGTCCGCTCATCGATATGAATCAACAGCGCAAACACATCACACACACGATTCTGTTCTTCATAGCACTAGTTGCCAATTGCGGAGGAGTGTTGACCCCATTGGGCGATCCCCCACTATTTCTACTTTACCTACGCGGTGCAGATTTCTTTTGGTTTATGAATCTTTTCCCACAATGGCTTTTTGTAGGGACAACTATGCTTGCTATCTACTATGCAATCGATCGACATATCTACTACAAAAAGGAGCCGGTAGAGGCTGTGATGGCCGACGTCAGGGAGAAAGAGATATTGAAAGTAACAGGAAAAATCAACATCATTTATCTGATTGCGATTATTCTTTCCGTATCGTTCGTAAATTCAACCTACATACCGAGAATGGGGGCCCACGATGCTTCAGTTTATATGCGATTCCTTAGAGAAATTATATTAATAAGCATCTCTCTACTCTCTCTCATAACCACAAAAAAGAGGGTCCGCAAGGAGAATAATTTTTCGTGGAATCCGATTATCGAGGTGGCCGTGGTTTTCATCGGAATATTTATAACGATGATTCCAGCTCTTTCATTCCTTAACGCAAATGCTGTGAAATTAGGTTTCACCGAGCCTTGGCAATTCTACTATGGAGCCGGATTTTTGTCGGCATTACTCGACAACTCTCCCACTGCCGTGGCATTTCACACCGTGGCTATGGGACTCCCTCACGCTGCCGAACTGGAGCTCGTAGCTGGTGTACCAGTTCAACTACTTAAAGCAATCGCATTAGGTTCGGTATTCTTTGGTGCTATGACCTATATTGGCAACGGCCCCAACTTTATGGTCAAGGCAATAGCCGAACAGAACGGAATCAAGATGCCGAGTTTCTTTGGCTATATAATTTGTTTTTCGCTTGTGGTATTGTTGCCGATTTACATATTAGCACAAGTGATTTTCCTGTAACACATAATTATCTATCAATATTTCGCCCGATTTCGAATCCTCGAAGTCGGGTTTTTGCTTACATAGAGGCGTAATTTTAATTTATTATTCGTATATTTGCAAGTTGTATGCGCATTATACACACGCGCGATGTACACGCACGAAGATGTGCAGAAAATAATACAGTAAAATCAATAACAAAAATATACAATTATGGTAGCAGACAAGTACACACCACAAGATATTGAATCGAAGTGGTATGAGTATTGGATTGAGAACAAACTTTTCCACTCGGAGCCCGATGCTCGCGAGCCTTACACAATAGTTATCCCACCCCCCAACGTTACGGGTATGTTACATATGGGCCATATGCTCAACAACACATTGCAAGACGTATTGATGCGTCGTGCTCGCCAAATGGGCAAGAATGCCTGCTGGGTGCCAGGCACCGACCACGCATCAATCGCCACTGAGGCAAAGGTGGTTGCAAAGCTCGCTGCTGAGGGTATCAACAAAGCTGACCTTACACGCGAGGAGTTTTTGGCTCACGCTTGGGAGTGGAAGGAGAAGCACGGAGGTATCATCCTAAAACAGTTGCGCAAATTGGGCGCATCGTGCGACTGGGATCGCACCTGCTTTACCATGGACGAGGCCCGCACCGAGAGTGTAATCAGAGTATTCTGCGATCTCTACCGCAAGGGTAAGATTTATCGCGGTGTAAGAATGGTCAATTGGGACCCATCAGCCAAGACTGCTCTCTCGGATGAGGAGGTAATCTACAAGGAGTCGCAGGGTAAGCTCTACTACTTGCGTTATATGGTGGAGGGCTCAGACCGATATTTGGTTGTTGCAACTACCCGCCCTGAGACAATCTTAGGCGATACTGCCGTATGCCTCAACCCCAACGATGAGCGTTACAAGGATATCCCTGAGGGTGCCCGCGTAATTGTGCCACTCGTAGGTCGCTCAATTCCTATCATTCGTGATGAGTATGTTGACATTGAGTTTGGTACTGGTGTATTGAAGGTTACTCCTGCCCACGATGTAAACGACTATATGTTGGGCGAAAAGTACAACTTGGAGTCAATCGACATCTTCAACGACGATGGCACAATCAACGACAAGGTTGGAATGTATGTTGGCATGGAGCGTTTCGAGTGCCGCAAGGTTATCGAGGGCGACTTGCAGGCCGCAGGCTTGATGGAAAAGGTAGAGGCCTACACCAACAACGTGGGTTACTCGGAGCGTACCGGCGTAGCAATCGAGCCAAAACTCTCGATGCAGTGGTTTATGTCGATGAAGGAGATTGCCGAGCCTGCAACTAAGGCTGTATTGGAGGACGCCATTAAGTTCATCCCTGCAAAATACAAGAACACATATCGTCACTGGATGGAGAATATCAAGGATTGGTGTATCTCTCGCCAATTGTGGTGGGGTCAGCGTATCCCTGCATACTACTTGCCACAGGGTGGCTACGTGATTGCAGAGACTCCCGAAAAGGCTTTGGAGGCTGCTCGCGAGAAGTCGGGCAACGCAGATTTGCAGATGAGCGACCTTCGCCAGGACGAGGATGTACTCGACACTTGGTTCTCATCATGGTTGTGGCCTATCTCGGTATTCGACGGTATCCGTAACCCAGACAACGAGGATATCAAATACTATTATCCCACAAGCGACCTTATTACCGGTCCGGATATCATCTTCTTCTGGGTAGCTCGTATGATTATGGCCGGTTATGAGTATCGTGGTGAGAAGCCATTTGGAAATGTATACTTCACAGGTATTGTTCGCGACAAGTTGGGTCGCAAGATGTCGAAGCAGTTGGGTAACTCTCCTGATCCACTCGATTTGATCGCTAAATATGGTGCTGACGGTATGCGTGTAGCGATGATGCTCTCATCGTCGGCTGGTAATGACGTGATGTTCGACGAGGCTCTTTGCGAGCAGGGTCGTAACTTCGGCAACAAAATTTGGAATGCATATCGTTTGATTAGCGGCTGGAACATAGATGAGAATCTAGAGCAGAGCGACAACAACCGCTTATCGGTTGAGTGGTTTGGCCACACACTCTCGAAAGCTATTGCCGAGATTGACGACAACTTCGCATCATACCGTATTTCAGAGGCATTTATGCGTATCTATAAGCTCTTCTGGGACGATTTCAGCGGCTGGTACCTGGAGATGGTAAAACCTGCATACCAGCAGCCTACAGACAAGGCTACAATGGAGGCTACACGTCACTATTTCGACCTTTTGATGCGTCTTATCCACTCGTTTATGCCATTCGTAACAGAGGAGATTTGGCAGGACTTGGCCGAGCGCAAGGCTGGCGAGTCTATTATGTATGCTCCAATGCCTAAGGCCGAGCAGGTTAATGAGGCTCTATTGGCTCGATTTGAGCTTGCAAAAGAGGCTATTACAGGTGTACGCAACATTCGTAAGCAGAAGAACATCGCACAGAAGAACCAGTTACAGCTCAACGTAATTGCCGACGATAATTACCCCGCAGAGTATGCTCCTGTGATTGCAAAGATTTGTAATCTCTCAGCAATTGAAGCTATCGCAGAGAAAGACCCAATGGCTGATGCGTTTATCGTAAAGACCACACAGTACTTCGTTCCTATGGGCGAGCAGATTGATGTGGAGGCCGAGACTAAAAAGCTCAATGATGAACTCACATATTTGGAGGGATTCCTGGCAAGCGTAATGAAGAAGCTCTCGAATGAGCGATTCGTAAGTTCTGCCCCCGAAAAGGTTGTTGCCAACGAGTATGCGAAGAAGGCTGATGCCGAGGCTAAAATTGCTGCTATAAAGGAGCGTTTGGAGGCTTTGAAATAGAGAGTAGGACAACTACATATTTTCAGTAAACCCATTGAGGGTGTCACGACAACCGGCACCCTCGAATGGTGGTAATTTGCGCAGATAGTATGGCAGATGTTACTATATATACCGATGGAGCAGCACAGGGCAATCCTGGACGTGGAGGTTATGGCATTGTATTGATGTCGGGACCTCACCGCAAAGAGTTATCACAAGGATTTCGCCTTACTACCAACAACCGTATGGAGCTGATGGCAGTATGTGTTGCGTTGGAAGCGCTGAAATTCGACGGCTGTAATGTCACCATCTACTCCGATTCGAAGTATGTGGTCGATGCGGTGAATCAGCGCTGGGTATTCGGTTGGGAAAGAAAAGGCTTTGCCGGAAAGAAGAACCCTGATCTCTGGGGTCGTTTTCTGAGAGTGTATCGTCGCCACAAAGTACAATTTGTATGGGTAAAAGGCCACGCCTCGACTGTTGAGAACAACCGTTGTGATGAGTTGGCAGTGGCTGCTGCAAATAGTGGTAACCTATTGGAAGATACGGGTTATACGCCAGAACAATAATTGTCCACACTGAATCGACAGCTGAAGATGAGTAACGATAAACATATAAAACTCACATTCTTAGGAACAGGTACTTCGCAAGGAGTACCCGCCATAGGATGCCGATGTAGAGTGTGTTGCTCAACAGACTGTCGCGACAATAGACTACGCACCTCGGCCATGGTCGAGATTGAGGATTGCCGTATCGTAATAGATGCCGGCCCGGATTTTCGACAACAGATGCTACGTACCGGCGCAAGGCATATCGATGCTATTCTACTCACACACGAGCACAAAGACCATACGGGTGGATTGGACGATGTTAGAGCTTTTAATTTTGTAGACTACCCGACAGCAATTCATCCCGTGGATATTTATGCCACACACCGGACAATAGAGGCCGTAAGACGCGATTTTGCATACGCTTTTGTCGAAAACAAATACCGAGGAGTCCCTGAGATGCGCCTACATAAAATTGAGCCCAGCGAATCGTTCAGAGTAAAAGAGGTAGAGATTATTCCAATAAACGGCAAACACTCCGACAGATTTGAGGTTACGGGATACCGTATAGGCAGATTGGCGTACCTTACCGATTTTAAACAGATAGATGATAGCGAAATCGAAAAACTGCAAGGCGTAGATACTCTTGTTGTTAATGCACTGCGATTTGCGCCCCACTACTCGCACTTCAACGTAGATGAGGCTTTGGAGCTAATCGGCAAAGTTGCGCCCCGCAGAGCCTATCTGACACATATGTCACACGAAATAGGACTCTACGCCACGACCAATCCGAGCCTTCCTGAAGGGGTAAGCCTGGCATACGACAGATTAGAGATAGAGATATAAGAATAATAAAACATACTACTATGAGTAACAAACTTAATGGCAAAGTTGTAGTTATCACGGGTGCTTCATCAGGTATCGGTGAGGCTATGGCTCGCGAATATGCTGCTATGGGAGCTAAGGTTGTTCTTGGCGCTCGTCAAGGCGATAAACTAGAAGCTATTTGCAAGGAGATTACATCGAAAGGTGGGAAAGCCGTATGGAGTGCAACCGATGTAACAAAAGTCGAGGATTGCGAGCGATTAATCAATACTGCCGTAGAGACCTTTGGAGGCATCGACGTAATGATTTGCAATGCAGGAATCTCGATGCGTGCTCTGTTCGACGATTTGGATTTGAGCGTGCTACACCGTCTGATGGACGTAAATTTCTGGGGAACGGTATACTGTACTAAATTTGCACTCCCCTACTTGCAGCGCTCGAAGGGCTCTCTCGTGGGCATCTCATCGGTGGCAGGCATCCATGGTTTGCCGGGACGCACAGGTTATTCAGCATCGAAATTTGCAATGACAGGATTCTTGGAGACAATCCGCGTGGAGAACTTGAAGAAGGGTCTACATGTTATGGTTGCTTGTCCAGGATTCACTGCATCGAACGTACGTTTCTCAGCACTCACGGCCGATGGCTCGCAGCAAGGTTCTACACCACGCGAGGAGGGCAAGATGATGACAGCCGAGCAGGTCGCTCACATCGTAGCCAAAGGTATTGCTCGCAGAAAGCGTTTATGCTTGATGGAAATCGAGGGTCGAGCAACTCACTTTGTAAAGAAGTTTGCGCCAGGTATTGTCGACAAGTTATTCTATTACGTGATGTCGAAGGAGCCAGATTCTCCATTCAAATAAGAGTAACCTAAAAATATTATAAGCTATGAAGAAACGTTTGGAATCGTTGGATGTTCTACGTGGTGCCGACCTCTTTTTCCTCGTAGCCTTAGGCCCTATTATGGGTCGCATTGCTTCGGCAGCTGATGCCGAGTGGCTCAACAAAGGCATGTGGATATTCCACCACGTCAAATGGGAGGGCTTCTCGCCCTGGGATATGATTATGCCACTCTTTATGTTTATGGCTGGCGCAACAATCCCATTTGCTATGGAGCGCTACCGTCGCGAGGGCAACAAGAAATTGGCTTTGTGGCGCATCGCACGTCGTGTGATTGTGCTATGGATTTTCGGAATGATGTGCCAGGGAAATCTGCTGGCGCTCGACCCAAATCGAATATACCTATATACAAATACTCTTCAAGCCATTGCCGTTGGTTATGCCGCAGCAGCCGTGATGTTTCTATTCACAAAGTTGCGCACGCAGATAATAGCGGCAGTATTGCTCTTGTTGGCATATTGGGCTGCGATGGAGTTTATATCGGTTGATGGCTACGGAGGTGGAAATTACACTCCCGACGGGAACCTTGCCGAGTGGATTGACCGTGCTGTATTGGGTCGCTATCGTGACCACGCAGGGGTGGAGAATGGAGTTGTGGTATTTAACGAGTGGTATCGCTACACGTGGATTCTCAGCTCACTGACCTTCGCCGTAACAGGACTCTGCGGAATGTTCGCCGGTACTATAACAAAGAGCCAGATGGCCGAGAAACGCAAGCTATTGTGGTTATTTGCAGGTGGTGCAGCGATGGTGGCAGTGTCGCTTATTTGGAGCATCTGGATGCCTATAATCAAGACTATATGGACCTCATCTATGGCGTTGTTTGCAGCAGGTGTGTCGTTCATTCTTTTGGGCGTAGCCTATTACTTTGTTGACTACAAAGGCTACCGCAAAAACATCACTTGGCTCAAGGTGTATGGTATGAACTCGATAGCTGCATATATGCTCACTCAAATTGTGAATTTCAGAGGCGTAGCGAAGTCGCTTTTCTTTGGACTGGAGCAGTATATGGGCGACTGGTACAACGTGCTGATTACCCTATCGCAGGTCAGTATAATATATCTTATTCTTTACGCAATGTATCGCAAGAAGATTTTCCTAAAGGCGTAATACGATTCACAAAAAAAATAGTGGTAGCAATGCCAAAAGAAAACCCCCGAAGTTGTAATCAACTCGGGGGTTAGTTTATTTACTGGTAGGTTGACTATTTTGTAGCACTCTCCAAACGCTTCATCATAACAAACATAAAGAGTGCTGAGATCAAACAGAGAGCGATAAATACCGACCATACGAGCCACAATGGAAGACCTCCCCAAAGGAATCCACCAACAGCAACAAGCATATTACCGATAGCTGTAGCTACAAACCAGCCACCCATCATCATACCCTTCAACTTCGGAGGAGCTACCTTCGACACGAATGAGATACCCATTGGTGAAAGCAACAACTCAGCAAAGGTCAATACGAGATATGTTGAGATCAACCAGTTAGCCGATACGAATGTAGCTGCATCGCCAGCAGCAGCCTGCTCATTAGGAGTAAGCAAACCGAATGAGCCAACAGCCATAACAGCAAATCCCAAACCAGCTACCAACATACCATAAGCAATCTTGCGAGGAGCAGATGGTTCCTTACCACGCTTTGCCAATGCACCAAAGATAGCCATTGATACAGGAGTCAAAGCCACAACATAGAAAGGATTAAACTGCTGGAAGATAGGTGCGCTAACTGCTACAGAGCCGCTAAGGTTTACATACTTATAAACCAAGACTGCTACAACTGCAGCAAATACAGCAGCTGAGATACCCTTTGCCTTACCTGTCTCGCTCTGGAAGAATGAGAAACCAGCATATACAGCTACAATAACAAGAGCCAAGTTCCATACGTTGAAAGCCATACTCTGCAAGCCCTCTGATGACTTAGCAGTAAACTCATCAGCAAAATAAGTAAGAGCCAAACCGTTCTGGTGGAATGCCATCCAGAAGAAGATTACAACAGCAAATACCAAGCACAATGCAACAACGCGAGCCTTAGTCTCCTCGGGTGTGAGGTTATCCTCAACTTTTACTGCATTATCCTTCTTACGCTCACCACCCTCAACGTGACGGAAAGTAGAACGGAAGATGTAGTAGATTGCAATTGATGCGATAAGCGATGCGCAAGCCACTGCAAATGAGAAGTGGTAAGCATCGTTGCCAGAGTAACCAAGTGAAGTCTCTGCCCACTCCTTGATCTTAACAGCTGCGGTTGGAGCAAACAAGGCACCAATGTTGATAGCCATATAGAAGATTGAGAAGCCTGAATCACGCTTGTCAGCATACTGAGGGTCATCGTAGAGATTACCTACCATAACCTGCAAGTTACCCTTAAAAAGACCTGTACCGACGCTAATGAAAAGCAATGCACCAAGCATAGCAATCATAGCTACTGTATCGCCTCCCAATGGGAACGAAAGCAAGAGATAACCGACAAACATAATGGTGATACCGATTGTCACCATACGGCCAAAGCCAAACTTATCGGCCATAATACCACCGAAAAGAGGCATAAAATATACAAGACCCAAGAAGGTCGAATAGATTGCTCCTGCTACACCAGCGTCCAAGCCGAAGTTTGCACGCAAGAACAATGCAAATACTGCCAACATAGTATAGTAGCCGAAACGCTCACCAGTGTTAGCAAGTGCAAGGGCATACAAACCCTTAGGATGTCCTTTAAACATAAATTTGAAGTTATTTAATGGTTAATATGTAAGCAATGTTGCTTAATTTGGGCAAATATAGAAAAAATTATCGTATATTTGTGTATAAACACATTGAAAATAGCAATTATGGAGAACAGAAAACCAATATTACCCATAGTCGAAAGGGATGAATGGTTGCAACCCGTTGCCGACAAGATTGCAGATAGACACGATCGTTACGAGACCAGAATGAAGGCCATCGAGAAACAGGCAGGCTCGATTGTCGACTATGCCAACGGTTATCGTTACTACGGCTGGCAATACGACGATACGCTCTGTGGTTGGTGGTTTAGAGAGTGGTTACCAGAAGCTTACGATGTATTTATCTTTGGAGATTTCAACTCATGGCAACGTACTCAGTTGCGCATGGACAAGGGAGCCGACGGAGTATGGAGCATTTTCCTGCCAGATGCGATGTATGGGCATCTGTTGACTCACGGCTCGCTCTACAAATTGCACATTCACGGCAAGAACGGCTGGCACGACCGCATACCCGCTTACGCAACACGCGTTGTACAGGACGAGGAGAGTAAGAACTACACTGCTCAATTCTGGATTCCTCAGCCATTTGAATGGCACGACCAGAAGTTCGACGCTAAGAGCATTGGTGACCTTCTGATTTATGAGACCCATATCGGTATGGCTCAGGAGAAGGAGGGCGTCGGCACATATAATGAATTCACGGAGCTTGTGCTGCCTCGCATCAAGCAGGCAGGTTACAACGCCATCCAGATTATGGCCATAGCCGAACACCCCTATTACGGTTCGTTTGGCTATCACGTATCGAGTTTCTTCGCACCATCGTCACGATTCGGAACACCCGAAGAGTTGAAACGACTAATCGACACAGCCCACTCAATGGGGATTGCCGTGATTATGGATTTGGTACACGCCCACTATGTCAAGAACCTCAACGAAGGAATACTCGACCTTGACGGCTCTGGCCACCACTACTCGAAAGAGGGTGAGGCCGGCTATCAGCAATATTGGGATTCAATGATATTTGACTACGGCAAGGGCGGAGTGGAACACTTCCTGCTATCAAATGTAAAATATTGGATTGACGAATTCCACTTCGACGGATATCGTTTCGACGGAGTGACTTCAATGCTCTATTACCACAGAGGCTATATCAATTTCGACTCACGCGAAAAGTTCTTCGACGAGGGTGTCGATCTCGATGCCATAACATATCTCACCCTTGCTAACAAGCTCATCCACACACTTAACACCTCTGCCATAACCATCGCAGAGGATGTGAGCGGTATGCCCGGAATATGCCTACCAATTGACGATGGAGGTGTAGGATTCGACTATCGATTGGGAATGGCTATACCCGACTTCTGGATTAAGATGCTGAAAGACACACCCGACGAGGATTGGAACATTTGGGAGATGTGGAGCATCCTGACAAATCGCCTTCCAGAAGTAAAGACTGTGGCCTATGCCGAGTCGCACGACCAAGCATTGGTAGGTGACAAAACTATTGCATTCCGATTGTTGGATAAGTTGATGTATGACTCGATGGACCGCAAGACGGAGAGTATGGTGGTCGACAGAGGTATGGCCCTGCACAAAATGATACGACTCATTACAATCACCGCAGGAGGTGATGCATATCTAAATTTTATGGGCAATGAGTTCGGCCATCCCGAATGGATTGATTTCCCGCGCGAGGGCAATGGATGGTCATATTCACACGCACGTCGTCAATGGTCATTGCGCGATAGCGACGAGTTGAGATACAGCTACTTGGCCGATTTCGACCAAGCTATGATAGAGCTTGTGAAAAACGACCGAATACTTTCGGACGGATATCCATACAACCTACTGATGGATGAACAAAACAAGACTATGGTATATACACATCGTGATCTTTTGTTCATTTTCAATTGGCATCCGACAGCATCGATACCCGATTATGAGTTGCCTGTTCGTGAACCCGGAAAGTATGTATTGGAACTATCCACCGACGAGGAGCGCTTCGGAGGTTTGGCTCGCCACAAAGCAGCCGAGGAGCACTTCTCATTCAACAAGGAGTGTGAAGATGGAAGCATCCAGACCTGCATAAAGGTTTACAACACCTCACGCACCGCTATGGTACTTCGACGTCACGAGTAAACGCACTCAGATAAATACTATAAACAATACAGGCCTGCAAATTTTGCAGGCCTGTATTATAAATAGGTATGAGGAGTTATCGTTTTCGCTCCTTAAAATCATCCATCGAATTACCTTGTATTGTGATGAGTCGTACCTTATCGCTGGTGTTGTTATAGATTTGCAACACCTTATGGAAAATACCGGCCTCAACTTTATGTGGCTCGTACTTGATTTTAATCACTCCCGCCTCTCCAGGTTTGATTGGCTTACGCGAATAGGTTACAGTCATACACGAGCAAGACTTGGTAATCTTCTTTATAACAAGCGGTGCATCGCCTTCGTTGACAAAGCGGAACTCCTTGATCAGATCGCCACCTTTGCGTGGCACATCGCCAAAATCATGCGATGTACGATCGAAGACCATTCTCGGGCCCTTCTTGGGTTGAGCCGAAACCGAAACCGCAACAACTGCAAGTAGCAGACAGAGTAACAACTTCTTCATATTGACCGCTAATTGAGTTTAAAGTTATAGGTAATAGTACCTCCTTGAACAAAGCTACGGCTCTCGGTAAAACGGGCACGCTTTGCCGCCTCGATGGCTGCTGCTATAAGTGCGGCATCCGACGAGGTAGAACCCTTAGGCTCATAAGCAGCCTGAGTTACTCTACCGTGCTGATCAACTGCAACACGTACAACAATCTTACCACTCACATTACCCGGATAGGATGGAACAGGCAAATTACCCACCAAACCGCGACCGCGAAGACCTTCATCCAACTGATCGTTGCCAATCGGATTAAGACCTCCTCCATCGCCACTTGCCAAATTCTCATCGCCTTGGCGTGCTGTGGGATTGCCCAAATCCTCTGGCTCGTCAACACCACCTTTGTTGCTATGGAATATGGCACGACGATTGACTGTTTGGGTCTTTTGGTCGGTACCTGTTACCTGTTGGGTATTATCGCGAGTTGAAAGATTCTGATGACGAGGTGCCTGAGTAGTGACCACAGGACGTTGTGGCTGACGCGGCTGCTCAACCAATACAATCTCCATAGGAGGATTCTCAATCACCTTCAATGGTAGATAGACCAAAAACATCAGGGCCGCCACCAACACAAGGTAAATCGCTGCGGCTACTCCACCATATAATTTGGGTCTATCGTCGTTTTCGTCGTAATAATTCATAAGTCCTAAAATTCAAAATTGAATTTGACTTTTTATTGGTACTTTATAACGGGAATATATCAACCAATTACCCGTTACTCTCTTTCATTAAAATTTCTATAACGCTGGGTAGTTTGAGACTGCTCGCAGATGAGGAATCCGCAGTTTACTATGGGTAAATGAGGAATTCCGAGTCAAGGCAGACGCCAAAATACCCGCGTTAGAGTAATTTTACGGTTGAGTAGCGGCTATAAGCTTATAACCATTATCCTTTGCTATATTCATCACCTGCACAATCTCATCCCACTCAACAGTTTTATCAGCGTGGAGAGAGATAGTAGGCTCCTCCTGACCCTCAAGGCGTGTTTTCAGCGCACGAGCAATACCCTCGCGTGACCCCACGTTATCGAGCTCTACATAATAGATATAGCGACCTGCACCCGCATCCTTAATCGACACCGTTGTGATTGCCTTATCCTTAAGCTGATTTGCGCTCTTCGGGAGCATCAACTTTATCGCGTTGGGATTGATGAGCGTGGTAGCAATAATCATAAATATAAGCAAAAGGAACATCAAGTCGGTCATCGACGATGCCGAGTATGAGCTGTCCACTTTTGAACCTCGTTTAATTGCCATAGCTCTGATTATTTAACGGGTTGATTCAAAATATCCATAAATGCGATTGAGTTAGCCTCCATCTGGAATACAAGCTTCTCGATACGAGCTACCAAATAGTTATAACCAAAGTATGCAGGGATACCAACAATAAGACCTGCAACGGTTGTAACCATCGCCACATACATACCGCCTGACAAAAGCGACATATCTACAGTACCACCAGCTGCAGCCATATCCATAAAGGTCTGCACCATACCGATTACTGTACCCAAGAATCCGATCATCGGTGCACCTCCGGCAATTGTTGCCAGGAAAGGAAGGCCATTCTCAAGCTTCGACACCTCCAAATTAGCTACGTTCTCAATAGCAGTCTGGATATCGCTCATAGGGCGACCGATACGCTCGATACCCTTCTCAATCATACGGGCAATAGGAGTATTGGTCTTGCGGCACAAATCAACAGCTGCGCGAATCTTGCCATCTGAGATATAGTCACGAATACGATTCATAAAGTTCATATCAAGACCTGACGCCTTACGGATGGCCATATAACGCTCTACGAAAATAAATACTGTCACACCACCCAAAATAAGGAGTGGCCACATAAGCCAACCACCCTTCATAAAGAGTTCCCATAGACCCATACGAGTTGCTTCATCGGCAGCGGCTGCGGCTACCTCACCTGTTGCTGCGACCGTCTCGGCCGCCTGAATAAATTCAATCATAATCTTTTCTTTTAATTTATTTAAGTTTTATTAATTATTTGTCTTGTTTTCAGTTCCTCGTCTACGTTTGGCTCTGCCTTGCGAATCAGGATTAGAGTTTTGAACTGTTTCCAAATCATCGCCTGGCGACAAAGCATCGACATCTGGTTCTGTTTCACCATTCCCAGCCTGCAACGAATCGGCTACTTGCTGCTCAACGATGACTCTATTCTCGCCATTACGGTTAAGGCTATCGGCCGACTCTTCGGCACGAGCCTCAGCCTCTCGTTCGCTTGCCTCTCGGGCCTCACGTTTACGTTTGCTCATAAAACGCTCGCGTATACGACGCTTCAAATCGGTCCAATTGTTAAAGTCCTCGCGATAGTAAATACCCACACCGGTCTCCTGCAGACCCTGGTTCTCATCGAAACGATCGATGGTCTGCGTAAATCCTCGGAGTTTAAGGTTACCAGCTTGGTCAATGAGCCAAGTGATATATGCCTCACCCATAAAATTCGACATATTACTGCTTGCCGCCATACGGGTATCGACCAAATAGTTACCCTCCAACTCCAACAAGAGTCGGTTATTTGCCAAACTCTTCGAGAATCCAAAGTCGATCTCATCGCTCGTAAGCTCCGATCGAGGTCGGTAACGCAAAATGATATTATAATCGTCACTCGACAACCAGTTACTAATCTGATTCGACAGCAACTCAAATCCGGTGGTCGCTGATGCCGAAGCACCGATGTTCGACGAAGTAGAGTAATCCGAATAGAACGAACCACTCACCAGCAGATACATAAACTGCGTTGCGATAGATTGCTGGTTATTGAGCAAGTTGGCCACAGCATTCTGAATCTCAGAATCGGCATTGGGCACCTTGATATCGAACAACACTGTAGGATTGGTCAAACGCTCCGTGAGGTTGATTATACACTCCACAGGCACAGCACGGGTGACATTATCCAGAGTAGTCGACGAAAGCAACGGTTGCAACGATGCTTTAAGTTTATACACCGCATCGATATTCAAGCGAGCATCCAACGGATCACCTGTCCACTGAATTGTCGAGCCACTCTCAATAATGAATCGCTTGTTGATGATATTCTGCAAAGTAAACAGATAACTTCCTTCGGTGATGGTATAATCACCATACATATCGAAGATATTGGCACTCGGCACGATTCGCATATTGAACGTACCATTACCACGACCCTTGATAATATCGCCCACTGTCGGGTCGATGACCAACTGCACCTCGGCATTAGGTTTGGCCGTAAGCTCGATATTGATATCCATATTGCTGCCCGACGAACTTGTACGACGATTCCTACGCTCAAAGGCCATCTTCTTTCTCAGCAGTTGGTAGTTATTTGTCGAATCGGCCTGCATACCACGACGCTCGAAGACCACAAAGTCGGCATTCGAAACGTCGGTCTTTCCCGACAATGGCATAAAGAATTGCGAATTACCCTCCGTAGAGCCCACAATATCGAGATTAGTTCCCTTCTTGCTACCCTTGACAGTCGCCACACCCGACGCATAGACTTTACCATAGAACAAGTCATTATCTTGCAATGTGGTATTCAACACTAGCATCTCACGAGGCACGACACGCAAATCATACGAGATATTCGAGAGGTGCTCCAAACTCAAATCCATCGTAAACAAACCGCTATTTCCCTGCGGATCGTAGGCCCTCACGTTGGTAGCAAGGAAGTGATTATCCTTCACCTCAACCTTGCCTCGAGGGATCGAATAACGCACCTTGGTATAGTCGATCATTGTCGAGAGATCCTTCACATCGACCTGACCGTTGAGTTTAGCCTGACGACCTTGACCCAATATCTCCAATCGGGCATTGGCAACGCCCTCTGTACCCGACACTACTCCCGCCAATACCGGATCGAGCATAGCCATTGGCAGATTATTAAACTCGCCCTCGGCATAATAGCGATTCGACTTAGGTGCATAATATCCCCTTACAATACTATCGCCAGTTGAGCGGTTGATAACTCTGATTCGGGCTCGCTGCTGGTTAAAATCCCAACGCGAATCGAGTCGAAGCGGAGCCACAGGAGTGGAGTTCACCTTCATACTATCGATATCAATATCGGCCGTAAGCTCGCCACGATTGAGCGCTGCTTTGATATAAGCCTCGCCATTACCATTACCCGTCACAGTATAACCCATACGATTGGCAAATCCCATAAACGGTGCGATGCTAAAATCCTTCAATCGAAGGACAAGCGAATCCTCGCTGCTGCGCGACATAACGCCCTCGAGATACAACTCCTGCTCGTCGCTACGCACACGGAAACGCTCAACAGCAATTCGTGCCGTATCGATATTAACACGAGCCGACGAGAGATTCCAATCTCGACCTTGGCTTGTGATGGTTGCAGGCAAGAGATTCACCCTCACACTACGCTGTTGAGTAGCGGGGTCTTGCAGAATATTGGCAAACAAACTCACCACGCCCGACATATCACCCAACGTATCGCGGAATCCCGAAGCAAGCGACACGCGGTCATTCTTAGCACCTCCCATAATCGAGAGTTGTGGCAGATGGAACGTACCGACATAGAAATCCTCAGCCTGAAGATACATTGCCAACGAATCGCCCTGATTTGTAAGGTTTACATTCAGATTAGCCGCCAGCATATTGCGACGCTCCAAATAATCAGACTCTGCACGCAAAGCGATATGGTTGGTTACTGGATTCATTGTAAAGTTCAACATCGATCCTTGCGCCAATTGCAAACCATCGGAAATCGCATCAAGCAATGGATCAATATCTTTTACCTTTACTGACAATGCCGAATATCCCTTATCTTCGTTTACACCCACCACCGAATTCTCATCGGCCAAGCCAGGTAGATACTTACGCATTGCTGTCTGCAGATACTTTATCACCTCCTTATAGCTCGACGGGCCTGTAAAAGTGGCATCGGCAAAATCGGATGTCAAAGTAAGCGAACGCTGGTTCTCTCGACTGCGAGCCGCAAGATTGATAGCTCCGGTACGTAAAGTGTCGGCATTATAATAGTAATGGGCACCATCAATACTTAGTGAACCATTCATGTCGTCGAGATTATTACCAACCGCATACAAATCGGCGTTAAATCCGATTTGCGACACCGAGTCTCGCTTATTAATATTCATTGCACTCAGATCGGCATCGTTAACTGTTACGTGGAAATCATAGGTCGGATTGCTGCTATTCAAATCGGCCATACCTGTAAGCAACATACGCATAGGCTCACTCTCGCTACGCACCGATCCTGAAAAACTCTTATTCACCAAACGACCTTCGATATCGACATCCTCATAGGTACAATCATACAACTCAATTGCCCCTATACGGCCTGCAACTCTACCTGCAATACTCTTCGCTGTGGTTATACCGTAAAAACTCACATATGCTGTTGTACTACCCAGCAAGTCATTACCCAAAATAGACCCCAACTGCATATGACGGGCATCAACGGTAGCTACAAGCGACGATGCCGCAGGACGTTTTTTAGCGTTTTCATCAGTTTCATCTCGCTTGATAGGCTCACGAGTAGCCGTAAATGCAAGATTACCGGTTTGAGTCGTAAGTGAGAGATCCGACTCAAAGGATTGGAATCCGCCATCGAAAGTTCCCGCACAGATTATCTCACCGGCAGCATTAATCATTGACAGTACCTTCTCGGGTAGGATCTTTTTGCCTGTAATACCATCGAGCACCATAGAAGCATCGGCCTGATTGGTCACCAATCGCGACAAATCGAGCGACATTGTTGCACGACGCACATTGGGCAAACCTCGCAGACGGACACTTCCACGCAGAGTACTACTCTCACCAAATGCAAGATTTTTCACATTAACTCTCAAATCGGCGACCGTTCCATTGACAGCAACATTAGCATCGTAAGCCTCCAACTCCCAAGGCAACATACGCGGTGCGAAGTGAGCAATATCGTTGGTCGAGACATACGAATCATATACTTCACCCTTGATAGTGACATTATGGATAAAATCCTTATAGGCAGCCCAATCTTCACCTTTCAACACAAGCGAATTTAGTCGTATATCAGAATCCTCGGCTGTGATATTGAAATCTCGCAGATTGACCTCACCTTTATCGACAAGGAAGTGACCCGTAAAGTTATCAATAGTAAATCCGCTATGCTCGCGAGTAGTGAAATTACGCACAAATCCGCTCACCTGACCTCCCAACAGAGTAAAATCATCAATGAAAGCCGACATCTTTTCGAGGTGCATATCGCTGTAATCGATACCATACGAAGGCTCGCGATGCTCACGCTGTTCGATTACCAGAGTAAAGTCATCTATCTGCACATCGCTAATTTTAAGTGCAAATTCGCTTTTGGGTTTATCGTCACGGCGTTTCACCATACGATTGACCACCTGCTTGATATTCATCACCCCCTCGGGAGTCTCGTGCAGGTACAATCGGCCACGCTCCACAGAGCCATTACGCAAGGAAACACCTTTGGCACCTTCGAATCTGGACAGATAGATTTTCAATTTATCGACATATAGCAGAGTATCCTGCTGGTAATCCTCCACATAAAGACCTTCGACACGCAGGCTACCCAATGCTCCAAGACGAATTTTACCGATCGAGACCGTAGTCTCCATTTTCTTCGACAAAAATGCAGTTGCACGATCGACTAAATAGTTCTGAACCGAGGGTAAATCGATGAGCAAAGTAAGCACAATAGGAGAAAATATCAGAAACAAAAGTGTGACTGATAGTGCCTTTAATAATATTTTCGTAACTTTGCGCATCGTGACTTCGGTCATAAAACTTACAAAAGTAATTATTTTTCTATTAATAATAGAAAAAACCCGCTAAAAAATGGATATTACCATACTTGGAATCGAATCATCGTGTGACGACACATCGGCTGCCGTCATCCGGAACACCACACTTTTGTCGAATGTAATCGCTTCGCAAGCCGTTCACGTCAAGTACGGAGGAGTGATTCCCGAGCTGGCTTCTCGCGCTCATCAACAGAACATAATACCTGTTGTCGACACCGCTCTAAAAGAGGCTGGCATAACTGCCGACAAGATTGATGCCATAGCTTTCACACGTGGTCCTGGACTTTTGGGATCGCTACTGGTGGGCACATCATTCGCAAAGGGATTGTCGATTGCCGGCAATATTCCGATGGTCGAGGTGAACCACCTGCAAGGCCACATCTTGTCGCACTTCATCGATATGCCCGATCGTGAGATGCCGCATCCATCGTTCCCATTCCTCTGCCTGCTTGTCAGCGGTGGACACACCCAGATTGTGAAGGTATCGTCGCCATTGGAGATGGAGATTATCGGAACCACAATCGACGATGCCGCAGGTGAAGCGTTCGACAAGTGCGCAAAGGTTATGGGACTACCCTATCCCGGTGGCCCTGTGATTGACCGTCTGGCAAAAGAAGGCGATCCAAAAGCATTTTCGTTTGCCAAACCCCACGTCAAGGGCGAATTTGACTACTCATTTTCAGGACTGAAAACTTCATTCCTCTATACGCTACGTGACAAAGTGGCCGAAGATGCTGATTTCATCGAAAAAAACAAAGCCGATTTGTGTGCATCGTTGCAGCATACGATTATCGATATTCTGCTCGACAAATTAATCAAAGCCACCAAGTCGCTTGGCATCAAGGAGGTTGCCATTGCTGGAGGAGTGTCGGCCAACTCGGGCCTACGCGAAGCTATCGCCGAAACGGGTCACCGTCGAGGCTGGAACACCTACATTCCGGAGTTCAAATTTACCACAGACAACGCAGCGATGATTGCAATTTCGGGTTACTACCGCTACAATCAAGGGATGATTAGCGGACTCGACGTTGCACCCGTGGCTCGTTTAGAGGAGATTTTATAGTCGGACACACACATTAACCTTGAACTTTAATACTTCCAAAACTCGGCCCTCGCAAGGTCGAGTTTTTTTTTGTATCTCGACTACAAAATACAGAAAAATAAAACATTTTATTTACCAAACAAGACATTTTTATATTGGAGAGGGCAGGTGATGCGAAAAAATGAAATGACGTGGTAAAAAAACCGCCACCCCGAAAGGTAGCGGAATAAAATCGAGAATATTATAAATTACTCGCTGTAAGTCTCTAAATATTCCTCCTCGCTGATACACTCATCAAACCATTCAGGGCGCGTATTCTGTCGTGTAAACAATATTACCGAATGACCAAAATGAGTATCGTTATTATCACATTGCCACAAATTGCTGGCTACCAATACTTTATTGTCATCATACGCTAATATCTTAAAATAATATTTATTACCATTAAAATACGATAACGCCCAATTATTATTACCAATTTCCGACATTATATAATTTTTGGATATTCTTTGTGGCATTGGTGGTCCAACAGGCATATAGCACGACGCTAGATAAAGCTCAATAGCTTCTTTCTCAACGGAAAAATTAATATGCAAATCCCCACCAATTTGGTTACCCCTATCAAATGCATATTCTACACCTTTACCATCGGGCTCTGTGTAATATAATTCTATATCGGATTGCCAATATTGGGCCGATTTAAGAATATCCGCTGCCAATAATTCTGTTGATGATACTAACTGCTTTATTCTTTCTAATTCTGATAAATTCTCATTTTCCTTGCTACACCCTGCAAACATAACAACAGCTAACAATAGATAAAATATTCTTTTCATCTGCTATGAATTTTAAGTTTAACAATATTGATAAAAGAACTCTGATTTCTCGATTGAAATTTACGAATAAATTTTATGTTTTGCAAGTATTTAGCCAAAAAAACAACCAAATTTTACACCACTTATACAATTACAATAAACGCATTTCACACACTCCAACCGTCCAATTAAAGCAACAAAAACCTACTTCTTTTGGTTGTTTGGCTGGCGGTGGCTTCGCGCTCGACAATGCCCGTCACCACATCGGCGGCATCGTGCCAGCGATTGGCTCTGAAATCGCGGCGATAGGTGGTAAGATGGGCGAACAATTCGGGCCATCGGTGCGCCCAACCATGCGGGAAACGCACCAAGTGTTGAGCCGTTGCCGAGTTCGACAAGATTCGCGCCTCCTTGTTTCCGCTCTGATGAAACCACTCAACCTTCACTCGCGGAGCGAGTCGCTGAACTGCACGTGCAAAGCCTCGACCTCCATTATTACTCTCGATAATGGCTTGTGGGGTTGAATCGGCCACAAGCATTTCGGCCACCAACTGTTCGGTAACCTCCATTGGTTCACGCGAATAGACCACATCGGTCACATAGATTACGCCATCGGCATCAACCGCATACGACATCGAACAGAGATAGTCATCTCCCATATCGGCCGTATCGGTATAATTGGCTCGGCGCACAATCTCACGCGGCAAAGCATCGTACTCACGAAAACCATCACCATAGAGCAAGCCACTCGGCGACGAGGGTCGGCCCTGATACATACACTCAAAACGCAAAGCGTCTAAACGTCGTTTTGTCTCCAAAAGTTCAACACTTTGACGTTCTGGCCACAGAGCCTCGCCCGCTCGGCGAGGGTCAATCTCGGTGGGGTCACCCGTCTTTATCGCCTCAAAATTAAGGCAGAGCCAATCGTCAGCCCCGAGCCTATCAATATCAGCCCACTCGCGCATATCAACACACCCCTCCTTGCGACGCAGTACGCCTATCAAATCCTCTTCGTGCCAACGGGTAAAGACGATTATCTCCTGCGATGCATTATGCATTCGAGTACGCACAACAGAGGTATACCACTCCCAACAATTTTCACGGATAAGTGGAGAGTTTGCCTCCATTGCATCTTTGTAAAGGTCGTCAAGAATAAAGCAGTCAACCCGATTGCCCGTAAGCGAGCCTTCACGCCCCACTGACAATAAGCAACCCTCGTGACCAACAATCTCAACCTCGTCGGCAGTACGCAGATACTGAGGAGGTTTACCGCCGCACTTAATCCTCGTATCGGGAAAGGCCGAGCCGTATTCTCGGCTCTCGATAATTCGTTGGACTCGACGGTTAAATTTGTTGGCCAGCGAGGCAGAGTATGAGGCAATGGCAATTCGCATATCGGGGTTTAACCCAAGCATATACGATGGCAGTAACGTACTCGCACCCACACTCTTGCCGTGCTGCGGAGGCATCGAAACCATAAGTTTGCGGATTCGACCCTCGGCAAAGAGTTGCAGCAAACGATAGTAAACCTCATGAAAATTGCAAATCTCTAAAAACGGATAGACACGATTGGCATACTCTGCAAACGAATTAACAGGTTGATATTTTGGCTGTTGATTACATTCATCTAAAGTTAAGGTTTGTATATCCTTTAAAAAATCGGCATTAATAGCCGACTTTAGTTTCTTATACTTATCCATAATCCCATAGTTATTAAATAATTAAAGCGATCTATTTAAAGTAGTGCCTTAACTCATTAAACGAAAAATCATTCAGCAACTCCACTCCATCTATCGTTGTATGAAACTCCCACCACACAGGAACCAAATCTGATAGCTCATCATACTCTGCATCAGGCAGATACGTGTGTCGACGATAGACAACAGCTGAAAACAACATCCTACACGATACACCTTCGTGTTCAAATTCTAAATTTTCGGACAGATAATCCGAACGACCTATGCGGCCGCAAATCATCTCGGCAACTTTGCCGTAGACAATAGGTGATACAGTAAACATAATTTAGGTATTTTAAAGTAAAATTTTGATAGAAAATTTGCAGGTTAAAACCAAATTGTTTAACTTTGCAGTGCAAATATACGTTCATTATTTGAACTTTCAAAGCGTATTATACAAATTTTTGATATAAAATTTTCTTATTAAAAAGTTATGGGCGACAGGGTAAAATTAATACGCAAGGAGCTAAAACTCACGCAAGAGCAATTGGCTCAGCGACTTGGCATCGGCAAGGCAGCACTTTCGATGATTGAAACAGGTAAGTGCGGACTATCGACTCGAAACAAAAATATCCTTATTCAAGATTTGAACGTCAACCCCGAATGGTTGGAATCCGGAAAGGGAAATATGTTCAATGCCGAACCCGATTATACTGCATTCCGCCTGCGTTCGGACAACTCTCTTCCAATGCAGAGCGTACCATTGTATTCGATTGAGGGTACAGCTGGGTTAGTACCTCTGTTCAACGATCAGAATTCAGCCAAACCGGTGAATTACATACACATACCCAACCTACCCAAATGCGATGGCGCGATATATATCGTTGGCGATTCGATGTATCCGTTACTGAAGAGTGGCGACATTGTGTTGTACAAGCAGTTACAGGATATCAACAGCATCTTTTGGGGTGATATGTATCTGCTTTCGATCGATCTCGACGGCGAGGAGTATATCACAGTAAAATATATTCAAAAATCGGAGCGTGATGGCTACGTAAAACTCGTCAGCCAAAATCCGCATCATGCCGACAAGGATATCGAGATGAGTCGCATCAGAGCCATCGCCTTAATCAAAGCAAGTATCAGAATGAACTCTATAAGATAGGGACTATGTCGCAAGGAACTATCACATCGCCAAAAAGCGAGATATTGTACCACGTTGTTGCCATATTGACTTCGGCTGTATGGGGAACGACATTCGTAAGTTCAAAACTCTTGCTCGAAGAGGGAATGACCCCTGCCGAGATAATGTTTTTGAGATTTGCGATGGCATACGTATGCATGATTCCATTTATCAAAGGGAAGTTGTTTTGCAATAATTGGCGAGACGAGGCACTAATGATGCTTTTGGGTATTAGCGGCGGCTCGTTATACTTTTTACTTGAAAATAGCGCACTGCTCTATACACAAGCTTCAAACGTAGCGATTATCATCGCCGCCACCCCACTCCTCACCACCCTAGCTGTACATCTGATTAGCCATCAGGAGAAAGTAAGTAAACGACTATATGGATATTCGCTACTCTCTCTATCAGGAGTGGCGCTGGTGGTTTTCAATGGAGAATTTATCCTAAAACTCAATCCTTTAGGAGATATTCTCACTCTAGGGGCTGCACTCATGTGGGTGATTTACAGCATAGTTGTGGTAAAAATGGAGAAGCGATACGATTCGCTGATGATTACCCGAAAAGTATTCTTCTACGGAGTACTCACCTTGCTGCCATATTTTGCAATCGAACCATTTGGGGTCACAATCGAGATGCTTACTCGCCCGATCGTTATTGGGAATCTGCTATTTTTAGGATTGTTGGCATCACTGATTTGCTATTGGACGTGGAATGTGGTGATTATAAAGCTGGGAGCTGTACGCTCTACAAACTATCTCTACATCAATCCGATAATTGCTATGATTACCTCTTATTTTGTACTCAACGAACATATCACATCGCTAGCCATCATCGGAACAGCACTAATCCTTACGGGAATGTATCTTGCCCAACGTCAACGTAGATAACGTCACACATCAATAGGATAGATTTTAAGGATGCGAGATTTAACAATTAGGTTGAATCTCGCATTTATCTTTGTCATAAGCAATATTTTTTCGGCTAAAAAGATATAACGAAACGATTTATCTTTTATCTTTGTGAAGATAAACCGATATCATAAACCAAACTAAATATAATTTATGGAGAATCTTAATGCGAAGGAGCTGAAAGATGTCGTGATTCGTTTCTCGGGTGACTCGGGAGACGGTATGCAGATGACAGGTACGCTCTTCTCGAACACATCGGCACTTATCGGTAACGGAATCTCGACATTCCCCGATTATCCAGCCGAAATTCGCGCCCCACAAGGTACCGTAGCTGGTGTCTCTGGCTTTCAGGTACACATCGGTGCAGGCAAGGTAACAAACCCTGGCGACTACTGCGATGCATTGGTTGCAATGAATCCAGCAGCTTTGAAAGCTAACCGCAAATGGCTGAAAAAGGATGCTACGGTAATCATCGATGGTGACACCCTCACTGAGGACAATATCAAGAAGGCAGGTTATGCCACTATGGACCCCATCACCGAGCTTGGTTTGGAGGACTACAACGTGGTTATACCAACCATTACGACAATGACCAAAGCGGCGTTGGCCGATATGGGATTGGACAATAAGTCGGTGGTAAAGTGCAAGAATATGTTTGCACTGGGTATCTGCTTCTACATCTACAATATGCCAGAGGACTACGCGAAGCGTTATCTGAGCGACAAATTCACAAAGAAGAATCCAATCGTAGCCGAGGCTAACAAGCGTGCTATTGACGCGGGTTACAACTATGCAGCCAACACTCACCAATTTGCAAACACCTACAAGGTGGCTCCCGCAAAGTTGGAGAAGGGCACATATCGCTCGATTAATGGAAATGTAGCTACCGCTTGGGGATTCTGCGCAGCGAGTGAGAAATCGGGATTGCCTCTATTCTGCGGTTCATACCCTATCACTCCCGCAACGGTAATTCTCGAAGAGTTGGCAAAGCGCAAGGATTTGGGAGTAAAGACCGTACAGGCTGAAGACGAGATTGCTGGCATCTGCACATCAATCGGTGCGGCCTATGCAGGTAACTTTGCAGTCACAACCACATCGGGACCGGGTCTTTCACTCAAGAGCGAGGCACTGGGATTGGCTGTGATGGCCGAGTTGCCACTCGTTATTGTCGATGTACAGCGCGGCGGCCCATCGACAGGACTTCCAACAAAGACCGAACAGAGCGATTTGATGCAGGCTCTCTATGGTCGTAACGGCGAGTGTCCAGCTGTTGTGATTGCGGCATCATCGCCCAGCGACTGTTTCCACTATGCATTTATGGCAAGTAAGATTGCAATGGAGCATATGACTCCTGTAATTCTTCTGACCGATGGATTTATCGCCAACGGCTCGGAGCCTTGGCGCATACCTTCGATGGCAGACTATCCCGCAATCTGCCCACCTATCGTCGAGTCGGTTGCCGAGGGCGAGGAGTTCAAGCCATACGCTCGTGGCGAGAATTTGGCTCGCGGATGGGCATTCCCCGGCAAAGAGGGACTGGAACACCGCATTGGAGGTTTGGAGAAAGACCATCTGAGAGGAACAATCTCTTACGACCCTGCCAACCACCAGGAGATGACCAACACACGTGCTGCTAAGGTTGCAAAGGTTGCTGACGAGTTGCCAGCACCAACCGTAATGGGAGCTGCTGACGCCGATGTACTTGTAATCGGCTGGGGCGGAACAAAGGGCCATTTGGAGGCTGCCGTAGCAGATTTGCAGGAGGAGGGCAAGAGCATTGCTCACTTGCATTTCAACTACATCAATCCATTGCCTCACGGTGTGAAGGAGCTTTTGAAAGGTCACAAGCATTTGGTTGTATGCGAGCTCAACGAGGGTCAGTTTGCAGCCTACTTGCGTCAGAACTTCCAAGAGTTCACATTCGAGCAGTTCAACAAGACAGAGGGTCAGCCCTTTACAGTTGTGGAGCTTAAAGAGAAGTTTAACTCATTACTTTAAGAGACTATGGCAGAATATAAATATACACCAGCGGATTTCAAAAGCGACCAGATTGTAAAGTGGTGTCCGGGTTGTGGCGACCACGCCATCTTGAATGCCGTACAACGTGCAATGCCCGAGGTGGCAGATGCGTTGGATATTCCGCACAATAAATTTACATTCGTTTCGGGTATCGGTTGCTCGTCACGATTCATCTACTATATGAAGACCTTTGGTTTCCACACTATTCACGGTCGTGCAAATGCTGTGGCAACAGGAATCAAGGTGGCTAATCCCGACCTGAGTGTTTGGGTATGTACGGGTGATGGTGATTCGCTCGCAATTGGAGGAAATCACTTCATTCACGCAATACGTCGAAATATTGATTTGAATGTAATTCTCTTTAACAACGAGATTTACGGTCTTACGAAGGGTCAATACTCGCCCACTACGAAGCTCGGTAAGATTACAAAGACTTCGCCTTTCGGTACGGTGGAGAAGCCGTTTAACCCCGGAGAGTTGGTGATCGGTGCCAAGGGTACATTCTTTGCCCGCACAATCGATGCTGAGGTGATGCTTACAAAGGATTGCTTGGTGGCAGCTGCAAAGCACAAGGGAATGGCAGTTGTAGAGGCATTGGTAAACTGCGTTATCTTCAACGACAAGACTCACGCCACATTTGCTGCCGACAAGGTGACTCGCACAAAGAACACCATCACGTTGCGTCACGGCGAGAAGATGCTCTTCGGCGAGGAGCATAATCAGGGATTGGTATTTGAGGATATGCGATTGAAGGTTGTGAAGGTGGGCGAAGATGGCTACACGCTTGACGATGTACTCGTTCACGATGCACACTGCAAGGACACTACTTTGCACTCGATGTTGGCAGCGATGAAGTATCCTGAGTATCCAGTAGCTGTGGGTGTTATCCGCGATGTTGACGATGAGAACGTCTACGACAAGAAGGTAGAGGAGCAGGTGGCTGAGGTGAAGGCTTCGGCTAAGATTCGCTCGGTTGACGATTTGTTGCGCTCAGGCGAGACCTGGACTATTGAGTAGTAATATTTCTCGATATACTAATATTTGAAAGTGCCGAATCCGCTAGGGGGTTCGGCACTTTTTTTATGTAAATACGTATTGTTTCGCGTTTAGGAATGCAGAACGACGTAATAGAACAAAAAAGCGGCACAACCGAATGGGGTGTGCCGCCTTTGTTTGGGGTTAACTGATTTACTTAATCTCAATCGAATTGAGCATATCTACTCGGCCCTCGTTGACCTGCTTGATGATAAGCTCTCCGAAGAGAGTGTTCTGCCAAGCAAACCACTTGCGAGTGAACTTCTTGGGATTGTCAACGTGGAACGACTCGTGCATAAAGCCTGTACCTGCGTCGGTTGCCATAAGCATCTCGATACAATGCTTAATCTCGGCCTCATCGTCGCTGGTGAATGCCTTCATCATAATACTCATAGGCCAAGCCATATCGTAGCCGATGTGTGGGCCTCCGATACCCTCGCCTGCCGAACCGGTGAAGAAATAAGGATTACTCTTGCTCCACACAAATTCGCGGGTATTGGCATAGATATCCATATCGATAACCTCCGGATTGAGGTATTTCATAGCCAAAAGGCTTGGGACATTGGCATCGTCCATAAGGTGATAGTTACCGAATCCATCGACCTCGAAAGCATAGATATCGCCATAAATCGGATGGTTATAGATAGAGTGCTTCTCCAATGCCTCGGCAACCTCGTCGGCCAGTTCGCGGCACTCCTTTGCAAGAGCTGTGTTCTTATTGACCTTAGTGAGAATCTCCTCAGCCTTACGCAAAACAGAAACTGCAAAGAAGTTTGAAGGGATAAGGAACTGCAAAACGGTAGCATCGTCGGAAGGACGGAAACTAGACACGATGAGTCCCACAGGATTGACGGGTGCACCCAAACCATCATTTGACAGAGTATCGAATTGGCGGTCAGTTCTGCGGCGGAACTTATAAGGACCTACGCCATCTTTACGCTGCTGCTCCTTAAAAGTTTTAAGCACATTCTGGATTGCAGCCAACCACTCATCACCAAAAATCGATGTATCGCCCGTAACAAGCCAATAATAATAGGCCAAACGGATCGGATAGCACAAAGAGTCGATTTCGTACTTGCGCTCATGCAGGCCCGGTTTCATTGCGGTATAATCGGATGTCCACTCGCCCTCTTTGGGACCATCATAGAAGGCATTTGCATAGGGGTCGAGGTTGATAGACTTGAATTGGCGATTGATAACGCCCACCAACATTGCCTTCAAGGCTGGGTCGTTAGGAGCAAATGGTACATAAGGCCACACTTGCGCTCCCGAATCACGCAACCACATAGCAGCGATATCGCCCGTATATACGAATGTATCGTCCTTACCGTCTTGCTTACGATAGTGAACTGTGGTGTCCAATGTATTGGGGAAGCAGTTGGTAAAAAGCCACTTCAAACGCTCATTGGTGAGCAGGCCGCAGACTCTCTGAATCTCGGCCTCGATAGCCTCGGAAGTAAAAAGTCGCTCATCGGCAGCAGGACGATGGCTCTTGTACTCTGCAACTGGTTCCGCTTTGAGAGTGTAGTTAGACGAAGTGAGTTCGGCCTTGATAAGCTCGATTTCCTCGTTACGTTGAGAGTCGCTGGCACAAGAGGCGAACAGGATTGCAACTGATGCAACCATCAGGATTTTGTTAATTTTCATATTATTACAAATAAATGGTTTCCAAACACAAATATACGAAAAATATAATAACATACAATATTTGGTCTGACATGAATCACGAATAGGTAAAATTCAAACGAGAGGGATATGAATATGTGCAAAATTTGTATATTTGTGATATGGTACGAAAAGAGATTACTGATTACATAGAGCAACATATATTGCCGCAATATGAGACATTCGATGCGGCTCATCGCACTGATCACGCCACAACCGTTATTGAGCGAAGTATGGGGCTTGCAAAACATTATGACGTGGACGAGGAGATGGTGTATGTGGTGGCGGCATATCACGATATAGGGTTGCAGTTTGGGCGTGAGATGCACCACCGAGAGTCGGCCCGGCTTGTCAGGGACGACGCCCATCTACGCCAATGGTTTACCACCGAGCAGATTGGCACAATAGCCGAGGCCGCAGAGGATCACAGAGCATCGGCAAAGTGTGAGCCACGCTCTATATATGGAAGAATTGTAGCTGAGGCCGACAGAGCTATTGAGCCGATGAGCATACTGCGTCGCACAGTGCAATATGGTTTGGCACACTACCCTCACCTTACCAAAGAGGAGCATTGGAATAGAACGTTGGAACATATGGCCGAGAAGTATGCCGAGGGAGGTTATCTAAGATTGTGGATTTCAGAATCGGACAACGCCACAAAATTGAAAGAGTTACGAGAGATAATTAAAGACAGAGTACGACTGCGCCAAATATTTGAACAGATATTTGAGCAGGAGATTAAATAAAATAAAATTCCGGCAAGCGAGGGTTGCCGGAATTTTATTTTTCTACTCATTAGGCGAATATTCCAGAATATCACCTGGCTGACAATCGAGCTCGCGGCAAATAGCCTCCAAAGTCGAAAAACGTATAGCCTTAGCCTTGCCTGTCTTTAAGACCGAGAGGTTGACAATAGATATATCGACCCGCTCGGAGAGTTCCGAGAGTGACATCTTGCGGCGGGCAAGCATAACATCGAGATTTACTATTATAGCCATAAAAATTTAGTCTATTCTGGTTAAAGTGAATTTATATTTTAATATTTTGAGTGATTTAGAGTCCGAGCTGTCTCCATAATGCAAGATATATTCGCCCGGCATAGGATTCATACGACACGTTGCAGGATTCCACCATAAAAAGGTCTCTTCATCAATCGGAATACTAACCTGCTTCTCCTCCCCTGCTTTGAGTGCAATACGTTTGAAACCTCGCAAGGTCTTGATAGGGCCATCGGGGTCATCAGCGCGACTAATGTATAACTGCACAACATCTTCACCATCGCATTTGCCCGTATTACGAACATTTACAACCAAGGCCTGGCCACCATCGGTGGTATCTGAGATTTTGGCTTTACCAAATTTAAATTTCGTATAGCTCAAACCGTAGCCAAACGGATAGAGAGGTTTACCATCGAAATAACGGTAGGTACGACCCTTCATCGAATAATCCTCAAAATCGGCAAGTTGGTCATCGCTGGCATAGAACGTAAGAGGTAGTTTACCAGAAGGGTTCACATCGCCGAATAATACATCGGCAATAGCCTTGCCACCCTCTTGTCCGAGATACCAAGCCTGAACAATGGCATCGCACCACTTTGCTTCGTCGGCAAAAGCCATTGCACTGCCAGAAAAATTGATCAGGATTACCCGCTTACCTGCATCGTGCAGAGCTTTAATTGCACGCTTCTGAACTTCGGGCAGAGATAAGGTAGTACGGTCACCGCCATCAAATCCGGGTGCACTAACCTCCAACTGCTCACCCTCGAGACACGAAGCAAGACCACCCGCGAAGATAACTGTGGTATAATCTTTTGCAGCTGCCACAAGTTTCTCAACATCGAAATCGTTACTATCGAGACTATAAGTGGCCTTCATCGAAACATCTCCCACAACGGGTTTGGTAGTCAAACCCTCGACATAGGGAACTCCATCGACATATTCAATATTGACACCTTTAGCCTTAATACCATCAAGCAACGACAATTCGTTAAGGGGGAAACCATTGTAGTTACCCCACATCATTCGCGGCTGATCGGCATTGGGGCCAACTATTAATAATTTCTCTCTCTTTTTTAGAGGAAGGATGCCCTTATTCTCAAGCAATACGATACTCTTGTGAGCCATTTCCAACGCCAAATCGCTATGTTCCTGCGAGCAGAGTTTATCAGTAGAGAGCTTATCCCAAGGGACATCATCGTCCATCTCGCCGAGCAGATAACGATGCTCCATAACTCTTATGATGCTCTCATCGACATCATCCTCGGTCAAAAGACCCCTGCGAATAGCTTCGGGAATAGCAGGTACAGCATCGCCACACTCCATATCCATACCGGCCTTCACTGCAGCGGCAGCAGCATCGACCCGACCTGCAGACCACTTATGCCCTGCATAAAAATCCTTAACGGCCCAGCAATCGCTTACAACAACTCCCTGAAAGCCCCACTCCTTTTCGAGAATGTCGCGCATAAAACACTCATTAGCGCCAGCAGGGACACCATATATACGGTTGTAGGCAAACATCACTTGTTTGACATCGGCCTTGGTTACAAGATCTTTGAAGGCAGGAAGATAGGTTTCCCATAAATCACGCTCACTGACAACAGCATCGAATGAATGACGCTTGGATTCAGGACCAGAGTGAACAGCATAGTGTTTTGCACAAGCCAAAGCTTTGATGACGCCATCCTTACAATCGCCTTGCAGACCGCGAACAACCGCCATACCTAATTGAGATGTCAAATAGGGATCTTCACCATAAGTCTCCATACCACGCCCCCAACGAGGATCACGAAAGATATTGATATTGGGAGTCCAATACGACAAGCCTTTATACCACATATTCTTATCCTTTGCCGAGCGAGCAATATTCCACTTGATACGACCTTCGTCACTTGTAGCGACAAACACTCTCTCCAAAAGGTCGGCATCGAATGAAGATGCCATAGCGATGGGCATAGGAAAAACTGTTGCGTTTCCGTTGCGAGCAATGCCGTGCAGAGCCTCGTTCCACCAATTATAATTCCTGACGCCAAGTCGGTCGATTGCGGGTGAATTATAGACCATCAGCGACACCTTCTCCTGCAAGGTCATATGCTTTACAATATCTTCGGCACGTTCACGATCACTACGCGAAGCATCGGTAAAGATAGGCTGCGCCACACTATATTGATATGACAATGCTGATAGTATGATGATAGCAAACAGATGCAAAAAACGAGATTTCATAATCTTATAAGTTTGGTCTTAATGAATTAAATTGTCATTGATTCCTCCTCATTGAATCGAGCGGCTACAGCCATCAGCTCTGCTAAAATAAGCAAAAATAACGGAATTATAAGACACTCATGGCGAAGTGTTGCATAACCAAATAGTTCAATAGGAACAGAATCGGCATAAATATCTTTGATAGCCATCATCCTGAACATCTCACGATTCTCTATCAACACATAATAGATAAATACAGCCAAAGACAACCAACGCAACTGTCGAGTATGTTGGTGGCGAAAGATATTGCCTGTGCGGAATCCGCGAATTGCACTCACAAAGATTACCCCAACCAGAATTACAATCACCAAAAACATAAAAAGTGCGGTATAGATAACAATGGAATTGGCTCGCCAACCATAGTGGTCGGGACGAGAGTAATTGGGGTGTTTTGAGAACAACATAACACTTGTAGGCAGAGCCTCAACAAGCGGCTGACCCTCGGAGTCACGCTCTACGACCATAGAGTGTTGTTGATAGTCATCGGCAACAATCATCGAGCCATACTTTGTGTCGAGCGCACCGAGAAATGTGTGATTTGGATTTTCGGAGTACAAATTACTCGAATTGAAGAGTTGAACACCGAAATTTGCTGCTTGAAAAAGAGAAACAAGAACGATTGCCACCGTAAGTACGATTGTGCGACGCTGGATAGATTTTGAGATTTTCATAAAAATAGTTGATTTTGTTAGTTGAACATTAGTTTGATTTTAAGTTTGATTGTTAAGTTTAGTTATATAATAATTGTAATAGTTGATTGCGGTTATATTAGCGTCTACTTATCGCGGAATATACGATAGGTGAGTTGAAGCGACAACTGCGGCAAAACAGTAATATCCTTGACTATACCATAAAACTCCTTCGATGATTTACCCTCGTTATACTCGATTAGATTATCGGATATAATCTCAGGCTGGCCGTGAAAAGATGCTCCCAATTCGAATCGGAATCCAACACGGCGATGAGGAATTGCTCGTCCCCACCCTATGCCAACATATGGTCGCAAAACATTGACTCCCAACTTTGCATTCATCGAGCCATCGGCATTGGCGTGCATCAACATATCACCAACCTCGAATTCTAGCTGATGGAGAAGGCCAAGTTTCTGAATGAGTTGCATATCGGGCGTACTCATATCGAACTGGCCCTGCACATCGAGCATATTGTTTGAACCGACAAAGAGTCCAGCAGTAACAAAAAATGCTCCTCGGCCACGCTTGAAAGGTATCCAATCGACCATTATATGCGCTGCGCCAGTACGCAAATCACCATCGAGATGTAGATCAGACAGGCTAAAATTGACTCCAAAGAACGACATCGGCTCAAAATCATCGTAGGTATAACCCACATTGATTGGCGAAAACCGATAACCACCTCGCAAAACAAAGTTGCGAGCGATAGGGGTTGAAAGTGTAAAGCCAAAACCCGCAACAGATGCATCGAGCGAGACTCCCAAATTGGAAAAAGCTGTACGCTGCGGCGAATCTACCGATTCCACCTGCTTGGATTTCGCAGAAGAACTCTTCAACGATGCTCCCTGAGCTTGTGACAACTGACATATCGTTGCTATGACCAGAAGCCAAAAAGAGATAGATTTTTTCATATTATTATAAGGATTGAGGATTATTTCAGTTTACAATAAAAGGTTTTTAAGCCATATATTATCGTTTTAAATTGATTGTTTAATGTTTTTCGATAACAAAGGTAGATATAATTTTTCTATTTGCAAATTTTTCGGCAAAAAAATTAATGTTTTTCGATAAAATCTACAATTATATCATTTCGACCGACAACATTTAAATAATATGATAATGGGCGACAGATATGAAAATATTTCGCTACCTTTGTATAGAGTGACTAATATTCGATACAAAAAATACTAATTGATATGAAAGCTTTTCTAAAGACATCACTTGTGGTTATCGGCTTGCTATTAATCACAGGAGCAAACTACCACAGTTCGGCTGCAAAACGAATAACGGTCGGTGAATTAAAATGCGAGAACCTACTCTCCCCCATCGCTATTGACAACACATCGCCACATTTCAGTTGGAAAATGTTTTCCGACGAAAATGGAGCATCGATAACTGCATACCAGATAATCGTTGCATCGGAGCCAGGCAAACTCAACGAAAAGAGTGCAGACCTATGGAACAGCGGCAAGATCAACAGCTCGGAATCAATAGGTATAAAATACGGCGGCAAACCTCTCGACTCACGCTCATCGGGATATTGGAAGGTGAGAGTATGGGATCAATCAGGCAAGGTTACAAAATGGAGCGAGACAGCATACTTTGGTGTTGGTATGCTCCGAGACAGCGATTGGGCTGCAGGAACTCAATTTATAGGTATACACCAAAGTGAGTTAGCAAGCAAAAAACATATTGCCCCAATTGTTAGGACAAAGTTTAACTACTCGCCATCGAAAGAGCGAGTATTGCTTCACGTCAATTCGCTTGGTTATCATGAGGCATACATAAACGGCAAGCCGGTATCGACTTCGATGCTCAACCCCGCCGTAAGCGAATTTAGCAAACGCTCACTCATTGTAACATACGACATAACCGACCTCGTAGAACGAGGCGACAACGAGCTAGCAATCTTGCTTGGAATCGGCTGGTACCACAAAAGAGCCCAGGGGGCTGTTGAGGGCGGACCATACGTCCGTGCACAGGTTGAGTGCGTGAATCAGAGAGGTGATTACAAAGTACTCGCAAATACCGACAAGAGTTGGAAGGCGGCAAATAGTGGTCGATACTTCTTGGGCAATGTATGGGTAAACGGAGAGTACATTGACAAGGGGTCGATGGTAACCGACCTATCACCAAAAGCATTGGCTAATCTGGATTGGCAGCCTGTTGTGGTGGGGCAAATTCCTCGGCATAGTGCAACACCGCAGATGTGCGAAGGAAATACTTTTTATCAAACATTCAAACCCGTAGCTGTGCATAAAATCGATGACGAATGTTACATCTACGATATGGGGCACGCATTTGTCGGCTTTATCGACATCGAGATGCCGGTAGTCGAGAAGGGCAAAGCCGTCAAGATGTATTATGAGGATTTCTACCTGAAAGATCTCAAAAAATTCAGAGATAACGAAACGTATGCAGACTACTACATAGGCGACGGAGAGTCGCAAGGAACGTTCAGCAACAAATTCCAGTACAAAGCGTTCCGATACCTGAAAATAAAAGGTCTTGACGCTGCATTGGACCCATCGGCAATCACAGGCCGTGCCATAACAACAGCTTATAGCGGAGAGTCATCGTTTGAGTGTTCGGATGATGATATGAATGCAATTCATAATATGGTACATAAGACTGTGAAGGCGTTGACTTTGGGTGGATATATGGTTGACTGCCCACACATCGAGCGTTTGGGATATGGCGGCGATGGAAACGCTTCTACGCCAACGTTCCAGACAATGTTCAACGTATCGCCGCTCTATCTCAACTGGCTAACGGCCTGGAGCGATTGCCAACGCGAGAATGGCGATATGCCTCACACCGCACCCAACCCAATCAGCGCAGGTGGTGGTCCGTTCTGGTGCGAGTTTATAATTATCGCATCATGGCAGAGTTATCTGAACTATGGCGACACACGTATGATTGAACGTTTCTATCCGCAGATGGAGAAGTGGATAGGCTTCGCCGAGAGCAATATAAAGGATGGCGTGCTAAAAAATTGGGGCGTTACAAAGTATAGGAATTGGTATCTTGGCGATTGGGCTACACCCGAAGGCATCGACCAAAGAGATGAGCGATCGGTAGATATAGTCAGCAATTGTGTTTTGTCGGAGAGTTATCTCACTATGTCGAAAATCGCACGCGTACTTGGCAAAGACAACGACGCTGAGGCATATCTCAGAAAGCACAAGCAGCAGAACGAGATAATCCACAAGACATTCTTCGATGCCAGCAGCAAGAGCTATGCTTCGGACACACAGATAGATATGATATATCCGATGTTTGTTGGTGCTACTCCAAAATCAGAGGTTGGCGCCGTTGAAAAAAGACTCTGGGAACAGACCGAAAAACGCTTCAAGGGGCACCTTGCGACAGGCCTTGTGGGTATTCCAATCATAACCCAATGGGTTACTCGCGAGGCAAAAGCCGAAGAGATGTATCATATGCTTAAAAAACGTGAATACCCAGGATATTTGTATATGCTCGACAACGGCACAGACCTCACCTGGGAGCATTGGGACGGCGACAGAAGCCATATCCACAACTGTTACAATGGAATTGGAAGCTGGTTCTATCAGGCGCTGGGTGGTATCACACCCGATGAGTCGCAGCCGGGATATAAGCATATCAACATACGACCCCAGATAGTCGATGAGATAGATTGGGTGAAGGTATCGAAGGATACTCCTTACGGAAAGTTGTTTGTAGGCTGGAATAAGGCCGAGGGTCAATTGAAGATTGATGTGGAGATTCCTATTGGAAGCAGCGCCACACTATACACTCCCGACGGAAAGAGTATTAAACTCAACTCGGGAAGTCACAGTGTAAGTTGCGCCATCGCATCGGTCAACTAAGTTTCCCGCCACAAAATAAAGCGACAGATAAAACAAAGAAAATTGCCAACCCCCTTCTAGGGGTTGGCAATTTTTATACGCAACAGATAGTCGGATTACTTGGTATAGAATTTCACACCCTGCAATTTATTCCAATCACCACGAGTAAAATCGGGAATAGCAACAGGTCTACTTCCATTTTCAAGCGATGCCGCCGACAACGAAATCAAACAAGACCACTCAGCAGCATCATATACATCCTGATCAAGTGGCAGGCCATTCTGCAAACAGTAAATCAAACGGTAGTCCATCACAAAGTCCATACCGCCGTGACCGCCCACCTTCTTGGCCATTTCCTCAATTTCTTGATGGATAGGATGCTTATAAGCCTGCATCACTGCACCCATAACCTCCTGCGATGCAAATCCATGCTCATCAAGCTTAGTGCCTTCGGGAAGCACACCCTCCTTCAATGAACCTTCAGTAAATGTATATCCACTAATAGGATATTTATTAGCAAAGCCCTTTGTACCTGTGAGTTGATACATACGGTTGTAGGGGCGAGGTGAGTAAACATTGTAATGAACCTCGATTGTCTGCTCTTTCTCAGTCTTGATGAGGGTAATGGTATGGTCGCCGCTCTTACACTCCTCAAAGCCTCCAAACTTCTTGCCCACTTCTGCGCTGTTAGCCGCCTTGGTATCCATTGATACGAGATAGTTGAGTTTGTTGCCACGATGGATATTGAGAGCCATACAGATAGGACCAAAACCGTGAGTAGGATATAAATCACCACGATTCGACATATTGAATTTCACACGCCAATTTTTGTAACTACCCTCCCAATACGGACCCAGGTTGTGGATATAGGCACCCTCGGCATGTACTATCTCGCCAAATACTCCCTGATGAGCCATATTCATTGTGGTAAGTTCAAAGAAGTCATAGATGCAGTTCTCCAACATCATACAGTGGCGGCGAGTACGCTCCGAAGTATCGACCAACTTCCAGCACTCATCGAGAGTAATGGCAGCAGGCACCTCGACAGCGACGTGTTTGCCGTGTTCCATAGCATAGAGTGCCACATCGACGTGCATAGTACAAGGGGTAGAGATGTAGATAAGGTCGATATCATCACGCTCACACAGTTTTTTGTAATCCTCCTCGCCGATATACTCATCTGCCTTGGACATACCAGCATCAGTGAGCATCTTTTGGCATTTGTCAATATTATCCTGCACCAAATCGCACAGTCCCTTAACCTCTATACCCTGCAAATGGGTGAAACGCTGAACTGCAGCACTTCCTCGCATACCGATACCCACAAACCCCACTCTCACAACGGGAATCGGCTCGGCAGCAAAAGCCAGCATTGACTCCTGGCCTGAAGCACGTTCAGGCTCATCGAAAACAATTATACCATCCTCGATTTTATACCCCTCGTGCGACTCACAGCACGAATCAGAACAACAACCTTGAACTACGAATACAGCAAACAACGTAGCACACGCAAAAAACAAACGATTTAACTTCATAATTATAATATTAAAAATAGACTATTACTCTAAACATAACAAACAACTCACAAAGTTAAATAGATATTAATAATATATCAATACCCTGCCACGTTTTTTAATATGTTCGTTAAATAGGCATAATATTCAGCCGGCAAGAAACGTTAGGATGGTAGAATTGCCACGAGTTGCAAAAATAGATACAATAAGTTTAATATAATAGCCCTGAGCATTGCTATCTGGGATATTTTTTGTAAATTGCAATCGAAAATCGTTTATACACATTATAGTTATGGAAACAACTTATTCGCGCCACATAATTTGGCTATGCTTACTCTTTATTACAGCCCTTGGATTTGCCGGATGTAGTGATGATAAAGATAACGACATCCCCGAGGTAATACATGCCGAATACAAATATATGGCTACAGTAACCGACAAGGATAATAACCCAATTAAGGGAATAAAAGTAACACTAGTGGGATACAATTCATTCACATCGAGCCAAAAGGTTGCTGAGTTCATCACAGATAAAAATGGCAAATTCGAAAGTGAATTTTATTGCGAGGCAGAAGCTACGGTGAAGATTATAGAGTTCGCCGACGTTGATGGTGAGCAGAATGGCGGAGAATTCGCCACCACAAGCATCAATGTTAGCCAAATGGAGACTACCCAAATAAAAGAGAGTAAAGACAATTATTTGGGCGCTTTTAAACGCAGTATAAATATTAAGCTCTCGCCCAAAGAGGCCGGCAAAGAGGAGATTGAGTAACTATATATATTTGTGTCCGAATAAACAACAATAAGGGTGTCAACCACAAATGGTTTGACACCCTATTTTGTAAAAGTTCAGCTCAGAAAAGAGTCAAGCCAACCAACAAATCAACGATAGAAGTGACCAAAATCGGTTACTTGATTTTCATAACATCCTTAATACCCAACTCATCGTACATATTCTGCAACTCCTCCTCGTTACGATCCGACACGACAAGCAAACGATCTCCTACGGCGAGCTCGGTACTTCCTCGAGGCACAAAATAGGCATTATTACGCGATATCATCACAACCAGCGTATTATCGGGGATGGCAATATTGCGCAACATACAACCTCTGGCAAGCATCGAATCGGTAACCTCCAACTCCGAGAAGCTGCTCTTTATACTATCGGGGATACCAACCTTGAACAGAGGCTCCTTCTCCTCAAAGGCAAGGCCAAGCCAGTTGGCCATACTGCTGACCGTCGTACCTTGAATAATAAGCGATATGAGTGTCACCAAAAATACAACATTGAAAATCAAACGACCATTTTCAACACCAGCGACAATTGGATAGGTAGCGAAAATGATAGGCACGGCACCACGCAGACCCACCCACGAGACATACAATCGGGCTTTTGTAGTAAAACGACGGAATGGAGCAAGCGATATAAGCACCGCCAAAGGACGTGCTACAAGCATAAGAAATGCACCCACTGCGCATCCCAAAATAAGTACCTCGGGACGCAACAACTCATCGGAGTTTACCAACAATCCGATTGTGAGGAACATCACAATCTGCGCCAACCAAGTGAATCCATCCAAAAAACTTATTAAGTTGCTACGGTGAGCCAGTTTATTGTTTCCGACAACCAAACCTGTAATATATACCGCCAAATATCCGTTACCCCACACAAGCGTTGTAAACGAGAATGAGAAGAAGACAAAGGCCAGCAAAAGAACTGTATAGAGCGATGCATTGCTCTTGAAATTAATGTTATTAATGGTAAAGACCGCCAGACGACCTATACCATATCCGAGCCCGGCACCAACGAGCATCTGAATAACGAATTTCACGATACTCTCGACTACGCCCACCGATTCACCCGATGATACGACCACCGAGACAAGCAGGATGGTGAGCATATAAGCCATCGGGTCGTTACTTCCACTCTCCAGCTCCAATAACGGACGCAGATTCTGGCGCAAGCCCTGCTTTTTGGTACGAAGAATTGAGAAGACCGATGCCGAATCGGTTGAAGCCATTGTTGAGGCCAATAATAAGGCCACAGGGAACGACAAAGCCAGGCCTATCCACGACGAAAAGAGATAGATAAAACCGCCGACCAATAAAGCAGTAAGGGCTACTCCTACGGTCGCGAGCATTATACCTGGTCCGAGAATGGGTTTAATCTCTGAAAATTTGGTATCCATACCACCCGAGAACAGGATAATACACAATGCCAACATACCGATAAACTGTGTAATCTCGAAAGATTGAAAGTTTATGGCATGCAGACCAAACATCATTCCCACACCCAAGAAGAGCAACAGTGCCGGTGCTCCAAAACGATATGCTACCTTACCGGCCATAACTGCCACAAAGAGCAGCAAGGCCCATACTAATAAAAGATTTTCTCCCATATCTACTTAGTTAAGCAAACCTCACATCTTACATATCGCAAAGTTGTTATGCCTATATTTTCAACGATATTATCGATGTGCCACATAACATATAACCACAAAATATTAACTATTAATCAAATGCCGTTCCCATTCGCGGCCTTTGTCAAAGGAGTGCCGAAAACAACCAACACAAAACCGTTAAAAAATCATTTGGGTGATTCACTCACCCGCAAACTCGGCCTTCCTTTAACTTATAACACCCAAAGCGACCATAGATTCAAAAATCATCTTGGCCGAGGTGTAAATCAATGACCCTTGGTATAGGTCATATCGCCCACTGCGCGACGCTCCAGCTCAACATACTCAAACGCCTGAGCTGCACAAAAGCCACTTTTAGGCGAAGTGTATAGCATTACGGTGACTGCAGAAACGCCATCTTGCTTTAGCGAGCGCAAGGTAGTAAAATCTGACTTATCCACCAAGGCCTGAATGTAATTTCGCTTATCCTTATCGAATCTTAACTCCTCTTTCTTAAGATAACACTTATCAGCCTCGTGATAAGGGATATTATCACCTCCAGACACTCGGATAAGTAACATAATTCCACCCACCATTACCAGCACTACTGCAATGAGCACAAGTGCCGATTTCAGATTCGACATCTCAACCGATGACTCTACAAAAGCATTGACTGCAAAGAGTGCTAAACCTGCAATCAGCAATACAACAGGGACAAGCAATGGTTTACGACGTCGTATAATCTTCACATCTGGCAAGGCATACAAAGCCTCGCTGATATCTCTTTTTGACATTTCAATCGTATTTAACGTTTTCGAAAACAGGTGCATAACAGCTGTGCTTCACATCACCAAAGAAACACAAATTACACACAAACAGCGACGCAGAGCAGAGCTGTTATACGTCCTGTCATAATATTTCCAATTTACATATACATATACAAAAACAATCGCCAACGGAGTAACTACTCCAGATGAGCATTTGTCATAAAAAAACCACGTAAATGCAGCCATTGCAAAAGGTTAGGAATTATTGCAACAGCTTTGCTGTACATAGTTTGGTGTATATGTGGCTAAATACGAAGTCGGCACAATGCATAGAGATAATATCCAATGCGAAGTGACGACGTGAAACGATTAAATTCAAATATTTTTGTAACATGGCCTGCGCGGCGTTCTGACAAAGCCGTGGCCATAATTTTAAGAGACGTGTTTGACGTACGATAGCGAGCTGACGAAGATGTAGTAGTGAGAGTCTGAGCCTCTTCCAAAACGACACATCGAGGGGTTGAGGCCCTAAACATATCGTTGTTGTACATTCTCAGATCATCATTGTCAGATGACTCCGACGAACTTATAGTTTGTTGCAAAATATAGGTCTGCTCATATTCTGGAGCAATACTGCCAGCATAATTCAATACGCCGTAAAGCCCACAGATGAGAGATGCAAGTGATATGTATATCAATCGCCACATTCGCCTATTTTTGAGATATAACCTACTTAAAGTTTTACGTTAATTAACATTCGTACATTACTGTGGAACAAAAGTATAGGTTATTGTTCCTGTGTGGCGAGCAGGAGCCGAAGAATCGATATTAAACAACGACGCACGAGCCGCCGCCAATGCCTCTTCACGCATAATCTCATCGCCTCCCTCCAACACTTTGGCTGCGATAACCTCACCACCTTGATTAAGGGTAACAGATACTATTACCTGACCTCCCGTCTCGCAACGATATGCAGGAATAACCAAATCTCGTTTTGTTCGTACCGGGTTCTCAAATTTGAATCGAACAGTAACGGCACCTTTCAGATGCACATCTTTTCGTTCCTGGTCCTGACCATTATTGCCGCGATCGGCGTCAAGGATAGATTGTGCCTCGGCCAAACCAGCCTCGTATGCAGCACGGTTGGCTGCCATTCCTTCGGCTATCGATTTTGCAGACTCGTTGATGGCCGAGGTGTTAGTTCCACGGTCATCTTTGAGATTTTCATTCAACACAGCATCATTCGAAATCTTGTTTCGCACAGCCGACCAATCAAGTTGGCTCGCCTGCTTCATCTCAATCTCTCGCTGCAGACGCTCCTTCTCGGCCTCCAACTCGGCCAAAGTCTGCAAATCGACATAGATGCCTTGCATGTGAGGCTTACGGCCAATGACAATCTTCGATGCAAAAAACACGATACCCATAAGCAGGTAGGCTATAACCATAACGCTCAAACCCAATCGATGGTCGTATGCCCATTCGCCAGCATCTTTTTTGCGGTTATCAAACGGTAAATTCATTCGCGGACGACGCGGACGACGAGGTCTGGCACCTGGTTCGGCACCCTTTTGAGCCGTTTTAGGCTCGGTATTTGGTCTATTTGTATCTTGCATATCCATAAATCTCCTGCAAAAATAGAGTTTTTTTGCGAAATAATCACTATATTTGTGCGCATTATTATTAGTCGCGAATAATAGTTGTTTATTAATCACAGATAAAACTAAGTAAATTATGCAGAATAAGCAACAGACCCTGGGTAGTTCGATCTCGTTTTCGGGTAAGGGTCTACACACAGGAGTAGTGGTAAATATGACTGTTAATCCTGCTCCCGACAACAATGGAATTGTGTTTCGCCGTATAGATATCGAGGGTCAGCCTATTGTCCCCGCTTTGTGCGAATTTGTGACAGATACATCACGAGGAACAACTATCGAGAAAGGAGAGGCCAAAGTTAGCACAATCGAGCATATTGTTTCGGCGCTCTGGACTATGGGCGTAGACAATGCCATCATCGACATCGACGGTCCTGAGACCCCAATTATGGATGGTTCAGCTCGCGAGTATGTACAGCGTATCGGCGAGGTAGGCATCGTAGAGCAGACAGCCGACCGCAAATATTATGAAGTTACCGAGAAACAAGTATACACAATTCCTGATAAAGGTGTAGCAATCATCATCTATCCCGATGATGAGTTTACGGTATCGGTTCACGTAGATTACAATTCAAAAGTAATTGGTAATCAATACGCAACACTCGATATATACAACGACTATGTCGAGAATATTGCCCCTTGTCGTACATTCGTGTTCCTGCACGAATTGGAGCCGCTTTTAAAGATGAACCTCATCAAGGGTGGTGATTTGGACAACGCCATAGTTGTGGTTGAGAACCCTGTATCGGACGAACAGTTGGAGCACTTGAAGAAGATTTTCAACAAGGACGACATTCGTGTTACGGGAGGTTATTTGAACAACTTGCAATTGCGTTCAAGCAACGAGTTGGCTCGCCACAAGCTCCTGGATTTGCTTGGAGACTTCGCACTTCTCGGAATGCGTATAAAGGGTCGAGTTTGGGCATCTCGTCCGGGCCACTACGCCAACACTGAATTTATGAAGCAGCTTATCTCGGTTATCCGTCGCGATGGAGAGAAGCCTGCATTCAAATACAACCCCGCAAAGCCAGCTTTGCTCGATGTAAACGACATCCGCAAATTGCTTCCCCACCGCTACCCATTCTTATTGGTAGACAAGGTTTTCCACCTTGATGATAAATCAATCGGAGCAATTAAAAATGTCACCGCCAATGAGCCGCAGTTTACGGGTCACTTCCCCGAAGAACCCGTAATGCCAGGAGTTTTATTGGTGGAGGCTATGGCTCAGGCCGGAGGTATCATCGTACTCAATTCGGTTGAGCACCCCGAGGAGTATTCAACATACTTCTTGCGTATCGACAACGTGCGTTTCAAGCGTAAGGTTGTGCCGGGCGATACAGTGCAGTTGGAGGCTCATTTGATTGACCCAATCCGCCGAGGCGTTGCATCAATTATCGGTAAGGTATTTGTGGGTGGTCAACTCGCTTGCGAGGCTCAACTGATGGCACAAATAGTTAAGAATAAAAAACCAGAATAATACACAAATATGATCAGCAATTTAGCATACGTACACCCCGATGCCAAAATCGGAGAGAATGTAACCATTGAACCTTTTGCATACATCGCAGCAGATGTCGTATTGGGCGACGGATGTTGGATAGGCCCTTCAGCTACAATCCACGACGGAGCAAGAATCGGCAAAAATTGCAAGATTCACTCTTTCGCATCAATTGCTTGCACACCACAGGATTTGAAATTCCGAGGCGAGGTAACCACCGCTCAGATTGGCGACAATTGCGAAATCCGCGAGTGCGTAACAATCAGCCGAGGAACTGCTTCGACAGGCACAACAATCATCGGGTCGAACAACTTGATTATGGCCTATGCTCATGTTGGCCACGATTGTGTTGTAGGTAGCAACTGTGTGATTGTTAACGGAGTGTCACTTGCTGGAGAGGTACACGTTGGCGACTGGGTGGTAATCGGTGGTCACACTGCTGTTCACCAGTGGATTCACATTGGCGACCATGCAATGATTCAGGGTATGTCGGGTGTTACCAAGGATATTCCGCCATATATCACAGCTTCGAACGATGACCACTATGCAGGTATCAATCGCGTAGGATTGTCGCGCCGTGGGTTCACTCACGAGCAGATTATGGCTATCCACGACGTATGCCGAATACTGTTCCAAAGCGATATGAATTATCTTAATGCGTGTGACAAGGCTGAGACCGAATTGCCACAATCGCCCGAACGAGATTATTTGATCGATTTCGTACGCTCTTCGAAGCGTGGTTGCATTAAGCCATACGCTAAAAAGAGAGCTGCTGACGAGTAACAATTTACCCTTTGGGTAAAGCAGATTAGCCTGAATAGAGCCACAAGAATAGCCAAACCGAGAAAAAACACCTATTTTTGGGCATATTTATAACGTAAACGTTTGTATTATAGTAATTTTTTACTATATTTGCAGCGTGAAAGAGAGAATAAGGGGACGAGTGAGTCCCCTTATTTCGTAGATATAATCAACCAATTATGATAGATTGCACTAAAATACTTGAAATTGCCAACCGAGAAATGGAGGGCACTGACCTATTTACTGTGAGCTGTAAATGCTCACCAATGAACGAAGTTGAGTTGCTTATCGACAGCGACACATCGGTAACCATTGAGCGTTGCGCTGAGTTGAGCCGCAAAATCGAGGCTGAGTTTGACCGCGACCAAGAAGATTTCTCGTTGATGGTAGCATCGGCAGGTATCGGCACAGAGTTGCAGAACATTCGTCAATATCGCAAATTGATAGGTTCATCGGTAGAAGTGCTGCTTCTGAATGGCATAAAGATTTTAGCTCAACTCGATGAAGTAACCGACCAGGGCATCACTATATCATATAAGGAGAAACAAGCCATTGAAGGCAAAAAGCGCAAGGTTGAGGTAAACGTAGTACGTACATACTCATTCGATGAAATCAAGTACACAAAAGAGTACCTAGACTTCAAATAATGCGCAGAGCAAGCACACAAACAAGAAAATCAAAACGAAAAATAAGATAAATTAGACACACAATGGAGAACTTAAATCTTATCAGCAACTTTGCCGAGTTCAAAGAGCTGAAAAACATCGACAAGTCAACAATGATTGGCGTTTTGGAAGATGTATTTCGTCACGCTTTACAGAAGCAGTTCGAGAGCGACGAGAATTTCGACATCATCATCAACCCCGAGAAAGGTGACCTTGAGATCTGGCGTAACCGCGAGGTGGTAGAGGATGGTGCCGTAGAGAACCCCAATATGCAGATTGCAGTTTCGGAGGTTAAGGCTATCGACTCAACCTATGAGGTTGGTGACGAGTATTCAGACCAGATTAAAATGAATCAGTTTGGTCGTCGTGCAGTATTGTCGTTGCGTCAGAATTTGGCATCTCGCCTACTCGACTTGGAGAAGGCTAACATCTACGAGAAGTATTCGGAGAAGGTTGGCGAAATCATCGCAGGCGAGGTTTACCAGGTATGGAAGCGCGAGGTATTGCTTTTGGACGACGAGGAGAATGAACTTATCTTGCCTAAGAGCGAGCAGATTCCTAACGATTTCTACCGCAAGGGTGACACCATCAAGGCTATCGTAAAAAGCGTTGAAATGAACAACAACCAGCCTCGAATCATCCTTTCTCGTACAGCAAATCAGTTCTTGGAGCGCTTGTTCGAGCAGGAGGTTCCTGAGATTTTCGATGGTCTTATCACCATCAAGAATATCGCTCGTATCCCTGGTGAGCGTGCCAAAGTGGCCGTTGAGTCGTATGACGATCGCATCGACCCAGTGGGAGCATGCGTGGGTATGAAGGGTTCTCGAATCTACACTATCGTAAAGGAGTTGCGCAACGAGAATATCGACGTGGTTAATTACACTACCAACCCACAGCTTATGATTCAGCGTTCGCTCAACCCTGCCAAGATTTCAAGCATCACTATCGACGAGGAGCGCAAGACTGCATCGGTATACTTGAAACCCGATCAGGTATCGTTGGCTATCGGTAAGGGCGGCTTGAATATCCGTCTTTCAAAGATGCTTACAGGTTACGACATTGACGTATATCGTGAAATCGAGGAGGAGGATGTTGCTCTTACAGAGTTTACCGACGAGATCGAGCCTTGGATCATCGAAGCCTTGAAGGCTGCAGGTTGCGACACAGCAAAGAGTGTATTGGAGCTCCCTGTTGAGGAGATTGCAACACGTGCAGATTTGGAGATTGAGCAGGCCGAGAAGGTTGTATCAATCTTGAAGGCAGAGTTCGAGGAGTAAAGTTTAACCATTAGTGAAAAAAGAAAGTATGACAAATAATAGAAAGATAAGACTCATTCAGGTAGCTAAGGAGTTCAAGGTGGGATTAAATACCATCACGGATTACCTGCTCAAGAAGGGTGTCGGCGCTGACTTATCACCAAACTCTCCGGTAAGTCCCGACGTCTACGCGATGCTTGAGAAGGAATTTGGTTCAAACCGTAGCATTACCGGCAATGAGCGTGAAAACATACGCGAGCGAATACAATTCAACAAGCAGGCTACTGTAACTCTCGATGCATCGAAGAAAGAGGAAAATGCAGAGGAGCAGGAAGAGGTAATCATCAAGAGTAATGTAATTAACATTAAGGATGAGGTACCACAGCCTAAGATTTTGGGTAAGATTGAGTTAGGGGGAAACAAAAAGAAGCCTCAGCAGAACAATCAGCCCCAGCAGAAGAATAAGGGCGGCGAAAAACAGCCACAGCAGCCCAAGCAGGAACCTAAGTCTGAGAAGCCAGTAGCACAGGCTCCAAAGCCGGAAAATACACCTGCAAAGGTTGTAGAGCAGCCCAAGCAGGATGTAAAGCCCGCAGAAGAGCAACAGAAGAACACAGATAGCGTATTCCGCCCCAACCAGACTCAGTTGGCAGGTCCGCAGATTCTCGGCACGATGGACGTATCGGGAATGGTTCCTGGCGGCAAGCACAAGCGTAAGCGTTTGGAGAAAGAGAAGGTCGATGTAAACAAACAGGGCAAGAACGGCGGCAAGGAGAATAAGCAGGAAAAGAAGAACAAGCAACAAAACAACAATCCTGCAGCTCAACAGCAGCAGCCAAAGCCAGGAGAGGGCAAGAAGAACAAGAAGAAGGAGAAGCACCAGCCTAAGCCGGTTGTTCGTCCTGAGGTAAGCGACGAGGAGGTATCAAAGCAGATTAAGGATACATTGGCTCGTCTTACTGCCAAGGGTGCGAAGAACAAGGGTGCAAAGTATCGTAAGGAGAAGCGTGAGGAGATCCGCGAGAAGATGTCGGAGGAGATGGAGCGCGAGCAGCAGGAGCGTTCAGTATTGAAGGTGACAGAGTTTGTTACCGTTAGCGAGCTTGCTACGATGATGAACGTCTCGCCTATGGAGGTTATCTCGGCTTGTATGAACTTGGGATTGATGGTATCAATCAACCAGCGACTCGATGCTGAGGCATTGGTTGTTGTGGCTGAGGAGTTCGGTTTCAAGACAGAGTTCGTAACGGTTGATGTTGCCGAGGCAATCGAAGAGGAGGGCGACAAGGAAGAGGATTTGTTGCCACGTCCACCTATTGTAACCGTTATGGGTCACGTTGACCACGGTAAGACTTCGCTTTTGGATAACATCCGTAAGACAAATGTCATCGAGGGCGAGGCCGGAGGTATCACACAGCACATCGGTGCATACTCGGTGAACTTGAACGGTCAGAAGATTACCTTCCTCGATACTCCGGGTCACGAGGCATTTACCGCTATGCGTGCTCGTGGTGCGAAGATTACAGATGTTGCAATTATCATCGTATCGGCTGACGACAGCGTGATGCCCCAGACTGTGGAGGCTATCAACCACGCACAAGCAGCAGGTGTACCAATGGTATTTGCTATCAACAAGATTGATAAACCAGCAGCTAATCCCGACCATATCAAGGAGCAGTTGGCTCAGATGAATTACTTGGTCGAGGATTGGGGTGGAAAGTACCAGAGTCAGGATATCTCAGCCAAGAAGGGTATCAACCTCGACAAGCTATTGGAGAAGGTGCTTTTGGAGGCTGAAATGCTTGACTTGAAGGCTAACCCCAACAAGAAGGCTCAGGGTAGCGTGATTGAGTCAACATTGGACAAGGGTCGTGGTTATGTGGCTACGATTATGGTACAGAGTGGTACGTTGCGTATCGGAGATGTACTCCTGTCGGGAACATACACAGGTCGTGTGAAGGCTATGTTCGACGAGAACGGCAAGAAGGTTTTGGAGGCTGGCCCTTCAACTCCTGTGCAGGTGCTCGGTTTGAATGGTGCACCACAGGCTGGTGATAGCTTCAATGTAATGGAGGACGACCGCTCTGCTCGTGAGATTGCCAACAAGCGTGAGCAGTTGCAGCGTATGCAGGGTATTATGACCCAGAAGCATATCACATTGGACGAGATCGGCCGTCGTATTGCCATCGGCTCATTTAAGGAGTTGAATATCATTGTCAAGGGTGACGTGGACGGTTCGGTAGAGGCTATGTCGGGTTCGCTCATCAAGCTCTCGAAGGAGACCGTTCAGGTGAATGTTATCCACGCTGCTGTGGGTCAGATTTCTGAGTCGGATGTATTGTTGGCAACAGCATCTAACGCGATTATCGTAGGTTTCCAGGTACGTCCGTCGGCTGCAGCCCGCAAGACAGCCGAGAAGGAGGAGATCGAGATTCGATTGTACTCTATCATCTACGATGCAGTGAACGATATCAAGGATGCTATCGAGGGTATGTTGGAGCCTGTGATGAAGGAGGTTATCTGCTGCTCTATCGAGGTATTGGAGATCTTCAAGATCTCGAAGGTCGGCACAATCGCAGGTTGTATCGTGCGCGAGGGTAAGTTGCAGCGCAACACTCCTATCCGCGTGATTCGCGACGGTATCGTAATCTATACAGGTAAACTCGGCTCGTTGCGTCGTTTCAAGGATGACGTGAAGGAGGTAACCGTAGGACAGGATTGCGGTCTTAACATCGAGTCATACAACGATATCAAAGTTGGCGATATAATCGAGGGTTACGAGCAGGTAGAGGTAAAGAGAAAGTAAACTTTCTCAATTCATAATTCAAAATTGAGGTTTTGAGTTTTGGTTATTGAGACAAGAATATATTAGACAAGATATAAAAACTATATAACTTAAACTAAACAAAAAATGGCAGAGATTAAATTTACAACGGCAGAAGAGGCCGTTAAGGTAATCAAGTCGGGTGATCATATTCACCTCAGTTCAGTTGCATCAGCTCCCCAGTGCCTTATCAAGGCTATGTGCGAGCGTGGTCGCAATGGTGAGTTCAAGAACGTTCACGTTCATCACCTTCACACCGAGGGTCCTGCACCCTACTCTGAGCCAGAGTTCGAGGGAATCTTCCAGCTCGATTCATTCTTCGTGGGTGGCAACGTTCGTAAGACAACTCAGGCCGGATATGCTGACTATATCCCCGTATTCTTGAGCGAGACTCAGAAGTTGTATCGCTGCGGTGCAGTTCCTTGTAACGTTGCAATGATTCAGGTATCACGCCCCGACAAGCACGGTTATGTATCACTCGGCACATCGGTAGATGCTACTTTGGCAGCTGTTGAGTGCGCTGATACTGTTATCGCAGTTGTAAACAAGTACGTTCCTCGTGCATTTGGTGATGCTATGATTCCCGTATCAAAGATCGACCTCTTTGTTGAGGATGACCAGCCATTGGAGGAGGCTCACTTTACAGAGCCTAACGAGGTAGAGGTTGCTATCGGTAAGCACTGTGCTGCCCTTATCGAGGACGGTGCTACATTGCAGATGGGTATCGGTGCTATTCCTAACGCTGTGCTTTCACAGTTGGGTGGCCACAAGAATTTGGGTATCCACACAGAGATGTTCGCTGATGGCGTACTTCCTTTGGTTCGCGCAGGTGTTATCAATGGTGAGGCAAAGAACATCGACAAGGGTCAGATGGTTTCAACTTTCTTGATGGGTTCACAGGAGGTTTACAACTTTATCGATGACAACCCTGGTGTACTTATGAAGGACGTAGGTTACACTAACGATCCATATATCATCGCTAAGAACGACAAGGTTACAGCTATCAACTCTGCATTGCAGGTTGACCTTACAGGTCAGGTTTGCGCTGACTCTCTCGGCCGTAAGTTCTACTCAGGCGTTGGTGGTCAGGTTGACTTCGTATATGGTGCTTCACTCTCTAAGGGTGGTAAGGCTATTATCGCTATGCCTTCAATCACAAACAAGGGCGTATCGAAGATTTGCGACACATTGTTGCCAGGCGCAGGTGTTGTAACAACTCGTAACCATATGCATTGGTTTGTAACTGAGAACGGAGCCGTAGATCTCTATGGCAAGAGCTTGCAGGAGCGTGCTCGCTTGCTCATCTCGGTTGCTCACCCATCAGCTCAGGAGGAGTTGGATCGTGCTGCATTTGAGCGCTACGGTTCACACCACCACTATGTAAAGGGTTATATGGCTAAATAATCGAGCTAAATGCCGAAAATATAGCGGTCTCTTCGATTGAGGAGACCGCTATTTTTTTATACCTATATAAATATACTGCGTATGTTACATAAAAAAGGGGGAGAAGCAACAAACCTCTCACCCTTTATATCACACGTCTGATACACCAGATTTACATAATTCTCAGCTAAAAAGAATTTCCAGAAGGACGACAACTCCTCTGTTTGGCAATCAGCCAAACATCAAAGTCTAGAGAACTCCTCCACCAAGATACCGTAGGCGCAAAAATATACGCCACACAAAGAGTGTGTGGCGCATAATTTCTACTTCTCGTCGGACTCCTGCAACTCGCGGATATGAGCCAAAATACTGTCAGTCTCCTTGATCGTCTTAAAATAACGCCACAGACCAATTACAACACCGATAGGACCTCCTACAAAGATTGCATAACGTACTCTCTCGATCATAGCTGGATCGGAGAAAGAATTCTTTGCATCGAAGTACAACCACAAAGCCCATGCAATAACCGCCGGGATAGAAACCAAGATTGTAAGTACGTAATTCTTACGCAACTTCAAATACTTAGAACTTACCTCGACAAGATTGCCGGTCTCAACATAAGACTTACTTCCGCAAACGCTTCGGTGCATATAAACAGTCACCAAAACACATAGTGCAAGATAGATACCTGTAGCCCAAACAAAGGGTAATGAAAAACCTTTCTGCTGAAGTGCAATACAACAAAATGGAATTGCAAAAACGCCAAGTGCAACATAGAGCATACCTGACAACTGAATCCAGCCCATACTCTTCTTAGTAGCGGCCATAATGTCGTTGTCGCCTACGATCTCCTGCGTTCGAAGCTTACTTCGCAACAGAGAAATCTGTTCTCGAAACTCTTTAAACTCGTTGAATTCTTGTTTTTTATTATCCATATATAAAGTCTTATTCGTTACTCATATTTTTTAGTTTCTCTTTGATGCGGAACAATCTTATCGAGACATTCTTGACCGATATTCCCACGATCGCACCTATTTCTTCGTATGACATACTCTCCAACCAGAGTAGTATGATAGCTCGATCGAGTAGTTCCAGCCGATTGATCTTGTCATGAAGCATCTTAATTTGGCGGGTCTCGGCGTCTCCGTCTTTATAAAGGTCAATGTCCATCTTCAGCGGGACTGCTTCGACCTTATGACGTCGTTTACGATCGTAAGATACACATGTATTCAAACTTACACGCCAGATCCATGTTTTCAGGCTACTTCGGCCCTCGAACGATGGAAAACTCGTCCACAAATTAATGAGCACCTCTTGATACAAGTCCTCTACCTCAGCACTATCCTTGGAGAACATATAGCACGCCATATAGATGGTGTCCTTATGATCCCGGACGGCCTTGGTAAATTCTTTCTCCAAATTATCCATTAGCTCTTAGTATCAAAAAAGATGTACGCTTAGTACGCCTTTCTAATTAATTAGTCGTAAAAGTTTGATTAAAATTACAAAAAAAATATGATTTTTCATAACTTTGTATAAAATAATCGCATATATGCATAAATTTTCGCATAAAATCGGGAATATTAGCATTCCTAAGCAGTTTACCTGGCCGTTTCACTATACTCCGCACACTTTGTCGCGTTTGGCGGCAGAGCAGGTGATGGAGTATCTTGCTACGCAAGAGGAGTGGAAAGAGGAGATTTCGCGAGGTAAAATGTTTGGTGTACTGATAGTTGAAAATGCAGATAGCGAGATAGGATTTTTAGCAGCATTTTCTGGAAATTTAGCCGGCACAAATCGCCACGAATACTTCGTGCCACCAGTTTACGATATGCTGCAACCCGACGATTTCTTCAAAAAGGAAGAAGCCGAGATTTCGGCAATAAATCGACGCATCGAGACGATGGAAACGGCCGAAGAGTATACCAAAGCTAAGGAGCAATTGCGAGGTGTAAGAGAGCAGGTAGAGCAAGAGTTATCGAACTTATCAGCCGAGCTTCTCAAGCGCAAAAAAGCGCGCCAGCAACTACGAGCCGAAGGGAAGACCGACCCGCAGGCACTTATACTTCAGAGTCAACACGACAGCGCCGAGAGCAAACGTAAAAAACGAGCACTCCAACAACTCGTCGCAGATGCGCAAGCAAAGGTGAGTGAGATGGAGCAGGCAATCAACTCTCTGCGTGAGGAGCGTCGTCGACGTTCGGCCGAGTTACAAATGGCTCTTTTCAGGGAGTTCAAAATGCTCAACGCCAAAGGTGAGGCAAAAGATTTATGCGAGCTATTCGCCCCTACCCCACAACTCATTCCGCCCGCAGGAGCTGGAGAGTGTGCAGCACCAAAACTGCTGCAATATGCCTACTTGAACGGACTACAACCTCTGGCGATGGCTGAGTTCTGGTGGGGAGATTCGCCAAAGGGAGAGGTACGTCGCCACGGAAACTTCTACCCATCGTGCAACAGTAAGTGCAAACCGATACTGCTGCATATGATGCAGGGGCTCGACGTAGAGCCTAATCCGCTACTTAATATTGTGACACCCGAACCACGAATTGTGTGGGAGGATGAGCATATGGTGATTATCGACAAACCGTGTGGAATGCTGTCGGTCAGAGGAAAATCAGAGGTAAGATCGGTCGAAGAGTGGGCCGAGGAGAGATATGCTGAATACGACGGGCCAAAGATTGTACATAGGCTCGATCAGTCGACATCAGGACTACTTGTCGTGGCCAAGAGCAAGGAGGCACATAAAGCACTTCAACGACAATTTATAACACACTCAGCAAAAAAGAGTTATATTGCGTTACTTAAAGGAGTAATCAAAGAAAAATCGGGCCGCATATCGCTTGCTATGAAGCTCGATTACGACAATCGTCCTCGCCAGATGGTAGCCGAGGATGGCAAGAGCGCTGTAACCGAATATGAAGTTTTGGAGATGACTGATTCGCAAACTCGAGTGCGATTCTACCCCATCACAGGTCGTACCCATCAGCTTCGACTGCACGCGGCACATCACTTGGGATTGGATGCCCCGATTGTAGGCGACGATATATATGGAGATGGCGAGTGTGCAGATTGCAAGAACGGCAAGCGTCTGTGCCTTCACGCTGAAACACTCGACATCGCACATCCCATAACCGGCAAGGCAATGCACTTCGAAAGCAAGGCTGAATTCTAAAAGCAATCACTACGTTAACATCCGTTAACAAACATTAACATTTAATCGTTTGAGAATCTGAAAAATTTCTCAATATTTATTGCGGCAATAATAGTAGTACAAATATTGCTATTTACCACTTTGGTTGAAAAATTTTATCAAATCAAGCAGGAAAACCTATTTATTTAGGCAAAAAACTACACAGGATTATGCTCTGGCTTACAGGCAAAACAAAACAAGGCTTAATTAGTTGCTCATCAACTTATTAAACCTTGTTTCTTGTGGAGAATATCGGATTCGAACCGATGACCTCTTGCATGCCATGCAAGCGCTCTAACCAGCTGAGCTAATCCCCCATAGCCTTTTTACACACTGCAAATATACGAATAAATCCTATTAAACAAACACTTCGTACATATTTTACTCGCACCAAAGATATTTGTCTCATGCTATGATTTACTCAACATCCATACCAGCATCGCGACACGATCGGAGCAACTGCTCACGTAGTGATTTTGGAGTGACATTATGGTGGATTGTAAAGATATAGGATTCGCAAATGAGTCTACGTATAACCACGTCGGGGATATCACCTTCAACCGACACATCGCTCCAATAGCGTTTGTTGAAATGCCAGGCGGGGGTAATCTCGGAATAACTATCACGCAACTCCTCGCCACGCTCGGCAGAATGATGCACCACCACCCTATTGAACTGCTCTAAATCGACACAGGCAAACATCTTTCCGCCTACCTTATAGACCAAAGTCACATCGTCGAAGGGAGTAGACTCCTCGACCGACGGTAGAGATAACACATATTCCCGAAAGGCAAAAATATCCATTGAGTAATTGTTTTAGCAGTTAGCACACTACAAAGTTAAACATTTTGGCACATCTATTGCTCAACACAAGGCAGAAATGCACTAAAACAATTAGCACTATGAGAAAAATTCTACTATCAATCTTATTGCTACTCTCGGCAGTAGCTATGACAAATTGCTCACAAAAAGCAAAATGGAACCACAAACAAAAGCAGGCACTGCGCGAGGCTCTGCGTGAATATCGTGATATGATATACTTGCAGGATTTGACTGAGCCGGAGTTTGTAATATTTACCGACGGTGTAGCATTCGACATCGAAGAGGCGTATCCGGTGTACACTACATTTATCGAGATGCCAGGAGTGAACGATACGGTCGATATGTTTGTCGTTTCGACCATTGTAGAGCAACTTAATGCCGATGCACACAATATGCGTCACATCTTCCCATACCGATATTTAGTAAGCCAAGGAATACTGCCAGACAAGCTCACACACGAGCAGCAGCGCGATTTCTATCGTTGCTTTGCACAAAAGGTTAATGGATATTACAATACGGTTGAGGAGTTCTTTGTGGCCGTACTGAACGACACATCGAGCCAATCACAAATCTCGAAATTCCAGCGCGAGTGCGCCAACGACCTGTTTAATTGGGTAATCGAGGTTGATGAAGTGGATATCATAACACCTGAAAATCAACCAAACAATGCCTCCCAAAACAACGACAAGAAATAAACACCTTTCCTGACCATAATCTTAGAAGGTTAAAAAGGGGTTGAACGGCGACACCGATCAACCCCTTAATACATTCATCAGAAGGTTATCCTGTTTATAGGGTTTTATTACACCTCCTCCAAAAACTCCTTTGTCACCACTACCTTCACGCAACGATTCTGAATCTTGAACTCCAACGGCGACATACCCAAAAGCTCGCCATCTACCTCAATCATAATATCGGGAGTAGATTCTATTCTAACGTGACGACCGCGATAGTGGGCAACGTGGCCGATACTATAAATATCACCATTGAACAATCGGCGCAGGCGGAAGATGATCTGCCACCAGTGCATAGGCTTGATAAGTGTGATATCGAACAATCCATCATCGGCCACAGCCAACGGCAACTGCTGAGTACCTCCACCGTTGAACTTACCGATACCGATAGCTGCACTGAACAACAAATCATTGTGAACGAGCTCTCCATCAATCCACACCTTCACTCCCGTAGAGTGATACTTAAAGAAGCTCTTCACACATCCTTGAGCATAAAGGTGGCGACCACGACGGCCTTTAGCCTTATAGTGCTCATATATCTTCGTTACAGAAGGGTCAAATCCAGCACCCGACACATTGGCCATATATCGGGTTTGGGTGTATTGCGACTCCTCGTAGCTTACCTCTCCAACATCCTGCAAGAAAGTACAACCCTCCTTGATGGCACGAACGGCTTCAGAGTAGTGAGTTGGAATACCGTACATACGAATCCAATCGTTGCCCGTACCTACCGGAATTACAGCTACTGTAATATCCTGCACAGATGCACTCTTCTGGATAAATAGGCCATTAACCACCTCATGTAGAGTACCATCGCCACCAATGACGATAATGCGACGATAGCCATCGTTTACGGCCTGAACGGTGAGTTCTGTCACGTGGTACTTATGCTGCGAGAAGACCAATTCGTAGGGAATATCCTGCTCGCGAATAAGCTTAGTGATGTGTGGCAAATCCTCCAATCCTCGGCCGAATCCCGCCACAGGGTTAACTATAACAAACCACTTCTGTGATATGTCTGTCTGAGAATACACGCTCATTATTTTTTAGGTGCGTTTTTCAAAGTATGCAACAAGAAATCGTAGAACTTCTCTACTGATGCAATCTCAACTTTCTCATCGGGAGAGTGAGGATAGCAAATGGTCGGGCCGAATGAAATCATATCCAGCTCAGGGTAGTTAGAGCCGATAATACCACACTCCAAACCAGCATGGATGGCTGTTACGGCAGGAGCCTTGCCATAAAGAGCCTCATATGATGCAAGCATAGCCTTCAAAATTGGCGACTCCATATTAGGATTCCAACCATCGTAGCTGCCTGACAACACAACCTCAGCACCTGCAAGCTCGAAACAAGCCTTGATAGAGTCAGCCAAAGCCTCCTTCTCCGAGCGAACCGATGAACGCATCAAGGTCTGAATCTTGATAGTCTGACCATCTGATACCACACGAGCCAAGTTGTTAGAGGTCTGTACCAATCCCTCCATTGCGATTGACATCTTTGCTACGCCATCGGGGCAAGCAACAACAGCGGCCATCAAGTTTTTCGCCACTGTATCGGGAATAATCTCAGCTGGAGCAGCTACGTCTACAGCAGCCACTGCGATAGAGTCCTCGATTCCGGCAAACTCCTTAACTACCATAGCTTCGAAATCTGCAACAGCCTGCTTTACGTCAGCCAGAGCATCACTCTTAACCATCACAACAGCAACCGACTCACGTGGAATAGCATTACGCAAACCACCACCATCGACCGAGCAAAGCTTCACCTCTCCCAAAGCAGAGAGTTGACGCAACAAACGGAACAAAAGCTTATTGGCATTAGCACGCTGACATACAATCTGGATTCCAGAGTGGCCACCCTTACAACCCTTAACCGACAACTCCAAAGCAGAATATCCCTCGGCAGGAGCAGCCTCGGCTGTATAGCTAAACTTAACATTAGCATCGGTACCACCTGCACAACCTACATACAACTCACCCTCAGTCTCTGAGTCGAGATTCAAAAGGATATCGCCCTTCAACAAATCGCCCTTCAAGCCAAACGCTCCACACATACCAGTCTCCTCGCTGGCAGTAAACAAAGCCTCGATAGGACCATGCTCAACGCTATCATCCTCAAATACGGCCAAGATAGCAGCTGCACCAATACCATTATCAGCACCCAAAGTTGTGCCGTTGGCGGTAACCCACTCGCCATCGACATAAGCCTCGATGGGATCGGTCAAGAAATCAAACTCTTTATCGTTGTTCTTCTGGGGAACCATATCGAGGTGAGCCTGCAAAACGATACCCTTACAATCCTCCATACCAGGAGTTGCAGCCTTTCGCATATAGACATTGCAAGCCTCATCAACCTTATACTCGATACCATTGGCCTTGGCAAAATCTACTACATATTGGCGGATCTTCTCCTCGCTATGCGAAGGGTGAGGAATATTACAAATCTCTGCAAAGTGTTTCCACACAAGTGCAGGCTTCAAATAGTGGCCATAAAAAGCCTTCAAATTATTATCCATATCAATTTAAAGTTTTATTGGTTATTACTCTTATATTCTTATTATTTACTTTTCTTTTCTATCTTTTGACATACGAACAATGGGTGTTTCGCGCTGAACCGACTCCTCCATCGCTGCTCGTTTATCGAATGCATCAACAATATACTTAACCAGATGATGACGCACAATGTCGCGTTTATCAAACTCGACCATCCCGATTCCGTCGATTCCTCGCAAGGTATCCATCGCACGCATCAATCCGCTATCACTTTTGCGCGGAAGATCAATCTGAGTAACATCGCCCGTAACGATAAACTTCGCATTACGGCCCATACGCGTAAGAAACATCTTAATCTGTGAAGAGGTGGTATTCTGTGCCTCGTCGAGAATCACAAAGGCATTATCGAGCGTACGGCCTCGCATATAGGCCAACGGGGCAATCTGCACCGTACCATCCTCCAAAAAGCGCTGCAACTTAGCAGCAGGAATCATATCGTTCAGGGCATCGTACAAAGGCTGCAAATAGGGATCGAGCTTATCTTTCATATCGCCCGGAAGGAATCCCAATTTCTCACCAGCCTCAACAGCGGGACGAGTAAGAATCACACGACGTACCGTACGATCCTTCAATGCCCGCACAGCCAGAGCGATAGCTGTATAGGTCTTACCCGAACCAGCCGGGCCCACAGCAAACAGCAGGTCGTTATTCTCATATAGCTCAACCAGACGACGCTGATTGACCGTACGAGCACGAATAATATTACCGTTGTTTCCATATACAATGGTATCCTTCTCACTAACCGGTTCTGAACAATCGCTCAAACCCGTAGAAAAAGCTTGGGCTACAACCTCACGCGAGATATGGCCATATTTGATATAATACTCTACAAGCGAATTCATCTTACGCTCGAAGGCCTCAACATCTCGCTTGGCGCCCAGCACTTTAAGCGACGAGCCACGTGCTACGATCTTTACCGTAGGCGAGAGGGCTCGCATCTGCTCGACATAGACATCCTGCGCACCATATAACTCTCGAGTATCGACACCCTCGATAAGAATCTCTTTATTTATTGACTCAACTGCCATATTTTTCTAAAATACATATCCTAAATTAAATCCCAACCAATGACTTCGAGTTGAAAACTCCACGCCCTCGAAGTAGTTATCGGTCGAGGTAAAACTACTCGTATAACGAGCCTCCAACACAACGTGTCGCGATAACTCCACTCCCACACCTGCGGCCATTGCCAAAGTTGGGCGCATACGACCAAACTCGATACGCTCATCGGGTAAATCATAACGAGCTGTGCCGGCCAACGACAATACTGGACCTATATTGAGGCGAATCGGGCCCAAACCTCGATAGGAAAAAAGAATAGGCAACTCAAATACGCCATTCTTCACAGCCTGCTCCGACTGACTCAACCCAGGCAGATTAGCATCGATTTTATTGTAAATGTAGCCCAGCTCCATCTGTAAAGCAAAATCTTCACTCCAACAGAGCGACATCGACAACGCTCCTCTGATTCCAATCTGAGGGTTAAGTTCGACAGCATCGGACGACGAGAGCATATATGATGCACCCAGATGCACTCCCATCTCCATCTTAGAACGAGGAGTGGCTACCCTGCCATTGCTGGTGTCGTAGCTATACGACGAAAGTGACTGAGCCGAGAGCGTACTTGCAGCTCCAAGCACAACGGCCAACAATGCGATATATCGAATTACTACTCTCATACAACAACATTTCCACCACACCACAATCTGGTGACGACATCGGAAGGAACTTTATCTTTCAAAGATAAGTTTTTTTCGGCAATTATCCTAATCGTAGTGCCATTTTTACCTCACAGCCAGACTGCAGGACCCGAATTCGCAAATATAACGTCGATTGAGGGTGAAATATTCCACAATTTTGAATTCTGAATTTTGAATTTGTATTATCTTTGCGCTCGAAAACAGTATAATAAAGAAATATAATGAGTTTAGTAGCTATCGTAGGCCGCCCTAACGTGGGCAAATCGACACTTTTCAACCGCTTGGTAGGACACCGTCAAGCCATCGTGGATGAGACTGCCGGTACAACACGCGACCGTCACTATGGCAAAACAGATTGGAACGGCAAAGAGTTCTCGATTATCGACACAGGAGGTTATGCCGTTAATTCGGATGATATTTTCGAAGATGACATTCGTCGTCAGGTGCTTCTCGCTATTGAGGAGGCCGACTTGATCCTTTTTATGGTTGAGGTAAAGACCGGTATCACCGACCTCGATATGATGATGGCCGATGTATTGCGTCGTTCGGGCAAGAAGACTATTGTTGTTTGCAACAAGGTGGATAACTACGACCTTATATACCAATCTCACGAGTTCTATTCACTCGGCTTGGGTGATCCATTCTGCATCAGTTCGATGTCGGGAAGTGGTACGGGTGATTTGATGGATGAGATCTTGAAGCAGTTGCCTGAGGATACAAAGGCTGAGGTTGAGGAGGACTTGCCTCGCATCACAATCGTGGGCCGCCCAAATGTGGGTAAATCTTCACTCACAAATGCTCTTCTTGGCGAGGAGCGTAACATCGTTACAAACATTGCCGGTACAACCCGCGACTCTATCCACACCCGTTACAACAAGTATGGAATGGATTTCTACTTGGTCGACACAGCAGGTATGCGCAAGAAAGGCAAGGAGATGGAGGATTTGGAGTTCTATTCGGTAATGCGCTCGATTCGTGCCATCGAGAACTCTGATGTATGTATCTTGATGCTCGATGCCCAGCAGGGTTTGGAGTCGCAGGATTTGAATATCCACAACCTAATTGTCCGCAACCGCAAGGGCTGTGTGATTGTGGTTAACAAGTGGGATCTTATCGAGAAGGAGAGCAACACGATGAAGGAGTGGCGAGAGTTCTTGGAGAAGAAGCTCGCTCCGTTCAACGACATACCCATCATCTTTACTTCGGTGTTGAACAAGCAGCGTATTTTGGAGGTGTTGCAGCAGGCTATTCGCGTGTATAACTCGCGCAAGCGCCGCATACCTACATCGGAGCTCAACGACTTTATCTTGCCCGTAATTGAGGATTATCCACCCGCATCGACAAAGGGTAAGTATATCCGCATCAAGTATGCTACTCAGCTTCCAACCCCCACCCCACAGTTTGCATTCTTTGTGAACTTACCACAGTACATCAAGGATTCTTACCGTCGCTACTTGGAGAACAAGATGCGCGAGCAGTGGGATTTTTCGGGTGTACCGATGCAGATTTATTTCCGCCAGAAGTAATCTAAAAACGAGAATACAAAAAAACAAAACTCCGAGATAATGCAATATTATCTCGGAGTTTTGTTTATATACGAATCTTATCTTACGGCCATCTGAGAATCTGCAGTATGAACCTCTTGACCTAATTCTTGTTTTCCTGAAGAACCCACATGCAAACCTTGACTATGGACAACCACAGATCTCTCATTTGTTTTGATTTGCCAGTTAAAGGCATGACGCTTAGACCCCTCTGGCATATCTGACGACGTTGTTATTTGCGCATTGCACGCATAACCAGGCTCGCTTGTTTGGATTCGCCCCATATTCATGCCAAAATTAGTACCGTCCTTGGTTAAGAATCTCGACTCGCACGCAATCGTATATTCCCACATATATCGACCAACATAGTTCATAGATGGGTGGTGATCGCTTTGCTGGAATATTTTGAAGGTGAGCTTATCCTTTATGTTATTAACCGATCTGTCGTCGCTTTTCAATAAATCCACAGGTTTGATATATTTTTTCCACTCCACTTTATCTGTAGGACGCGGATTAGGGATGGCAGTTGCTATATTATCATACAACACACCCCTGTCGTCGTTGGCCACCAAAGCTCTTGTTTTGAATTGTTCACCCTGATACTCCCAAGTGATTTCAACGATGTGGGCATACCCCACTAACATAAATCTTTTGCTTACCTCATTCTTAATATCATCCAATGCTTTCTGGGCGCCATCTGAATCATATTGTTTTACAAAATCTTTTTTCCTAAAGACCTCAAATTTACACGCTTCGCGCGTTGACTCAAAACCGAAATATGCTTTATCAGAGAATGTGTTTTTTAAATAAGAAAACGCATCCACAATCCCATCTAAAGGTTTTACATATTCATATTTAACCAATTTCAAAGGATTATCGGCCACTGAATTGTGTTCTTTCACATAATCCAACTGATGCTCCCAAATAAATTTCCCATCGTGACGACTTTTCTCAGACAAGCAGTTTGCAGAATTGCCACACGAAACAAATGCAAAAATAATCGCTACAGCGATAGTTGAGGATAGAATTCTTTTCATAATCGTAATATTTTTATTGTTGACATTTGTAATATACACACTTTTTTTTAATTTCCAAATTTATCGCCAGTAAAATTCAAAAAAAATATTTAATTAAATTTTATTATTAATTAATAGCGATTACAATACTTAAAAAAAATGCCGAAACCCAGCAGATTTCGGCATTAATAAGTTATAACAGAGGATTGATTCTATTCTGTTTTAGGAATAATCAACTCGTTTGACACCTCCAATGTGTAGCGTCGTTTGCCCCACTCCTTATCGCGCACAAACTTTATGGGAGCAATAAGCGTCTGGCGAGGATGAATCTTCTCGCCGCTATAATGGGCGTGATAGACCATATAAAGTCCTTTCGGAGTGGGTGTGAGGGTATGATGACCCGTACCCACATAACCAGCGTGACGATGCAAGATTGGATTGTCGGGGTGACGTTCGTATGGGCCCATCACATTGTCGGCCACTGCCACACCAACGGCATAATCCTTACTCTGATAGTGGTTACAACTATATGTGAGGTAATATTTACCTTTATGCTTCACCACCGCCGGACCCTCGGCAACACGAGCCTGACGAAGTTCCCAAGTGCCACCTTGCGCATCAATCAGACGGCGGGCAGTCTCCAATTTCACTTCGTGCAAATCGCGGCTCATCTCGGCAACCCAAATCACATTACCATGTGTAAAGCGCACCCAAAAGATATAAGGAGTGCCATCGTCATCAATAAAAAACGACGAGTCGATACCCTTTTCATTGGGCAAATAAGGGCGTTTCTCGCGCTGCACAAACGGCCCGCAAGGCGAATCCGACTCTGCATAACAGATATGCTCCTCGGCACTATAAGTCATAAGGTAGCGTTTGCCTACCTTATACACCTCAGGTGCCCAAAACCATTTTTCGCCCCACACATCGTCACGATGCAAGGCCAAACCACCCTTTGCCTTACCGCACAAATCGCTCCACGAACGCATATCGCGTGAACGATAGACCACAATACCTTCTTCGGCGTGAGTGCCGTAGATATAGTACCAACCATTGTCTTCCAAAACGTATGGATCGGCCAACAGAAGTTGCTTTGGCTCTGCCGATTTACCTTCGGTGCCAGAAGTACCCTGTGCAGAGACACCCGATACACCCAACAGCAAGAGGATAGAGAGAACAAGACGTTTCATAGCATTATTTTTCGGATTAATATACGTGTACACTCGCGCCTTGTGCCGAGGGAAGGAAATTGATTCCATACCAGCACATCTGCAACAGCAGGAACGAGAAAATTATAAGTGCAAACGTGACGTTATTATCTTTGATATGGGGACGAAGGTGGAGATACAACAGATAACTGAGCCACGTTGCGGCTGCCCAAGTCTCCTTCGGGTCCCAAGTCCAATAGTCGCCCCACGCCTGCTTGGCCCACAATGCACCCATAACCATTCCGAGTGTCAGGAATGCCCAACCGATTCTAACAAGATTGTCACACACACCCAACTCCTCAGCCGAGGGTTGCTTTGAACGGCGAAACCACAAATACAAGGCAAATAGCGTCACAGCGCCCATCATTGCATAAGCAAACATATAGACAATAACGTGAGGTACAAACCACACACTCTGCAACGCAGGCATTAGTGATTTGCTATGTATCTCTGGTTTAAAGAGATTGATACAGATAAATACCACCGACATCATCGTGCTGAACGAGAGCACCCATCGATATTGCCATCTTACAAACACCGCCAAACCCGCCAACGACAGGAAGAATGAATACCATAAGCGTGTTTCGCCCATAGTTCGCATAGGAGGACGCTCAAGCGAAACCCACATCACGACAATATAGCTCAAAAAAATGGCAGAGCCAATGAACGACACCACAGCAGCAGGCTTAATGGATTTGACTTTGAAGGCCAATACCGCTCCCGTTACCCAGCAGAGAATCGACGCTGCTGCAAACCAAATAAGTTGTTGCCAAATCATCGCTTTGTCTCCTTTCCTTTTTGTGATTTCTTGCCTTGTTCAGAAGATTGCAGGGATAAGTTCTGACGGCGGCCTTTCCAAGTGTGACCACCCGCCGTAACAAACATCACAACACCCGCCAACAACGTAAGCCACAACGCCACAGCCACCGCTGGCGACCAGCCATCACGCACACACTCCAACACGCTGGTTGTACTCCATCGGCCACGCTGAGTATCGTAACCCACCTGATAGATATGCCAAGAGCCCACTCTGGCAGGAGAATTTACTTCGATTTCATAATCGGTCTTCTCACCGCTCATCTCCTCCACCCTAACACGCGAAAGATAGTGCTTCGGCTCTCGGCGAGGCATAGCAATCGCATGGCGACTATCGAGAAACAGATAAGCTGGCTCAAAGATAAAACTTCCGCAACTGACCCAGCCCTCACGCTGCTCACCACTCGCCACATTCCGAGCTGCGACATATACGGCAGGAGCTGCTCCAACGTGATGCATTGGTCGGAAATTCTGCTCCTCAGGGATACGGCCTGCCATATCGACAATCTCACGCACCTCAATTTGCCAACCACCAATCGCGAGGTTATCGCCCACTCGCTCGGCCGACAAAAACTCTTTCGAAGAGGTTTCTGTCTGAGTATCGAGAAGGTATAATTTAGGTGGATACTCCTCCATTTTAAACTCACGCAACGTCACCGAAAAAGGTAACTCGACGCTACGGCCTGCTCTATCTACACCCGTATAAACTGGTCTATCGAGCGAGGTACGGATTGTCACTCGCAGTTTATCGCCGCTGCCGAACATCATTGCAGCAATGGCCACAAACGGAGCAACGTGCGACAAAATTCGCACAAGGCTACGCTCTCTGAAATGGCGAATATCTTGCACCGCCATAAATCCCAACGTGGTTAGGAAATATAATAACAGAAGATTGAACGGCCACGACGAGGTCATACGCGAGAATCCTAACGCACCCACAACTCCTCCAGTAGCAGCATCTTGACGTGTAAAACCAAAGACAATACACATCACCACCATCGAGGCCAAAGCCGATGCTGAGGCATAATGGTCAGACAATCGCCTAACCCATTGCCACTTCTGGGCATATAGATTTGCAAGTATAATAAGATACAGATAGTTGACTGCGAGAATCAATCCCCACGGATATCGCAGGAAACTATTGTCCAAATCGCCCACCACAAGTTGCAATACAACGCCCACCACAAAGATAAGCGCACAACGCATAAAGGCTCGACGATAACCCCACTTCAAGGCCATAGAAAAACAAATTAAAAAAAGGGAACTCGCCACAAATGTATTGAGTTCCCTTCTGTTGGTTAATTACAGTTATACCAACTCCCACTGTGCACGCAACAACTCAACAGCGGCAGGAACAGTCTGCTCACGCTCGCCCTTTGTGCCACACTCGAAGCTAACATAATAAGGATAATTCATCTGCTTCAATGCGCGGAATCCATCTACATAGTTATCCTTCTCGCCATCCTCGCCCGGCATAATACGACGACCACGGCTTGCGACGTGAACGTGCTGCAAATACTCAGGACCAGCGGCCAAGAATGCTGCATAGTCAGATGTCTCCTCCTGCATATGCCAGAAGTCACCCATACACTTCACACCCGCACTCTTCGAGTCACGACAGATGGCAGCTGCATCACCTACCAAACGCAAGTAGTGACACTCACGACGGTTCAATGGCTCCAAAATCACAGTTGTATTGTGCTTCAAAGCGTACTCACCAAGCTCGTGCATCTGCTCGCACAAATACTCACGAGTCTCAAATGTGTGAGGCTTGCAAGGCTTCTGACCGTTAAACGCAGGTACCATAATCACACCTGTTGAGCCAATAGCACCGGCAGCAGCAATAATATCGCGCATAGTTGAATCAAACTGAGCCTTCACCTCTGGGTCTTCAGCCAAAATAAATCCGCTAAAACCAGCGCAAATAGCCGATACCTTGATATTACGGCCCTTCAATGCCGACTGAATCTCCTCTACACGAGCAGCCAAATTACGACCACCAGGCTCAAATCCAACGATACCCAAGTTCTCCATATAGTCGAACTTTTCGTTGAGGCTCTTACCAGGAGCTGTACCCTCTTGGAATGAGAGTTTAAGCTCGGTCTTATTCTTTGGTGCGCAAGAGCTGAGCAACTCAATAGGTGCAGTGGCAGCAGCTACGGCAGCAGCTCCAAACAATGATCTCTGTAAAAATTCCTTTCTTTTCATATAGTTGTAGTTTATATAAATAGCTTTTCTAGAGCTTTAACATATTGCTCAACAGCCTCGGCATCATTAGCCGCAGGCGACCACGGAGCCAGATTATCGGGCGTAATGGGGGCAAAAGGACCTTGCTTTATCTCAAAAAGGACCGTATCGTCCTCCAACACCACCAAACCGTGCCATACTCCCGCCTCGATATCGAATCCCACGCAATCACACTGAGGGCCTACCTCGCGTTTGTCGGTAAGATTGCCATCATTGTCATAAAACAACACTCCTACTCGACCCTTCAACACTGCGATACTCTCACTCCTGGCGGGTGAAAGATGGCGATGCACGGGCAAATATGAGCCACGATGCATCACATTCAGCAGGCGATTGACAGGCTCATCGGTCGAAGAGTGGAAATTATAGTTCATTCGCTTACGGGGCGAATTCGTCGCCTGTTCAGCAACCTTGGCCATCAACTCCGAATCGATGTACTGATATTGTTTCTTAACCTCCATAGGGAAAGCCCTACAATGTAGTGCAACTGTTAAAGCAAGAGGGTGAAGAGGGAGTTTATGTTTGCTCCGACCCCACCCTCTTAAAGTTTAATTATCTGATGTGAAAAATGATTACTTACCAGGAACCATTACAACACACTTATCCATATCCTGCTTGCCCAACTCGTGCTTGAACTCAGCCATATAGTCCTGATTAGACTTGCTGATCTCGTCCCATGTAACTGATGCACCTGAGTATGCAGACTCACGGCCCATTACACCTGCCAAGCAAGAGATACCGCACTCTGATGCCTCATCGTGAGCTGTACCCTTACGGATGTGGTTAACCCAATCAACATGCTCCAAAACGTATGGGTTAGTCTGCTTGTATGCAGCCTTCTCGGCCTCAGCATCGAACTTCCAGATAACGTTACCTGCCAAATCCTTAATCTCGTGATTATAGCTATTCCAAGAACCCTTAGTACCCTGAATGAACTCACCTACATTGTTAGAGCATCCATTGATCTGACGGCACATTGAGTGGAGGTGGATACCATTCTCCATCTCGAAATCTACGCTGAACATATCATACTGGTCACCTGTAATACGACGGTGACGAGCACCAAATGCAGTAGCCTTAACTGGCTTCAAACCTGACATCCACAAGAATACGTCGATATTGTGAACGTGCTGCTCAACAATATGGTCACCAGACAACCACTTCCAGTTAACCCAGTCGCGAATCATCCACTCTGTATCAGACCAAGCCTTCTCGCGGTTGCGATACCACAACATAGACTGATTCCAATATACATTACCGCCTGTAATCTCTCCGATCAAGCCCTCCTGAATCTTCTGGTATGCCTCAACATAAGGACGCTGGTGGTGACGCTGAGTACCACAAACAACGCTCAAGCCCTTAGCCTGTGCCTGCTTTGCAGTCGCCATAATCATACGGTAGCCCTTAGGATCAACAGCGATAGGCTTCTCCAAGAATGAGTGAACACCTTTCTCAGTTGCATACTGGAAGTGAATAGGACGGAATGCAGGAGGAGTTGCAACAACGACCATATCAACACCAGCATCGATAACCTTCTTGTAAGCATCGAAACCCACGAAGCACTTATCGTCGGCAACAACCTGACCTTGCTTAGCCAATTTACCCTTCAAATCATTCAAACGGTCAGCAAAAGTATCGCCCAGAGCTACAACCTTAATACCGTTAGCTGCTGCCAACAAGTTGAAGATAGCACCAGAACCACGGCCACCGCAACCGATAACACCAGCCTTCAACTCCTTACCGTCGTCAGCCTTGTCGTTCAAAACGGGGATATAGTAGGTACCAGCCTCCTTCAAAGGAGTATAAACGGGACCCTTATCACCACAAGAGGTGAGAATTGAAGATGAACCAACCAAACCGGTTACACCAGCCATTGCAGACAAAGACAAGAAGTCTTTTCTACTCATTTTGTTCTTGCTCATAGTAGTATAGTTTTATTTAGTAGTTTATTAAATATTATGTTTCTTCACAATATAAATTCGCTTTGCAACTAACGCTTTGCACATTTAAGATTAGTTAGCTGCTACGCCCTCTGGCACTTCACACACAACGCGGAAACCGATACCTTTTATATCAGAGTACCACCATATACTCTTTGGATTCTGCGGGTCGGTTTTGAGCCAAGCATCGTGCTGGGTCTTTCCACGAGCCGCAACTCGCAAGTCGGCAGCATCGTCGGTGTATTGACCGCCACGAACAACGTGTTCTGTTCCGCTCTCTGGGCCCTTCGGATCAACTGCACCATCTGAAAGATTCTGATAGGCGTCCTCAGCGTACCAATCCGAACAGTACTCCATAGCGTTACCCAACATATTCTTCAAGCCAAATGGATTAGCCTTAACCATCGCTGGCTCCTGAGTACGGTTTTTACTATTGTTGCTGTAAATCACATAACTATTGATAACTGTGGTATCAGCACCAAACATCTCGTTCCAGAATCCGCCATTGGTAAACTTCTTGGGGTTACCCTCGAAGAAGTAAGGAGTATCGGTACCTCCACGAGCAGCATACTCCCACTCGGCCTCGGTTGGCAAACGATACTTCTTACCGGTCTTGAGCGACAACCACTGACAGAAGGTCTCAGCCGAATAGTGGGTCATTGTGATTGCGGGACGCTCACCCATACCCCAACCCTGATCGGGGAATCCAAATGGAGGAGTAGGACCACTCACTGCATCGATATCCTCGCGGCTATTATTTGCATAGATTGTTTCGGGCGATGTACGGCCCTCCGACATTGTCTCACGATAGAAGGCCCAGAACTGCGACCAAGTAACCTCCAACTCGCCCATAAAGAATGGCGATACGGTAACCTTGCGCTGTGGAGCCTCATCGGCCTTATGGAAAGGCTCACCCTCGGCACTACCCATAGTGAACGAGCCACCCGGAATTGCAATCATGCTAATTGCTGCTGTCGTACCCGGAATAGTCTCAACATAGTTCTTGAACTCTGTAACGGCAGTAGCCTCAGCATATGGCTCACCCTCCTCCTCTACGGGAGCCTCAGTGAGAGCCGCGTGCTTATAATTGGGGTTATAGTGACCTGCATCGAGGTGACAGCTGATACACTGCAAATTGAGTTTTTCCTCGTTCTCCTCGTAATGGAGGTGAGCAGTTACACCCTCGTCGGTAATTCCCTGCGGGAAGAGATTGACGTGACAAGCCTTGCACGACTCGTTATAAACAATTGTCTGAGCATATTCCAACTCTCCCTTGCTCTCCCAGTCGATATCCTCCTTGTTCTTTGTGAGGTATGACCAAAGATCCTTTGTACCTGTTGTAATCTTAGCCTTCACATAATCAAACGACCCCTTTGGAGGAAGGTGACAAGCTGCACAATCGGTCATCACGCCGCTACCGTTGTTATAGTGAATCGACTGCTTCCAACTGGCATCGGCCTCGGGGTGATAATGGCAAGCCATACATGATTCGTTTTTCGAGCTATTGACCCACATATAGTTGAAGCCAATCATCAAAGAAAAACCCAACACAAGACCTGTAAGGCCTGCAACAAAATATTTTTTTGCTTTTGACTTAGACATAAAAATACATATTTTATCAGGTCAAAAATAGTAATTATTTCAGCAATATACAACTTTCGATGTATATTTTAAGAAAATAATTTCTTATTACACTTGACATCTACTATTTTTCAACCCACTTATGCCACTTCTGCGACGAATCGTAACCAGCACGCACCATGGTCTCGACAAACTGCATACCTCGAACACCATCCTCGACATTTGGGAAGTCTAACCACTTCTCATCGGGTTGCTTGCCGGCAGCTTTAGCCTTAACAACCAATGTAAAATTGCGATAAATATTGGCAAAAGCCTCGATGAAGCCCTCGGGGTGACCGCCAGGAGTACGGGTATTCCACTTCGAGGTATCGTCAAGGAAGTTGTAGCCATTACCGATATGCACCTCCTCAGTTGAGCGCTCAGCCCACTTCACATAGAGGGTATTGGGGCTCTGCTGTCGCCACTCCAAGCCACACTTTTCACCATATACACGCAAACGGATGTTATTTTCCTCACCTGTAGCCACTTGAGTCGACTGCAGCAAACCAGTAAAACCTGCATCATAATGCAAGAAAGCGCAAGCATCATCATCAACCGGACGGCCATCTGCAACCCTAAGCAAATCGGCACAAACCTCTACTACTTTAGCGCCAGTAACATACTCAGTCAGATGCCAAGCGTGGGTGCCGATATCAGCCACACAACCACCCTTACCGGCCTGCTTAGGATCATTACGCCAAACTGCATTGTTACCACCCTTGAGCTCCACGCGTTTCGAGAGCCAACCCTGAGAATACTCAACAAACACTCTGCGCACCTTGCCTATCTCGCCGCGTGCTATACGGGCACGAGCCTCCTTGATAGCTGGATATGCGCTATAGACGTGAGTAAGAGCCAATGTTCGGCCTGTTTCGTTGACCTTATCACGCAGAGCAAGAGCCTCTTCCAAAGAGAAGGTCATAGGTTTATCCACGACAACATCGAAACCCGCCTCCAACGCGGCAACAGCTGGCTCGAAATGGAATCTATTAGGAGTCACAATAGTAACAAAATCCATACGTTCACCCTCAGGAAGTTGAGCTTCGGCGGCAATCATCTCCTGCCAAGTGGAGTAGATACGATTGTCGGGGATATAGTATGAGCGACCAGAAGATAGTGATATTTCAGGATTAATACTAAAGCAGCCGCACACTAACTCAATCTCATTCTCCATCAATGCTGCACGACGGTGAATAGCTCCGATAAATGCATCGCTACCCCCGCCAATCATTCCCATTCTCAGTTTACGGTTCTCCATTTTAGTTATTTTAGTTGGTTGATAATCAACAGTTTTAGGCTCGGCAGATATTGCATCGAAATCAAAAAAGGCAATCTGCCACAAATCGTCGTTTTTCAAAGTTAGCCTAAATAATTGAATATCGCAACATTTCAAAAAAAAAGTTTGCCCGACTGCGAGTCGAGCAAACCTCTTTTCTAGTGTTATGACGTAGGATTAAATCATAGAGCTAACCTCCCAAGCAAAGGCACGAATACCCTGCTTGTGGTTATCCTCATCAAGCTTTTTAAGCTGCGCCAAGAACTTCTCGGCCTTATCATCCTCCATTACTGAGATAAGAGCTGAGTTCATAGCTGGCCACGCATGGTTACCAAGGTGAGGCTCGCCGTCGCCAGTACCACGACCAATAAGCTCCTCCCAACCCGTAAAACCACGAATATCCATTTCATCCATAATATCGATAACCGCGTCGTACATAGACTGGTTACATGCCATAAATACTGCTTTCATATCTCTTACTGGTTATTTTGTTGTAATTTACGTGCACGTTTCTGACGACGGTTCTCACCGTGAATTGCAAACGATGCAAACATTGTTGGAATAAGAATCAATGTAATCAAAGTCGAGAACGAAAGACCCCACGCAACCGACATACCGAGTGAGTTCCACATCTCGGCTCCAACACCATTACCCACAGCCATAGGAATCATACCCAACACAGTGGTAAGAGTGGTCATCAAGATAGGACGCAAACGGCTTCGACCTGCGGTTACAACAGCCTCCAAAATACCCATACCACGCTCGCGGCAGAGGATTGTATAGTCGACAAGCACGATACCGTTGTTCACCACAATACCGATAAGCATCAAGATACCGAGCAATGACATAATGTTCATAGGGGTACCTGTAATTGCCAATCCGATTACAACACCCACAACAGCAAATGGCAATGAGAACATAATCACAAACGGATATGTGAGCGACTCAAACTGCGATGCCATAATAACAAATACAAGCACCACCATCAAGGCCATCAACAGAATCAAATCACCGAAGGTCTCCTGCTGATCCTCATATGTACCGCCAATCTGCCACATAAAGCCTGAGGGCATCTGAATGTTGGCCATACCAGCCTTTGCCTCCTCAACAATCTCACTGAGTGCATAACCTGATGCCACAACACCCGATACGGTAACATAACGCTCACGATTCTTACGAGTAATCGTAGGAGGAGTTGAAGCCTCTTTAACAACACCGATATCGCGAATCTTCACACCCTGGCCCATATTATTGTAGATCGTAATGTTCTCGATATCATCGAGTGACTCACGGAATTTTCGGTCGTAACGTACGCGGATATCATACTCATCACCATCTTCACGATAGTAAGAGGTCACCGAACCATTAATACGGTTACGAAGATACATTGAGGCGGTTGTTACGTCCAAACCACTACGAGCCAACTTCTCCAAATCGAAATCAACGTGGTACTCAGGAGTGTACTCATCACGCGAAATAGTCACCTCCGAGCAACCCTCCATCGAGCGGAACATCTGAGCTACCTGCTCCGCCAACGCATCCGAAGTATCGAAGTCGTAACCATAAATCTCGATATCAACAGAAGTTTTACCTGCCATACCGCCACCACCTTCGGTTACGGTATACTTACGGATGATTGAGTACTCGTCGAAAATCTTACGAATTCCATCACCAATCTCCTTCAAGCCGATATTACGCTCTGTCTTCTTAACAAAACGCATATTCATCGAAATGATATGGGTACCGTTTGCCTGAAGTGATGCAAATGTATTATCGGTATCAGCCTGACCCTGACGAACACTCACGTTCAGCAACTCATTAGAATATGCTTTCTCGATACGCTCACTAAGCTCCAATGCCAACTCACGAGTAATATCCTGACGTGTACCTGCCGGCAACTGAATCTCGGCTGAGATAGCAGCGCTATCCTGCACTGGGAAGAACTCAGACTTCAACGCAGGGCCTAAGAGTCCCATAACTGCAGCAAACATTCCAAGCGAACCCAAGATGATTACCTTACGATGACGTACACACCAACCCAAGATATTTCCATAGATGCCGTTGAAATGCTCCATAACTGCATCAATCTTACCTTGGAACCAAGCCTTTGTTGGATTCTGCTTCATCATCAATGAGCACAATACTGGGGTAAATGTGATAGCGGCAAGTGTTGATACGGTAAGCGTGATGGTAACCATCCAACCCATTGAGTTGAACAAGATACCCGCCATACCCTGAACCATTGTCAAAGGCAAGAATACGGCAATGGTTGTAAGCGTACCACCCATAACCGAGATACCAACCTCCTTGGTAGCGAAGATTGCAGCCTGCTTTGGCTTTGCTCCTCGGTCGATATGAGATGTGATATTCTCCAACACCACAATCGCGTTATCCACTACCATACCAATTGCAATTGAGAGCGACGACATTGTGATAATGTTCAACGTCTCACCAGTTGCGAAGATATAAACAATAGCGGCCAACAACGAAATGGGGATTGTTAGCACAACCACGATAGTTGCACGCCAACGACCCAAGAATAGGAATACCACCAACATCACAAGCAAGAATGTTGTAATGATAGTATCACGCAAAGAGTGAACTGTCGAGATGATGTTGTCTGAGGTATCCATAATGGTAAATATCTCAACGTCGGCAGGGAGATTACCCTTAATCTCGTTGATGTATGCCTGCACATTCTGAGCAATTTCTACTGAGTTGGCACCCGACTTCTTCTGAACGATAATCATACCGCCCTGGGTACCACCGTGATAAGCCTCCTGAATACGCTCCTGAACGGTATCGTTGATGGTTGCAACGTCACTGAGCAAGATAGGCGTACCATTGCGATAACCAACCACCAAATTCAACATCTCGCTGGGATCCTCAAACTCGTGGTCAACACGCAATGAATATGCGTTTGAGCCAACATCAAACGTACCAGCAGGGGTATTGCGGTTAGCAGATGCGATAGCCGATGAAATCTGCTCAATAGTCATATTATATGCCTCCAACTTATTGGGGTTGCAATATACCTGAATCTCACGCTCTGGAATACCAGCAAGCGATACTGTACCCACACCGCTCACACGAGCCAGCGGAGTTACAATCTGGTCGTCGAGGATCTTGTACAATCCCGACATACTCTCACCCGCAGTTACACCCACCATCAATACGGGGATCATATCAGATGAGAACTTGAAGATGATAGGTTGGCTCGTACCATCGGGCAGAGTCGACAACATATCCAGCTTATCTCGCACATCGTTGGCCAAGATATCCAGGTCGTAACCATACTCGAACTCCAACGCTACAATAGAGATATTCTCCTTCGACTGAGAGGTGATATCCTTCAAGTGGTCAACACCATTGAGCACATTCTCAATCGGGCGAGTAACATTATTCTCGATATCCTCGGCACTCGCACCCGGGTAAGTCGTCATTACCAACATGGCATTCGACTCGATATCGGGGAAGAGGTCAATACCCAAACGTGACAGCGACACGCCACCAAAAATCATAATCGCCACGAAGAGGATTATGGTGGTAATAGGGTTATTGACCGATGTTTTATATATATTCATCGTCTGTTACTTTTTTGAGTTAGTAAAATATTTACTCGTTAACACGCTCAACGGCAATACCATCCTTCAATGCGTTCTGGCCAGAAGTTACAACTTCGTCACCATCGGCAATACCGCTCAAAATCTCATATTTGTCGTTCATACGACGACCCAACTCAACACGCTGGTAGCTTACAGTACCATCCTGCTTGTATACATAGATGTAACGGTTACCAGAACCCAACATCTTAACAATCGCCTGATCAGGAACAACGATATTCTTGCGTGTACCATAGTTCATTGTCACGCGCGCATACATACCGGGCTTGATTACCTCCTTACCGTTAGCTACCTGTACCTCTACAGCAAATGTACGAGTAGCGGCGTCAATAGAAGGAGTGATACGGGTAACCTTACCCTCGAAAGTCTGACCCTCCAATGCATCTAATGCAACATCAACCTTCATACCCTTCTTAACGTATGAGTAAAGAGCCTCCGATACGTTAATCATAATCTTCACGGGATTGATACGCTGCACAACAAAGATAGGCTGACCTCCATACATATCGCCGTTATCGTAGTTACGAGCAGTAATCAAACCTGAAACAGGAGATACCAAAGTTGTGTTCTCCAACAAATTCTCATAAGTAAGCTTCGACACCTCGTAAGCGGCCTTTGTAGCCTCCCAAGCGGCCTTTGATTCACCGCCAAACTTATAAAGCTCGTTAGAACGCTCGAAAGCTGCCTTATTGGTCTCGTACTGAGCCTTAGCCTGCGAGAGAGAGGAGTTATCCATCTCGGCCACCTTCTGACCTGCAACTACACGATCACCCACATCAACCAACAAACGCTTAATACGCAAAGGCTGCTGGGGAGCAATATTATTCACAGCAAATCCCTCTACATTACCTGTAAAAACGCTCTGCTGCTCAACATCCTGTACGTTTACAATCTGAGTTGTTACTTTGGGCTTCACAACTACTGCCTGCTGCTGTTCGGCAGCTGCCTTCTCGGCATTCTGGTTACCCGAGCAAGCCACGCCTGCTACACAAACACCACCTACGAGAAGTGTTCTGATGATTCCATTCATTTTCATATCTATTATCCGTTTTTAGTTTTCCTGTGAATTTGAATTCTCTGTAGTACCCTTGATCTTCTCCAATGATACCTGATTTACCAAGTAGTTATAGATAGCTGTGCTACGTGACAGCTCGGCCTGAGTGTATGCCAATTGTGAGTTGTCAACATCGACAAGTGTACCACCACCCACTTCATAACGCTTAACCGCAATATCGTAACCACGCTTAGCCTGCGAGATATTCTCCGACGATGCGTGATACTGCTTCAAGTTAGTGAGCATTGAGCTCTCGTACTGCTTCATAGCGGTATAAAGCTGGCGCTCAACATTCTCACGCTGCAACTGCAAATTCTCCAAATCAATCTTAGCCTGCTTAACATCAGAACGGCGCTTGAAACCTGAGAAGATAGGAATATTAAGGCTCAACGCTGCAACTGAATAGGGATTCCAGCGATAGTGGAAAAGTTTCATTGTCTCGTCCATAGCCACGAAGTTATAGCCAATCGAGAGTGCCAACGATGGAAGGTTTGCCGAACGCTTCAACTCGATACTCTTGTCGAGCATACGCTCCTGAATATCCAACTGACGCATTGTAGAGTTATTCGACAAATCCATCTCATGAGCAATATGTGAAGTCATCACGGGCTCGAAATCGGCCAACGAACCAGCACAATCAATCTCCTTATTCATATCAAGACCCAACAACGCCTTCAACTGCCACAAAGCTACGATAATTGAATTCTCAGCATTGAACACATTTGGCTCTGCATTCGAAACAGAGACCTTAGAACGGATGAAATCGTACTCCGAAACTGCGCCTACAGAGTAACGTTTCTCTACAATCTTGTGATTCTCAACTGCATTGTCGTAAACTCGCTTATATACATTATAAGAATCTTTGGCAAGCAAAACCTGATAGAAAGCCTTTGATACCTGCTCCACCATATCAACACGTGACGAGCGAGCCTGCTCAACGGCCAACTCTACGTCCATAGCAGATAGCTTCAACGACTTCCACAACTGTGCATTCACAAGAGGCATTGCGGCATTCACACCAGCCGACATATTGTTGGTCGTACCGACCTCCATAGTCTGACCCATAATGTGGAATGTCTGCTTCTTGATGTAACGCTGGTAAGTTCCCGATGCGCTGATATCGGGCCACAAACTTGAGTATGTACCTTTCTTGGCATACTTCTTTGCCTCGATAGTCTTGTCGGCAATCTTTACCGTAGGGCTCTCGCTCAACGCAATTTGCAGAGCCTGCTCCAAAGTGAGAACCAACGGCTCAGAGGCTGTGGTTGCTGCACCATTCTCCTGTGTCGTAGCCGACACCGTTGCTACGCTTACCATAGCAAGCAACGTAAAAAAGAGATTCTTCAGTTTCATAAATTTTACCTATTAATTATTTTCGTTAATTATTTTCTGCATTAGCTTCAGCACGGCGCTCCTTCAAAGTCTTGGGGCGAGGTTCACGAGCCAAAATATCGTCGATAACCTGCAAACCCTTGACCGTAGACAATCCTCGCAAGAAATTAACCACCATAGCACCAAACGCTTCGTCGCGAGTGATACCATCGGGCAGAACAACATTGCTATCGGTCATAAATATCCCTGTACTTGAGAAAAAGAGCTGAGCCATAAGCTCGACATCTACATTCGGATCGAGATAACCTTCGGCAAGGCATCGATCCAACGCATACTGCAATCCAGCAAGACCCTTCTCGGTGTGAACTCGTTGCACACGCTCCAACACCGTTGGATAAAACTTCCTAAGATTGGTTGTCAAACGCTTGGCTGTATCATCGATGTTGGTTGTGCTTGTAAAGATGCGGACGCTATATAACAACACCTCCAACATATTATCGCAACCACGCATCTGCTCCGAGAGATTCTGCTGACGGCACTCCATCAAATAGACAATACTCTCGAACAAAAGTTCCTCCTTGTCAGCAAACATCTCATAGAGCGTACGCTTCGACATTCCTAACGAATTGGCGACATCGTCCATACGCACCGACTTAACGCCTAATGAAAGAATCATTTGCGAAACGTGATCTACGATTTTTTCTCTCTGGGTCATAATATGCACTTTAATACGGGTGCAAATATACGAAACGAAAACTTAAAAACAAAAAAAGTTTTCTGGTTTTTGCGTTTTGTAACTACATAGTGACCAAATCGTCCAAAATATTATCATCAGAACTCACCACAATCCTCTTCGCGGGATGACATATAACGATGTTATATTATCAGCAAAAGTACTGCGCCCTCATCAAAAATAATGCGACTGCAAAAATATTGTATTACTCACAAATAGAGCAAACATTAATAGAACTATTATAGTCATTTTTGAACAAAAACAAAGAAAAAGCGCGTCACAGGCAAACCTACAACTCGCTTTTAACAATACTTTTCTCAAATTGGCCCTACGCCGACTTTCTGAAAGTGAAATATCTTCCTGCAAGATAGCTATATACGACAGACACCGCAGTAGTAACAGCCTTAGCCGGAGTGGGCCATATACCACAAACCTCGACAAAAAATTTCAGGCAAACATAATTGAGCAAAAGTGACCCCACAACCGACAATGCATATCGCCATAACTGGTGAACTGAACCAAGCTGCGTGGCCTGGAAAGCCACATTACGATTGAGCCAAAAGCCTGTAAAGAAGGTTATCGGGAAGACGACGATAAGCGATGCCACATGAGGCGACATAACCACAAAACCCAAATCGATATATCGCTCGGCTACAACAAAATGGTAGATAACAAAATACCACACCAAATCAAGCACCATATTAGTGCCTCCACAAGCCGCATAACGGAAAATCTCACGCGAGAAAATCTTCTGAAACGGTTTGAAGTAGAAAAAATCTATAAATCGACCTATCGTATCGGCTACTCGCATTATTTCTTATTATATACCCACAAATCGGGATAAATATCTTTATATGACTTAGCATAAGCCGAACAATCGCTACGATTATTACTGCCGTATATGGTCACCATAAATTTATTCTTAAATGGCAACACTACACACTCTGCATCATTAATTTTACTACGCACTTGCTCAACTGCCAATGCAGCATTCTGCTCGGTAGAGAATATTCCCATAACTACGTAATAATCATAGCCCGATGGTGATGCAATTGAAGTTGTAGTTGAGGTAGCAGTCGGTGTAGTCGAAGTAACTGCTCCTGCCTGTGCCGCAACAACCGAGTTTGTGTTTGAAGAGTCGGTTGTCGCAGTTGCAGTCACACCTGTTGCCAAAGAGTCAACCGTAGTTGCACCCTCAGCTTGAGCCAACTGTGAAGTTTGCGTCTGCGATGTACTCTGGCTATTCTTCCTACCACCAGTCGAATCATCGCCCCACATAATATATCCGAAGAATCCTAAAGCAATAAGCACACACACCGCCGACAATGCATAGAGCCACTTATTCGAGCGACGACGTACCACAAGAGTCTTTACTCCCTTAGGATTAATAGCTGCCCCAAAGGCACTCTCGGTCGAAAAACTACGATGATTAAGCACTCCTACACCACCGATGGTTATTGTATTGCCTTCGCGGGTCTTGGTAATCCAACGCTCATAAATATCCTGCGCCTGCTCGACAGAACATCCTGCCACACTGACAATCTCACTCACAAGCGACGGAGCTTGCTCCTGAGTTGAATATATCACAACATTACGGGGTGACAAAAGTTTATCCTTCGATATCCTACGAGCACCCTGACGCTCAATAAAGAGCGAACCCACATCAGGCAGATATACTCCGCGACCGCTGATGAGCATATTGTATATGATTTTATTAACCTCACCTACCATAACGCTATTTTTTGTTTTTATTAGTAACAAATTTATGACCACCCTTCTTGGGCGACTCAGGACGAGCAATGGGTAACTTATCGTTAATGCCCATCCATATAACAACCGCAGCCATAATTATAAATGGGATACTCAACAACTGACCCATATTGAGCAACATACCCTCTTCGAATGCCTCTTGATTGACTTTAACCAACTCGATAAAGAATCGCGTAACGAATATGCCTATCAATCCAACACCAAACATAATACCGGCGTGACGACGCCCCATATCGCGTTTATAATACAGCCACATAAGCACCACAAAAGTAACTATATAGCAAAGTGCCTCATAGAGCTGCGCGGGGTGTTGCACCGGAACATTTTCCAATGGCATAGCGCCATACAAACGCACGAATTTGAAACCCCACGGCATAGTGGTCGCATCTCCAACAATCTCTGAGTTCATAAGATTACCCAATCGTACCAACGCGCCACCGATAGCCACAGGAATCATAATACGATCGAGCCACCACACATAGGCCATCTTATGCTTACGAGCAGTAATCCACATACCAAGCAACATACCAATAGCCGAACCATGGCTTGCCATTCCACCATTGCGAATTTCGGTAAGTATTGCCCACGGTTTGGCAATATAGTATGAGAACTCGTAAAATAGGCAGTGGCCTACTCGCGCACCGAGAATAGCACCCAACACAATCCAGACAAATCCTGTCTCTACAATATCATTACTAAACCCTTCTCGCTTTGCAAAAGCCGAGAAGAATCGCTCACCGAGCAATATTGTCAATGCCCACATAAGTCCATAGTATCGCAGTTCAAAATCTCCGATACGGAACATAACAGGATCAACATCCCAGACTACATACAATAGATCATTCAACATAACTCATTAAATCTATTACACCTTTTATACTATATCCAAAAGAACATTTATCAGCTCGATAAACATTTGGATTATACTCTCTAAAAAGAGACTCAGCGTGAGTCGATTACAACATCACGCTAAGCCCTATATCAATGCCCTTCAGACTATCGCTCGGTCTGAGCCAACTCCTTCTTAACAGCAAATGCAAAGGTACTTCCTACGCCCAATTCGCTACGAACAGTGATACGCTCGCCGTGCGCCTCAACAATATGTTTCACAATAGCAAGGCCCAAACCTGTTCCACCTTGTTCGCGAGAACGACCCTTGTCGACACGATAGAAACGTTCGAAGATGCGAGGCATATCCTCTTTGCTGATACCTACTCCTGTATCCTCAACCTCGATAAGTACCTTATCCATCATATCACGGAACTTGATGCGGGTAGAACCACCCTCCTTACCATAGTTGATAGAATTGATAATAAGATTTACCAGCACCTGGCCAATGAAATGCTTGTCGGCGGTAACCCAAAACATCGAAGGCAACGAATCAGCACCCTTAACCGTTAGCTTGATATCGCGCTTTGCAGCCTCCATCTCCAACTGCTCAACAATCTCCTTTGCAAGAGCCACGACATCGAACTTTGTCATATTCAGACGGTTCATATCATTCTCCAACTTGGCGATAGTATCCAAATCGTTAACGATATTTATCAAGCGATCAATGCTCTTCTCGGCACGCTCCAAATATTTACGATTAATCAAATCGTCCTCCAGACCACCATCAAGCAGAGTCGAGATATAACCCTGGATATTGAAGATAGGGGTTTTGAGCTCGTGAGCCACATTACCCAGATATTGCTTACGGAACACCTCATTTTGCTTTAAACGGGCAATCTCCTTATCGTTATCCTCCACCCAAGCGGTCAACTCGTCAGAAATATCCTCAACATGCTTATCTTTCATCTGGTTGACAATCTCGTTGGTCTGAACGTGACGCGACAAAACCATTGAATATATAGGTTTGAGCTTATAGGCCACATACGACTTAATCATCTGAAGCGACAAAATCGCTATCACGACGAACATAGCAACTGCCACACACGCCACCAGCCACCATTTCACGCCACAAATAATCATAATCGCCGCAACCACTACAGCTGCAACAAATGCTAACCATAACGAAGCATTCTCCTTTGTTTTGATAGTCATCATAGTATAAATCAGGTTTGTTGTTTTTAATTATATTAGGGTTAAAGAACTCTCTGTTTGAATTATTAAAACAATTTCAGCGAACCGACAACACAATACGTATTGGACACGTTCTCGACAGGAATCTCCATCACATCGAAACTCTTATTGGCTGGTTCCAATCGCACCAATTTCTCTCCCTCGGGGCTCTTCACGAAACGAACTCGACGCAACACCACAAAATCGGGACATACAACGACACATATACTGCCAGGAATTATAGATTTGACATCGACTTTCCTCAAAAACGCAATCGTACCAGGTAATATCTCGCGCGACATGGCATCATCGTTGCAACGTACCGCACAATCACACACACCAACTGCAGGAAGCGACACATAGCTTGTCGGCTCCATATCTTTCAGGTTCATAAGATTCTGCCAAACGTTATCGCCCTCGTAAAAAGGAATATCGCGGGTTGTGGCATTAGCCGAAGCAAGCATACTACCCTCGCCTGTCAACAACCACCCTGCACTAATTTCGGGAAACACCTCGACTATACGCATAGCCAAATTGCGAGAGACACCATTCTTACCAGACTTGATCTGATAGAGATTTTCAGCTCGCGACAATCCGATATGGTGCGCAAAACTATTCACAGACATTCCTGCCCAATCGATAATAGCCTCCAAACGGGGCCAATTTGAACTCTTATTTGCCATATTCAAAAAAAATTACCATATTTGCAGCACGACCTCGTAGTTCAATGGATAGAATTTAAGATTCCGGTTCTTACGATGAAGGTTCGAATCCTTTCGAGGTCACGACTAATATTCAGTTATATTTAAAAGGGCTTATGCCCTTTTTTTGTTACTGCGGCATCTTTTAAGTCGCTACGTCTTACCAAACAAATTGTTTATACTCGTCCCTTATACGCCTGCATACAAACAAATTGCATATAATAATCCGTACCCAACTAAGAAGACATAACCAAAGTCGTTTTTCGCCATTCAAAGATAGCATATTTTTTCAAAACAAGCAACAAAAAGACATATTTTATACAAAAAAAATATTATCATTATTTATATTTTCTTGCACAACAATACAACGATTATTTTTCAACAAGCAAAATCAAACAAATAATTACACTTTTCGACCTACAAACAGAGTTATAACACAACATCAATATTAAAAAAGATAGCTCCCAATATAAAATATGTTGATTTTTTCGTACCTTTGTGAAGAACGAATTCCACAACGAAATTCAGTTTTAATAATGAACATAGATAGAAACATTAGAAATATCGAACGAGACTCAGAGTTCGAAAATCGAATCCGACCACAAGAACTATCGGCTTTCTCGGGTCAGGATAAGATTGTCGACAATCTGAAAGTCTTTATCAAAGCAGCGCTTATGCGAGGCGACTCGCTCGACCACGTTCTGTTGCACGGCCCTCCAGGATTGGGCAAAACCACACTGGCTAACATTATTGCCCACGAGATGGGAGCACAGATGAAGGTCACCTCGGGGCCGGTACTAGACAAGCCTGGAGATCTGGCTGGACTACTCACCAACCTTGAAGCTGGAGATGTGTTGTTTATTGACGAAATTCATCGTCTGAGCCCCATCGTTGAGGAGTATCTATACTCGGCTATGGAGGATTACAAAATCGACATTATGCTCGACAAAGGTCCATCGGCTCGCTCGATACAGATCGAACTAGCTCCATTTACACTGGTCGGTGCCACTACACGAAGCGGTCTGCTAACATCACCATTGCGTGCTCGTTTTGGCATTACCTGTCACTTGGAGTATTACGACACACCAGTACTCGCCGGAATTGTGAAACGTTCTGCTAGAATATTAGACATCTCAATCGACCACGATGCCGCTATCGAGGTTGCTCTGCGTTCACGCGGAACACCACGTATAGCCAACGCATTATTGCGCCGAGTAAGAGACTTCGCAATGGTCAAGGGTGAGGGACATATTGACCTTGAAATCACCCGCATAGCCTTGCAGGCACTCAATATTGACTCTCGCGGATTGGATCAGATGGACAACAAGATTCTCAGCACTATTATCGAAAAGTTCAAAGGTGGCCCGGTTGGTCTTAACACTATCGCCACAGCAGTTGGCGAGGAGGCTGGAACAATCGAAGACGTCTACGAGCCATTCCTCATAAAAGAGGGATTCATCAAACGCACTCCTCGTGGACGTGAGGCCACCGAACTTTCGTACAAGCACATGGGATTCACCCCAAAAAGTAGCGAAGAGGGGACGCTATTTTAAACACTGACAATCTTATGAAACTAAAACTTTGCATAAAATATTATATTTTTCACACACTTTCGTTATGGATAATAACGATGCTAATTTCTTGCAAAGTAGAAGGGTATAACCCAACGTTTCCAAAAGAGAAACAGATTGCACATCGCGGCTACTGGAATGCTGGTGCCCCAGAGAACTCATTACAAGCCGTGCAATATGCAATTGATGCAGGCCTTTACGGAGCTGAAATTGATATTCATGAAACAAAAGATGGGATAGTTGTTGTCAATCACGATGACACATACGAAGGTATAAACATCAGATCGTCATCATACCAAGACATTCTCAACAACACAAATGCCGACATCCCATTATTCAGTGATTTCTTAATTCTTATACAGAAATATCCAAAGTTTAAATTAATAGTCGAAATAAAAACTGTATACAATATCAAGTCTATAATTAAACTCACAGAACAGTATGGAGTATCTAGCCAAATAGAATTTATATCTTTCAATAAAAATTATTGTGAGGATATAATACAGGTTAACCCCGAATACAAAGTTGGATATCTAGGCTATGATCTTTCCCCTCAATATCTAGCCGATAAAGGGTATGATATCATCAACTCTTCATATAATTTTTTCATCTCAAATCCTGAAATTATTAGTGAAGCATACTCGTTAGGGTTACAAGTATACACATGGACTGTCAATGACGCACACTTAATGTCAAGAATGTATAACATGGGGATATTGCGTATAACGACAGACTATCCAAGATATAATAATTCTGATAAAATATAGCGAATTCAACAAACATTTAAACACCCCGTCATATGAAACGACTAACCACACTTTTATGTACCATTCTCACATTTGGTATCATTACAGCTCAGGCGCAAGTTAAATTGGCTGAGCCCATTATCCCCGTATATCCGCAACTTGAAAATGAGGGTTCATTCTCGATGATCCTGGTTCCTGACCCACAGAGCTACACAAAATTTGCGGCCAACCAGCCTTTATTCGATCTACAAACCGCTTGGATTGCACAAAATATTGACCGGCTCAACATTAAAGCTGCCCTCTTTACAGGCGACATGGTGGAACAGAACGGCAAGCAAATATCTGCTGCTCTACCCAACCCGTACAACGGAGACCAGACTGGCCGTCAGCAGTGGGAGGCGGTATCGCGTGCATTGAGCCGTTTGGACAATCGCCTACCCTACATCGTAGCACAAGGCAATCACGACATTGGACACATCACTGCCACATCACGCCACTCTTTGGCTCCTGAATTTATCCACCCGGAGCGTAATATCACGTTTGAGAAGTGCTTGGTATCGACTTGCGAGAATTTCCAGGGCGTACACACTATGGAGAATAGCGCATATGAGTTTGTCGACAAAAATTGGGGAAAGATACTTATTATCACCACTGAGTTTGCGGCCCGTGATGAGGTTTTGGAGTGGATTAAAGATCTAACCACATCGGACAAATACAAGGACCACAAGGTTATCCTACTCGTTCACTCGTGGTTGGATACTCCGGGCAATCGTATTACAAAAGAAGGCTACACATTGAAACCATGCAACTGGGCAGAAGCCATTTGGCAGAAATTGGTTTATCCGTCGAAGAACATCTGCATGGTCATATGCGGTCACACTGGCAACACGCCCAAATTCACTGAAAATAAAACGATTAACTATCAACCCACAACATCGTTCCGCATCGACAAGGCTGCCGACGGACGTGACATCCCACAGATGATGTTCAACTCACAGCAGGGCGATGGCGATTGGAACGGCAACGGAGGCGACTGTTGGCTCAGAATCTTGGAGTTTAAGCCCGATGGCAAGACAATTGGCGTAAGAACATTCTCACCATTGTTTGCCATCTCGAAGCGCACAAAGGATATGGCATGGCGCAAGGATAAGTACGACGAATTTGAGATTGTAATTGAGTAAGGCGAATCTAAACAACGTAAACTAACAATAAAACCCAACCTTAAACTTGTTCGATATGAACAGAAAAGAGTTTATCCAAAAGACGGCCATTGGATTGGCCACAATAAGCGTTGGCGTGAGTTGCGCTGAGCAGAAGCGAAAGAAAATCTCAAAGATAGGTCCACAAACCGTAGCTGCCGAGTTGGGCGATATCCGTTCTGTATTGCTCCATTTGGGACGTAATATGTGGTGCGACTACCCTACCGAGATGATGGGTGCGCCTGCTCCTGAGAGTGCAGAGTCTATGAACCGCAAACCAAAGTACAAGATTGTCTGCACGGTGGATATATGGCGCAGGATTGTCGACCACGCAGCGAAGGCTGGTATAAATATGATTGTAATCGATTTGGGCGAAGGTCTCTACTACCCAAGCCACCCCGAACTCTCTGTCGAGGGAACGTGGAGCGTTGAGACTATGCGCGAAGAGATAAAATATATGAACGAGCGCGGAATTGAGGCAGTACCTAAGCTCAACTTCTCAACAGCCCACAACGGCTGGATGGGTGATTACACTCATATGATTTCATCGAAGCCTTACTATCGTATGTGCGAGGAAGTTATCCGCGACGTTGTCGAAATTTTCGGCAATCCACGATTCTTCCATATTGGTATGGACGAGGAGCGAATTGATTTCTTGCAGCGTCAGAAGGCTCAGTATGTATGCTCTCGTATGGGTGAATTCTGGTGGCAGGACTTCTACCACATTGTTCGCGAGGTCGAGAAATATGGCGCACGCCCCTGGATGTGGAGCGACTATTGCTGGAATACAGAGGATTTCTACGAGAAATGCCCCAAGAGCGTCATCCAGCAGAACTGGTACTATGACCAGCAGAACGGAGGTTTTGATATCGAAACCAACCCTACAACCGATGCTCGAATCCTGAAGGCATTTATCAAGTTGGATGAGGCGGGCTTCGACCAGGTGCCTTGCGGAACCAACTGGATTGGCTGGAAGCGCCGTGAATTGGGCTTGAAGGCCGACGATGTGATAGGTAAGCTCGTCAAGTTTGGTCGTGAGAATATCTCGAAGGAGCGACTCAAGGGATTTATGATGGCCACCTGGCTGACCTCTGTCAATGACGAGGAGTGTGTTCAGGAAATCTTGAAAGGCATCAACCAGTTGGGCGAAGCAATGAAATAAGCTCTATTCACAAAAGACAAAGGTGGCAAGAATCCTCGCCACCTTTTGTGTTTATTATCAATTACTTATACCTATCTACTTAAACAAAGCCTTGAACTCCTCAAGCGGCATCTTTTCGACCACACAATCGCCTATTGCGCGAGGCAATACAACAAAGATAGAATCGCCCTCGCTCTTTTTGTCCTTCTTAACCTCTTTCAATAGACGGCGCATCTCAACAGGAGGTGTGAGTTCGAAACCAGCCTTTTCAAGAAGACATACAATACGAGCCTTATCCTCGGCTGATAGCAATCCACCTCGCTGAGCCGCATCGGCCACATATGCCAACCCCACAGCCACTGCCTCACCATGATTCATTTTTGACGAGGATTTTTCAATGGCATGCGCCAGCGTGTGACCCAAATTGAGCTTACGACGATCACCCGACTCGCGTTCATCACGTTCCACTATATCGGCCTTAACTTTTATAGCACGAAAAACCAATTCAGAAAGAGTTTTCGGGTTACGCTGCAAGGTTTCAAAATCACACTCTTCGAGCATAGCAAACAATTCGGCATCGGCAATAATACCCGACTTTATCATCTCTGCCAGACCAGTGCGAAATTCTCGCTTCGACAGAGTGCGAAGCATATCAATATCACATATTACAAATTTTGGCTGACAGAAAGTGCCTACCATATTTTTATAACCATCGACATTCACACCATTCTTTCCACCCACACTGGCATCGACCTGTCCCAACAACGAGGTTGAGACAAATCCAAACTCCAAACCACGCATATAGGTTGCAGCCGCAAAACCTGCCACATCGGTCACAATTCCACCTCCAATACCCAATACGAAACACGAACGATCTACACCCAACTCGATAAAACGACGATAGATGTTATCAACCGTATGCAGGGTCTTGCTCGTTTCACCCAGACCAATGAGGATATGATCATAACGCTCCAAAAGCGCATGATAATGGCGGTCGATATTGGTATCCGACACCACAATCACCCTCTTGTTGGGCAACATCTGCGCCAACAACGATTCAGCACTGCCAACCACTACTCGACTGCAATTTTTTATATCAATTGACAAATTCATACTTAACGAATTCTGAATAATAGAGCAAAAGTAGAACATTTTCACGAGATAATTATTAACTTTGCACGATTAATTTCAATTACTATGCAAAAACTTCGCAACATTGCTATCATCGCTCACGTCGACCATGGTAAAACAACACTCGTCGACAAAATGATTGTCGCAGGCCACCTGCTCCGCACTGAGACAAATACGGGCGATTTGATTATGGACAACAACGACCTAGAACGTGAGCGAGGAATTACCATTCTTTCGAAAAACGTTTCGGTTATATACAAAGATTACAAAATCAACATCATCGACACCCCGGGTCACGCCGACTTCGGTGGTGAGGTGGAGCGTGTATTGAATATGTGCGACGGAGTACTACTACTGGTTGATGCTTTCGAAGGAACTATGCCACAGACACGTTTCGTATTGCAGAAGGCATTATCACTGGGTAAGAAGCCGATTGTGGTAATCAACAAAGTCGACAAGCCCAATTGCCGTCCTGAGGTGGTCAACGAGCAGGTATTCGATTTGATGTTCTCACTCAATGCTACCGAGGAGCAGCTCGACTATAAGACCATATACGGTTCAGCAAAGCAGGGTTGGATGTCGCACGTTTGGAACGAACCGACTGACTCGATTGCCCCGCTGCTCGATGCTATCATAGACGAGATACCTGAGCCAGCGACAGTCGATGGTACACCTCAGATGCTCGTAACATCGTTGGAGTATTCGCCTTATGTAGGTCGTATTGCTGTGGGTAAGCTCACACGTGGCGAACTTCGCGTCGGTCAGAATGTCACACTGGCAAAGCGTGATGGTGAGACAAAAGTCAAGACCCGTATCAAGGAATTGATGGTATTTGATGGTCTTGGCAAGAGCAAGGTTGACAAGGTAGAGTGTGGCGAGATTTGCGCACTCGTAGGAATCGAGGGATTTGAGATTGGCGATACAATCTGCGACTTCGAAAACCCCGAGCCATTGCCACCTATCGCTATTGACGAGCCTACGATGTCGATGCTCTTTACGATCAACAATTCACCATTCTTCGGTCGTGATGGAAAGTTTGTGACTTCGCGCCACTTGAAGGAGCGTTTGGATAGAGAGTTGGAGCGAAACCTCGCCTTAAGAGTTGAGCCCGGACAGAATGCCGATTCGTTTGTGGTCTATGGTCGTGGAGTGCTGCACCTATCAGTATTGGTTGAGACTATGCGTCGCGAGGGATATGAGTTGCAGGTTGGTCAGCCAAAGGTTATCATCAAGGAGATTGACGGTGTAAAATGCGAGCCTGTGGAGGAGATGACAGTCGACTGCCCCGACGAGAATGCAGGTACGGTTATCGAGATGGTCACCAAGCGCAAGGGTAACATTGTGAATATGGAGTCTGACGGAGAGCGTACGCGTTTGGAGTTTTTGGTGCCATCGCGAGGTATCATCGGCCTACGTTCTACAATGCTCACAGCTACGGCAGGCGAGGCTATTATGACCCACCGCTTGAAGGACTTTGAGCCTTGGATGGGCGAAATTGAGATGCGAACCAATGGTTCACTCATTGCCTCAGAGACTGGCACTGCATACGCATATTCAATTGACAAGCTGCAAGATAGAGGTCGTTTCTTCATTTCACCGATGGAGGAGGTATATTGTGGACAGGTGGTTGGCGAGAGTACTCGTTCGGGTGATATTACAATCAATGTAACGAAGGCTAAGCAGCTTACCAATATGCGAGCTTCAGGTGCTGACGACAAGGCAGTTATCGTACCACCAAAAGTATTCTCATTGGAGGAGGCTTTGGAGTATATCAAGGCCGACGAGTATGTGGAGGTTACTCCCAAATCGATGCGTCTGAGAAAGATTTTGCTAAACGAAATCGACCGCAAGCGTGCCGCAAAACAGGAGTAAGGCAAAGAAATTCAAAATTGATTAAATATTCTGTCTAACGTCGAGTTAGGCAGAATTTTTTTTCAACATTATAATACAGATATTCCGAATTTGGTTATCGAACGCAGATACGTTATTTTCTCAGAGTTGCATAAGATAGAATATGCCAAGTGATGGCTGCTGCCAATAAAAGCATAGCAATCTGTGCCCACCAGTATTCGTCGACAACAGTCACCACGCAGTAACCAATGGTGAGCCATATCAGTGCCACCGACAATATCTTTGCACGTAGAGGGATGGCTCGATACTCGCGAAAGTTACGAATATACTCGCCCAGATAGCGATTATTTATAAGCCACTCATACAATCGCTCGGAACTGCGCACAAAACACCACGCCGACAAGAGTAAAAGCGGCGTAGTGGGTAGCAGTGGCACGAATATTCCTACCACCCCAAGCCCTAACGAGAGCAATCCCAATATAGTCAAAACTGTTTTCACCGTTGCAAAATTAACCATTTACATATAAATATATGCCACGATGAAGCAAAAACCATAAAAAATTCATATTTTTGCATGATAAGGAACAAAATACTACACAATATGAAAAAATTAGGTATCGCCTGCGACCATGCAGGATATGAGATG
>SUZC01000016.1 GCA_015060165.1 Rikenellaceae bacterium
TGCTCAATCTTCTGGCTTACAGAAGAGAAAGTCTTCTCGAGAACGTAACCATTCTCCAAGTTCTTGAGCTTTGAACGAACGAATGCGGGACCCTTACCCGGCTTGCAGTGCTGGAAATCAACAACGAGGAAAGTCTTGTTGTCCATCTCGATGCACATACCAATCTTGATATCAGATGCTGTGATTGTCATAATATTGTATGTTTAATTTATAATTTCCTTTTCGTGGCGCAAAGGTAATAAAAATCAAGCGTTAAGCAAATTATTTGTCGATAAAATGTGTAGTTAGAATCCTCTGCGCTTGAAGTTAACGGAATTTGATCCCTTCTACTTCGTGTAGTTTACCGTTTGAATCGATGCTTACGGGAACGAATGCTGCAACCCAATTATTTATGTTGAATAGTCGGGTGGAATATAATAGCACACTATTCCATCCTGCTCTGAGCGGTATATAAGCAGGTTCGCGCATCCAAAAGAGTTGCTCATCGGTGTAGGGTAACTCGTTTGGAGCTTGATGCCAAGTGTTGTGGTGATAGCGATATTTGCCCGGTTCGTTCCATTGTTGCGAGGGAAATATCTCCTGCCCATTGATCCACACTCTTCCCTGTGACTCCCATTTTCCCTGGGGACCAATACCGTCAGATATGCGATTAGCGCGTGAAGGCGACTCAAACCCCACAAAAGCCCTTATTATGGTATCGCGCTCAACGTAGATTTCAGTTTTGAGCCAAGCATTCATTTTTGGTGCAGGGGTGATACCGTGTTTTTTGCAGAATGCGTGCAAATCGATAACTCCTCCCCAAGCATTGGCTACTTGTACCTCATCGTGTAGTGTCCCACCTATCGAAGGAAGCGAGATTTGCCATTTGATTGAGGCGTTGGCTACCCATCGTACGTTGTAATCCGTAAGCAGGTTGTCGCGATGATAACTCAAACGTTTTTCGAACTCTACCAAGTCCTTGTGAGCCTGACTCTGAGGTGAAGGAATCATCGTTTCTGAACTTAATCCATAACCATTACCACCCACCCAAAAACGCTCGGCAAATGCCAATAGGCCCTCGGGCATTCCGTTGTGGGGCAGGAGTTTGCTTTGGTCATCGACATTCACATCGTTCCACAAACACAAAATACCTCCTAATGCATTATTGGTGGAAGATTCTGTGTTACAGGGGTTGTGCAAAAAGTATCGCGATGTGTTAATCATCGGGCAACTGTTGTTAAGGTAGCCCATATATGAGTCGATGTATTTTCTTGGGTAGTTCTTCTCGTCGAGTTTGTCACCTATCGAAGCATACCAAATCTGTCCTATCGTTCCTTCAGCAGGTGGCAGACCTGGATCCCACGCAATCGGGATACGTTGGTGATCGCGTACAATCTTTTCGCAGAAACTCATAAAACCTTTTGGGTCATCAACCTTTACCTCGTCTGAGCCGATATGCAGATATGGACAATCCTGCTGAGGAATCTCCTTGAAAAACTCTTTCAAGCATACCTCCAATATCTCCATCCCTTCGGGTGTAGCCATACCGCAGCCAAATGTACGATTAAAATATTGGCTATGGCCCGGCATATCAATTTCGGGTATAATCATAACGCCTCTCTCTTTGGCGTAGGCAATCAATTCACGGATTTGGTCATAGGTGTAAAATTTGCCCTCGTCTCGTCCTTTGGAGTGGTATTTGGCATCGTTGAGCTCAGGGTAGGCGTGGCTTTCGATACGCCATGCTGGGTTATCGGTCAAGTGCCAATGAAAGACGTTGAGTTTATAGGCAGACATCAGGTCAATATCGCGTTTGAGCAGCTCAATTTCGCGGAAGTTTCGGCCTGTGTCGTGCATAAATCCTCTTATGGGGAATGAGGGATAGTCGGTAATCTCCACTTCGGGGACACGCCCCTCGTTGTCTGTAAGCTGACGCAAAGTGGCTACACCCCAAATTTCGGCTTGTTTACTCTGTGCTATGATTGTGGCTTTACCACGTTTCGTTGTCAAGGTGTATTGTTCACTTGGAGCCCCTTCGGTAGGTATGATTTTTATATCTACTGATTTTAGCTTTACGGTTTTCTTGCTCAAATATTTAATCTGTTTTGGTTGAGGAATCAGATTTTGAGCAGTGGAACTTGCGTAAGCTGATGCAAACATACAAACGAACAGCGATATTATTGCCAATGTTTTTCTCATAATTATAGCATTTATGTAATTTGTCATTATATTATGTGGAACGTCAGAACAAATATACGAAAAAATGCCGAGCTTAGTCTCGGCATTTTCAGTTTATTTGGAATTGAAATATCGTTATTTGCCAGTCGCAGTATCCTGAGTAGGGAAGCTGACAAGATATACCAAATGCTGCAGATCGCGCAACATATTGCGTTTCTGCGGTTTCTTGGGGTTGTAAACATAGCAGTCGATGGTAATAACCTCGTTGGTGGCTTTATTAACCGTTGTATAACTTACAAATGGACCGCCCATATAGTAATTCTCGACCTCCCACAGACCACTCATTACAACCCAAGGCTGGTCACCGATTTTAATAGTTTTGTATTCGGGCTTTGTAGGGATGTAATTTTCTCCAGTCTCATCAACAATCTTGCTCACGGTGGTCATATAGGAGCCTTCGCGAGGACCGGGTATGCGTGCTGCAAAGCGATTTCGGGCCTTGATAAGTGCATCCAATTTAAGCGACTCGATACCCTCGTAGGGGTATTTGTAGATGAAAAATCCCTCGCTGGCTGTGGGGAACTCCTGCGAAATCCATACCATATCCTCGCTCTTGGTACGCAGTGCATAGTCATCGGGAATAGGCATCTTTACCGAGAACATCTGCTCAACAAGAGGTGTGAGCGATTGAGATGGGAACGCAGAGGCATACGATACTCGGCGGTCTCGTTCGGCCTTTTCCAGAACGTAGAGCAGATTCTCGCGATTTTCGCTTATATACTGTGCCAAAGTATGGTTGTCGGGACCTTGCGCTACAATGTAAACCTGGGGTTTTGCCGTAGCATCATACTTTACTACTATAGCAGGCTCCTTGATATCGGGACTTACATTGACTACCAAAATATTGCGATGACGCTCTGTGAGGCTCTTGAAGTTATTTGGCAAAATTCGCATCACGTCGAACATTGGCTCATAGATGGGCAACTCAGCAACGGGCTGCTTCAGAATGGCCTGCAATGTATCACCAAGCTCGCTGATCCACGCCTGCTGTGCGCACACAACAACCAACTCATAGGGTTTACCTGTGGCATTTTCGCCCGACTGAATAGTATGAAATGCCTTGCAACCAAACATCGTGGATACAAGTGCAAAGCAAAAGGTCAGATTTAGAATCGTACGTTTCATATATTGTCAAATAGTTAGTTGCTCGTTAAATACATTGATTATTAACGCAAATATACGAAAATATATTACTTTCAGCAAAACAAATACCCGAATCCTCGAAAAAAGCATTAATTTTGCAACTGCATAGAATCGCAAATTTTGCACCACTGAATTTTGTAACTAAGCATATAAAATATGAAGATAAATCCAGGTAGATTCATTCGACGCATATTTCCCGATATGATTTGGGAAATAGATGACCGCAATGGAGTTTTCCTTACGTTCGATGATGGTCCGACACCCGGTATCACAGAGTGGATTCTATCTACCCTAAAACGATACGATGCCAAGGCGACCTTCTTCGTGTTGGGGAAAAATGCCGAGATGTATCCCGATTTGTTGCAACGTATAATCGACGAAGGCCATAAAATAGGTAATCACACATATTCACATCAGAAAGGGTGGGGTATGCCTTTGGAGAAGTATATCGAGGATGTCGATTTTGCTGATGGAATTCTCCATACAGAGCTTTTTCGCCCTCCTTATGCGAGAGTCACTCCATCGCAGATGCGAGCTATCGGCCAGCGATACAAAATCATCATGTGGAATGTGCTTTCTCGCGATTATGCCCTAGCCGTCTCTCCGAAGGAGTGCTATCGAGGAGTTGTGAAGCATCTGAGTCCTGGTTGTATTGTGGCTTTTCACGATAGTGTAAAGTCGTTCCGCAATATGAGTTATGCCCTGCCCAAAATATTGGAGCGTACCAAGGAGTTGGGATTGAAGTGCAAGATTATTGAGCTGTAATAGTTGTCGTAAATTTAATATATCGAGCGATGAAAGTTGTTGTAGCCGTGACAGGAGCAAGTGGCGGAATATATGCTCGCCAATGTCTGGAGCAGTTGCTCTCGACTCCGCAGGTCGAGAAGATTGCACTTGTGGTGAGCGATACTGCTCGAAAGGTGTTGTCGCACGAAGGGGTGGAGTTGCCTCAATCTTCTCGAATTGTGTGTTACGACAATAGTGATATGTTTGCCGAGGTGGCAAGTGGCTCGGCCTGCTACGATGCTATGGTGGTGGTACCTGCATCGATGGGTAGTGTAGGGCGTATAGCATCGGGTGTTTCACTCTCACTTATTGAACGAGCAGCCGATGTGATGCTCAAGGAGCGTAGACGATTGGTCTTGGTTGTTCGCGAGACTCCATACTCGCTTATTCATTTACGTAATATGACGACATTGACCGAAGCCGGAGCTATTGTGCTACCAGCCTCTCCATCGTTCTACTCAAAGGCGCAGAGCGTTGAAGACCTTGCTCTTACGGTTACCGAGCGAGTGATTTCGCATCTAGGGGTGCACTTGCCGCATTATGAGTGGAGTGGCCGCGAGTGATAAATATGTTAAAAGGGCATAAAAAGAGTAATTTGTGACAAAAAAATTGGAAAATAGTTTTTTTGTTCTTATCTTTGTTAGCAGAATTTAACAACTTAAAATATTGAATTATTAGGGATTCTAATCCTTGGTGTCAGTTTTGGATGATGCCGTTGGATTAGGGTTCTCATTTTTTTACTGTTTTTGATATGGCAAGCGAAATTATTTATTTGACAGCCGAGGGGTTGCAAAAACTTAAAGATGAGCTACAACATATGCGTTCTGTGGAGCGTCCCGCCATTTCGGCAGCTATTGCCGAGGCTCGCGATAAGGGCGATTTGTCGGAGAATGCCGAGTATGATGCAGCACGTGAGGCTCAAGGTTTGTTGGAGATGCGTATCGCCAAGTTGGAGCAGACTCTTACCAATGCTCGTGTTATTGACGAGTCGAAGATTGATAAGAGCAAGGTTCAAATTTTGAGCAAGGTTACGCTTTTGAATCACAATAACAAGAAGCAGGTAACCTACACCATTGTGTCGGAGAATGAGGCTAACCTGCGTGAGGGTAAACTTGCTATCGGTACCCCTATTGCCAAGGCTTTGCTTGGTAAGAAGAAGGGTGAAGTGGTAGAGGTAACCGTTCCAGCTGGTGTGTTGAAGTTTGAGATTTTGGATATTAATATCTAATTGCTCGAACTCTGCTGACGAAATTATATTGGGTCTGCCGGGTGATTTTCGGCAGACTCTTTTATTGTCGGTAGATGGCCTGTAGGAAATGTCGAATATAATGTTCTATATTTCTTATAAATATGAGTTGGGAGTGCGGTTAAGTATTCATAAATCCTCATAATTTGGAAATTGAAAGATTATTATTAACTTTGCGCAAGTTTATAATAGTGAGCGAGTATGCCTAAACTATATATTATAGCAGGTTGTAACGGTGCAGGAAAAACCACTGCTTCATATGCAGTTTTGCCCGAGATGCTCAACTGTCACGATTTTGTCAACGCCGACGAAATTGCCAAGGGCTTGTCGCCATTTGATCCAGCTCGTGTCTCTATAGAAGCGGGTAGATTGATGCGTACACGTATGGATGCTTTGATGTCGGATGGCGCTGATTTTGCTTTCGAGACTACGTTGGCTACCCGTTATTATACGCGCTTCATTCGTATGGCTCAGGAGCGAGGTTACTTCGTTTCGTTGCTATATTTTTGGTTGCCTACGCCGGACCAGGCGGTTGAGCGTGTGGCACGTCGTGTGGCCGAGGGTGGTCATAATGTACCTGCTGAGGTTGTTCGTCGCCGTTATTATCGAGGGTTGCGTTATCTGACTTCGTTGTATACTCCCATTTGTGATTATTGGGTTATATACGACAATAGCTCAGTAGAGGGCGTAAAGCGAGTGGCATCGGGTACTCACGACGAAATAAGAGAGGTTGTAGATTCGTTATCTTATCGACAAATATGCAAAATGTAGATATGAATAAGAATTTGGTCGAGGCTGAAATCGAGCAGATGCAAGAGAAAATAGATGCCGGCATTCTTTTGACACAACAACGCTTGAAAGAGAAGTGTAAGAAGGAGAATGGTGAGTTGGTAGTTATGCGCGACGGCGAGGTCACGCATCTGAAGGCTGAGGATCTTGTTCAGATGGAGTAATTTATAATCTCCATACGAGGTCTTGTACAAGAAAGTCGGTTGTAGAATATCAAAAGTTATAGGGAGTCATTGTGGCTCCCTTTTTTGTTGTAGATGGGAGATGTGACAGTGGACAGTTATATGTCCATAAAAAAAAGTGGCTGTTCAACAAACCTGTTGGACAGCCACTGCTATTCTTTAACCTATTATATCTACTTCAAACCCAACTTTGCTCTGATGGCTTTGGGAATAGAGTTCTTGTGTACCAGGATAGAGATGGTCTTAGCCTTAACGTACTCCTCCGAAAGGTAGTGATAACCCGTACCGTTGCTATCTACTCCCCACGAATTCTTGGTCTTGTAATATTTCACACCGTCCTGATCTTTTGCAATACCTGTGATATGCTCCAAGTGGTCATCAACCGTAGCAAAAGTCTCAAATCCGTGCTGGCGGCTCTCTTGTGTTACGCTCTCCTCTTTGGCTTTGGCCTTCAAATCCTTCTGCTTGCGCAAATCCTCTTTAGTGTTGACAGCAATGAAGTGGCGGAATGCATAACCCGGCTCGCTTATATCGCCGTCCCATGCCACGGTGTAACCCTCGTTGATAGCGTTGTCGATTACCTGCATCATCTCATCAAGTGGCAGATTGTACATTGTTGCATAGTCCCAGTTGTCGGGCACCTCCACCATAACCTTCTCGTAGAAGGGGTGGTGAGTGAAGCTGGTAATCTCCACATAGTCGTCGGCATTGAGCCCCATAGCCTTAGTGAAGCTATCGACGGTGTACTCCTTACCCTGATATGTGAACTTCTCGGGTACTTTGCCTAAGTATGCGTCCAACACTCCATTGACAATCTCCTCTGGTAGTGGCTTCTTCATCTCAACAGCCGTAGTGTTGATGCTCTTTACCCATGTATTCAGATCGCCGTGATTGTGGCGTTTAGAGTCGTAGTTAATGCCGTCGTAGGCCTCCTCTGGCATAATACCTACGTTCTTCATCACCCAAATATACATATGAGCAATACTACCTGGGCCAATGTTACCATTGCCGCGGCGCAAGATGTTATCCTTTATACGGCGAACATAATTGTGACGCACAACAAACATCTCCGATAAATCGTGTTCGCCTTTACCTGTACGCAAAAGCTCCGACTCGATGAACGAGTTGGTGGCAAAGCACCAGCAAGTGCCTGTACTGGCCTGATCCTTTACAGGAGTTGCGGGGTTCTCCTTTACAATAGTGAACTCATATTTGTATGGCGCAGATTCTGCCTGAGCCATAGCGGTTGCCGAAAAGGCAATAGCGCAAATCGCTGAGAATATAAGATTCTTTCTCATAGTGGTATTGGTTTGTGGTTAGCGGATTATAAGTTACGCAGAGTGTACTCAATCATCTTTATGCGAATATTGGTCGCATAAGAAGGATACATCGAGTGATTCTGGTCTGGATAAATCATCATATCGTACTGCTTGCCAGCGCGATTCAATGCGTGGCACATCTCCATTGTATTCTGAACGTGAACGTTGTCGTCGGCCGTGCCGTGCATAATGAGCAGGCTTGTACGGTCGCTCAAACGCTCAGCAAAGTTGATAGGAGAGTTGTCGTCGTAGCCCTTAGGATTATCCTGTGGTAAGTCGTTGTATATCTCGGTATAGATAGTGTCGTAGTAACGCCATGAGGTTACGGGAGCTACAGCAATGGCCATCTTGAACAAGCCGTCGCCCTTCAAGGCGCAACCCAATGCCATAAAACCTCCGAACGACCAGCCGTAAATTCCTATGCGCTCGGCATCAACCCAAGGCTGTGAGGCCATATGTCGTGCAAATGATATCTGATCCTCTACCTCCAAAGCGCCCAAGTTGCCGTAGGTACACTTCTTGAAAGCCTCGCCCATATAACCCGTACCGCGACCGTCGCAGCACACAACTATGTAGCCATTGCCTACCATCACATTCTCCCATCCCATACCGAAACTGTCGGCTACAGACTGTGAGCCGGGGCCAGAGTATTGGGTTAAAAGCACTGGGTATTTCTTCGCAGGGTCGAAATCAGTAGGCTTAATGATGTAGGCGTTGAGTTTGTCACCACGTTCTGTGGTGAATGTGAAGAACTCCTTGCGGGGGAGTGTTTTGAGCTTCTCGTCAAGCTCTTTATTCTCAACAAGCGTACGAATCAACTCGCCCTTGCCATTACGAAGCTCAACCTTACGTGCTTGTGTGGCCGAAGAGAAGTTTGATATGTAGTACTTCATGCCCTTGCTCGGTGAGATAGAGTATGTGCCATCGAGCTCAGTGAGACGCTGCTTGTGCTTGCCTTTATAGTCTATGCAGTAGAGGTCGCGACGAAGGGGCGATTGCTCAGTCGACATATAATATATGCGATCCTTGCTCTTCTCCACCACGCGAGTAACCTGCCACTCTCCCTCGGTGAGAGCCTGCACAAAACCCTTCTTTACGGAGTATAGATAGAGGTGGTTCCAACCTGTGCGAGTCTCGTTCTGCACAAGGAAACGGTCGCCATCGATAAAGTTAACGATCTCCAAGGATGGGCGTTCCACATATTTGGGGCTACTTTCGTCGTAAATGACTTTTTGTGAACCATCGTTCTGGCAGAGTACTACCTCAAAGCGGTTCTGCTTGCGGTTGATGCGGAAGAAATACAGTTCGCCAGCAGGAGTCCATTCGATAAATGGAATGTATTGGTCGATCTCTGAGCCTGTGTCGATGCGTGTTTTGCTGCCACTTGCAATGTCGTACAACCACAACTCCACCTTCGAATTGGCATCACCTGCCTTGGGATATTTGAAGGTGTAGGGAGTGTTGTAAAGCTTTCCATCGAAACGCATCATCTCAAACATTGGAACCTCGCTCTCGTCGAAACGCAAATAAGCGATCTTCTTCGAGTCGGGCGAGAATGCGTAAGCCTTCGTAAAGCCGTACTCCTCCTCATAGACCCAGTCGGCAGTACCGTTTATCACCTTGTTCCATTCACCATCGGTGGTAATGGCTTTTGGTTCACCTCCAAGCGGAGCTACATAAAGATTATTTTGCTTGGCAAATGCAACCATCTTCGAGTCGGGCGAGAATGAGAGGTCGCGAATGTTGTTCAATGCAGCCACTTCACTCTTGTCTGAAAGTCGCACGATTTTATAATCGACGTACGATGAGTGTCGATATACGGGGCGGTAGTTGTTGCCCAAAATAATCATATCCTCAGCCGGCGAGAATGCATAGCTTGCAAAGCTGCCTTTATATAGTGTGTCGCACTGCTCGGCGTCGGCATACGCATAGCGTAAAATAGCACCTGCTCGATTAACCGTATAGTGTTCGCCATCCTGCATCGAGAGCAGGCCATAAACGCCTCTATTGAGCGAAGAAATCTGTTGCAGCTCGCGATAAGTCTTCTGCGCTGAGGCATCGAACGAGATGGCTGCGAGAGCCACAATTGCAATATATTTAAAAAGTCTCTTCATTTTATTGAAAGTCTAAATTGCGAATTAAATATCATCTACATTAAAGTCGTAACCCACGCGCTTACCCGTTACAAACTTCGAGTTATCCATCTTGGTATTGAACTGGTCGACCGTCACACGCTTGTTCTCCTCGTAAGGCGGCATCAACAAATCGAAGTTGATAGCATAGTTGATTGCCGACTCCATAATCGAGATTAGCGATTCGCGGCAAATCTGGGCCTTGCCAAACGACATAGGGCGTACTAAAGTTTGTCGTTTGCCCTCTACGAAAAATGCCTTCTCGCGGTTGATGAATATACGGCCAATCAGGTATCCTTCGTCGGCGTTACGGTTGAACTTGAACGAGTCGGATAGGAAATTGTAGATATTTATTACTCCGCAGTAAGAGTTGTTGCGATCGGTCTGAACATAATTGTTCTGCCAGATGATGTGATTCGAGTCGAACTCGAAAATGTCGGTATGCATTTGGAAAATCAAAAGATCGCTTGCAATCTGCAATTGGGCCTCGAACTTGCCTCTATCGCGGTACTCAATTCGTACTCGTTTGTCGAGACGACCGTCGAGTTGGTCGTCAAGTTCCGATGCAATCTCAAACAATACATCCTTTAATTCGTTGAAAGTCGAGAATGTATTGTCGAAAATACGCTGTTTAAGCGTCGATTTGTTGATGATGGCGGCGAGTATCTTCTCGCGCATTGGACTATGCTCCATATTATAATATGTTTTATTTACGCAACTTTATTTCCGATCCCGCCTGCAATGGTGATTCCTTTTTCAGACGATTCATTGCGGCGAGTTTGCTGAGGCGTACGCCATACTCTTGCGAAATCGAACGGAGAGTCTCACCCTGCTTTACTCTGTGGATATGCTCCTCTCCCCACCAGCGAGCCTGCTTACGTTCGATGTAGATCATCTCGCCCTGAATAGGGTCAGCAGTACTTTTGGCATCAATTTCGTTATATTTTCGAATGGTGCGAGGTGAGACAGCGAAGGTCATGGCAATCTGCTCGAATGTATCACCTGTGCGTGCAATGACAAAATGCGAACGGTTGTTCTCGTAGACGCTATATCCGTTGTAGGTGCGTTCCACCACACGGTAATCATTGGGATCTACCTGACCCTCGGTCGTCATAGGCAGGTTGACGCTACTGCTCTGCTCGAATGCGTTAGCTGCTTTTGTAGCCTCGTCACGCAGGCGTGAAGCGTAGAGCGATGCGCCGTTCTCCTGATCGAGTAGGTATAGGCGGTTATCCTCGATGATTCGGGTTAGGCGTTGTGCATAGTCAGGTGCAGTGGCATAACCGGCCGCTTTCAATCCTCGTGCCCAACTGCGGTAATCGGTGGCAGAATAGGCAAATAGTGAATCGTAGCGTGGCGATTTGTCAAGGAAGTTGGCGTGGTCTTCGTATGATTCCTCTACGGAGTCATATTTGCGGAAACACTCATCGGGGGCATCATCTGTGTGATACACCCTTTGACCCTTCCAGTCTTTCTTGCACTTGATGCCGAAATGGTTGTTCGAACGGCGTGCAAGATTGCTATTGCCGCTATCGGATTCCAATATGCCTTGGGCCATAGTGATGCTTGCCGGAATACCGTAGCGTTCCATATGGTCGATGGCAATATGTTTGTATCGCTCGATGTACTCCTCTTTGGTCTGTCGAGTCTGTGCATTGGCTCCCAGTGAGCACAAAAGGAGTGCGAAAAGGGCCAAATATGTTGCTTTTCTAGAAAAAATCATTATCTTTGTATTTAGCTACAAAGGCAAAGATAGACTATTTTGCTGTAATTAGCAATAAAATAGTGTGCAATATCACAATGGAATAATAACCTTTTAATGACCTAATAACATGTTTACCGAGAATGCTAATAAAATCTTCAATCGTGTGATAGAGGATTATCATCGTTACGACGATGTTGACCATAAATTTGAAAACCCATTTGAGGCTGGTTCTTTAGATGCTTTGCTTTATGAGAAGAATCTCGTAGATACCGTGCAGTGGCATTTGGAGGATATTATCCGTGACCCCAATATTGATCCAGTGGATGCATTGGCTTTGAAACGTCGTATTGATAAGTCTAACCAGGTGAGAACCGATATGGTGGAGTATATCGATTCATATTTCTTGGATAAGTATAAGAATGTCGAGGTTGCTGCTGATGCTCGTATCAATACCGAGACTCCGGCGTGGGCTATCGACCGATTGTCGATTTTGGCACTGAAGATTTATCATATGCATCAGGAGGTTGTTCGTCAGGATGTTGAGCAGTCTCACCGCGATGCTTGTCAGAAAAAACTCGATACACTCCTCTCGCAGCAGGTTGATTTGTCGACCGCTATCGAGGAGTTATTGGAGGATATCGAGGCTGGTCGTAAGTATATGAAGACATACAAGCAGATGAAGATGTACAACGACCCCTCACTTAACCCCGTACTTTATGGTAACAAGCAGTAAAAAAGCAAAGAAGACCGAAAATAACGAACTTAAAAAATCAAAGAAACTGCCTAAGAGTATTGCTGTAATGCGCCTTTCAGCGATGGGTGATGTGGCTATGTTGGCTCACACACTCAGAGCTTTTGGCGAGGAGTATCCATCGGTGAAGATAACCCTGGTGACTCGCAAACTCTTTACCCCATTCTTTGAGGGTCTTGGTGTTGATATTGTTGAGGTCGATACCAAAGGCCGTCACAAGGGCATTAAAGGCCTTTGGCGTCTTTTTGGGGATATTACACGTGGTCGAAAGATCGACGCTTTTGCCGATATGCATTCGGTGATGCGTTCGGTTGTGATACGTTGGTTGATGCGTCTTAGTGGTCGCAAGGTAGCATCGATTCATAAAGGAAAGGTCGAGAAGTGGTTCCGTGTAGGTCATAATAGCCATAACGGTGTGCCTTTGAAGCATACCGTAGTACGTTATTGCGATGTGCTTAGGAGATTGGGATTTGAGTTTGAGAATCCTGCTCCTGCTTCGCGTGAGAATAATCTGCGACGAGAGAATCCTATGGGTGAGAAGAGGGGGCGCTGGGTTGGTTTTGCGCCATTTTCTGCTCATAAGGGTAAAACCTATCCTGAGGATATGTCGGAGCAGCTTGTTGATTTGCTGGCAGCAGATTGTGAGCGCGTGTTTATCCATAGCGGAGGAGGTGCCGAGGCCGAGTTTGCACAGCGTATGGAGACTAAATATGATAATGTGGTAGCTCTTAGCGGAAAGGTGAAGTTGGCCGGGGAGCTAAATCTTATAGCACATCTGGATTGTGTGGTTTCGATGGATTCGCTGGTTATGCATATGGCATCGCTTACGGCAACCCCTGTTGTTTCGGTATGGGGAGCTACTCATCCTGCACTCGGATTCTTGGGATGGGGTTGTCCAGAGGAGGGCGTTTTGCAGTTGGAGATGCCGTGCCGTCCTTGTTCTGTGTATGGCGAGCGTAAGTGTAAGTCGGGTGACTACAAGTGCCTGCGAGCTATAACTCCACAGATGGTTGCCGATAAGGTAAAGGAGCTGATCGAGCAGAAATAGATGTCGGTTGTAAATAATAAATCCGTCTATTGCAATTGCAGTAGACGGATTTATTGTTCTATGGGAGTGAGGTTACTCCTACTTCTCTTCCTTTGCAGGTTCAAGCTCACTGAGTGCCTCGCGAATCTTGTCGCATACGCGGCTCTCGATATTGCGCTCCATTGTAGTAATCAAACTGCAAATAGCCTTTGCAGATGAGCTTCCGTGTCCAATCATAACGGGAGCATTTACTCCGATTACAATTGTACCACCCACACTCTCGTAGTTCATTGAATCCCAGAAGTTCTTATGGTAATAGAGCTTCTCACACATTGGCTCCAAGATGGGGCGCAACAGATTCAAAAGCCAGGGTTTGAATGGGGTCAATCGAGTGTTGATACGATACAATGCCTCGGCCATCTTAAGTACCACGTTACCTACAAAGCCGTCGCTTACAACTACGTCGCAGGTCTTGCCTGTGAATATATATGATGACTCCACATTGCCAACGAAATTGATGCCTTTTTGCTCCTTCAACAAGTCGTAAGTCGCTTTGGCCTGGGCATTACCTTTGCCCTCCTCCTCACCGATGTTGAGCAATGCTACGCGGGGATTATCGATCTTCAATACGTGCTTGGCGAAAATAGAACCGAGCAAACCGTACTGAGCCAATACTTCAGGTTTGGCATCAACGTTAAGACCAACATCCAAAAGCAATCCACGGCGATTCTTTACAATGGGGATGAGTGTTGAGATAACGGGACGAATAACACCCTTGATAGGCTTGATGACGTACATGCAACCCACCATCATGGCACCAGTCGAGCCGGCGCTGGCGAATCCGTCGATCTTACCCTCTGCCAAATGACGGAAGCCAACAGTCATACTTGAATCCTGCTTGGCTTGGAATGCCTTTGCGGGGTGGTCGCCCATCTCGATAACCTCCGATGTAGCTACTATATCGAAGTTGTCGGCCGAACAGTGGTGCTTAGCCAAAAGCTCGCGAATACGCTTCTCGTCACCGAACAATACAATTCGGCTGCCCTCCTTGATCTTTTTAAGTGCCATCACAGCACCCTCGACAGCTACTTCGGGAGCGAAGTCACCTCCCATTGCGTCTATACCGATTCTTAACATATTCTAATTTATAAGTCGGGTTATGGTCTAAGCAAGGATTTGACTATATTGCTCCAAATCCAATGCTTTGACAAAAACAAGAGAGAGCCTTCGACCTGGTCAATTCTAACCTTTGCCCGATAGCTCTCTCATCTTGTTTGAACTTAACTACTCGGCCTTCTTCTCGATAGCCAACTTGCCACGGTAGAAACCGCACTCAGGGCATACGCGGTGGTAAAGTACCGCAGCGCCACAGTTAGAGCAAGTAACAACAGTAGGAACTACTGCCTTGTAGTGAGTTCTTCTCTTGTCGCGTCGTGTAGACGAAACTTTGTGTTTAGGATGTGCCATTTTACAATATAAATTTTAAGTTATCGTTTTGTTCTATATTAATCTTTCTACTCGTTGCCGTTCTCCATTTGAGCCTTCAATGCTGCCAACTTATTGAAGTCACCCTCATCAATGGTTGGCTTGTTACCTCTGCCTGCGCGGGCCTCAATGGCCTCCATCTCGGCTGCTGTAACCTGTGCGAAGCGCGCCATCATATCGGGGTTGCATTCACCTTCGGTGTGAACTCTCTGATAGGGCAATGAGAGAATGATGCTCTCATAAATATATTGTGTGAGGTCTAATTTATCCTCTGCGGGGTTGAGCCACATCACCTCTCCGTCATATTCTCCCTCTTCGGTAGATATACGAACAAGCAGGTGACCTTCGTAGTCAATTTCTATTGGGCAAGGTTCCAAACAGCGATCGCATTCGCAAGTTACCTCTCCCTGAATCGCTACATCGAGATCTAATTGGTTATCATTTTTGCTCAACGATACGTTTACGTGGCAATCGCCACCCAAAACTTCGCGGCTCTCATAGGCTGTAAACAAGGCATCGTCGACCTCAAATTCGAAGTCGAATACACTATTACTCAGTCCTTTATAACCAATAGAGTATCTTTCGTTTAGCTCCATCTCGCAACAAATAGCAGGCAAAATTATAAATTTTTCACGAAATGTGCAAATAATTGCTATTTTTGTGGTGTGAAAATGAGTTGCCGCTTTGATTTGGCACTCTATCTGATAACCAAACGAATAGCGAGGAGTATGAAATCGGAGTTTACTATTGAGGTAGGAAGTAGTTTCGAGCAGCTATGGCGATATAATATTGCCTTGCTCTGTGCTTGTCTCGATGAGCATGATGAGCGCATAGATTTCTGTTCGGCCGAGAGATTTGTTGCGCCATCGGGTTCTAAGTTACGTGAGGCTCCTGCCGGTTTTGAGGGTCCGCGCGAATTACGTTTGACAACTTCGCCTTGTCACTCAATTGTGGCTTACATCTATGTCGTGACCAACACCGAACCAATATCAAATGCGATAGCCGATTCACCCCCGTTCGACTTAAAGGTTAAGGTGCGCGTGGGTCGCAAGACTCTATACAACACCATTCACAAGGTGAGCCAATGGGGCGGAGAGAGCATTGAGTTGAAATTCAAAATTTAGAATTCAATCTATCGCCTGCCGGGTGCGGGGTAGTGCTTCGATGCATCGTCAATCACCAATACCCAATCCTCCGCTTCGCCTGCGTGGGGTGGGGTGAAGCTCATCGTCGGCTTGTCGTTGGGCAGTGTATCAATCTTTTTTGCCTTGCCTGTGCGGGGGCAATACCACCAAGCTGTAATCTTATCGGCTTTAATCATATCGCTTTTAACCGAGAATGTGCGCGATGTGGGGGCATAGACCATCGCATAACTCCCTGCGCTATCTATCGTAGCCACAAAACGGTAGCGGCCCGCTCCGGGCATTGCCGTATCAACGCTGCTCGGAACAATGAAGTCGACAGAGGGTATCCTCGAAAAATAGGGGCGCGAGAGCATCAACTCTTTCAAGTGTCGCACATCGTCGGCGGCTGTCTGAGCAAGTGCCTCCTGCCACGACATTAGTGGGCGATTTATCGGGCCTTGCTTTTCGGGGTCGTACATCTGCCATACCGAGTGATGCCCGTAGGTCACGCCTGCCGAGCCGTAGAATACGCTCCAATAGAGTGCGCGTCTGACGTCCCAAGCGTTTGAGTGGCCATCCTCGTTGGGTTGAAATTCGAGTGGGTGGTCTTCGTACAAAGGCTCCAACTCGATGATGGGCTTTGCGGGCGATAGCTTGAAGTCGCCGACTATCTGTGCGTTGGAATTGTAACGCTGATTATGGCCACTCTGTCGGCCATTAAACGAGAGCCACTCATCGTTGTGGAACCAGCGTGACGAAGTCAGCCAGCCTGTGGGGTGGAACGTCATAAGATTCTTCTTATCCACACTGCGTATGCCGCGAGCCATAGCACGAATGATTCTCTCGTGGTGGTCGTTGTCGGGGTTGCGGTCACCTCCTAAAATCCAAATTACATTGTATTTGCTGTATCGCTCGGCTATCCAGCGGCCATATTGCTCGGCATTCTGCGGGTTGAAGATTTTATCCTTGTCTCGCCACCAGCGTCCCCACGTTGGGAGTAGGCCTACGTACATACCTAAGGAGTTGGCTCGGCTTACGATGTAATCGACATTGTCCCAATAGTCGTTCTGCTCGCCCTCTTTGGTGGCAGGCGTTGCAGGGTTGCGATTGATGAGCGGCTTGTGGCCATAGGCGTTGGGTGTGTTGATGCCGTCAAGCTCGGCCAGCGCAACGGCTTGAATGACGTTGAATCCCTTGCGGGCTCTATCTTCGAGGTAGTGGTCGGCCTCCTCGCGTGTGAGACGATGGAAGAGTTCCCACGCTGTGTCGCCCTGATAGAAGAATGGGTGGCCATCTGCGGTTTGCAGGTAGTGCTGGTTTTCGCTTACGGTGATGTGCTGCAACTCTTGTGCTATGCAGGGCATCGAGCAGCTTAGGCTTAGGCCGATGAGGAGTGTAAGGAGGGCGTGACGCGATGGTTTCATACTCTTTGATTTTGTGTGGTTTTCACAAAGATACAAAAAAAACCGACTCCCACAAGGGAAGTCGGTGTAAGTATCTATTTGATTATAGATTACTTGTTGTATGCCTTCATAACTGAGATGAGGTCCAATACCTTGTTTGAGTAACCCCACTCGTTGTCGTACCAAGATACAACCTTTACGAATGTGTCTGTCAAAGCGATACCAGCCTTAGCGTCGAAGATTGAAGTACGAGCGTCACCCAAGAAGTCAGATGATACAACGTCCTCGTTAGTGTAACCCAATACACCAGCCAACTCACCCTCAGATGCAGCCTTCATAGCCTCGCAAATCTCAGCATATGTTGCAGGCTTAGCCAAGTTAACTGTCAAGTCAACAACTGAAACGTCCAAAGTAGGAACACGGAATGCCATACCTGTAAGCTTACCGTTCAACTCAGGCAATACTACGCCTACAGCCTTAGCAGCACCAGTTGAAGAAGGGATAATGTTGCCAGCAGCAGCGCGGCCACCACGCCAGTCCTTCAAAGATGGACCGTCAACAGTCTTCTGAGTTGCAGTTGTAGCGTGAACAGTTGTCATCAAACCGTCAGCGATACCCCAGTTGTCGTTCAAAACCTTAGCGATAGGAGCCAAGCAGTTTGTAGTACATGATGCGTTAGATACGATAGTCTGACCAGCGTATGTGTTAGTGTTAACACCGCATACGAACATAGGAGTCTTATCCTTAGCAGGAGCTGACATAACTACGTACTTTGCACCAGCCTTGATGTGAGCCTCAGCCTTCTCAGCTGTGAGGAACAAACCTGTTGACTCAACTACGTACTCAGCCTCAACCTCGTTCCACTTCAAATCCTCAGGATTGCGCTCAGCAGTTACGCGGATAGCCTTACCGTTGATGATAAGAAGGCTCTTCTCTGTGTCGTAGTCGATAGAACCCTCGAACTTGCCGTGCATTGTGTCATACTTAAGCATGTAAGCCAAGTACTCAACTGGGCAAAGGTCGTTAATACCTACTACATCGTACTTCTCTGTCTGAGTGCAAGCTGCACGGAATACCATACGGCCGATACGTCCGAAACCGTTGATACCAATCTTAATCTGTGCCATAATTTGTTTTGTAATTTATGTAATAAAACTTTGATGTCTTGTGTATTGCCAACCGAGGCAAGTGGTTGTGAAAACATTGTTACTCGATTAACACCGCAAAAATATACACTTTAAGTATATTAAGCAAATTTTGGTTGCGAAAAATAGTAAGAATTTTCATTAACTTAACATTCGGACCTCTTTATGAGCCCTTTTTTACGACGTTTTATAATCCTTTGCGGATTGTGTTTTGCAACAAAAGTCAATGAAAGTAACAAAAAAAAGAGTCCCACATACAGGGACTCTTTGGTTTGATATTACAGCGAAGAAAAAATCGCTATTTTACAACTCCAACATAGTTGTGAGGAGTAATAACGCGGAGCTCATTCTTTACACTTTCGCTCACGTCGAGACCCTCCACAAACTCGGCAATGGTCTCGGCTGTGATATGGCCTCCTGTACGGGTTAAAGCCTTCAATGCCTCGTAAGGATTGGGATATGCCTCACGACGCAAAATTGTCTGCATAGCCTCAGCAACAACCGCCCAGTTATCCTCCAAATCGGCTGCGAGAGCTGCCTCGTTCAAGATGACCTTGCCCAAGCCTTTCTGCAATGATGCGAAACCAATAAGTGAGTGAGCAACAGGTACTCCGACATTACGCAATACTGTTGAGTCAGTCAAGTCACGCTGCATACGCGAGATAGGTAATTTTGCAGCCAAATGTTCATACATAGCATTTGCTACGCCGAAGTTACCCTCAGCATTTTCGAAGTCGATAGGATTAACCTTGTGGGGCATAGCACTCGAACCAACCTCGCCCTTCTTTACCTGCTGACGGAAGTACTCCATTGAGATATATGTCCACATATCGCGAGCCAAATCGGTGAGGATGTTGTTGATGCGCTTCAAGGCATCGAACGTAGCCGCCAAATTGTCGTAATGCTCAATCTGTGTAGTGTATTGCGAACGGCTCAAGCCCAAAATATCATTTACGAAATGATTACCAAATGCGACCCAATCGATATTGGGGTAGGCCACGTTGTGGGCATTGAATCCTCCCGTTGCACCTCCAAACTTAGCAGAGTAAGGAACTGCGTCGAGCTGTGCAAGTTGCTTCTCCAAACGCTCTACAAACACCATAAACTCTTTGCCAAGGCGTGTGGGTGAAGCGGGCTGGCCGTGAGTGTGTGCCAACATCGGAACATCGGCCCAACCCTCTGCCATCTGTCGCAACTTCTCGATGAGAGCTACCAACGCTGGGCGATATACCTCGGCGATGGCCTCCTTCAAAAGCAATGGGGTGGCAGTATTGTTGATATCTTGTGATGTAAGACCAAAGTGTACAAACTCACGATAAGCATCGAGACCCAACTCTTCGAGTTTCTCCTTGAGTAGATACTCCACAGCCTTCACATCGTGATTGGTAACGCTCTCAATCTCCTTGACGTGCTCGGCATCGGCCATTGTAAAATCGGTGTAGAGTTTGCGCAACTCATCGTAAGCCGATTCGGGTACTCCTGCAAGCTGAGGCAGAGGCTTCTGGCACAGTGCGATGAAATACTCAACTTCGACACGTACTCGGTATCGAATCAATGCATACTCTGAAAAATATCCCGACAAAGCCGATGTCACGCGATTGTAACGACCATCGACCGGCGAGATTGACATTAGTTGGTGTGATAATGACATAATATTTCTTAATAATTATTCGTTCTGCTAATATAAAAGTGATTATTTGGCTTCAAAATTAATACTTTTTATCCATACTTGAAACATATATTTCAACAAATGGGCTTTTTTTTGTAGATTTGCAGAGGTTTTTATCTATTACGAATGATTTGATATGAATATAATTTCAATGATATTGGACTCAATATTGAGTTTTATTAAGAACAATCCGCTGACGGTGACAATCCTCGTTATGTTGGCAGTTTTCGCTCCGTCACTGTTCGGGGCGGCTCTTATTGGGTTGCTCATCGCGGTGTTGTTGTTGCTTATCGTACCACTATTCCTATTGTGGCGTATGATGCGCAAGGCCGATCGTATAGGAGATCAAACTAGTTCAAGACGGGGCTTTCGCGGATTCTATACAAATTTCGATGGCAATCCGGGTAATTCTCAGGGCTATGGTACAAATGCCCGCTCTCGCCAAAATCCTAACGAGGGAGAGGTTAAAGTCTATACTACCAGCGAGCAACCTCATAAGCGTGTGAGCGACAGCGTGGGTGATTACGTGGAGTTTGAGGAAGTCAAAGAGAAGAGATAAGGGCAATATCGGCCTAGCTGAGAAAGAATTTTATTCGTATATATTTATAGTGTTCAAGGAGAGTAAGAATGTTTCATCTATTTGAATCGATAGGCAAGTATACGCTGTTGATGCAGAAGGTCTTTTCGCGTCCCGAGAAGGCGAGTATCTACCGTCGTCGCATATTAAGCGAGATGGAGTCGCTCGGATTGGATTCGATAGGCCTTACAGCCATCATCTCTGTATTTATCGGAGCAGCCGTTACTTTGCAGATGGCTATCACGTTGGAGTCGCCATTTATACCGCAATTTATGATTGGATATGCCACGCGAGAGGTTATGATTTTGGAGTTTTCATCGACTGTCGTAGCTCTTATCCTGGCTGGTAAAGTAGGCTCTAATATTGCCTCGGAGATTGGTACTATGCGTATTACAGAGCAGATTGATGCACTGGAAATTATGGGTATCAACTCAGCTTCGTATCTTATTTTGCCCAAGGTTGTGGCTACTGTGTTTTTCTTCCCATTCCTTGCTATATTCAGTATGTTGGTGGGTATAGCGGGTGGTTACGGAATAGCCGTCTTTACTGGTATTATGAACGTCTCGGAGTATATCGACGGCCTTAAATATTGCTTCTATACGAGCGAGATATGGTATGCCTTGACCAAGATGGCATTCTTCGCATTCTTCATCACAACTATATCGGCCTATTGTGGCTATTACGCCAAGGGTAACTCATTGGAAGTTGGTAAAGCCTCGACCCAGGCTGTGGTTACCAGCTCGATTGTGATTATGATTTGTAACCTTGTATTAACTCAAATCTTGCGCACGTGATTAAAGCTCAGAACGTTATCAAATCATTTGAAGGCCGTATGATTCTTAAGGATATTACGGCCGAGTTTGGCACAGGCCAAACCAATCTTATCATCGGACGCAGCGGCTCAGGTAAGACTGTGCTGTTGAAGAGTTTGGTGGGTTTGCACGATGTCGATCAAGGTGAAATCTGGTATGATGATGTATGTTATTCGAAACTCGATTTCAAGTCTCGCAAGGCGATTCGTAGGGATGTCGGTATGATTTTCCAGGGTGGAGCGTTGCTCGATGCATCGACTGTAGCTGAGAATGTGAAGCTACCCCTAGACCTCTTTACCGAGCAGTCGGAGGAGGAGAAAATGGAGCGAGTGAATCTCTGTCTGAAGCGAGTTAATCTTGACCACGCACATCACCTTTATCCATCGGAGTTGAGTGGCGGTATGGTTAAGCGTGCAGCTATAGCACGTGCTATTGTGATGAATCCCAAGTACTTGTTCTGTGATGAGCCTAATTCGGGTCTCGATCCGCAAACGTCAATTGTTATTGATAATCTTATTCACGATATCACTAAGGAGTATAACATTACCACGATCATCAATACCCACGATATGAACTCGGTTATGGAGATTGGCGAAAAGATTGTCTTTATTTACGAAGGTAACAAGTGGTGGGAAGGTTCGAAGGATGATATTCTGCACGCCGAAAATCGAGAGTTGGAGGATTTTGTTTTCGCCTCTGCAATGGCCAAACGAGCTAAGGCCAATCGATAGAGCTCGTCGGTGCTGATTTAGATTAAAACAAAGCTATAATAAAGGGAGGTTCAATGCAGATCCTCCCTTTATTATAGCTTATTAAGGCTTATAATTGTCTGTTTTATCTTATAATCAAAACTGGTTCTGGCGGTAGTTGGCGTCCTTGTGGTAGTGTGATACGAAGAACGTGATCGGTGGTTACGCCCTTGCCGTCACGTTGTGCGGGAATCCATTTTGGGGCCTCTGCCATCATCTTCTGAATACGCCGCAATAGTCGTTTATCGCTCGCTTCCAATACTTCACGTTCGCTTACTGTGCCGTCGGCGTTGACCCTAAATGCGATTATTACTCGTGCTATCGGGTCCGATTCGCCCCACTTTATACGTTCGGCTATGTATCTACTGTATCGTTGCTCCTTTCCGTCGATTTCGAAACGGGCTGGAGTGTCGTAACGTAGAGTGATAAGCACAACGCCATTCGATGCTTCGTTGCCATATTTGGCAATAGTCTGCTCGTCTGCAGGCAACAACTTTTCCGATAGAATATTTCGTGGTGAAATGTCTCGAGCCTCGGTATAATCCATTCGCTTGCCATTGACTATGTAGAGTGGTACATTGCGGTCACGCTGTACCTTCTCTTCGGATTGCGCCTGGGCGTCAAGTGGCAGGACAATCAATAACAATAGTCCCACAACTAGCAATATTTGAGATATGTTCAAACGATTGTTTATCATAGCTTGAATTTGTAATCTATACCTATAACGTGGGCACATACCTTCTTTATTGTGCGTTGAGTCAGGTCTCCTGTCAAATCATCATATGCTGCCCCCTGTGAGCGGTTGAAATGTACCATATAGTAAAAATCCATACTGTTGTGGGCGTTTATCTTCATTGTAGAGCCTACGCACAATCTTACTCGATTAATGTAGTTGTCGTGTTGTACAGCCTGTTCAAATCGATTCTTTACCGCCGCAGGAGCATTGAGAGTATTGTATAACTCTACGTAAGCGTACGGTTTCCAGCGGGATTCGTTGCGATAGTCGGCCTTTAAGCGTGTGCGTAAAGTGGTAAACGGGTCTGGGGTGATATAGTCGTCAGTCTCATAACTGCGTACTACGAAGCGAACCCTCTCGCGAAGTGATAAATCGAATCGACCAATTGAAACTTTCCCGATGACTGCAATATTGAAACGGTGCTTTACCTTCCACAATTCATCGCCTTTGCGCTCGTTGACAAAAACATACTCTCCTTCGAATCCTATGTGACGCCACGGCTGATAGTTAAGCGTAAACGATGTGAGCATCTTGTCTAAATCAGCAAAACTATTTTTGGTACGTAGCTGTTCGCCCCACGTAAGTTTGAGTTTCTCGGCCAGTGGAATCTCCAGAGCAACCTTGAAACGAGTTTGTAGGTCGCTGTCGTTACTCTCGGTGAGCGGTATGCTCTCACTTTGGTTCTGAGCCTGCAAGTGCATAGGTATTTGCAACACTGTCACCAGAAGTATAGTACATATAACGACTTTTCGAATCATATCTTTCGCACTATTCATACTTTAACCTTGTTAAAATTCTTGAGCAAATATATTTATTTTTGTGTCAATATCAAAACAACGCCACCTTATGTGCAGGTGGCGTATGGTTTTAGGTTGAAGTTTCGGGGATGCCATTTGACAGGCATCTGTTAGGAGTAAATAGGCAGTGGGTTATATTATCACAATTTGAACTTGTAGTCAATGCAGAAGACGTGTGCACACCCCTTTGTCAATGACCACTCTTTTATCTCTCCAACATTGGCTTTATATCGGGCATCGTAGCCACGGTTGAAGTGAACCATATAATATATGTCAATGCGGTTCTGCATATTGATTTTATACTCTGCACCGGCAGCTATGCGGATACGGTTGATATAGTTATCTCGTTTTAGCGGGTACTCTTTGTAATTAGGCACTGGAGCAGGAGCATTGAGAGTGGTATATAACTCGACAAATGCGTAGGGTTCCCAACGTGATTGGAATATATCGTAAGCCACCTTGAATCGCGAACGCAGTGTTACAAATGGATCGGGATGCTCATATTTGCATACCGAGTCACTTCGGAACTGAACGCGTACTCTCTCTCTGAGAGATAGCTTTACACGACCAGCACGATACAAACCCGTAATGTCGAAATTAGCGCGGTGCTTGATGTCCCATTTGCCATCACTGAGACTCTTTTCGTTGACAAGTGAATAGTCGGCTCCAAAGCGCAAGAAGTCGAAAGGCTTGTAGCTTACTCCCACGCTCGACACAATCTTGTCGAGGTCCTTGAAGTTGTTGTGCAGACGTACCTGCTCATTCCAGGTGAAGTCCCACTTCCCAAATCTGTCGAGTGGTAGTTCCAAACCGGCACGGAAGCGACCTTGGATATCATTCGATGAACTCTCGGTGAGAGGTAAAATCTCATCCTCTTGAGCCTGCAATGCAAATGGCATTACCAGAAGCATCACGAGCGATATAATTCGTAATCTAATCTTCATAGCTTATTATTTTTTAATTATTTATGCCAATTTGTGTTAGCGGATATTTATATACCGCTTAGCAATGGCAAAAGTATGCTTTAATTCTGTAGTAAAACTGAAATCGCCGTTGTTTCTGCGTAGTTATTGTATGAATTGGTTTGGCTTGGAGATGTGGTCTACACTATTTTGCTCGCCAGGCCCCAACTCATAGTAGACCTTGATGAAGGCAACATCGCGCAGGAAATCGACGTGTCCTACTTCTATACGCTCGATTTTCAGACCAAGGCGAGCCTCCAAATCGGCCAAAAGCTCGGCCCTGCGTTCGGGTACAATCAGGTCAATCTTCTCATATATAACCAATTTGGCAGAGGTGTGGCGCAATAGTAATCGGCCTTCCAGCAGCCATAATAGCAGGAGAATCAATCCGTTGGCAGTGAATAACTCGGCATATGAGATGTTGAGAGCCAGACCATTGATGACCGATGTTGCGATGATTACAAACAGATAGGTCATCTCCCTGACGGGCACCGTCTCTGTTCTATATCGCATAACGCCAAAGATGGCAAACAGACCCAATGTCAAGCCAATCTGTACGCTCACATTCTCCATCAAGAAGATAAGCAGGAACATAGCCGACGAGAAGAGCATAAACGTAAGTACGTAATCTTTGCGCTGGCTCTTTGAGTAGTATCCAAAGCGGACTATAAGCCACGAAATAAGTAGGTTAAATGCGAAACGCATCAATAGGTGTGCCAGATTCTGAGAATCATATAGCGGCACTCCTAGGAACGAAATCTGCGACGTAATCTCGTAACCGAACTCTTCGGCAATCGAGGGGTCGTACTCTAAAAAGTCTTGTTGTATCATAGGCTTCTAATTTTGTTCGTTATGGTTTGTGATAGTTTGTGTATTGGGGAGTGTTTGATCGATGGCTTTGCGTACCTGACGTAGCTTGCGTTTGAAACGGTTGGTCTTGACATCAGGGGTTGTAAGCACCACTCCTAAGCAATATTTACTCACTTTCAGTCGCTTAACCCTCAAATCAAGCATTATCTGCTTCATCGGCGAGTAGCACATTCCATCTTGCTTTAGCTCGACTATCACCATTCGCTCCACTCCTGGCGAGAGCTCTTTACCGCTACGCAGGTTATCGAATCTGACGTTAAAATCGATTGTGAGTCGCTCTGTGTGGGCGTGGTTAACAAGTGTTATTCGCTCAAATCGTGTAATGAGTGATGGGATGAGGTCCTCCAATGGGTAGGCTGAGTGTTGTGCGATGAATTCGCTGGCCTCGGCCGAGTGTTTGAAATCTGAAAAATACTCTCTGCCGATAACCGTGCGGCGTTTTTTTGTACGGCCGCGATTGGTCTTGTTCTTCACCTCGGCAAATGAGAGCATAGTCTCTATATATGTGCGGGTGCGAATCTTTTGTCGTGTCAGGCGGCGATTGTGATGCACCGTATACATATTCCAGTCGGGAGTATCGTAATAGAGGGTTTCGTAGCGTGCAGCACGTACATCACCAATCACCTGTACCGAGTATTCGCCAACGGCCTTGCGCAGAAGCTCCATACAGCACTCTTCGCTGAGCACATATTTGGTATCGACGCGATTCATCAGCTTGATTGCCGACATCTCGTCGAGGGTGATGGTGGGCATCTGTTGCCACACTTCCAATTGATTGAGCTGCTCAAAGGTCATTACGGCCTGAGTTTAGCGGTTAATCGAAAAAAAAGAGTATGTAAGAGAATTAGCTCTGGGCTAATCCTCAAATACATACTCAAATATCTTTACAGTGTAGAGCTTTCCGTTAGGCAGATAGTTGTACTGTTTGTGTTTCGTGCCGTCGGGGTTGTACTCATACTTGCGAATACGCTGTGGCTTGTTGCGATGATCGTAGACCACCTCGCGGATAATCATATCGGTTTTAGGATCATACTCGCATGTTATGCGCTCGATTTGACCAAACTGATTATACTCCACCTCCTCGATTTTTCGTCCTTGCGAGTCATAAACGGTGAGGTGATCAAGCCAACGGCTTTTACGGTTGGAGTCGGTGTTCCACTCCTTTACGGTAAGATTCTTACGCTTTGCGCGCTTGGCCAAAGTCTCAGGACTTAGCGCCTGTGACATTACGCCTTGCACAGCAAATAGAGCGATAGTTAGTAGTATAAAACGTTTCATAACGCCGAATAAGGTTAGTTGTTTTAAGGTTTCTTGGGGTGCTCGGCGTGACTCAAAACACCCCATCTACAAATATAATGTTTTTTGTTAAGAAAATACTCTCTCGGCAACAATTTTTTCGAAAAATATATATGTGTTGTTTGGAATCCTATTTTTGTCGGCCCGATTGATTCGTGTAGTTTTCAGATTATGATAGGGGGCTTTGGTATGGTATATGCCTCAGAGACTATGTAAAACTTTATTGATATGGATAAGATAAATTCTAACACAAGATTATTTATGAAAGCAGTTGCGCTATTTTCAACACTTTGCAGCATCGAGTTCGGCTCGGTGGTCTCGGCCTCTGCTTGCACGGGTATATCGCTCACTTCGGCCGATGGGTGTTATATCCAAGCTCGTACAATTGAAAATGCCCAAGAGCCATTGCCGAGCCATTGGGTAGTTATTCCTCGCGGTCACAAGATTCAATCGTTTACTCCCACTGGCCGCAATGGTCTTACCTTTGAAGCTAAATATGGAGTATTGGGACTTACGGTTGTGCGTGAGGAGTTTATTGCCGAGGGTATCAACGAGGAGGGACTTTCGGCTGGATTGTTCTTTTTCCCCGACTATGGTAGCTATCAGCGTTACGAGCCGGCACATAATGCCACGTCGTTGGGCGATTTACAGGTGGTGGCGTGGATTCTGGCATCGTTTTCTTCGATAGATCAAGTAAAGCAGGCCATTGACGGAGTGCGCATTATCGGGTTGGATAAGAGTGCTGTGGTACATTGGCGAATAGGGGAACGTTCTGGCCGACAAGTGGTTATGGAGATTATTGATGGCCAGGTACATTTTTACGAAAATACCGTAGGGGTAATTACAAACTCGCCCGATTTTATGTGGCATCTTACCAACCTGAATAACTATGTAAATCTCCGTCCGGGATCAGCTCCAGATTTCCGATTGTCGCACTTTACCCTGCGTCCTTTGGGAGGAAGTTCTGGTATGTTGGGATTACCAGGCGATGCGACTCCTCCTTCGCGTTTTGTGCGAGCTGCATTTTTTAGGGCTACTGCTCCTACTCAACCTACGGGCGAGCAGACCATCTTGCAGGCGTTTCATTTGCTCAACAATTTCGATGTTCCTATCGGTATAGAGCATCCCGAAGGGAAGGCGCCAGATATGCCGAGTGCTACGCAGTGGACATCGGCAATTGATCTGACAAATCGTAGAGTCTACTACAAGACGGCATATAATAATTCGATTCGCTGTATTGATTTGGCCAAAATCGATTTCTCGCGTGTGAAATATCAATCTCATCCTCTTGATAGAGAGCAACGACAGCCAATAAAATATCTGCTTGTGGAGTGATAGCGCGGGTGAGGAGTATTTTTTTAGCTTTGCACTATAAATATTATGGAATTATCATTATCTTTGTGGCCGATAAAAAGATAATAGTACTATATGGCAGACAATTCAATACTTTTGCGCCTCGATGGCCTTAAACTCAAGTACGAAGAGACAGGACAGAAACTTACCGACCCCGAAGTAATTGCCGACGTTAAGCAGTTTGTGCAACTCACCAAGGAGTATAAGGAGCTCGAACCAATCATCGAGACTTCGGAGCGTTATCGTACCGCGATTGCCAATTTGGCAGAGGCGAAGGATATCCTTGTAAACGACAAGGATGAGGAGATGCGCGAGATGGCTCGTATGGAGATTGCAGAGTTGGAGCCTGCATTGGAGAAGATGGAGGAGGAGATTAAGTTGTTGCTCATCCCGAAAGATCCGCAGGACGATAAGAATGCTATCCTTGAGATTCGTGGTGGTACAGGAGGTGACGAGGCTGCTATCTTTGCGGGTGACCTGCTCAGAATGTATACTAAGTACATCGAGTCGAAGGGTTGGCGATATGAGATTACATCGTTCTCTGATGGCGCTGCAGGTGGTTACAAGGAGGTCGTATTGAAGGTGTCGGGCCAGAGCGTATATGGTACATTGAAGTATGAGTCGGGAGTGCATCGTGTGCAGCGTGTGCCTCAGACCGAGACTCAGGGCCGTGTACATACATCGGCAGCATCGGTTGCTGTATTGCCCGAGGCTGAGGAGTTTGATGTGGAGATCTCGATGAACGACATCCGTAAGGATATCTTCTGCGCATCGGGACCTGGTGGACAGTCGGTCAATACAACTTATTCGGCTATCCGCCTTACCCACATTCCAACCGGTATCGTGGTTCAGTGTCAGGATCAGAAGTCGCAGCTCAAGAACTTCGATAAGGCATTCGAAGAGTTGCGTACACGTGTGTTCAACCTTGAGTACTCAAAGTATTTGGATGAGATTGCATCAAAGCGTAAGACTATGGTCTCTACGGGTGACCGCTCTGCCAAGATTCGTACTTACAACTATCCGCAGGGCCGTATTACCGACCATCGTATCAACTATACAATCTACAACCTTTCGGCCTTTATGGACGGCGATATTCAGGATTGTATCGACCACTTGATCGTTGCTGAGAATGCCGAGCGATTGAAGGAGAGCGAACTTTAATTGATAACAACCATATTATATAAAAAAGGAGCGAATTAGTTCGCTCCTTTTTTGTTTTGTATTACAGTGAATGTGTCCCAGTGAATATAAAATGTTCACTATTCGGCACCACCTGTCTGCATTAGATACTCCTTGATGAAAGCATCCAAATCGCCATCCATAACAGCCTCTACTGCCGATGTTTGGTGGCCTGTACGATGGTCCTTAACTCGGCGATCATCGAATACATAGGAACGAATTTGCGATCCCCACTCTATGCGTTTCTTGGTCGCCTCCAATGCCTGCTGCGTAGCCATACGCTTCTCCATTTCACGCTGGTAGAGTTTCGAGCGGAGTATGCGCATTGCATTGTTGCGGTTATCCAGTTGAGAACGAGTCTCCATATTCTCAATCAGGAATTCGATAGGTTCGCCCGTCTCGGCATCCTTGCCGTGGTAACGCAAACGCACTGCTGTCTCAACCTTATTTACATTCTGACCTCCAGCACCACTTGCGCGGAAGGTATCCCACTCACAATCAGAAGGGTTAATGATAATCTCGATAGAATCATCTACGGCCGGCGAGACAAAGACCGATGCAAATGTTGTTTGGCGTTTGTTGTTGGCATTGAACGGCGAGAGGCGCACCATACGATGCACTCCGTTCTCGCTTTTCAGATAACCATAGGCATAGTCGCCTTCAATCTCCAACGTACAGGACTTTACACCTACCTCGTCACCCGCCTGATAATCCATCATGCGGTATTTGTAGCCGTGAGCATCACACCAGCGGGTGTACATTCTCAACAACATTGATGCCCAATCCAACGCCTCAGTACCGCCAGCACCTGCGTTGATATCCATAATGGCACCCATCTTATCCTCCTCGCCGCGCAACATATTGCGAAGTTCGAGAGCCTCGATGAGTTCGATGGTTTTGGCGTAATGTTCCTCCATCTCGGCCTCTGTGGCAAGCCCTGCCGATACAAATTCGGGCATCAAACCCAAATCTTCGACAGCTTTGGCTATGGCGTTGTAATCCTCGACCCACGACTTGATGGCTGCTACTTTACGCAACTGCTTCTGTGCGGCATCGGCGTCATCCCAGAATGTGGGGTCTTGAGTCTTCTCCTCCTCGTTTTGCAGGTCTATTCGCTTTTGAGCGATGTCAAAGACACCTCCCCAACGAATCCTGTCGTCTTATAGCCTCTTTAATTTGGTCTTCTGAAATCATATCTATTTTTATTCTATTTCCCAATCAACACCATCCTTACGATCTTTCACGCGGATACCAATGGCAGTGAGTTCGTTACGAATCTTGTCTGAAGTGGCCCAATCCTTGTTGGCCTTAGCATCCTGACGCACGGCGAGAATCATATCCACAACCTTCGATAGCATATCGCCACCTGCTGCTGCACCCTCTTGTTTCTCGTTGCGCAGACCTAGAATGTCGAATATATAAAGGTCGAATACACGTTTCATCTCTGTCAAGTCGGCCTCCGAGATGGTAGCCTTACCTTCAGCCACCTGATTGATGATGCGAACATAGTCGAACAAAGCCGAAATTACCATTGGTGAGTTTAAATCGTCATCCATTGCTTCGCGGCAGCGACCTTCAAGTTCGGCAACATTTATCATCTCGCTCGATGTGGCAGATGCCTTCAACTTACCCAACGTCTCCACACCCTTCATCAAACGGTCAAAGCCCTTCTCTGCGGCCTGCAAAGCAGCATTTGAGAAATCCAATGTCGAGCGATAATGAGCCTGCAAGATAAAGAAACGGATGGTCATAGGAGAATATGCCTGCTCCAATTTGGGGTGTTTGCCATTAAATAGCTCCTCCATCGTGATGAAGTTACCATACGACTTACCCATCTTCTGGCCGTCGATAGTAATCATATTGTTGTGTACCCAATATCGAGCCGAATCCTTACCCAAAGCAGCTGTTGCTTGTGCAATCTCGCACTCGTGGTGAGGGAACATCAAATCCATACCGCCACCGTGAATATCGAATTGCTCACCCAAATACTTGCAACTCATAGCCGAGCACTCCATATGCCAGCCGGGGAATCCGTCGCTCCAAGGCGATGGCCAACGCATGATATGTTCGGGAGAAGCTTTCTTCCAGAGGGCAAAGTCAAATGAATTGCGCTTGTCGCTCTGACCGTCAAGGTCGCGGGTGTTGGCTACTATGTCTTCGAGGTTACGACCCGAGAGCTTGCCATAGTGATAATCTTTGTTATACTTCTCTACATCGAAATAGACCGAGCCATTTGACTCATAAGCGTAACCAGCCTCGAAGATGCGCTTCACGAAGTCAATCTGCTCGATGATGTGGCCCGAGGCGTGGGGCTCAATCGAAGGTGTGAGCACACCCAACTGCTCCATTGCCTTGTGGTAACGCTCGGTGTAGTAGTGTGCAACCTCCATAGGTTCCAGCTGCTCCAAACGAGCCTTCTTTGCAATCTTATCCTCACCCTCGTCAGCATCGTGCTCGAGGTGGCCTACATCGGTGATGTTGCGCACATAACGCACCTTATAACCCAAAGCCTTTAAGTAGCGGAACAACAAATCGAATGTAATCGACGGACGAGCGTGGCCCAAGTGTGGGTCGCCATAAACAGTTGGGCCGCAGACGTACATACCCACACGACCCTCGTTGAGTGGCTCAAACTGCTCCTTACGACGAGTGAGCGTATTGTATAAATTGAGTTTTGATTCCATAGTTTCAATATTTTTCACAAAATTAGGTAATTTTCGGCGAATAACGAAACGCTGTACCGAAAATTACCTAATTTTATTACGCTTAGAGCCTCTACACTCAATTACTTGCAATACTCTTTTACCAAAGCTTCAATCTCCTCAGTTGCAGGATTTATAGCCAAAATTTTCTTCGTGGCTGGGTCAATAACATAAATACTGCCACCGCTATCGCCTGCATTATACTGTCGCCACAAATTTATGCGGTCGTCTAACTCCACTAGTACAGGCCATTTGTAACCATCTTTTGTTATGGCTCGCTCCAAGTCTCTAAGGTTGTTGTGTTCGCGTGCCACGCTCACTACACACATACCCTTATTCTTGTATTTTTCGTATATCGGAATATTCTTCATCGCCTTGCTTCGGCACGGGCCACACCACGACGCCCAGAGGTCGAGAACCACAATACGACTACCCTTAATCATCTCCGAGAAGCAGAACATCTTGCCCTCCATATCGGGCGCTGTGAAATCAACGTATTTGTTTCCAACCTTAATCTTCGATGCCTCAATATACTCGCCCAAACGCTTCATTTTATTGTTGTTAGGAAACTTCTCCACATAGAGTTGCGCTACACGCTCAATCTGCTCTCGAGCATTATACATATCTCCCCAATCTTGTAGAGATGTATAACAATCTTCCACATAATCTGCGTAGCCTATTGATAGATTGGCTTCGGCCTCGCTCAGGATATCTTTTGTAAGCTCTTCTTCGGCCTTCATTCTTTGTGCATATACCTCATAATACTCAGGGCAATAGCGCTTTTCGGGGGTGAAATTAAGATTGTTTAATTCGCTATACAGACTCATCTGTTTTTCAGGATCCTCCTCGGCTTTGGCTCGCTCTTGCAATTCCGTTGCATAGTCACTAAAATAGTGACCCTCTTTTCTCAATTTATCGAGTTGTTCAGAGTATTGTGCTAAGGCCTCACGGCCACGCTTTATTATAGCGTCTGCTAAAATATTTTCTTCACCCGAAATCTGTTTTTGATACTTTTCAAAATTGCAGGTAATATATATCTCGCCTTTTAATGCAATAAAATCGCAAACCCACCAACTCGCTTCAAGATATTGTTCCATTGCAATCATCACATAAAAATCATCTCCAGAAGTGGGTACGTCAATTTCAAAACCTCCATTCACAACGGGGACAATATATGAATGATTAATGGCACCTCTGGCATTGCCGTCAAATTTGTCATAACGGCATAGCATAACGACCTTTGTATCGCCTTCGATCTTAGCATTGATGTGGCACGTATAAGGCTTATTCTTACGGCATTGGAGTTCCATGCCTTTAATATTAAGATTGTTATCCTTATCCATTATCACATCAACCGATTTATCCTCGCTACCGACTGGCTCAAAACGCAATGTCATAGGCTTAATACCCCTATATTTTTTGTGCAATTCCATATCCTCCGAGCCGAGGAACATATACTTTTTACCACTGTTGCGCCCTAACAGATAGCACTCACGTTGCTTGTCTCCATCAAAACGATACCAGCCGGCCGGATTCGCCACTGCCATAGCGTGTACTATGGTTGCAGTGTCTGTCAATTCAACTTTGTTTACTGTAAGAACCTCCTGTGATTCCACGCTGGGATACTCCAACACCTTTTGACCGCCGCACGAGCATAGCATCGCAACGGCTAACGCGAATAAGATTTTCTTCATTTTCGTAATAGTTTAAAGTTTATTATTTTTTTTGTATAATACGATTAACTCGCTATTTTGTAACATCATTTTTGAACGTTTGCTCCATCTTTTTTGTTGCTATATAATGGACGCAAATCATCAAAAAAGGTTACACACTACAAACCTAAGAAAAAAATATTTCACAGGCAACTAATATTTGCAGTCGCATAACTATAGGTGTTAGTTTTGTTGTTTTTTGAGGCTTAATTTTGGGTATATCTAATGAAAAACTTCAAACAATGGTGTTAATTTATTACCTTTGCAGAAGAGAAAATAATTAAAACACAACCGATATGAAAAACATTAGAAAACTTTTTTGCGTTGTAATCGTAGTGTTTATCTGCGCAATGCCCGTTGTGGCCCAGACTCCCACCCTCAAATTCAATGCCGAGGGGAAATTCAAGATTGTGCAGTTTACTGATATACATTGGAAATTTGGTAATCCCAAATCGGATATCGCTGCTGAGCGAATGGCCGAGGTACTCGATGCCGAAAAGCCTGATTTGGTGGTTGTGACTGGCGACATTGTTTTTGCGAAACCTGCAGCCGACGGATTGAAGGCTGCGTTGGCACCCATCGTCGAACGAGGTATTCCCTTTGCCATAACATTCGGTAATCACGACGATGAGCAGGATCTCTCGCGTAAGCAACTGCTCGAATTGGCGCAGGGGATGAAGGGTAACCTTAGTTCAGAGACTGAGGGTATTACAGGTGTGACAAATTATGTGTTGCAGGTTAAATCGGCGACAAGCGATTCTACAGCTGCGGTGCTATATGTTTTCGACAGTAACTCGTATTCTCGAAATAAACGAGTGAAGGGCTATGGCTGGATTGCTCACGACCAGATTGGTTGGTATATGAAACAGAGTGCAGCCTTTACGGCTGCCAATTCAGGTACACCTCTGCCTGCATTGGCATTCTTCCACATCCCGTTGCCTGAGTACAACGAGGCGGTACGTAGCGAGAGCTCGTTTATGATTGGTACTCGCAAGGAGGCTGCGTGCTCGCCTAAAATCAATTCTGGATTAGCAACAGCTATGCTCGATGCAGGCGATGTGATGGGTGTATTCGTGGGGCACGATCACGTGAATGACTATGCTGTTGATTGGCGAGGAATACTTATGGCCTATGGTCGCTATTCTGGTGGCGATACGGTCTATAATAACATCCCCGATGGCAATGGTGCCCGCGTGATAGAGTTGAGTGAGGGTGCCCGCGATTTCAAGACCTGGATTAGAATTGGAGGTGGTCGTACGATAAACCATCTGCACTATCCGAACGACACAAAATAGCAATTTTTGTCAGTCTACTTTCGCTTACCGATGGCGACAATCATACTTGCGATAGTGCTAGAAAAGATGTGTAGTGATAAAAATTAGCTGCTTGGCGATAATATTACATATTATTTAGCGTTAATTTTGTATATTTGCCGAGTTATAACAACGAGATAAATATTTTTACGCTGTATTATGAATTTTAAACGCTGGGATAGAATCACAGGTTGGGCAGTATTTGCAATTGCTGCTATTACATATTTGCTCACTATGGAGCCCTCGTCGAGTTTGTGGGATTGCGCCGAGTTTATTGCAACTTCGTATAAGTTGGAGGTCGGTCACCCGCCCGGGGCCCCGCTCTTTATGTTGATGGCCCGATTGGCAACATTGTTTGCACCCTCGACCTATTATGTCCCTCATATGGTCAATGCTATGAACTGCTTGGCCAGTGCATTTTGTATTTTGTTCCTCTTTTGGACTATCACCCATATCGCACGTCGTATGCTTACCCGTGCGGGCAATGAGTTTACAACAGCGGCTAAGATTACCGCTTTGGGAGCTGGTGCAGTGGGAGCTTTGGCTTATACCTTCACCGATACATTCTGGTTTTCGGCTGTTGAGGGTGAGGTATATTCGCTTTCGTCGATGTTTACTGCGCTTGTAGTGTGGCTTATGCTTAAATGGGAGGAGCAGGCTGACGAGCCTCATTCGGCGCGTTGGATTGTGCTGATTGCCTACCTGATGGGTTTGTCAATAGGTGTCCATATCCTGAATTTGTTGACCATTCCGGCGTTGGTATTTATCTACTACTTCCGCAAATATAAGGTCATTACCCTCAAAGGTATTTGTTATGCTACGTTGATAGCACTTGCGATATTGGGATTCATTAATGGTATCATTATCCCCTATACCGTATATTTAGGTGCTATGGTCGATGTGGCTTTTGTCAATTGGTTGGGTCTGCCAGTCAATACAGGTATTACGGTGTTTGCTTTGGTAGCCTTCGTTGCACTTTTCTTTGGAATTGTTCGTACTCATAAGGCCGGTCACAAGGTGTGGAATCTGATTTTGGTATCGATTACGATGATTCTAATCGGTTTCTCGTCGTATGCGACGGTTACAATTCGCGCTTCGGTAAATCCACCGATGAATAGCAATAATCCCGACAACCCTCACGCACTGCTTTCGGTGCTTAACCGCGATCAATATGGTAATCGCCCATTGTTGTATGGCCCTTACTATTCATCTCCCGTTGAGGATTATGTACAGGGTTCGTCGTATCACTACAACCCCGAGAGCAAGCAGTACGAGAGGGTGACACGCCTCACGGGCTACACATATCCCGATCAGTTTAAGCATTTCTTCCCACGCTTGTGGAATTCGTATAAGGGCGAGGCAGGCTATAAACCTTGGGCGGCATACCGTACCAAGATCGATATTATGCGAGATGAGAATGGTGAACCTATGCTCAATGAGCAGGGACGACCTATAACGGGGCCGGTATTGGACTTTGGTCGTGTGGTATTTGATCAGGCTACGGGCGAGAGCTTTGTGGAGCCTACATTTGCCGAGAATCTCTATTACTTCTTCACCTATCAGCTCAACTATATGTACTGGCGATATTTCCTATGGAATTTTGTAGGTCGCCAGGACGATATCCAAGCTCAAGATGAGACCATCACTCACGGTAACTGGCTTTCGGGAATAAACGCAGTAGATGAGGCTTATCTTGGCCCGCAGAGTAATCTGCCGAGTGAGATGCGCGACAATCCTGCTCGCAACAAATACTACTTCCTTCCATTTATCTTGGGCCTTTTGGGTCTTATATATCAGCTCAATCGTGACCAGCGCAATTTCGTGGTGGTTATGTGGTTGTTTGTGATGATGGGTGTGGCACTGGTAGTATATTTCAATACATCTCCTGGCGAGCCACGTGAGCGTGATTATGTATATGCTGGTTCGTTCTATGCTTTCTGTATCTGGATAGGATTAGGAGTATTGGCACTCTACGAACTGCTCTTGAAAGCAGTGCCTAAGAGTGGTAAGGCTATGGCTGCAATTGCTACGATTGTAGGCCTTGTTGTTCCGTCGATTTTGGCGGCCGAGAACTGGGATGATCACGATCGTTCGGGTCGTACAATGGCTCGTGACATTGGTTGGAATTATCTGCAATCGGTACCGAAGAATGCCATCATCATCAATTATGGCGATAATGACACCTTCCCATTGTGGTATAATCAGGAGGTCGACGGCGTGCGTCCTGATGTGCGAATTATGAATTCAAGTTATTTGGGTGGCGAGTGGTATATCGATCAGATGAAGACCCGTGCAAATGATGCTCCTGGAGTACCATTCTCATTGCCATCGAGCAAGTATACATTTGTAAACGATCAGTTGCCTGTGCGTCAGAAGGTAGATCGTGTGGTGGATATCAAGGAGTTGATGAACTTTATTGCTAGCGAGGAACAGGCAACCAAACTTCCGCTTGTCGATGGTACGCTGATCGATTATGTTCCTGCACGCAGTATTGCGATCCCTGTAAATAAGGATAATGCTATTGCCTCGGGTATCGTAAAGGAGGAGGATCGTGACCTGATGGTCGATACGGTTTATGTCAATATAGATGAGCGTAAACGTTATCTCGAAAAGAGCGAGATGATGCTACTTGATATGTTGGCTAACTTCGACTGGAACCGTCCGATTTGCTTTACTCAGGTCTATATCTTGAAGGACTTCGGTCTGCTTGATTATCTGCAGTACGATGGTTATGCGTATCGTTTGGTGCCGATTCTTACGCCATACAATTCATCACGAAATATCGGTCGCATCGATAGTGATCGTACGTACGATTTGATGATGAATACCTTCCGCTATGGAAATATGGCCGATGAAGATGTTCTGGCCGACCATTTTACTCAGTATAATCTGAGTGCATCACACGCTCGTGAAGCATTTGCGCGTGTAGCCAAGCAGTTTGCACGTGAGGGGAATAAGCAGAAGGCTCTTGAATTGCTCGATAGAGGTTTGGCGGTGTTGCCTTCTCCAAAGTTGCGATATAGCTTTGAGAATACCGTTCCTTTCATCGAGGCCTACTACATTTTAGAGGAGTGGGAGAAGGGTGATGCTCTGATGAAGGCATATGCAGATGTGTTGAAGGAGTATATCGAGTACTACTTGCAGTTTGACGGAGTGCAGGCCCAGATGGTTTCGAATGTTATCTCTGAAAAGATGGATAGTCTCACAGAGCTCTACTATATTGCCGGTTATGCCAAGCGTAATGATTTGATTCGTTACTTTAACGACTACTTGCGTTTGTTTGGTTATACCGAGGAGGAGCTTATCCAACCAGAGGATGAAGAGGCTAAGCCGATGGATGCCCCGTTGCAGTCGGAGTCTGCGGAAAATAATGGATAGACTAACAACAAGATAAATTAAGAAGCTATGAAAGCAATCGTAAAAAACGAATTTAATTTCAAAGGCCAGACAAGCCACTATGTAGGCAAAGTTCGCGATGTGTATAGCATCGGTGATGATTATTTGGTAATGGTCGTATCGGATCGTATCTCAGCATTCGATGTAGTGTTGCCCGAGGGTATCCCATACAAGGGCCAGGTGCTTAATCAGATTGCAGCTAAGTTCCTCGATGCGACAAACGATATCCTTCCCAACTGGAAGATTGCCGTACCCGATCCTATGGTTACAGTAGGTCATAAGTGCGAGCCATATAAGGTTGAGATGGTTATCCGTGGTTACCTTTCGGGTCACGCGTGGAGAGAGTATAAGGCTGGCAAACGTACAATTTGTGGCGTAGAGATGCCCGATGGTATGGTTGAAAACCAGCGTTTCCCCGAGCCTATCATCACTCCTACAACCAAGGCCGATGAGGGTCACGACGAGGATATTTCAAAAGAGGAGATTATCGCTCAGGGTATCGTAAGCCGTGAAGAGTATGAGCAGTTGGAGGCATATACTCGCGCAATTTTCCAGCGCGGCACAGAGATAGCAGCCAAGATGGGACTTATCCTGGTTGATACAAAGTATGAGTTCGGTAAGAAGAATGGCCAGATCTATTTGATGGATGAGATTCACACTCCCGACTCATCGCGTTATTTCTACGCAGAGGGTTATGAGGAGCGCTTGGCCGCTGGTGAGAAGCAGAAGCAGCTCTCGAAGGAGTTTGTTCGCGAGTGGTTGATGGCTAACGGTTTCCAGGGTCAGGAGGGTCAGCAGGTTCCTGAGATGACTAAGGAGATTGTCGATAGCATTACCGAGCGCTATATTGAGCTATATGAGAATATTGTAGGCGAGAAGTTCGTGAAGGCAGAGTCTGATGACGTAGAGGCTCGTATCGAGAAGAACGTTAGTGATTTCTTGGCTACACTCTAATCATTGAATCAAAGTTGTAGCCATCTGCAGAGCCTATGTTAATAGTTATTTATTAGTTGCATTCAGGTAAGCGATTGGCTATATCGGTGAATAAAAATATAAAGAGTATCAATCCGGAAGATTGATACTCTTTATATTTTAA
>SUZC01000006.1 GCA_015060165.1 Rikenellaceae bacterium
TTTGCATGATAAGGAACAAAATACTACACAATATGAAAAAATTAGGTATCGCCTGCGACCATGCAGGATATGAGATGAAAGAGTTTTTGGTAGGTTACTTGGCTGCCAAAGGTTACGAAATGACAGACTTCGGCACTCACTCTGAGGAGAGCATCGACTACCCCGATTTTGGCCACGCATTGGCTGAGGCTATCGAGAATGGTGAATTGAAACGAGGCATTGGTCTCTGTGGCTCTGGCGAGGGTATGGCCATGACACTCAACAAGCACCAGTCTATCCGCGCAGGATTGTGCTGGAAGGCCGAAATTGCAGCCCTTACACGTCAGCACAATGATGCCAACGTAGTGGTACTTCCCGCTCGTTTCATCTCTAACGACGAGGCTATGGCTATCGTTGACGCATTCCTCAACACCGAGTTTGAGGGTGGACGCCACGTACGCCGAGTGGAGAAGATTGCTTGCAAATAGTTTGCCTCAAAACCGCTAAAACCTCGCTACAATGTATAAAGATTCGCAGCTCTATGTGGCTCATTCTGCCGCAGGACCTATAAATATCATTGGCAAAATGGCCAACCGCCACGGCCTGATCGCAGGTGCTACGGGTACGGGTAAAACCGTCACGTTGCAAGTACTTGCCGAGACCTTTTCACAAGCAGGTGTACCCTGCTTTATGGCCGATATGAAGGGAGACCTTTCAGGCATATCACAGGTAGGCAAACTCAGCGGCTTTATCGAGAAACGATGCGCCGAATTCGGTATCGACCCCACCACATTAAAATTTGAGGGTTGCCCCGTACGTTTTTTCGACGTCTACGGAGAACAGGGGCATCCGATGCGTACTACGGTGGAGAGTATGGGCTCGATGCTTTTGGCTCGCCTGATGGATTTGAACGACACACAGGCCGGAGTTCTGGCTCTCACATTCCGCATAGCCGAGGATGAGGGTCTGCATTTGATTGACATGAAGGATCTGCGTCTGATGTTGGACTACGTGGCAAAAAATGCACAGCGCTACTCTACCACTTATGGCAATGTCTCAGCGGCATCTATTGGAGCCATCCAGCGTTCGTTGCTTACGCTCGACGAACAAGGTGGCGACAAGTTTTTTGGAGAACCTGCATTTGACATCTACGACCTTTTGCAGACCGAAGGTGGTCGTGGCGTGATGAATATACTGGCAGCCGACAAGTTGATGTTGCAGCCCAAGTTATACTCTACATTCCTGATGTGGTTACTTACTGCTATATATGAAAAGATGCCTGAAGTGGGCGATATGGAGCTTCCAAAGATGGTCTTCTTCTTCGACGAGGCACATATGCTCTTTAAGGATACATCGAAGGCCTTGACCGATAAGATTGAGCAGATAGTACGATTGATTCGTTCGAAAGGTATCGGAGTATACTTCATCTCTCAATCGCCATCAGACCTACCTGAAACCATTTTGGGACAGTGCGGCAATCGTGTACAGCACGCCCTGCGAGCATTTACGCCCAAAGATCAAGCAGCAGTGAAGGCAGCAGCGCAAACTTTCCGTACCAACCCAGCCTTCTCGACCGAGCGTGAGATTTTGGAATTGGGGACAGGTGAGGCTCTGGTTTCGTTCCTCGACGAAAAGGGAGCTCCTTCGATGGTCGAACGTGCAAAGATTCTATTCCCAATGAGTCAGATTGGAGCAATCTCCGACGAGCAGCGAGCAGCGGTGAATTCAGCATCACGCATAGCAGGTAAGTATGATACAGCTGTAGACCGAGAGTCGGCATTCGAGAAGATTCTCAAACAACGCGAGGCTGCCGAGCAGCAAAAGGCTGAGCAGGCTGAACGTGAAGCGGCTGCCAAAGAGCAGGAGCAGCAAGCAAAAGAGCAGGAGCGATTGGAGCGAGAGCAGGCACGCGAGGCCAAACGTTCGAGCAGTGCAAAGAAGGGACTCATCACCTCGATACTTGGTACCGCAGTAACATATTTTGCCAAGACATTCGCAACACAGATGGCTCGCAAAATCACCGGTGGCACAATACGCACTACGACTCGCTCGACCACAAAACGACGCACTACACGTAAAAAATAATCGTTTACGTTAGAAATCGCAAAATGACAAAATATTCCTATATTTACAAGGAAAATTGTATAATGTAGATAAAAAAAGATATACTAACCAAGCACAATTATGAGCTCTCAACAAGTTAAGATTGTTGTTATTGGTGCAGGAAATCGCACCAACAAATACTTGGAGTATGCCGTCCGCTATCCTGAGCGTTTGAAATTGGTCGGCATCGTAGAGCCAGTGGAGATACGTCGCCGCATGGTCGCCGATAAATTTGGCGTACATCAGGAGGCTTGTTTCTCTTCATTTGATGACTTCTTCGCAAACCCCATTGAGGCAGATGCTGTTCTGATTGGCACACCAGAGGATAAGCACTATGAGCCATGTATGCGTGCAATAGAGGCCGGATATCACGTTCTCTTAGAGAAACCTATTGCACAAACCCTGCAGGAGTGTCTCGACATCCAGGAGGCATCCAAGCGCAAAGGTGTTATCGTAGGAGTATGTCACGTATTGCGTTTTCATCCTTACTTTGTTAAAATCAAGGAGTTGATCGACTCTGGAGAGTTAGGTAAAATTATCTCGATCAACCACTATGCCGAGATCAACATCGACCGTATGACACATAGTTACGTTCGTGGCTTGTGGAGCAAAGCAAAGAAAACAAACCCTATGCTAATTGCCAAATGCTGTCACGACATCGACTTCCTATTGTGGATTTGTGGTTCGAAATGCCGTAAAGTAAGTTCATTCGGTTCACTGCGCTGGTTCTGCAAGGAGAATGCACCTAAGGGTAGCGCAGAGCGTTGTATAGATTGCAAATCGGAGACATCGTGCCCATTCTCGGCAATACACCTCTACAAGGAACGAAAACAATGGATTTACAACTTCGACGTTCACGAGGGACAGACCATTGACGATGTTATTGATCAGGAGCTTCGCGAGGGCGTATACGGCCGCTGTGTATACCACTGCGACAACGATGTAGCTGACCACCAGATTGTAAATATGGAATTGGAGGACAAGACGACCATTTCGTTTGTTGTGAACGCATTTACCAGCAATGATTTCCGCGGTACACATATCAAGATGACCAAGGGTGAGATTGACGGTAATGAGACCACCCTACGCGTACACAAGTTCCGCAATAATGAGGAGAGTGTTTATGACTTTTCGGGCCTATCAAGCCAACCATTCCACGCTGGTGCCGACCTCAACATTGTCGAGGAGTTTGTCAATAGCATCACAAACTCACACGAAGGCATTTTAAGTTCTACCATCGATTCATCAATCGAAAGCCATGTCGTATGCTACAAGGCAGAGACCAGCCGTCTGACAAACCAGACAATTCTGATTGACTAAAGTTAATTGTAATTTAATCTATCAGAGAAGACTGCTGGGTTAAAGAAAAGTTGATAAGGTTTTGTACCACTCGTGGCACAAGGATTAAAAAAATTTACACTTGCAATAAAAACAGGTTGCTCGATATTATTTGGCAACCTGTTTTTATTCATATTTTAGTTTAGATAATTACTATATATCCCTAAATAATAGCCACATACACCTAAAACATATAAGCCATCCCTACATAGAAATTACGGTTGTTAATCTTGTCGTTGGTACTATCCTGCGCAATATTGACAAGACCCCAATCATAACCCAGATAGATGCGATAGTGGTCGAACATAGCCACTCCAGCCCTAACGCCCAAGCCAAAATCAAATCGTTTCAGATTATCATTACTGAAAGTATCGGGCTTACTAGATATATCGCCCGAAGATAGACGTTCCGTACCAAATATACCCAACGCCAGATATGGGCCAAACGATGCATAGACATTGAAGTTCGAGCCTACGGGCATACTATAGCCTATATGGATAGGCATCTCCAGATAGTAAGGACGCGAGGTAAGGTCGACATCGGCCTCATTCACTACAGCCTTGATTTTTGTACCACGCGAGCTAAGCACAAGCTCGCTATCGAAGTATACACCATCAGTGATAAATGGAGCATCCATCTCGACACGCAAACCCGCCTTGAAACCTATACGTGAATCGTTGGTAAGCGATACACCTGCCGACTCAACGGCATATCGGCTTACGTTCATCGCTCCCGTCACACCCCAACGAAACTCCTGCGCTAGAGCAACTCCACCCCAGAGCATTGCAACCAAACTGAGAGATAAAAATTTTTTCATACAAATAGTGTTTAGTTAATATTCCACTTAGGGTAGAGCAAAAAAGATGCCCAGACACAAAAACAAATCGAGCCTCGCTAAGATTTCTCCATACGAAGCTCGATTTTAATTACATTACTCTCTACTGTAAGCAGCAAAACTCTTTTCCACGTAACGCAGCAGATTACCACCGACCAACAAGCACAAAAAATCCGTATAAATGGTGATATGCAAGGCTTGCGAATGGAGAAAAACCGCAGCATACTAGACGTATGTGAGGATTTTTCTACAGAGCGTAACGCAGCAGATTACCGTTTATACGGACTTTTTTTAGAACATAAATGCTGTACCAATATAGAAGTTAAGTGGTCGCATCTTTAACTTTTTATAATCGCCACCATCTCCTCCATCGGGAAAATCGCCACCACTCTTCATTGAGTTTAGCAGACTATGCTCGAAACCAATAAAAAACTGCCAATTATCCCATATCTCAACACCGAGATTGTAGTTAAGACCAAAATCAAAACGCTTGTAAAGCTCACCGAACAGGTCGCTCTTAACCTTTGCTCCGTCGACCTTTTGCACGTGCTTACCCAATACACCCAATCCAAGATAAGGGCCGAGTCCACCAAAGAGTTTCACATCACCGCCCAAATCGTAACGATATGTAAGGTTGATAGGCAACTCCAAATATCCAAGATTATGATGCTGAGAGCCAGCCCATTGACCACCCTTCAAAGTATAGAGCAGACGTGCATCCAACAAAAAGCCATCGGTGATATATTGCGACATATCATACTCGGCCTTAACACCGGCATTGAAACCGATGTAACAATCAGATGTTGATGCTTTATTTGAAAAATGCGCCCACGCGAAGTTGATGCCAGCAGTAGGTCCCCAACGCAAATCCTGAGCTGAAAGATTTACAGTAGCAATAACGGCTACCAAAAGAGTTAAAATTCGTTTCATATATTACTTTTTAAATTTTCTCGATAACAAAAATAACTTATTTTTACATAATATCAAAATAAGAGTTATCATTAAGCCACAGAACAGATACTATTTTGCATATTTTAACCAGTATTTTTGTTACCTTTGCAAAAGAAATTTTTATAGCTATGAGACGAATTATCTCCCCCTCAATGTTGTCGGCCGATTTCGGCAACCTTGAACGTGATACAAAGATGGTAGATGAGAGTGCTGCCGAGTGGGTACACATCGATGTAATGGATGGTGTATTTGTACCCAACATATCGTTTGGATTTCCCGTGATGAAGCCTATCCGCAAGGCTACCGACAAGGTTCTCGACGTACATCTTATGATAGTACGCCCAGAACTATACGTCAAGCGTTTTGCCGAAGCAGGAGCCGACTACGTGACTTTCCATTACGAGGCCACAGAGCATATCGACGAGTGTATACGACTCACTCGCGAGGCAGGGGCCAAGGTAGGTATCTCGATTAAGCCTGCCACACCGGTAAGCGTACTGAAAGAGATTCTGCCCAAGATAGATATGGTGTTGGTTATGAGTGTTGAACCAGGTTTCGGAGGGCAGTCATTTATGCCCGATTCGCTTGATAAAGTGCGTGAACTTGCAGCCTTAAAAGGTGAATTGGGGCTAGACTATATAATCGAGATTGACGGTGGCATTTCGGCCAAGAATGCAGGTGAGGTATTTGCGGCAGGTGCCGAAGCGTTGGTAGCAGGTAGTGCTGTATTTGGAGCAGCTGACCCCAAGGCCGAAATTGAGAAGATGCTCAAAGCATAATCCTAAGATTGTAAAAGAGTGATTTCATTAGATAATTTAACAGTAAGCTACGGAGGATGGACTCTGTTCGACGGCATCTCGTTCCTAATCAACGAGAAGGATCGTATTGGCCTTGTAGGCAAGAATGGCGCAGGCAAGACTACCCTACTACGCATCATCACCGGCGAACAACAACCCACCGAAGGTGCTGTTACCAAAAATGGAGAGTGTACGATTGGCTACTTGCCGCAGCAGATGCGTGTAGCCGACACCACTACACTTAAAGCCGAGACCGAAAAGGCTTTCGATCAGGTACTACGCATAGAGGCTGAGATAGCCGACCTGACAGCCGAAATAGCCGAACGCGAGGATTACGAATCAGAGAGCTACGCGGCTCTGCTACATCGCCTCAATGAGGCTCAGGATCACTATCACATTTTGGGTGGTGATACCCGTGAGGCTGATATCGAAAAGACTCTTTTGGGACTAGGATTTAAACGTTCGGACTTCGGGCGTGCCACAAGTGAATTTTCGGGTGGCTGGCGAATGCGAATCGAACTTGCAAAGTTACTACTGCAACGCCCCTCGATTTTCCTTTTGGACGAGCCCACCAACCACCTGGATATCGAGAGTATTCAGTGGTTGGAGGAGTATCTGCGCAGCTACAACGGCGCCGTATTGGTCATCTCGCACGACCGTGCATTCCTCGACAACGTGACCACCCGTACAGTAGAGCTATCGCTGGGTCATATATACGACTACAAGGTTCCATATTCGAAGTTTGTAGAGTTGCGAGCAGAGCGCAGAGCGCAGCAAATGGCTGCCTACGAAAATCAGCAGCGAATGATTGAAAAGACCGAAGAGTTTATCGAGAAGTTCCGCTACAAGCCCACCAAGAGCAATCAGGTGCAGTCACGTATCAAGCAACTCGAAAAACTTGATCGCATAGAGGTCGAGGAGGAAGACTTGGCCACGCTGAATATCAAGTTTCCCCCTGCTCCACGCTCGGGTCAAATTGTAGCTGAGATTAAGGAGGTGGGTAAAGCTTTCGGAGAGAAACGTATCTTTTCTGACGCCACTTTTACAATCGAGCGAGGTCAAAAAATAGCACTTGTAGGTCGTAATGGCGAGGGTAAAACCACAATGGCGCGAATGATTATCGGAGAGTTGGAAGCTACTGAAGGTAGTATCAAGATAGGAGCCAACGTCAATATCGGCTATTATGCACAGAATCAGGATGATTTGATGGATGGAGAGTTTACTGTATTCGACACTCTGGACAGAGTTGCCGTGGGCGACATCCGCACTCGTCTTCGCGATATCTTGGGAGCATTTTTGTTCCGAGGTGAGGATATCGACAAAAAGGTGAAGGTATTGTCAGGAGGTGAACGTTCACGTCTGGCTATGGCCCGACTGATGCTGGAGCCGTACAATTTACTGGTACTTGATGAGCCTACCAACCATATGGATATGCGCTCAAAGGATATTTTGAAACGAGCCATTCAGAAATACGACGGAACGGTGATTGTAGTATCACACGATCGTGATTTCCTCGATGGTATGGTCGACCGCATCTATGAATTCCGCGACGGCGGAGTGAAAGAGTACTTGGGTGGAATATATTACTTCCTTGAGAAGAGAAAGGTCGACTCACTGCAGGAGATTGAACGCAAGGATAATACAGCATCAGCTGCAAGTAATAACACCAACAAAGAGGCCTCAACAGGAAAGCTATCGTATGAGCAGCGCAAGGAGCAGGAGAAGTTACTCCGCAAGTTGCGTAAGGCGGTGGAGAACATCGAAACGGAGTTGGCTCAGATTGAGCAAAAGATTGCCGCTTACGACGAAAAATTTACAACTGCCACCGAGTACAACGAAGCCGACTATGCAGCCTACAACGAACTGAAAGTAGCATACGACCACCAGATGCACGAGTGGGAGAAGGCATCGTATGAATTGGAGATTACCGAGCAACAATAAAACAAGAAAATAGGCAACTATCACACCACAAGACAAACATAATCAGAGGTATAAAAAAAGCCGAGGTGTTTCGCAACAGCTCGACTTACCTATGAGAAAGTTTCTGTGATATTGTGAATTTAATATTTTATTTGAAAATAACCAAATTATTGACATAGATAATGGACAACAATATCGTTTTTGGCATACGCCCCGTAGCCGAGGCCATTCAATCGGGCAAACAGATTGAAAAACTCTACGTTCGCAAGGGTGCAGAAGGACAGCTGATGACCGAGCTAAGAGACCTGGCATTCCGTCACCGCATCCGTATCCAGGAGGTCCCCGTAGAGAAACTCAACCGACTGACACGCCTCAACCATCAGGGCGTGGTGGCTCAGATTGCGCCTATCGACTATGTGGAGTTGAACGACATTTTGGAGCGTGTTCCAGAAGATGAGACTCCGCTGATTGTTCTATTCGATGGAGTGACAGACGTTAGAAACTTTGGAGCAATTGCCCGCTCGGCCGAGTGCGCAGGAGCTCACGGACTAATCACCCCATTGAAGAACTCCGCTCCGGTAAACTCAGAGGCAATGCGTTCATCGGCAGGAGCGCTTAACCGTATACCTGTATGCCGTGTTGGTTCGATTCGTAACACATTGAAGGCATTGCAAGCCGAAGGTTATCAGGTAGTGGCCGCAACCGAAAAAAGCCGCAAACTAATCTATGATGCCGATATGCGCAAGCCTACAGTAATCGTTATGGGAGCCGAAGACACTGGTATCTCGAAGGAGGTACTCAAGCTATGTGACGAACAGCTGGCCATTCCTTTGATTGGCTCAATCGAGTCGCTCAACGTATCTGCAGCAGCTGCGGTTATGTTATTTGAGGTAGTACGCCAACGCATAGGCGAATAATCATCACTGCAGATGCAAAAGAGTCTTACCCATCCCATTGTAGGCGAGGTAATCATCTCCTCTACTCGACGTTCGACACGCATATCGCTGTCGGTACGCCCCAATGGCAAAGTCAGACTCTCATTCCCGCCATACGTCTCTCAATCGAGAGCATTGGGATTCCTTGAACAGAAGATAGATTGGGTGGTGGCAGCTCAAAAACGATATGCCGAGCGAGCCATTGCCCCCACTCTATCGAAGGCCGAAATTGAGGCTCTTCGCAAAGAGGCAAAAGCCATACTCCCCAACAGAGTAGCCGAATTGGCTGCCAAACATTCACTCCACTACGGCCGCATCACCATACGAGCCACACGCAGCAAATGGGGATCTTGTTCTGCAACGGGCAACATCTCGCTAAGTCTTTACCTGATGCAACTCCCTGAACATCTGCGCGACTACGTGATTATTCACGAGTTGTGTCACACTGTTCACCACAACCACTCACCCCGATTCCACGCACTTGTCAACCAACTCACAATGGGGCAGGAGAAAGCACTCGCCCGCGAGTTAAGAAATTACACAATAGCCTAAGAGGCAAATCCATCCAATACATTTTTAGTTTATCGTTACAGTGCATAAGAAAATTTGCACTGAGATGTGATCTCTACGTATTATCCTCAAAATATTCTCGGTTCGAAATTAGGAATAACAAAAATTAATCACTATATTTACCTAACAAATTTCAAATTTTAGCAATTATGAAGAAGTATTTAGCTGAGATGGTCGGAACTATGGTTCTGGTCTTGATGGGTTGCGGAAGTGCAATCTTCTTTGGTTGCGGTGAGCCCGCAGAGGTTTTGGCAGTAGCTTTTGCGTTTGGTCTCTCGGTTGTTGGTATGGCTTATGCTATCGGAGGTATTTCGGGTTGCCACATCAATCCTGCTATCACATTTGGCGTATGGCTCTCGAAGCGTATGTCGGGCAAGGACGCAGTGGGATATGTAGTGTTCCAGGTTATTGGTGCAATAATCGGTTCTGCAATCCTTTATGCTCTCACATCGACAGGTGCATACGCAGATTCAACAGCAACAGGCGCAAACTCGTTCGATAGCGCCGAGATGGTACAAGCATTCTTGGCCGAGGTGGTATTTACATTCGTATTTGTATTGGTAGTACTCGGTACAACTGATTCAGAGAAGGGCGCAGGAAACTTAGCCGGTTTGGCTATTGGTCTTACACTGGTATTGGTTCACATCGTTTGTATCCCCATCACAGGCACATCAGTTAACCCCGCTCGCTCGGTAGGTCCAGCACTCTTTGCGGGAGGCCAGGCTTTGAGCCAGTTGTGGTTGTTCATCGTAGCTCCATTGGTAGGTGCTGCATTGTCGGCAGGTGTTTGGAAAGTTCTCAGTTGTGAATGCAACTGCAAGAAATAATGTTTCATGGTAATTGGTTTAAGAGGAGCCGAAACGATTCGGCTCCTCTTATTATTTATTTACTTTACGACGATCGTCCAACCGTAGCAGCAGTGCCTTAATGAGTTTATTTATGGCTCAACTGTACCAAACAGACTACAAAGAAAATCGGTCAGAGAGATATCCCCGACCGATCTTCTATCGTATGCACGATTTGGCCAAAACCTAATTATCGCGTTTCACAAACAACTTTGCTATCTCGCTAACGAAGAATACTCCCAGCGACAATCCCGCGATCCACAACCACTGAGCAGCGTTAAGCGGTACAACATGGAAGATGGTCTGCAATGAAGGCACAAGCATAACCACAAGCATCAGACCTACTACAACAGCAATTGCCCCCAGCAAATATCCATTCGACAAAAGCGATGAAAATGCGAATCGCTTACCTGAACGAATACTAAAAATGAGAGTCATCTGCGAGAATGCCAGTGTGGCAAATGTCATCGTACGAGCTACCTCAACAGACACCTGCAAGCCTATCATACAAGCACCCAATACAGCCACCGCAATAAGCATACTCTGCAATACGATCCGGATGGTAACACCACGAGTCAGGATACCCTGCTTTGGATCGATTGGCTTGCGACGCATAATATTTTTGTCGGCTGGATCAACACTCAGCGCCAATGCCGGCAAGCTATCAGTCACTAGATTGATCCACAAGATATGAATCGGCAGAAGCGGAGTAACCACATTGGCGACAACCGCAATAAAGAGCACCAGCACCTCGCCGAGATTTGTCGATAGCATAAATTGTATAGACTTCAAAAGATTGTCGTAAATACGACGTCCCTCCGACACTGAGGTTACGATGGTGGCAAAGTTATCGTCCGTCAGAATCACATCGGCAGCCTCCTTCGAAACATCCGTACCCGTAATACCCATTGCCACACCAATATCGGCCAATTTAAGTGCCGGAGCATCGTTTACACCGTCACCCGTCATTGCCACCACATTGCCCCGACTTTGGAAAGCCTTCACAATTCGAACCTTATGCTCGGGAGCAACACGTGCAAATACAGCAGCATCGCTGGCATAGTCAAGCAACTGCTCGTCCGATGCCTTCTCGACATCAACACCCGTAAATACTCGATTACCCTCTTGCATTATGCCCAACGAACGAGCAATAGCAGTAGCTGTAATCTTATGATCGCCCGTAATCATCACAGGACGGATTCCAGCCATACGACACTCGGCCACGGCATCACGCACCTCATCGCGGGGAGGGTCAATCATACCTACCATTCCCACGAATATCAACTCCTTCTCCACACTCTCAACAGTCACGCTCTCAGGTAAGTCTGAGATCTCCTTATAGGCCATTGCAAGCACTCGCAACGCCTCACCACCCATATGCAGATTTTCACTCTCCAGACGCTCAATATCCTGCTGCGTAATCGGACGTGGCTGGCCATTTTCGTATATCCTATCGCAGCAAGCCAGCAACTCATCCATCGCGCCCTTCACTGCAACAAGTAGCTTAGAATCGGGCTGTTGATGGATCGTAGTCATCAACTTACGCTCCGAGTCAAATGGAATTTCAGCAACTCGCTCAGCCGAGCCATCGAGTTTATCCTTATCAATTCCATATTTCAAGCCCAAATCCAAAAGTGCAGTTTCGGTAGGATCTCCGAGGGTTTGGACAGCATCGCCATCGCGACTGATTTTAGCATCGTTAGCATAATTAGCAATACGAATCAGCAACTCGCGCGAAGGATCAATCTTATCAGCAGCAAGAAGTTCCCCCTCGCAATAGATATGGGTAACAGTCATACGGTTCTGCGTAAGAGTACCCGTCTTATCCGAACAGATAACTGTTGTACTTCCCAAAGTTTCAACCGATGGAAGATTGCGGATAATGGCATTCTTTTGGGCCAAACGTTGCACACCAATAGCAAGAACAATGGTCGACACCGCAGGTAATCCTTCCGGGATGGCTGCTGCTGCCAACGACACAGCTGTCATAAACATCGTAAGCAGATCGTTTCCATAAGCTACACCCACAGCAAATATCAACAAGCAAATAGCTAACGCTGCAATAGCCAACAATTTACCCAACTTATCCAATCGCTGCTGCATTGGAGTCTTTATCTCGGGAACACTCTGAATCATAGAAGCAATCTTACCTACTTCGGTGTTCTGACCCGTAGCTACAACCACTCCTCGACCACGGCCATATGTCACCGAACATGAGGCAAAAGCCATATTCACCCTATCGCCTATAGCTACATCGCCATCTATGACATCGGTATCTTTCTCCACAGGCAACGACTCTCCCGTTAGTGCCGCCTCCTGAATCTTCAGATTGACAGCCTCCGAAAGACGCATATCGGCAGGTACACTATCACCAGTCTCGATAACCACTACATCACCCACAACCAATTCGCGTGATTCGATGATTATCACTTCTCCATCTCGTACCACCCTACAATGTGGGGCGGCCATTCGTTCCAATGCCTCCAACGATTTTTCGGCCTTGGCCTCTTGGCAGACTCCAATTATAGCATTTAGCACTACGATAACCATAATGATTATAGCATCGGTAAATCCCTCGCCATTCATCACGCCTACTACTCCTGAGACAATTGCAGCCGCTATCAGCACAAGAATCATAAAGCTCTTGAATTGCATCAAGAATTTTACCACAAGACTGGTATGTTTTGTCTTTTTAAACTCATTGTAACCATCACGTGCAAGTCGATTTGCTGCCTCAGTAGCAGAGAGTCCTCGACCTAAATCGGTAGAGAGATTTTCGCCCAACTGTAAAAGGGTTTGGTTATAAACGTTCGTGAATTTCATATTTTATAGAATTTCGATATTAGCACTATACAAAAATAGGTACAAAAATCGAGATTGGCTATAAGCTATGAGTAAAATAGTTAGCCAATAGTGGTTTTTTCTGAAAAAATAGTATCTTTGATATAGATTTTACCCACAGCACAAGAAATATGGCATTTTCAACGTTATAAGTTGTGTAAACCATTAACGACAACTATTATGAGAGTACCAAAAGAGATTGAAAAGTATCAGGAGAACTACTCCGAGAGTGGTCTTCAACGTAAAATCAAGTCGGTAGCACGCTGGGCTGGAGCCAAAGTGGTCTATGCTGTTTTGCTGCTATACTACGTATTGCGCAGTCCCAACATATCGAAGGCCGATAAAAGCAAGATTTATGGAGCATTGGGTTATTTTATCCTGCCCACCGACCTTGTGGTTGACTTCCTGCCGATTGTGGGTTATAGCGACGATTTGGCGGCGCTGATGATTGCGCTGCACGCTGTAACAAGCAACATAACGCCTGAAATTAAGGCTCAAGCAAAAGCCAAACTAAGCCAATGGTTTGGCGACAGAGCCCAGAAGAAAATTGACGGTATGATATAAATCATACCGCATTTTTTTGCACAAAAAATTCCGAAAAAAATTCCACAAAAATATTTGCTAATTCATTTTTCATTTCTACCTTTGTAGTGCAAAAGGTTCCCCAAGCGACCCGCGTCGCAAGGGGTGAAAAGGAAATTCGGTGTGAATCCGAAACAGTACCTGCTGCTGTAAGTTCCATTCCCTGTCGGCCATAAGGCATCTACGAACAGATGTTGGCCCGACATCTCAAAAATAAGGGAATATATTCTATCGCACTCTTTGCCACTGACGGCCCAGCCCGTTGGGAAGGCGCGATAGAGGGAATAAGTCAGAAGACCTGCCTTGTGCGTTATTGGATTTGGGCCTGCAGGTGTACGGGTGAGAATCAAAACTATTTTTATCCGTATATTTTTACGCACAATTGCATCTTGCATAAGGTGTATTGTAGGCAGGCCAAAAGTGAATCCTAACCCATCATTTTGGCGCACAATACCCCACAAAGCAAGAAGATGTAGGAAAAAGAGTTTTGAGTCAACATTAGTCACCTGCTCCCAAGCAGACTAATTGTTAACTTAAAATATTTTTTACTATGGAGAAGAAAACCTACATCCAACCTGAAATCGAGGTTATGGAATTTGCAGTTGAAAAGGGCTTTGCACAGAGCGGCGGAGCAGGTGAGTCTGACATCGTTGAATGGGAGCAAACTTGGTAACTTATTCATTATTAATCTTAAACTTTTACAACTATGAAGAAGTTACTATCGATTATGGCAATTGCTGCGCTTATGGTAGGTTGCAGCAAAGAGGATTCAACAACCGATGTTGCGACTGCGACATTCACTCTCACAGGCTATACATCAAACAATACTCGTACCGAATTTGGCACTCCAAACGACGAATGGACAAAGATTCCATTCCTTTGGAGCGAGGGTGATAAGATTTGGTCAGGATCTGAGCAGAGCTCAGAGGCTACAATCAACGACGATGGCTCGGCATCGTTCACATTCACAAGCGAGCCCACAACCACAATCTATTACAACATGACAGGTTCATCGGCTGCCGAGGCCAACGTCCCTGCCACGCAGAGCATCGCAAACAACTTGGGCCAGAATGGCGATTTTGGCTATGCAACGGTAGAAGATGGAAAATTTGCCCTCAACCACGCAACCGCTTATTTGGGATTCTTCCCAATCCTAATTGATGATAGCGACCCCGACGAGAGGGTTCCTATGACTAATGCTAAAATCGTCAGCATCACAATCGATGCAGCCGATGGCATTATTGCTGGTAAAGCAAATTGGACGGGTGAGAATTTCTCAACGCCAACAAACGGCAGCAGCAAAATCACGCTCAACATCAACGAAGTTCCCGACTATGATAATTTGATATTTTATCCCGCTGTAGTCTTACCTACCAACTTGACAGGTAAAACCATAAAATTCACCTATGAGTTATCAGTTGACGGAAAGACTAAATACTACACAGCGACTCGCCAAGGCATAGAACTCATTGGAGGAGTTACTTATGACCTTCCAGAAGAGATATTATTATCCCAACTTACCGATTACCGCGAATTGCGAGTACTCACATTTGAGGACAATGATGCAAAATTCGAGAAATATACGCTCGGCTACTGCGGCGCAGAAATTAACACTTGGAGCAATCTGATTGTTGGAGAAGATGAGCAAGCATACGGAACATCAGGATTAATCTATGATATGAATAATGGCGCTGAATATTGGTGGCAAGACTCTGGTAACACAGAATTATACCATAAATTCCCATATAATTGGGGTGGATATGGATTCTCGGGTGGAGGTGCAGCTATCTCCCGTCATACAGTAACTGTTGATGATTTAAATAACGCAGCGGACATATACCAATATCAGCTAAGTATTACGGCTAATGGCGGCCATAATAACTCAAGTAATTTCTGCGTGGTATATAATGATTCCGCAGTTAACACAGAAGCTAAATCAGAATTATCATTCTCGGATGGTGTAGCTCGCGTTATAGACCATATGTACGTAACAATGGTAGCTCCAACTCAGTATTGTGTAACTTATGGCAACTCATTCTCAGAAGCCTACGATGAAGATGATTTTCTAAATATTGTCGCAACGGGATATAACGGCGATACAAAAATAGGTGAAGTAACATTTGAATTAGCCAAGGGTGCGGATAAAAAAGTTACAGATTGGGCGAAATGGGATTTATCGTCGCTTGGCAAGGTTACAAAAGTCACATTCCATATGGAAGAGGCTCAAATTGACGATTACGGCTATGCCCAATATTACAAGACCCCAATGTACTTCGCATTTGACGATGTCGCAGTTCAATTCTAATGAATTTATGATAAATATCATAATATGAGGAAATTTTTGTGTATGTTTGCAGTTGTTATGGTTGCATCGTCTTGCAATAAAGACGATGTAATCGTAACAACATTTGAAGAGGACTACTATCGTGCCGCGACCGAATCATCTTCGGCCGAGTGGTCAAAAGTATTTGAGTACACCCCTGCCCCCGGGCAGTTTATCGGCGATACACGCACCGGAGGTTTTTCGGGCAACGAATCAACCGCGGCCGATGCCGCAGCTTACGCCGAAGAACGACTAAGCAAAGATGCTTATGTATCACTGGGCGGTTTTGGCGGATACATAGTAGTGGGATTCGACCATAGTATCGACAACCACCACGGTTACGACATAGCCATAAAAGGTAATTCGTTCAGCGGCTCATCGGAGCCGGGTATTGTGTGGGTAATGCAGGACAAGAATGGCGATGGAGAACCCAACGACACTTGGTATGAGTTACGAGGCTCGGAGGTTGGCAAAAAAAACACTCTACGCAACTATTCGGTAACCTACTACCGTCCCGACTCGCCTGAGCAGCCCGTGAAGTGGACTGACAGCGAGGGAGGAAGTGGCGAGATTGACTACTTGAAAGCCTACCACCAACAACCCTACTACTACCCCGCGTGGATTACGGCCGACAGCTACACCCTAACGGGAACTCGCCTCGAAGCTCGCAACTACGACAAATCGGGCAAAGGTACGATGTGGGTACAACCAGAATACGATTGGGGATATGCCGACAATTTCAGCCCGAAGGATAGAATCACCGATTCTTCAGGCAAAAGCACAGCTATCAATCGTTTCCGTATAGCCGATGCTATTGACGATCAGGGCAAAACGGTTGATTTGAAATATATTGATTTTATAAAAGTCCAGACTGCCGTAAATGCAAAAAGCGGCTGGCTTGGCGAACTTTCGACCGAAGTATTTGGATTCTACGACTACTCAATGATGGAATAGGCCGACGGAAGAAATAATAAAGATGAAAAGAACAAAGATTCTACATAACATCTCGCTTACACTCTGCATAGCAATAACCTTGCTATGCAGTTCGTGTATGAAGTGGGAGTATGGCCAAAGCGAAGAGTTCAACACCTCAGGCGAGGGTCTTTTTATTATGAACGAGGGCAATTTCCAATACGGCAATGCCTCGCTATCGTACTACAACCCTGCGACCAAAGAGATTCAGAACGAGGTATTCTATCGTGCCAACGCTATGAAATTGGGCGATGTGGCTCAGTCGATGGTTGTGCGTGATAATGTAGGTTGGTTGGTCGTTAACAATTCCCACGTGGTTTTCGCCATTGACCTATCTACCTTTAAAGAGATTGGTCGTATTACGAACCTCACATCTCCACGATACATCCACTTCATATCTGATGAAAAAGCTTACATTTCGCAGATTTGGGATAACAGAATCTTTATCGTTAACCCCAAGCGATTCGAAGTTACGGGCTACATAGAGTGTCCAAATATGACAATGGAGAGTGGCTCAACCGAACAGATGGTGCAGCAGGGGAAGTATGTCTACGTGAATTGTTGGTCGTACCAGAATCGCATACTTAAAATTGACACCGAGAACGACAAGATTGTAGCTGAATTGGAGGTCGGCATACAACCGACTTCGCTAGCACTCGATTGTAATGGCAAACTATGGACCATCACCGATGGTGGTTACGAAGGTTCGCCATATGGTTACGAGGCCCCCTCGCTATACTGCATCGATACCGAGAGTTTTACCATTGAAAAACAATTCCAATTCCGCCGTGGTGATGCACCATCGGAGATACAGATAAACGGCACCGGCGATAAGATTTATTGGCTCAACAATGACGTATGGCAGATGTCTGTATACGACGAAACACTTCCCGCAAAGCCATTCCTTCGCTATGCCGAGACTCTCTATTACGGTCTTACGGTAAATCCCCATAACGGCGATGTATACGTAGCCGATGCCATCGACTATCAGCAGCAGGGCAAAGTCTACAGATATTCAGCCACAGGAGAGTTGCTTGATGAATTTTACGTAGGAATTATCCCTGGAGCATTTTGTTGGAGATAAATTGGGGCAATAATGAGACGGATTACATATATATATATTATAGTAGCGGCGATTGCTCTTGGGTTATCCCCTTCGCTATGCTTTGCTCAAAGTCAAACACCACAACGCAACATCACGATTCGCGAGGTAAGTGTGGTTGCCGACCGCCCGATGAAGGAGATTGGCGTGCAGCAAACCAAATTCGATTCGGTGGTATTGAAAGAGAATGTAGCACTCTCGTTTGCAGACGTGTTGGCCTTCAACTCTTCTATTTTTGTAAAGAGTTTCGGACGTGCTACCCTCTCTACGGTAGCCTTTCGAGGCACATCGCCCTCACACACGCAAGTGAGTTGGAACGGAATGAAAATCAATAATCCGATGTTGGGAATGACCGATTTCTCGATGATTCCATCCTACTTTATCGACGATGCATCGCTGCTGCACGGCACATCATCGGTCAACGACACTGGTGGAGGACTGGGTGGAGCGGTAAAGCTCGCCACCGCACCAGCTGCGGCCGATGGATTTGGTTTGCAATATGTTCAAGGCGTGGGCTCGTTCAAGACCTTCGATGAATTCCTACGACTCACATACGGCAACCGAAATTGGCAACTCTCTACTCGCGTGGTTTACTCTTCGTCGCCCAACGAATATAAATATCGCAATCGCGACAAGAAAGAGAATATCTACGACGAGCAGATGAATATTATTGGGCAATACTACCCCACCGAGCGTAATAAGAGTGGCTCTTTCAAAGATCTTCACATATTGCAAGAGGCATACTACAATACAGGTCGAGGCGATAGATTTGGACTCAACGCATGGTATATTAACTCTAATCGCGAGTTGCAGATGCTTACGACCGACTACGGCGATGAACACGATTTCGACAATCGCCAACGTGAACACACCTTCCGCAGTGTTCTCTCGTGGGACCATCTGCGCAGCAATTGGAAAGTTGCAGCCAAAGCAGGATATATCCATAGTTGGATGGCATACGACTACAAACGTGATATGGGTAATGGATATATGGCCTCAATGACCCGCTCACGTAGCAATGTTGACACCTTCTATGGACAATTAGATGGAGAATATTATATCGGTAGCAAATGGTTGTTTACAGCCAACATAACGGCTCATCAGCACTTTGTAAAGAGTCAGGACAAGAACATTATTCTGCAAGAGGGCAATCGTGCTGTTGTAGGTTACGACAAGGGACGAATAGAACTCACAGGATCCGTATCGGCCAAATGGAAGCCCAATGAGCGTTTGGGTATCTCGGCCGTACTGCGCGAAGATATGTTCGGCACGGAGTGGACTCCATTTATACCAGCTCTGTTTGTCGATGGCGTAATCTCCCACAAGGGCAATGTGGTAGCTAAAGCGTCTATCTCGCGAAATTTCAGATTCCCGTCGCTCAACGACTTATACTTCCTGCCAGGAGGTAATCCCGACCTAAGAAAAGAGCAAGGCTGGACCTACGACGCGGGAGTATCGATGGCTATCGGCAAGAGCGAAAGTTATTCATTTACGGCATCGGCCACGTGGTTTGACTCGTATGTCGACGACTGGATTATCTGGTTACCTACAACCAAAGGATTCTTCTCGCCACGCAATATAAAACGTGTACACGCCTACGGGGTAGAGGTAGAAGCAAATCTCGATGTAAAATTGTCCCAAGAGTGGAATCTGGGAGTCAACACAAACTTATCGTGGACACCCTCAATCAATGAGGGAGAGCCGATGTCGCCAGCCGACAAATCGGTAGGCAAGCAGTTGCCATACGTTCCCGAATATACCGCCACTGCCACGGCCCGACTCGGTTGGCGCAGTTGGAGTTTACTATACAAATGGTGTCATTACAGTGAGCGATATACAATGTCGAGTAACGACCTATCGCTATCGGGTAACCTCCCGAAGTATTATATGAACAACATAACCCTTGAAAAGAGCATCCAAACGTCGTGGGCTGATCTCTCGATTAAGGGTTCAATAAACAACCTTTTCGACGAAGAGTATCTCTCGGTACTTTCACGACCGATGCCTGGAATCAACTTCGAAATATTTTTGGGCATAACACCCAAATGGGGCAAAAGAAATAGATAAACGAGCAAACAAATATGGCAGACAACTATTTAGGCAAGAAGATGGAGGACCACTACTCAGCCACTCCGGCAAAGAGCCGCAAAAGCCATCCATCGCTACTCAAACTACTGCAACGAAACCGCAGCCACCGTGCTTACGATGTTTCGTTTCAAGTACGTGAGGACCAATTGCGTCGCATTATTGAAGTTAACCGTTACACTCCATCGGCCCGCAATCAGCAGGTGCTGCGATTCCGTATGGTGCTTAGCGACGAAGCTGAGAAAGTACTCCCTCACATCCGGTTGGGAGCAGCGCTGCCAGAGCTCAATCTTCCCCAAAAAGGAAGCGAACCCAGAGCTTTTATTATCATCTGTTCCACTGTGGAGGAGAGCCGTTTTGTCGATATCGATTTAGGCATTGCAGCACAGAGTATGCTACTGCAAGCCACCGAAATAGGACTAAACGGGATCTGTATAGCAACATTCGATAAACAAAGAATCAAGGAGCAATTTAACCTACCATATGAGCCACTTATGATATTGGCTATTGGCCGAGGCAAGGACAATATTGTACTCACCGAAATCAAAGCCAATGAGAGCCATAACTACTATCGCAAGGATGGCATACACTACGTACCGAAGTTGAGCTTTGAGGAGCTTATAATTAAGTAACCAAAAAACGGAGGAACCCCTAAAGTTCTTCCGTTTTTTTGATACCGTTATAAAATTGTATAATGCGAGCTATTTTGAAGATTGCCGAAGTTCTTGGATCTGCAACATACCTGGTGTATGAGAGGATTTCAAGAACATGCAAGATGCCAAAAGAGCCACATTAGACGGTTTTTTAATTCAAGTCAATCACAATCTCGTATGTCTTATTAGGCTCAAACTCAGCATTGTAAACAAGAAGGAAGTTCTCGTCAACAACAGCCTTCCAATCCTGACCATCGGCCAAACGAGGATTCTTCAAACGCTTGGGGAAGAAGTAGTTGAAAGGAAGGTCAAGAACGTGCTCCTGCTTGAACTTATCACCCTTCATTCTTTCAAGGTTAAAGTTCTCAGAGGTTTTAACAGTCACAATACACTTTCCACCCTTAACCTCTGATGTTACAGTGTAATCCTTCTCAGCCTCTACTGCCTGCAAACGTACCTCCCACTTGGGATCGCCGTAATATGCCAACACGTCGCGGTCGTGCCAGAAGCCAATATGCTCCATAGTGAAATCCTCGCCCATAACCTCACGCATACGCTTACGAGCCAAACGGAACTCATCACGGCCATACGATGGATAGTTCTCCTTGATAAGCTCAGGGAACCACTCATTCTGCTGATGCAAGAAGTCCTGCTGATTCATATAGATAGCCTCGGCCAAAGTGTAACGATCGGGACTTGTAACCCAATACTTCAAACCTCCCCAACCATTACGGCCGTGCCAAGTTGTTACTACATAACCAACCATTGTAGCAGCGTTTGAGCCATTCATCCACGCAATAGCCATACTCTCCTTTGTCTTGTTAACATCGCCAATCAAGCAGTTACCAACAGCGAAATATACTCTGCGCTTTCCGCTCTCCTTCAAATCCCACTTGGTCTTTGCAAAATGGTCATCAGCATACAATTTACCATCTTTCGGACGAAGATTACCCAATGAGAATGGCATCTCCAAATTGCGCTGTGTGGCGTGAGCCGCAGTGACAATCAAATCGGGGTCGTATGCCTCGTAAAGGTCGGTAAACTTCTTTAATGTCACCTTCGTATCCATAGAATCGGTCTCAACAGCCGATGTGCGGCCACGCTTTTGACCCCACAAACCACGCACGTGGTCGTCGATCCAGGCATAATTATCGAACCACTTTGCGCTATTGAGCTCCATAATAGTAGCAAGGGCGTCCTTAACAAGCAACGGCTCAGTGCTGTTGTCAAGCATCTTCATAGCAGCTGCAGCATCGTAACCAGTAATCATACCCCACAAAAAATCAGCATAGATATCCTCATCAACCTCGCGGCTAACATGGTGCATATCAATCACAAAATCCTTATCAAGATTTTCGGGCTTCTCGACGATGGCCACATAACGCGGGGTAAGTTTCTGCAACTCTGCAAGGACTTCGCGTGGAGCTTTGTCGTAGAATACCAAATCAGCTCCATGCTTGGCCGTCAAAGCTTCTGCAACCTTCAACCACTCGGCATCCTGCTGCACAGCCGATGATGCCAAAACTACATAAGTATCCTCCATCTCGCCACTACACGAAATCAACATTGCAGCCGATGCCAAGAAGGTACTCAGCATAAAGTAAAATCTCTTCATAATTATCTTTTTTAAGTTAGTTTCCTCACAAAGTTAACAAAATAGTTGAGTATTACGCCATATATAGACATAATTTTTAAGCTATCGAACAAAAAAAGGTGCCTGACCGCCTAGGTCAAGCACCTTTATGCATATATAAGTTTCTGCAGAATTATTTCTTATTCTCAGCCTTGCACTTAGCGCACTGCTCTGACTCAGGCTTTGTACACTTACCATTTGCATCGTGGCAATCGGGAGTAATAGACTTCAAATACTCCATGCTCATTGCAACGCACTCCAATGGACTCTTACCCATAGAAGGCTGATCCTGCTCAACGATAAGCCACTTGCTACTGGCCTTTACTGAAGCAGCGATGATTGAAGGTACATCCTGCACACCGTGACCCAAAGGACGGAACTCAAATGCAGACTTAGCCTTCTTCTCACCCTCATTCAAACCGATAAGTGCATAAGGATCACCCTCCTGCTTACCCTCTACATGAAAATCCTTGAGGTGAACGACTGGTGAACGGCCGCTATACTTCTCCAAATAGGCAACGGGATCCTGACCTGCATACTTAACCCAGCACTGATCCAACTCAGTCTGCAACAAATCAGCAGATACGTTTGCATAGAGGTAATCCAAACCAAACTCGCCACTCTCAGTCTTCTTGAACTCGAAGTCGTGGTTGTGGTAAAGCAATACCATACCAGCCTCCTTAACCTTCTGACCGATTGTGCGAATCTCCTCAATCATCTGCATAAACTTCTCGCCACCCGGACGACGCTCCTCTGTTACGTAAGGTACAACCAAATACTGGCAACCGATAGTCTTATAATCAGCGATAACCTTATCGATGTCGGCCAACATATCAGCCAAAGGTACGTGAGCTGAGATGGGATTCAAGCCAAGCTCAGTACACCAAGCCTTAACCTGCTCAGGTGAGTTACCAAACAAACCAGCGAACTCAACGCCATCGTAACCCATATCCTTAACCTTCTTCAAAGTACCTGCGAAATCAGCCTCCATATCGCCACGCACGCTATAAAGCTGCAAACCTACTGGAAGATGATCGTCGCAATGATCAGTACACTCACTCTTAGGAGCGTTTCCACCGCAAGAAGCTACCATCAAAGCAGCCACTGCAGAGAACAATAAAGTTGAAAACTTCTTCATATTAATTACTATTTTTGGTTAATAATTCTTCGTTACCGAATTGTTACATAGATGCAAATTTATCTATTTTTTGGTTTTTATCAAAAAATTGTACCGTTAAAATAACTCTCCATCTGCAAATTATTTGTTGTATCGTGGCCACTGAATCAAAATTGCCAACAATGCGCATCCCCCCATAATCATAGGATAGTAGAGATACGAGATAATCTCAACGGGAGAAATCGAGGCCAAACCAGCTGCCATCAACAACTGTGCGCCATAGGGCAAAATACCTTGAATGAAACAAGAGAATGTATCGAGCAGACTCGCAGTACGACGTGCCGAGATACCAAACTTTTGAGCAATTTCACGCACAATAGAACCTACCGAAATAATTGCAACAGTATTGTTTGCCGTACACACATCGGCAAAAATCACAAGTCCGGCAATCGAAAGCTCGGCACCACGACGCGAACGGATTCGTGAACATAGTCGCGAGATGATATAATCAATTCCTCCATTTATGCGTATCATCTCCAACATACCTCCTGCCATCATTGTGATTATGATAAGCTCTCCCATCGAGCCTATACCCTCGCCCATTGTCGAAAACCAATCCAACAGATTCATCTTGCCACTTAGCAGGCCAATTACGCCCGACGATAAGATACCTAGCACCAGCACCACAAGCACATTCACACCCATAATCGCCGAAACAAGAACCAACAAATATGGCAGGATAGTGTACCATACCACATCAGTCGCTGCAGGGGTATACTGAAACGACTGAGCCTGAGAGAAAAAATAGACCAGCAGGGTTATCAATGCGGCAGGTGCTACAATAAGCACATTGGTGCGGAATTTATCGCGCATCGAACAACCCTGTGTACGCGTAGCGGCAATGGTCGTATCAGATATAAAAGACAAATTATCACCAAACAATGCTCCGCCAACCACAATAGCCACGATCCACGCCACGTTAGCACCAGTCTGCTCGGCCAAAGTCGAGGCGATCGGTGTAAGTGCTACGATTGTACCCACAGATGTACCGATTGAGATAGATGTAAAGCAGGCCGCGAGGAATATTCCGGCCGGCAAGAACTCTTCGGGAACAATTTTTAGAGTCAACGCAACGGTGGCATCGACAGCTCCCATTTGTTTGGTAGAGGCTGCAAAAGCTCCCGCCAGCACGAATATCCATATCATCAACATTATATTTACGTCGGTAGCACCCTTCGAGTAGTGCCCGATACGCTCGGCCAAACTCTGCTTACGGGTCATTGCAACCGCCACAATCGAAGCAATCATTGCTGCTACAACAATCGGGATTTTATAAAAGTCGTTGGCCAGGATAGAACCCAACAAATAGACTCCTAAAAACACAACAAGCGGAATCAAAGCCGCCAAATTTCCTTTTGAATTACTCTGCATCTGTAAAATATCTGCTTTTGAGGGTGTAAAATTACTTTTTTATTTGTATATTTACCATCAAAATGCTAATTAAAATGAGATTACACAGACTTTTTATTCTATTGACCACCCTTGCCGGCTTAGTTATCTGTTCATGCGGAGGTCATTTTACCTCAGACGAGGCTACCCGCACAAAGATTCACGAAAAGTTCGAATCTCGTCGTGCGCACTTCACCGACGGTGATGTATTCAAAGTATTTGACAAGAATCTTTCAACTGCTGAGCGCGAAGCAATGGAGTTCTTGTATGCCTATATGACTTCGGCCGATATGGGCGATTACGAGGGTGAATACTTCCTCGACAATGTGCAGATGTCACTCAAAGCACGTCGTCAGATGGCGTGGGGAGAGCAAGTTCCGGAGGATATCTTCCGCCACTTTGTACTTCCGATTCGAGTGAACAACGAGCGTCTGGACGATTTCCGAATGATTTACTACGACACTCTGCGCAAGAGAGTGGAGGGAATGAGCCTTCACGATGCTGCGTTGGAGGTTAACCACTGGTGCCACGAGAAGGTTACATATATACCTTCTGACAGCCGTACTTCATCACCTTTGGCTACAATGTGTAACGCCGAGGGTCGTTGCGGTGAGGAATCCACCTTCACAGTTGCAGCTATGCGTGCGATTGGTATTCCTGCCCGCCAGGTATACACTCCACGATGGGCTCATACCGACAGCAACCACGCTTGGGTCGAGGTGTGGATCGACGGCAAGTGGTACTTCTTGGGAGCTTGCGAGCCAGAGCCTGTGCTTAATGCCGCTTGGTTCAATGAGCCTGCTGCACGTGCTATGCTGATGCACACTCGCGTATATGGCGACTATCAAGGTCCAGAAGATGTGATTCAGCGCACTGAATGCTTTACCGAAATCAACGTTATCGATAACTATGCTCCCACTCGCAAATCAGTTGTAACAATTACCGACACCGAAGGCAAGCCCGTTGCGGGTGCGACAGTCGAGTTCAAAATTTTCAACTACGGTGATTTCACCACTGTTGTCACTTTACCAAGCAACGAGCAGGGAGAGGTATCGCTTCACACTGGTTTGGGTGATATGTTGGTATGGGCTAATCACAATGGCCGCTTTGGCTTTGCAAAGCTCAATACTGAAAAATTATCGGTACCCCTCAAATACAAGGAGGGCGACCCCATTAAGTATATTGATGATATCACACCTCCCGTTCCTGGACGTATTCCCGTTGAAATTTCGGAAGAGGCAGCAGAACAAAACAAGGTGCGACTTGCTCATGAGGACTCTATCCGTTTGGCATACGTTGCCACATTCCTTAAGCCTGAACAGTGCCAGGAGTATAATCGTGGTGAGCAGATGCTATTGGTGGGTGCACGCGGTAATTGGCCTGCAGTAAAGGCATTCCTCGACAATAACTCTGGCGATAAGCGAGCAAAGGCTGTTGCTCTGCTTCGTTCAATTTCGCAAAAGGATTTGCACGATACATCACTTGAGGTTTTGCAAGATGCCTTGGATTCTGCCCCCGAGGGTGAGCTCACTCCAGAATACACTCGCTACATTCTCTCGCCTCGTATTTCGAGCGAGTTCTTGCAGCCATACCGCAATGTAATCCGCACTACCCTCTCGGCCGATTTGGGTAACAAGCCATCGGGTGCCGATATCATCAAATGGACCAAGGAGAATATCTCACTTGCCGATGATTACAATCCCATCGCATTACAGGCTACACCAGCAGGTGTACTGCGTCTGCGCAAAGCCGATGCTAGCTCTCGCAATCGTTTCTTCGTAGCAGCATGCCGTACATTCGGTATCGCCGCACGAATGGGAGGAATGAGCGGATCACCTCAATATAAGAATGGAGAGAATTGGATTGACGTAATTCTCGATGGCGAGGTAACGGAGCGAGTACCAAAGATGGGTAGCCTTCGTACATTCTACGACAGAAAGGTTATACCCACAATGCCTAATCCTCAGTTCACCATCTCTCGCATCGAGAATGGTGAGTGCCGTCCGATTCGTTTCTCACGCGGTTCCGATATCGATTTAGGCCCCAACTCATCGGCCGACCTTTTGGCTCGCGAGTTCCAGCTGGAAGAGGGATATTATATGCTCACAACTGGTAATCGCATGGCAAGTGGCAAAATTCTATCACACAATACTACATTCACCGTAGAAGAGGGCAAGACTACAAAGGTTGATTTGATCGTACGCCCTGCCAACGATGATATTGGAGTGATTGGTTCAATGGACGCCGAACGCAAATATATGCCCGATGGAGGCAACGCCGAAGTTTCGATTCTTTCGACCACAGGTCGTGGCTACTTCATTGTAGCGGTAATGGGTACAAGCGACGAGCCCACAAACCACGCCACTCGCGGTTTGGCTTCAATTGCAGAAACGCTCAACGAGTGGAATCGTCCCATCGTGATGCTCAATGCCACTCCCGAAGATGCTGCCAAATTTAATCGCGAAGCCCTTGCCGCGTTGAAGAATATCAACTACGGTACAGACCCCGCGAATAAAGTTCGTCGAATGCTCTGCTCGGGTTGCAACTCGCAATCTCCGACTCTGCCTGTTATCGCCATCTGCGACAGTTTCGGTAGAATCGTCTATTTCTCGCAAGGTTACAACACCTCGCTTGCCGAGCAGTTAAAGTCGGTTATTCACAAGTTGTGATACGATGGTTCTATCCGAGAGCGACAAACGGCCTTCATCAGAGGGTGACACTGCAAAGCTCACTCTTGGATGAGAGAAATTCATACCATCGCTTCGTGTTATGCGGGCCGTTGAGTGAAACTCGGCGGCCCCTGTTTTTTGCTCTATAAGCGCAATATTAGAGGGGCGTATGCCTGCTCCGGGCATAATAATTATACGGCCATTGGCCTGACGCACAAGCTCGGCCAATAGCTCTGCTCCCAGCTCTGCCGAGCACTCTTGACCCGACGAGAGCAGACGATGACAACCGAGCAAAATAATATCCTCCAACGCCTGCCGAGGGTCACGACACACATCGAATGCACGATGGAATGTTACCGACATATCCCCCGCAGCCTCCATCATCTTGCGACAAGACTCGATATCCACATCACCATCGGCTGTAAGTGCTCCTATCACCACTCCGTGCAAGCCTAATTCGCGGCATAGGGCAATATCGCGACACATTGCATCGACCTCCTCCGAAGAGTAGAGGAAACTACCCTCGCGGGGGCGAATCAACACATTGACATCGATTTTCAGATTGGCCTCAGCCACCTGCTTAAGCACTCCATAGCTTGGAGTCACTCCTCCGCACGCAATTGCACCGCACAACTCTACCCTTACGGCACCACCTGCCTCGGCCTCACGCACCTCGTAGAGCGAGCCACAACATACTTCAATTTTTCGCATATAATTTATCGCTTTAATCTAAATTTCACCAGCACAGGATTATCATCGGACTGTGCATTCAACTTCTCAATAATCTCCGTTGCAAGTGGCGAAGGTTCTGTTTTTTTGTCAATCCAGGTTTCAGTAGGACCATAAACAACTGCCCAACACTCTTTGTTGTTGGCATCATACGCTATGGGCTGGAATTTGCGAGTTAGACCTGCAACCTTTATCTGCTTGGCCATAACCTCACCACCACCTGTGCGATGATACAACATCAATGGTGGCATATTTGCAAAGCCCAATCCATTCATAAACCAAAGAGTAAACTCCTTTTTGGTGTAGCTGACAAAACATGGAGCAGTGGCATATTCCGTATAAATATGCCCCGACTTTTCGTCAAGCATAAGATCTCCATCGGCCTTATCGTCCATGCCCTCAGGTCTGGTCATTACACCATAATCGAATTGCATCAACTCCTCGACTGAACCTTTATCGGAGATACTCACCAATGTATGAAGTCTATTGTTGTTTTGCGATGCCACAGCCACTATTTCATCACCTATTCGAGTTATGCAACCCATCGCACCCAACTTTTCGTCATACTCAATATTGCGACGCTCTCCACTCTCCACATTAAGCACCGAAAGAGTATATTTCATTTCAAACACAGGCTCACCACTCTTCTCGTCGAGATAACCTGTCTGAGTTTCTACACTTAGCAAAAGCTCCTTTTCGGATAGCTGGCACATACTCCTTATCCCCTCCTCGTGCATCGAAGTCTCGGTAGCTTCCTGCTTTAACTCTATTTGCTTCAAGAATTTAAAATCGGCAAGCGTATAGATAAAACATTTATACAAATTTCTATCGTAAACCACCAGCCAATCATTTTCGGGCATATAGATAAAATCGTAAATCCATTGATACTCGCCAGGGCCACGGCCTTTGCGACTCAACCGTTTTAACACCTCACCCTTGCGATTGCATATAAGCAATGAAGAGTTGTTGTCGGTTGACTCATTGAGAATCATCTTATCGGCATATACTCTACTCTGCATCAAAATACCAATAGGCTCGTTGTGAGTGAGTGGCACAACCTCGATATCGGTTGCAATGTCGGTGAGTTGACACACCGTAGCCTTGTCGGTAGGGATTGAGAATAAATCAGCCGAGGCATCACTTGTGACACCACTCGAACACGCAGTTAAGATGGCCGCTATCAGCACTACCAAAATTGAATTGATTGTTTTCATCTAATTAAGTTGTTATGGTTTACAAATATAACCATTTTTGTTTGTTGACGGACTTTACAAGGCTATATTATTCGCTTATTTCAATCCCAAATCATACTCGGTCAGGCGGCCCGAATAGTGAGTGTGAGCATACAATCGGCTATCGCAGACCGAAATGGTATTATATAGGCCATCAAGTTCATAACGCCCAACAAGATTGCCCTTATAATCAAACACGTGTACCTGCGCCTTGTTTTGCTTGACAAATTCCGACATTTCTTCGCTCGTATCACCCATTTTTACCTTTGGCGCGGTTTGAAACAGAGCATAAATATACTTTTCGCCACACTCTATATACATATATCCATAAGATTTAGGTTCTCCATCGTCACTCTTAAATCTTATGGCCTCAATTTCCCCACTCTTCAAATCGAGAATATTAATCTGCGACTTCGGGCCTCTAATCCTAAATACGGCCTTATTGCGCGACGGAGCAACGACAGGTGATGAAATACCGTAGCTCAACTCCGCGTTATCAAGTGCCGCACCCCATTGTGCAATTTTAAGCGTATCGACAAATATGTCATACTCCTTGACAAGCGATAAATCATCTCGACTACGCAGCTGAATCTTAGGTGCTTCGATTGTCCAGGTTGACCTATCGTAAGAATACGTATTGCAATCTCTATAACATAGATAGTGCTTACTATCCAAGATGGATAATTGGAAATGGTCATTGCTAAATTTGGGCAACTCTGCAACAGAATCGAACTCGGTATATCCACTCTCTATCGAGCGCGAAATATTCCAAGCGTAGATTTTGTTACGGTTCATATCATAAATTTCGCTCACCAACTCTCCATCGACATAATGAGCATCAGACAGTGGTACTGCGCCAAAAGTCATATCCTTAGGGCCGCGACCATTGGTGCAATAAGAACCCAAGTCCTTGCCTGAGTTTATATTAATCACACTAAAAACATATACGCTTCCATCGCTAATATTACGCACAATTCCAATAGAATCAATTATTTCAATCTCACCAGCATTGTAATTCTCGGTATTGGCAATCTCTCGCACAATACGAGCCGTCGTAAGAGGTACATTCTTCACATACTTATAATCGGGTATAAGACCGTAGTCGGCCTCTCGTACGCACTTTTCATTACTTGTGCAACCAATGAACAAGGCTACAACAGCCAAAATAGCGTTTCCAAAATTTCTCATTCGCTGAATATCATTAAAGATTAGTCATATCGTATTACAAATATACAGAAAATTTGCTATTATTTCAACTCACATCCCATCAAGACAGAATAATCAGACAAGACCATAACGCACCTAAACATTATATCTTGAACCGTAAAACAGCCATTGGAGATTAAAACTAACCTAAAACCACATAATTTCAGACCTCTACGTTTACGATTTTTGTTTGCATATTTGGTTTATTTGTGTATATTTGTAATAACCAATATCACTATGGCAATAATGAGGCGATTGATTGCAATATGGGACTTTTATGTTGACGGATTTAGGTCAATGACCTGGGGACGTCAGTTATGGTGGTTGATACTCCTGAAAGTGATTATACTATTTGCCGTATTGCGTGCATTCTTTTTCCGCCCGACACTCGCAGGTAAAGACGAACAACAACGTATCGAATATATTGGTGATCAGTTAACAAATAACCCGAATTATAAACTTAATTAAAGTTAGACAATTATGGCAGAAACGGCATTAGTAGATTGGTCGAGGCTGCAATTTGCACTTACGGCCGGATATCATTGGCTATTTGTTCCGCTCACACTTGGTTTGGCGATTATTATGGCCACAATGGAGACTATCTACGTGAAAACAGGTGATGAATTCTGGAAACGCACAGCAAAATTCTGGATGAAACTCTTTGCCATCAACTTCGCAGTAGGTATCGCCACCGGTATCATTCTGGAGTTTGAATTTGGAACCAATTGGAGCAACTATTCATGGTTTGTGGGAGACATTTTTGGAGCCCCGCTTGCCATCGAAGGTATCTTCGCATTCTTTATGGAGGCTACATTCTTTGCTGTAATGTTCTTCGGTTGGGAGAAGGTGAGCAAACGTTTCCATCTGGCTGCGACATGGCTCACAGGCATAGGTGCTGCAATATCGGCGGTATGGATTCTCATTGCAAATGCGTGGATGCAACACCCCGTAGGAATGGAGTTTAACCCCGACACGGTACGCCACGAGATGGTCGATTTCTGGGCCTTGGTTTTAAACCCTGTGGCTATATCGAAATTTTTCCACTCAGTATTCAGCGGCTGGATGACAGGCTCGGTATTTGTCATAGGCATAAGTTGTTGGTATCTACTACGTCGTCGCGAAACCCGCTTTGCATTGGCAAGCATTCGCGTGGCAGCCGTAATTGGCATACTTGGCACCTTCGCAGTTATGTTAAGTGGCGATAGTTCGGGAGTTCACGCAGCCAAGTATCAACCAATGAAACTTGCAGCAGCTGAGGGCCTGAAAGACGGAGGTGAGAGAGCCCCGTTTTCAATAGTTCCCGGAGTGGAGATTCCTGCTATGCTCTCAATACTTGCCACTCACGATATTGATGGATATGTTCCGGGAATAAATAATATTCTCGATGGTTATACCACTCCCGACGGAGTGTATCACCTCTCTGCCGAGGAGAAAATTGAGCGAGGCAAAAAAGCTATTGAGTCATTCAAGGCATATCGTAATTTGAAAGAGAGCGATCCTGTAGCTGCCGCTGTCGCACGCCAAACGCTCAATGAAAATATCGACTACTTCGGCTATGGATATATAAACTCCAAAGATGAGCTTGTACCTCCCGTACCTCTCATCTATTGGGCATTCCGCGTAATGGTAGGCCTCGGAGGTTTTCTGCTACTTCTCATGATGGTTGTTTTATGGTCAGAGTACCGCCAACGCCTTACCGATATGCGTTGGTTACAGTGGGCTGCGCTGTTATCTGTACCATTGGTATATCTTGCCGGCCAAGCAGGGTGGATAGTAGCAGAGGTAGGTCGTCAACCTTGGGTTATCGACGGACTACTCCCAGTCAACGCCGCAGTATCGAGTGTTAGTGTAGCCGCCGTACAGACAACTTTCTGGCTGTTTGTAGCCATCTTCACTCTATTTCTCGTTATCGAGATGCGTATTATGATTAAGGCCATTAAACAAGGCCCAAATATCGAAACCGAATAAACCTTACGACGATGATTACCTACGAATTTTTACAACATTATTGGTGGTTTCTCATAGCTCTTTTGGGAGGCTTACTCGTATTCCTGTCATTCGTACAGGGTGGTAATGTATTGATATTCCTTGCTGGCAAAAGTGAAGATGAGCGACAACTTATCGTAAACTCAACGGGACGTAAGTGGGAGCTAACATTCACCACACTTGTAACATTTGGCGGAGCATTCTTCGCCTCATTCCCCCTATTTTACAGTACAAGCTTTGGTGGCGCATATTGGGTGTGGATTCTGATTCTCATTACATTTGTATTCCAAGCCGTATCGTATGAGTTCCAAAGCAAAGCGGGCAACCTTTTGGGCAAGAACACATTCCGCATATTCCTTACGCTCAACGGCTGCCTTGCGCCACTACTTATAGGCACCGCAGTAGGTACATTCTTCACCGGCTCCGACTTTACAGTAAACAAGAGCGCTGTTGGCGACATCGCCTCTCCCGTCATCAGCCGCTGGGGCAATGAGTGGCACGGCCTTGAGGCTGTTGCAAATCCGTTTAACGTGGAATTCGGACTTATGGTTATGTCTCTTGCCATATCGCTCGGCGCACTCTACTTGATTAATAATATCGACAATCAGAAACTCGCCTCACAACTGCGTCGCAGCCTAAGCTATAGCTTCGGTGCATTCCTCGTGTTATTCCTTGTGATATGCTACCACCTAATCACAATGGATGGCTTTGCTGTAAACACATCTGGGGTTGTCACAATCGAGCAGGGTAAATATTTTACAAATCTTTTGGAGATGCCCTTGGTCTTTGCCTTGCTATTGGTTGGTGCGGTTCTGCTGGTTTCGGGAGTTGCGATGACTCTCCTTCGCAAAGAGTTCAAACGAGGCATATGGTTTGCGGGCCCGGGTACAACATTGGCAGTTATGGCTCTGTTTATGATTGTTGGCTACAATAATACGGCATATTACCCCTCAACGGCCGACTTATCATCTTCATTGACATTAGCAAACAGCTCGTCAAGCGAGTTCACCTTGCGCACGATGGCTGTGGTATCACTAATCATCCCATTTGTAGTTGCGTACATCGCCTATTTCTGGCGCCAAATGGATAAAAAGTCACTCACTACTGAGGAACTCAACCACAGCGAAAAATATTAAGCCGCACACACCGCAAAAAAAGTGGTTGTCCAACAAGTTTGTCGGACAACCACTTATGTTTCAGAAGTTGTATAACAAGAGCTATTTTTGCCGGTTTTCTTCTCTCTTATAGTCTGCATCATCTCAATAAATTCGTCTACATCAGTCGAGATAAAATTAAACTTTGCCATAGGACGGCCCATCGCTACCGTAGCCTCTCGGCTCTTGGCCGACACTTCTGCAGTAACTGTGCCGGTAAAGGCATCGCGGTAATCGTTGCTGCCTTCGTGCTCGTTACCACGCAATTTAATCCTCTCAAAAGTTGAAGTCTGGTAATAAAGATCGGTTGTTGAGTTTTGAATGTAGTCTGACCATACGACGAAATTATATGCACCACTCTCCAGTATAAGCTCCACGCTGTGATTAAGTTCCGAAATGTCATCCTTCGAAAATACGAATCTATACAACTCATTACGTTTCGGTCATAAAAAGCAACAGACCTCGCAAAGTCGGAAGACTCTACGAGGTCTGAATTATCCAATTATATCCTTAGCGAAATATTACCTACCCTGCTTTGTCGTATTCGTTGACCATGAGCGGGTTATGCCGTCAGACATAGTAATGGTTCGGTCGTGGGTCACGGGCGATACCGACACCTGCGGTCTTGCACCACTCGATGCCCGATATGAACCACTAACTGAGTTGCCAACCGACTGGCGAATTGCCCTCTTAGCAGGTGCAGTGTTCTTGGCCTCGCGCCATGAGGTATTCACCACGACAGGAGCGTGCAATGGCTTGAAATCGATTGGCACATCCAAACGATATGGCACGCCTCGGGTCGCAGCTGCAGTCTTGCGGTTACGGGCATCCCACTCCACAAACTTCTCGTAATCATACTCCCACTCTGCGCCGTAAGCCAACTTGTGAATACGGTAGTAGATAGCCTCGCGTGATGGCGCGTTGAAGCCACCGGTATTGTGACGCATTATGGAGTTTTCGGTCGGGCGATATGCACGTGTCCAATATGTAAACGCACCCTCAAATACGCCCAAACCATCGTTTGCATAGCGGGCATCGCTCAAGAATGTGTTCCACTTAACCTTTGTGGGATCGCTGGTAAAATCGGCATTCTTCCACCAACCGTAAGGCTCATAGCTCTTTCTCGATGAAATCTCGGCATCGGGCATTGCTCCCATATTCTCGTAGGCATACTCATCGGCAAGCTTCGAGAATCCGTGACCTCCCGCCTCGTGATGAAGCACTTGGGCTAAAGCGGTGTCGTCTGAGCCGACAGGGAAGTAAGAGATTGAAACTCCATTACCGCAGTCACCAGTATCGGCCGATGAGTGATACATCCAGCAAGTGCCGGCATACGCACCAGAGTTCATCATCACAACAATCAACGCCTCATCCATTCTATCCGCGCCAATAGCCTTCTGGGCATACGAGAATACTCGCTGGTCGTTACCGCCAACTAATGTTCCCTCGCCAAAGTAGCCGGCAAAGGCTGTTGATGAATCATCGGTATAGACCTCATTATCCGAAACAGCCGTAACTGAATATACATTGAAATGGTCGCGGAACGACTTGTATGGCTCCTCCATAAAGAACTTCTCCATAGCGGTATTCATCACCTTGTCGTATGTACCGTCTGCAATCAGCCTGTCTGAGTAAGCATCGCCCATCAATACAATATCGATTCCTTCGCCCTTAGTTGCCTTCTGCAATTGCTTAACCTCGCCATCCTTAGAGAAATCGGTTGATGTATAGGATATATCCTCTTCATATTTATCATCTCCGAATAGATTAGCGACAAAATCATATATTTCATCCCTATTTTCGTGATACTGAGGAATACACTCTGAGTCAAAATCTCCACTTCCGTAGAATACAATATTAGCCGAATTGTCTATAACGTGAAAATATGGAGTTCCAAGTGTTCTAAACAAGTATACCCTTCCATCAATGTCAGCATATGGATTATTATCCCAGGAATCATCTGCATTTCCTTGATTGGCCATCACCTCCCAAAAAACTTTAACATCTTCATATATTGATGTCAATTCTTCCATCTTACTTAAAGAATACTTATTCGGCGTTGTGCAAACCAACCCCAACCCTTTTTCTTTATACTTCTGATAGAGCTTGTATATAGGCGTCATATATGGTTTAGAGAAAACACAACCTGGTTGCCAACTAAAAATTATCGTATATTTATTTTTTCTGTACTCCTCCCCCAAATCTAAGAGACTATCATCATAGCACTTAACAACATTCTGTGGAGCAACTATATCCACAGGTTTAAATCCATATCCCAATTTTTGAGGTAATATATATCTCCAGTGCAGATGCCAATAATCGTTATTTATCATTTCAATCGGCACCTCTCCGGTTAAATAGTTTCCGTCAATTTGATAATCAAATTTGGGATTTTTCTGAAAGACCTTAGAATGTGATTCTGGAATCTCGCCAGTGAAAAGATTATTATCCAACTGACAACTTATTATATTTGCATGGACATCTGGCAACTTACCCGAAAAACTATTGTTGCTCAACAATAAACGTTTCAAATTAGGTAATTTAGCAAACATTTGATTAGGCAGACTTCCAGACATCTTATTGTTAGTTATTTCTAAATATCCTAAGTGTTCCAAATTACCAATACTTTCAGGGATAGGACCTGATAATTGATTATTGCTTAGAGCCAAGTAATATAAAGATAGTAAATTCCCAATACTTTCTGGAATTGAGCCAGATAATTGGTTGCCCATAAGATATAGCTCCGACAATTGACTTAACTTCCCAATACATTCTGGAATAGGGCCAGACAATTGATTACCATTAAGACGCAAAACAGCCAAAGAAGCAAAATCTCCAATACATTCAGGAATATTTCCCCGTAAATTGTTATGTCGCAGACTAATATTCCATACAGTGCCATCATGATCAGTACAAAATACCCCATACCATTCACTGACAGGCTTATCCGAGCACCAATTGGTGTTGTTAGTCCAATTATCTCCATCAGTTGCTTTATACAATGCTATCAATGCCTCACGCTCCTTTTCGAGTATCTCTTTCAAGCCGCTCTGTTTAACGGTAATGGTCTGTGTAGCGTTGCCGCCCGAGAGAGTGATTGTTCCCTCTCGATCTTCTTGTCCAGAATATGAATAAACATTGAAAAATAACTTTTTAGCCTCCAATCCTCGGCTCTCAACCTGCTGAATCCAATTTTTGGCATTATCGGAAATCTTTACTGTAATATCCACATTGGTCTGAATCTCAAAATCGAGATTACCGCCATTAACACCAAATTCATACTCCGACTTTGCCAATACAATAGCATCCCTCTGCGATTGTACGATGGTTACCACCTCCGAGAGATTATTCTCCTTGTTGGTGAACTTTATCTCTGCCGTACGCTGGTCATAACCCTCGTTGGCAGCAATATCGAAACGATACGTATTGGTTGATGCCGCACGAGTAGTATTCTCCGAAATCCAATCAACATCCGATGGCATTTCAACCGCAACATCGACATTGCTCTTGACCTCCACAGCAATTGTCTCACTATTCGACGACACAACATACTCACTCTTCGATATTACGATTGATGGCTCACAACCCGCCTGATAGATTGTCACAACCTCATTGAAGTCGCCACTCTTGATGGTAATCGTACCCTCTCGTCGCTCGGTATCATCATTCTCGGCAACCTTGAATGTGAGCGTAGAGGTCTTCATTGCACGAGTACCCTCATAAGCTACCCACTCCTTAGCCGACTCGTCGATAACATACTCAAAATCAATATTTGCCTTGACCTCAATCTGCACCTCGCCACCTTTGGCCTCAACCTCAAATTTTGAAGATGTGACAGTCAGCGCATCTTTCTGTTTCTGGGTTACACTGATTGTCTTCATCGCAGAACCAGCCTTGAGGCGAATCGTAGCACTACGATCGTCGGGCGTATCATTCTCAGTAGCCTTAATGGCGATCGAGGCATTGCCGGCTGCACCACTCTTTGGCGATATGCTCAACCAACTATCGGCGCGATCATTGACAAGCTCAGCAATCCAGTCGGCAGTAGCCGAAAACGACACCTGCTCCTCGCCTGCCGCATCATCGAATGTTACAATTGATTGGTTAAGAGTAATTGAGGGAGCTGAAGGATTATTTCCTCCTCCATTATCCGAACCATTACCGTCCGTTTCACTCTCTGTACACGCAACTATTGCCAACATGGCAAAAGCATAAAATAAAAATCTTTTCATATATTTTTGATTTTAAATCCACTGCAGATATCACAAAGTTATGAATTATTTCACAATATACAACCCTAACAATCTCTATTTCTGCCACGAAGCCCTCTTTCCCTCGAAATCTCGCACACAAAACTTATAGTAAACAAGAAACAGCCACTCCCGAAAAATGACTGCCTTCATAATAGATTTAGCACAACTTCTGTTTTGAATGTTGCCATAAAATTATTTACCATGTCATTTACTATGCTATTTCCTATGTTTTTGCTATGATGAAGGCATAAAACATTATTTGAATAAGGAAATGAATTTGCGATTTTTGTATCCTTTACAGAATAGAATACAAGCAAAATAATAATGTTTACGCAGTGATTATCAGTGTGATATAAAAGAAAAGGAGGAAAGATTTTCATCTTCCCTCCCTTGAGCTGTTGACGAGGATTGAACTCGTGACCTCTTCCTTACCAAGGAAGTGCTCTACCACTGAGCTACAACAGCATTCAGCCCTATTGAGCGGTGCAAAAGTAGAAAACAAATTTGAATCGACCAAAAAATTAAGCCTAATTTTGCACTTGAAGTGCAAAAATAATGCTTACACAACACCAACCACGCAGGACGAACTGTGAATATATAGTTAGACAAACCTGGACTGCAGTATAGTAACTAACTCCATTTCATATATTAAATAGCTACAATTCAACAAGTCTTCCCGACAAAACAGATACCCCAAAGGCTCTGCTAGAACCTTTGGGGTATTGAATTCCAATTTACATCATTTACAAATTAGCAATATTTTTATCAATGAATTCCCACTTCAATCGCAGGTACTCAATCATACGATCAATTGCCTCATCACTCGGGATAAACTCATCACCATTCTCACGGCGATTATCGTCGATTAGATTCTGCTCATGCATATGCCAATTAGCCTGAGCCGAGATACGCATATACTCACGCTCCTGGTTAATATACCCAATCAATTCGGGCAAGCACCCCTTAATCAAATTCCACTGCTTGATTAACTCCTCTTTGAATGGAGGGTATTTCAACATCTCGGGCATATATATAGCACCGGCATTGATCCATTGGTTTGCAGTCGATGGCACATACGACTTGTAATCAAAATCCCATGGTGGTCCGCAATACCACTTATCATCACTCTTCTCTTTATATGTAAACCAACTGCTTGGGCCATTTGGCTCAGGGGTACCCGAGATCTCAAACACCAACCACTGTGCAGCCCACGATGGCATATCAATATATTTGGTCATCACCTCCTCCAATTTGCTGGGATCGCCAAACATCTCATCAATCTTATGCACATAAGCCTTGATATAGTCGTGCTGCTGCTGATTCATCTCATCAATCTTCGGCTTCTTGATACTCACACGATGAGCCGAACCATGCATATTAGGCATCACCCACTCATACAGGTCGCTATTAGCGATACGATCGAGCTCAATGATATAACCTCCTGTAATAGCCTCACCCTCGGTATCGGTAATCTGCATCTCATTGATTGCCACACGATTTTTGTCGATACGAACCTGCTCTGCCAACTGATAAACTCCACGGTGAACGCCATTGAAAATCATCTCAGCCTGCACATACTTAGGCACATATTTCAATGCTGGCAATTTTCTTGAAATCCACCACGCAACGCTATTACGCATCAAAGTCTTATCACGATAGTTCGCCATCAACACCCATTTCTTATGCTTAGGCATACCGAGTACCTTCTGGCGTGATTCGAGTTTGAATGTGTAAGAAGGCTTCTTCTGCATAACAGTCCACGTTGCATTACCGCGACCGTGAATCTGAATCTTCTGGAACTCAGTATCGTTCATATCGCCACAACCGTAAATCTCGAGAGTAGCACCTTCATAAACACTACGGCGCTTAACCTCCTGACCTGAATCGGTATTAAGGAAAATAATTGGCAGTCCAGTAAAATGGCTCAAATCGATAGTATACTCCTTTGTACGACCACCTTTCGATACAGCCTTAATCTTCACCGGACGTGAAAAATCCACTCGAGTGCTATTATTAATCAACTGCTTGTCCGCATAATACAATTTATCGGCATTTGTTTCAAAGTATGGAATCAAGCTACGGATATTTACAGGTTGTATGCAACTCGCATTTACTTTTTCATTAAATGCATAGGTAAACACTCGGCCCTTGATTACATTCTTTTCGTCAGGGGCATAGGTAAAAGTTCTATCTAGCTCCGGGTTTCGGTTCTTCTGAAAATGGAGCTTAAAGATTGCCACATCCTGCTCTTCGGGCGTAGGAGTTGGATTGGGGTCTGTTGGTTCGCTGTCATCGCCTCCGCAAGAGACAATTGTCAACGCAGCCACAAGGGCGAACATTAAGAAATAAAACTTTTTCATGTCGTATAAAAAGGTTAGCTATTAGGTTCAGGTTGTTACAAAATTAACAAATAAATATTTTCTCAACAAAAAAATTAGCCATAAAACACTATTTGTAATACAAAATAAAGCCTCAATTCTGTAATGAAGTTGAAATTTACCACCCAACAAGAAAAATATGCACAAAATAAATTTTGTGTTGCGCAACCGATATTGTATCTTTGCGGCCAATTAAAGTAATTATTATGGCGTTAATCGACGAAATCACAAAACGAAGAACATTTGCTGTCATCGCACACCCCGACGCGGGTAAGACCACCCTCACCGAGAAGTTGCTTCTTTTCGGAGGTGCTATCCACGTAGCAGGTGCCGTCAAGAGCAATAAGATCAAAAAGGGAGCAACATCAGACTTTATGGAGATTGAGCGACAGCGAGGAATCTCGGTTGCCACCTCTGTAATGGGTTTCAACTATAAGGATGTTAAGATCAACATTCTCGACACCCCCGGTCACGAGGACTTTGCCGAGGATACCTATCGCACACTCACAGCGGTCGATTCGGTTATTATCGTAATCGACGGAGCGAAGGGTGTGGAGGCACAGACCTTGAAGTTGATGAATGTCTGCCGTATGCGCAACACCCCTGTAATGGTCTTTATCAACAAGTTGGACCGTCCTTGCAAAGATCCGTTTGACTTGTTGGACGAGGTGGAGCGCGAGTTGCAGATTCGCGTACGTCCGTTAGCATTCCCCATTTCGAGCGGTGACACTTTCAAGGGTGTTTACAACATCTACGAGAAAAATCTCTCTCTGTTCACCAGCGATGAACGTCAGACTGCCGATGCCGAGACTGTTGATTTCAAAGATATATTTTCGCCCGAACTCGACAACTACATCACGCCCAAATTTGCCACCCAGTTGCGTGAGAATTTGGAGCTCGTCGAGGCTGTATACGACGATTTCGATCGTGAGGCTTACCTCAATGGCAAGTTAGCTCCCGTATTCTTCGGATCGGCAGTTAACAACTTCGGTGTAAGAGAGCTTCTGGAGTGTTTTATCCGCGTTGCTCCATCGCCACGTCCATCGACTACAGAGACACGCCCAATCACTCCCGACGAGCAGAAGATGACAGGCTTCATCTTTAAGATTCACGCCAATATGGATCCCAACCATCGTGACCGTTTGGCCTTCATGAAGATATGTTCAGGCACATTTGAGCGCAATAAGAACTATCTGCACGTACGTTCGGGCAAGCAGCTCAAATTCTCCTCTCCCACCGCCTTTATGGCCGAGAAGAAGTCGGTTATCGACTTCGCCTACCCAGGCGATATTGTGGGTCTGCACGATACTGGAACATTCAAGATTGGCGATACATTCACCGAAGGTGAGAAACTCAAATTCACAGGAATCCCATCGTTCTCGCCAGAGCTATTCCGATATATCGAGAATGCTGACCCAATGAAGTTCAAGCAGTTGGCAAAGGGTATCGACCAGCTAATGGACGAAGGTGTCGCACAGCTCTTCACCTCATCGCTCAATGGCCGCAAAATTATCGGCACTGTTGGACAGTTGCAGTTTGAGGTTATCCAGTATCGTTTGGAGCACGAGTATGGTGCTAAGTGCCGCTGGGAGCCTATCTCTATCCACAAGGCATGCTGGATTGAGAGCGACAATGCCGAGCAGTTGGCCGATTTCAAACGTCGCAAGCACTCAAATATGGCTGTTGACAAGCACGGCCGCGATGTTTTCCTGGCCGACACAAGCTATGCACTCGCCTTGGCACAGGAGAACTTCAAGGATATCAGATTCCACTTCACTTCGGAATTTTAATCTTGAATATTGAGATATTTTCAGGTATAGGGGGCTATTTAGTCCCCTATCTTATTAAAGATCTCTATCCCAAACCTACTATCTGCCAACATCTTTTTCATATCCATTTTATTCACCTCTTCATTATCTCTCATAAATATTTGACAAAAGAAAAAAAATATTTACCTTTATAACAGTATTATTAGAAATAATACCATTCACTGCGATAGCCCAATAAAAATATTTATTTTTTTGAGGGGATGAGAGATAAGTAAATCCTTAAAACGAAACTCTATGATAAACAAGACAATTACTTCACTCATTTTGTCAGCTCTTTTTCTTGTTTATAGTCCCTCTTTGAACGCTCAAGAGAAAAAGCAGGCAGCAGCTCCTAAATTTCACAAAGAGTTTACAGAGTATTTCAATAGACCTGTTTCAAAATTCTTCAACCAAAACAATGGAGCAAGAAGGAAAAGCACACAAATGCGCTACATCCCAGCCACCTCCTCTTTTTGCGAGAAGGATACAAAGGTGATGATGATGCGCATAGACCCCACTGATTCTGCAGGAGCAGGACGAGGACCCGAAATATGCAGCAAGAATTACACCTATTATGGCTCTTACTCTGCACGAATCCGTATTCCTGAGGCTAAGACCGTGCAACCCAATGTTGGTGCGGTTGTAGGTTATTTCACCTATAATATGGAGCGGGCAAAAGGCCTTAGCGAGATTGATTGGGAGTGGCTCATTGCCGACCCCGAAATCGTCTATATAGGCACATGGACAGGAAAATCGAATAACCTTCAACGTATAGGACGCATTATCAATTTAGCCGAGGGCAAAATCTACGAGTGTGTCTATCATTCCAGAGCTGACGGTGGCAAGCATCATAAACTGACAGGTCGCCAGAACCAGCCAGAGACAGTTCCTGCTATAAAGGATTATAATGCGGCAAAACGTTTCTATACTTATGGATTTGATTGGTATCCCGACCGCCTTGTGTGGTGGATATTACATCCCGAGACCGAGGAGCGAATCGTATTGTGGGACTACCAGGGTTCAACACCCGACTTCAGCGGTATCCCCGACAACAAAACTCGTTATCTACTGAATTTCTGGCATACCAACAATTGGCCAGTACACACCAATCCAAAATCAATCGAAAAGCCCAAATACCCCTACGAGGTTGAAATCGATTGGATGTCATACGAGCCATTCGACATAGATTAACACCGATTATCTATTTACAAAAATGTGGTAATAATGCAACGGCAATCTTCTCTGCATTATTACCACATTTATCTTTCAAGACTCAGCCTACTCCTCCACAAAGAGTATTTCACCCTTTGTCTCGCCAAACACCTCTTTAAGCGATTGCGTAACCGTATCATCATACACATAGCGTAGCCCCTCGCTACCCCACGCTCCGGCCTTCTTGTCGCGATGCTGTATGTAGGTGTTTTCTGAGAGTGTAGGCAACCACTCCTTCTGCGCAGCTGCAATATTGAGCAAATCGTGCGTACTACGATCAAATATATTGTTCTCGACGCGGAAGTTGGTAGCGCGATTGATATGATGACACCACGATTTAATATGAGCAGGGGTCTCCTTGTCGGGGCGCTGCTTTCCCCAGCCATAACCCGCACGACGCATCAGATTGTTAGCAACGAGAATATTCTCCATATAGTGTGATTGGTTGGTATCCTTACGCCCAAGAAAATACTCAATCGAATAGACACAATCCTCAATAAGATTATTCGTATACAACACATTCTTCATAACAAGCGTTTCATCGGTATCGCCCTGATGTTGATGTGTGATAGCAGCATCGTAAACCTGATATATATAGCAATTGCTTACCAAAAAATTTTCGCAACCGCCATATATCTCTATTGCATTACCAAAACGTGTAGGGTGATTACGGCCAAAAATATCTTCGCTCTGAATTGAGCCTCCTATCCAGCCCAGCTCACAGTTTGTGACGGTCAGATTTTTCACCGTTCCGCTACCTATTCCGTGCGAACCACCATATTTAATGCATAGATTGTCGAATGTCGTATTGTTTGCCGCCTGAATAATATTTCCTCGTGGCGAGAGCTCTATCGACGAGAATCGCTCGGCTGGATTACCCTCTGTAGAACACAGATATAAACGCTTCTGACTCTTGTAGTCGTGATAAAATTCCAAATCGCGTTTCAAATCGCGGTACGACGCAAAAGGCTCGCGAGTTTCGATATGAAGCGTTGAGCCATCCGTCTGACGTATCATCATTACCTTAAAAGCGTGAGACTCACCCTCATTAAAGACCAATGTACCCACGTCAGAGGCAAGTTCGCCGTCATACATATATACATTCTTCGTATCGGTCTCAATCCACTTGCCAACCTTCGCTGCATCATAGGGCGAACCGTAAATGCGAGGTTTTTCTCCTTTGCCGAAGGCTGAGTATGTAACACCCGATTTAGCCTTTATTCGCCCACGCCAAATATCGCCACGTCGAAATAGCACGCAGTCGTTGGGTTTAAGGTCAAGTTCCGCCAAGCGTTGAAGGCTTTTTATAGCCCTATCGGGAGCGAGGCCATCGTTGAGATCATTTCCCTCTGCCGAGATGTAATATATCGCAGAAAAATTCTTCTTGGTCATATCCGATTGTGCGTTTCGAATCTCTTTTTTCAGCTTTTCAGCCTGCTTATCAAGCGAAACGATACGCTTCTCTGCGGAATTGTGTTGAGAACTGCACGAAGGCGCAACGAGAGCCACCATAGCAAACATGGTAGCAGCTGTATATACCGAACGAATAAACTTAAACAACATCATATTTTTTCAAAAAAACAATATATTCGGTATCTCTCTTGATACACCAATTAATAAAATTTATATTCCCGACTTATGGTCGCTGTTACTTTAATAAACAATAAATACCGGTATTGGCTGAATCGCCTGCGTAGAAAGTAGCAACTTGTTGATTACCAAAAGTACAAGCGCTAACATTACCAGCATCATATCCCGAGTTTTTCGTAGCAAGGATTGTAGCTGATGGCCAACCCAACGGATTACCCCAAATCTTATCAGATGCGATTTCTCTATATTCAAGATTACCTGTGCTTCTGTTATATATGTAAAGAGATATTTTACCGCTTTCTGCATCATAAATAATATTAGGTGTATTGCCGTATTGTTCAATATTTGTAAGTTTTTTAGTCCAAGTACGGCCATAGTCCGACGACTCCATTTGCCACATCGCAGCCGAGCCCTTACCTTCATATCTTCCTACAACCAATATCTTTCCTTCGCCCAAATATGCTGCTGACATCTCCATTGGGCAAAATCCATCAGCCACCGATTCAACAACTACTCTATTCCAAGAAGCACCATTATCCTCACTTACGATATATCCCCACGAACGAGTATCTCCATATGTGCCGAAAAATGCCATCAAGCCTCTTGTGGGAATATTGATAATATCGCCACAATGCCCCAATGGTTCGGTATGGGGAATTGTTGATATCTTCTCAAACTCTACGCCATCGGTTGTTCTATACATTTCGTAGTAGGCATTGGGATTAGAAAAGAAGCCCACTCGAATGATGAAAATCAGATTACCATCAGCATCATTACCGCATCCCGTAACTCCATCACGCATATTGGGCGTATCAATCACCTTCCCGCTTGGTGTCCAGTTGATTCCATCAGTTGATGTAGAAGCGTAAATTGCACCAACACCATTATGAGGATCGTTGTGCTGCAATGCCTTCACATATGCATTGACCAACCTACCCCCAACTTTGCCAATACGAGGCCAACAGGTGTATTTGTCGGGAGCTGCCACCGTACATAGCTCGATTTTAGATGAATCCTTATCTGCTATATTACCCTTTTGTTTGGATAAATCCCCGGATTTATCGGCCAACACCTCGTCGGCCACCTGGCCTTCCAGCCTATTTCCCTCACTTTTATTACCAATATTCATACAAGATACAAACGCCACCGACAAAGCGGCCAACCACAGAATTTTCTTCATATTCACTTAATTATATTTATTTCCTACTACTGATTTTCCATCCATTCCCATCAAAAGGCCCCAATGAACTCATCGAATGATAATAAATGAAATATTCGTCGCTATTAAGCGATTCATTATTACAAAGATATAAAAATCCATTTAATATATATGTTTTAGCCCCGAATTCTATAAAAAAATATAGCGACTAATTTCAGAAGATTATATACTATGATGTCAAATTTTTTAGGGGACTTTATAGTCCCCTAATTTTTTGCAGGTGAAAAATTTTGTCAAAATTATTTGTCTTTTTGTAAAGTTTACTTTACATTTGCATTGTGATTAATAACAATCAACTCTGTTAAACATAAAAAACGACAAGAAACTATGAAACAACACCTATCACCTGGCCTAATTGGCCGTATCAAAGGCTCAGTCAAAAATTGGCTACTGCCCCACCCCTTCAAAATCGTAGGTCAAGCAATGCTTTTGGCCATACTTTTTGCACTTGTTATTCAAATCCTCACAACGAATGTACTAACCAACGGCGATGTAACAATAGATATGCTGAAAGTATCTATCTGGCAAAGAGCAATAAGCATTGGTCTCTACCTTTCGATGTTTCTCATCACCTGCTCACGCGAGAAGGCAGAAGACGAGATGACCGCTGCCCTGCGTGGCGAGACCTTGAAAGAGATTGGTTATCTGATGATGCTGATTTATGTTGCCTATCGTATCGTTATTACAGTCGTGGCCGAAAATATCCACTATATCACTCACGATGAGCCATTTCTCACGCCATTCATCGTTTGGGTTCTCTATTATGCTTGTTTCGAGCGTAAGATGCGAAATCTGCGCCGCCAAAGCCGCGAATTCAAATTATAACCCTCAATCAACTATTACAATTTTCTAAACACAAATCAAACAACAATTAAAACAATCAAACTATGAAGACACTTCTTTTTCCACACAGTTTTCAGCGTATCGGCTGGATTATCTTTGCCATTTCGGCCGCAATCGGAGCATACATTTTGTTTACCGACAACACTGATTCTTATCTGTTCAACAACATCGCCATCATCGGCACCTGCATTGGAGCGATACTTGCAACCTGCTCACGCGAAGAGGTCGAGGATGAGATGACCGGGCAAATGCGCCTTAACTCCCTGCTCACAGCACTCTACATCAACTATGCAATCCTAATCGTTTGCTCACTCCTAATATACGATTTGGATTTTCTGAGCGTGATGCTCTATAATATGTTTACAATTTTGCTTATTTTTATGGTGGTATTCCGCTGGAAGATATGGCGAGTAAAAAAAGCAACCGAGAATGAATAATAAAATACGAGTCGCACGAGCCGAAGTGCGAATGACCCAACAACAATTGGCCGAGGCGGCGGGTGTCAGCCGTCAGACCATCAACGCCATCGAGAGCGGAAAATTCGTACCCTCGACGGTGCTGGCCTTGAAGATGGCTAAAATATTCGGCAAATCGGTTGAAGATATTTTCCAACTCGACGACGAGGATTAACCCCACTATGCAGGCTGCGCAACCCCAAAGTTGGCAGCCTGATTTTTGTATAATAGAGATTATAAATCTCATATTGTTTCCCACGTTGAATCTCTCGATTTTGAATTTTGAATTTTGAATTTTGAATTCAACTATGTACCTTTGCGTGTTAGGACTAAACATCACAGGTTATGAGTGTTGCAGATTTTTTGCGTGCAGACCACGACACAGCCTTCTCGATTGAGGTTTTACCACCCGTCAGAGGCAAGAGCATAGAGCAAGTTTTCAAGACGCTGGATCGACTCGTCGAGTTCAATCCCGCCTATATAAATATCACTACCCACCGCACCGAAGTCATCTATCGTGAGATTTCTCAGGGTGTATTCCAGCGCACCACCGAGCGTATGCGCCCGGGAACTGTTGCTATTGCTGCAGCACTCAAAGGTCGCTATGGCATTCCCACCGTACCGCATATGATTTGCAGCGGATTCTCGCGTTCGGAGTTGGAAAACGAACTTATCGACCTATCATATCTGGATATCACCGACCTTTTGGTATTGCGTGGCGACAGAGCCAAAGGCGAAAATCGCTTTGTAGCAGCCGAAGGTGGCCACACCCACGCAGTTGAACTCTGCCAGCAGATAGAAGATTTCAATCGCGGGGTGATGCTCGACGGCTCACTGCACGAACCCCTCGCCACACAATTCACATTTGGAGTGGCTGGCTATCCCGAAAAGCACGAAGAGGCGATGAACATCGACCTCGATATCGAGTACTTGAAGGCAAAAGTCGATGCTGGTGCAAAGTATGTCGTAACACAGATGTTCTTCGACAATAGCCGTTATTTCTCATTCGTTGAGCGTTGTCGCGCAGCAGGTATCGATGTACCTATAATTCCGGGTATCAAACCCCTTACCTCGCTCACACAGCAGGCTCTACTGCCCAAAACTTTCCACATTGACCTTCCCAAAGAGTTGGCCGACGAGTTGCGCCGTTGCAAGGATAACGATAGCGTCAAGGCATTGGGAGTTGAGTGGGGAATCGCTCAGGCCAAAGAGTTGAAGGCGGCACGAGTTCCGAGCATACATTTCTACTCGATGAACGCCTCGGCAAGTATCGAAGCAATCGCAAAAGCAGTATATTAACAATCATTGCCTATTTAACGGTTATTGCCTATGGCAACTATTCACGAAATCATAAGCAATCGCATTCTCGTTTTAGATGGTGCGATTGGTACAATGATACAACGTCACAACCTCACAGAAGAGGACTTTCGTGGTACAATTTTTACCAACCACCCCACAAAATTGGCGGGCAACAACGACCTTTTGTCTCTTACTCGCCCCGACATCATTTCGGCTCTGCACCGAGAGTATTTGGAGGCGGGAGCCGATATCATCTCAACTTGCTCTTTCAATGCGCAAGCCATCTCGCAAGCCGATTATGGCACAACCGCGTATGTTCGCGATATAAATCTTGCCGCAGCCCGCTTGGCTCGTGCCGAGGCCGATAAGATGAATCTCCGCACCCCCGACAAACCTCGTTTTGTAGCTGGCTCAATAGGACCGACAGGCAAGACTGCTTCAATGTCGCCAGATGTGGAGAATCCCGCCCTGCGAGTGGTTGATTTCGATATGTTGCACGAGGCATATTCCGAGCAAATAGCAGCCCTTATTGAAGGTGGAGTCGATTTACTGCTCTTCGAAACAATTTTCGACACACTTAACGTAAAGGCCGCATTGGTCGCAGCCGAGAGCATCTTCAAAGAGCGAGGTCGACGATTGCCAATTATGCTATCTGCCACCATTGCCGATGCATCGGAACGTATGCTTTCAGGACAGACTTTGGAGGCATTCCTCTGCTCGATTTCTCACGCTGATATCTTCTCGGTGGGCCTGAATTGCTCATTCGGGGCAGAGCAGATGTTGCCCCACCTGAAAGAGATAGCCGAGATAGCACCTTGGTGGGTAAGCGCACACCCAAATGCCGGAATACCCGACTCAATGGGTCGTTACGACCAAACGCCAGAGATGATGGCTCGCAATATCGAAAGATATATTGAATTGGGCGTAGTTAATATCGTAGGAGGATGCTGCGGATCTACACCCGACCATATTCGCGCCATTGCAGAGGTGGCATCGAAGGCAACAAACATTCGCCAACCAGGCGAAGGGGATCTCCCTCAGCTTGCAGGTATCGACGCATTTCGTCGTAACGGAGCATTCATCAACGTGGGAGAGCGATGCAACGTAGCCGGCAGTCGTAAGTTCCTGCGTCTCATTAAAGAGAAATCATACGAAGAGGCACTTTCGATTGCACGTGCTCAGGTGAGAGATGGAGCTATGATTCTCGATGTGAATATGGACGACGCGATGCTAGACGCTCGCGAGGAGATGGTCAACTTCCTCAACCTAATGGCATCCGACCCTGAGATTTCACGGTTACCAATCATGGTCGACTCGTCGCGTTTCGAAGTTATCGAAGCAGCCTTGAAAACCATTCAAGGTAAGGCGATTGTAAATTCATTGTCACTCAAAGAGGGTGAGGATATATTTTTGAAACGAGCTGCACGCATTAAGGAGCTGGGAGCTGCACTGATAGTTATGGCCTTTGACGAGGAGGGACAAGCCACTTCGTTCGAGCGAAAAATATCGGTCTGCGCACGTGCATATCGGCTTCTCACAGAGCAACTTGCGTTCGATCCACACGATATAATTTTCGATCCGAACATACTCACCATTGCAACGGGAATCAAAGAACACGATTCATATGCCCTTGATTTCATACGAGCTACCGAGTGGATTCACAACAATTTACCGCACGCCAGTGTAAGTGGAGGAGTAAGTAATCTCTCTTTCTCGCTGAGAGGCAACAACTTCCTGCGAGAGGCGATGCACGCTGTTTTCCTCTATCATGCCATTCGCGCAGGAATGGATATGGCAATCGTAAATCCCTCAACAACAGTGATGTATGGCGATATACCTCAACCACTGCTCGATGTGTTGGAAGATGTTATACTCTGCCGATGCGACGACGCCACCGACAAACTACTTTCGATTGCCGAAGAATACAAAAACAAACAAACTGATACTCAAAGCGTTAACGCTCCCACAAGAGCATCTTCGCTCGAAGATCGATTAGTGGAGGCTTTACAACGTGGAGACAACGAGTTTTTGCAACAAGATATCGAGGAGGCACTTGCCACATACCCCACACCAGCATCGATTATCGAGGGCCCGCTGATGATGGGTATGACGCAAGTCGGCAATCTGTTTGGTCAAGGCAAAATGTTCTTGCCGCAAGTGGTTAAGAGTGCCCGCACGATGAAACGTGCGGTTGAAATTCTACAACCACACATCACTGCATCACAGAGTGATTCGTCACTCAGCTATGGCCGCTACTTGCTTGCTACCGTAAAGGGAGATGTACACGATATCGGCAAAAACATAGCTGCAGTTGTACTCGGCTGCAACAACTTCGAAGTTATCGATTTAGGAGTGATGGTATCGGCTGAAAATATAGTCAAATGTGCAATCGAAAAGAGAGTTGATTATATTGGCCTGAGCGGACTTATCACCCCATCACTAGATGAGATGTGCCACGTAGCCAAAGAGTTAAAACAGGCAGGAGTAAATGTTCCGCTATTCATCGGCGGAGCAACTACATCGCCACTCCACACCGCAGTAAAGATAGCTCCATTATATGACGGACCGGTGTTCCACGTTAAGGATGCCGCACAAAATCCCATTATCGCAATGCAACTTGCAGGTAACGATCGAGAGCGAGTAATCGCATGTCTGAGGTATGAGCAGGAGCAGTTACGGCAAACAATGCAAGCAAAGTATGATAGCGCAACAGGTTGTAATGGCTCGGAAAATATAGCATACCGCAAGAAGATTGATTGGCTACAAGAGAATCTCTACCCACCTACATTCAAGGGGGTACAGACATTAGAGAACATCTCTATTTCAGAGATTAGACCATATATTAATTGGCGTCACTTCCTTAATTTATGGGGTACTAAAGAAGGTTCAAGGGAAGCTGAAAATATTTTAGCCGATGCAAACGCATTACTCGACCGCATAGAGCAGCAGCACTGGTTATGCGCACGAGTAGGCTTTTTCGAAGCATACGGTACAGAGGATAGTATAGTTATCTCTCACTCTGAAGGCTGTCCTTGCTGCTCAACTATCGCTCGCACGACAAAAATCGAGACACCTCGTCAGCAAAAACTAAACACAAACGGTGAGGCTTGGGCTCTCTGCGATTTCATAGCTCCAAAGTCATATGGCGACCATATTGGTGCCTTTGCCATAACCATAGGCAAGTCATTTATTGATGAGTTGGAGAGATTAAAATCCGACGGAGAGATATTCGACTCGTTACTTATGCAGAGTATAGGCGATCGCCTTGCGGAAGCTGCAAGCGAGTGGCTACACGCCAAAGTCCGACGTGAACTATGGGGCTACGACAGCGAAGAGGAGATAGATATTAAAGAGATGTTTCAAGCGCGTTACAAGGGAATCAGGCCCGCCATCGGTTACCCGTCATTACCCGACCAACGCAACATATTCCCTGTTGGAGAGTTGCTCGGCATAGAGAAAATTGGTATCTCACTCACTGAGAATGGAGCTATGTATCCGCAATCATCGGTATGCGGATTATACATTGCGTCTCCCCACGCGAAATATTTTATCGTAGAGTAATCATTTAATTAAACGAGCAGAAGAAGGGAACAAGGAATGGCACCGAAAAATCAACCACTACACCGTGTAGTATTGCTACAAATAGCCAATCCCGACCCGAAAAACGAGTAATTGTAGGAAGCGTAACATCGATGGTTGTTGCGCCTCCTGCTGTTATTGGGCCAAGTGGCGAAAACCACTTTACCATATAGGGGGCAAAGAGTAATGTCATCAGTTCTCGGAAAATATTTGCCATCAAAGTTATCGTTCCCAACTCAGCAGCAGCCTGCAATCCGATATGAGCCTCTTTGAGCGATGAAACGAGTATCGACGAGAGTGAATAATATCCGAATCCACAACCAACAGCCATAACCTCGGTAGCACTCCAGCGTACCAATACAAACGAGATAAGAAACGAAGCGAAAATTGTACCTACGATTGTAGCGCAGGGGACAAGAAGTGTTCGCGGTGTGATACTGCGAAAAATCTCTTTCAGGCGAGAGTCGCTTCCGATACCAATACCGACTTGCAACATCAATGCATAAAGCACCACAAGCGATAAACTGCCACCTAACCACCAATTAGGTAACCAACCCAATCGACCTACAACACAACCGGCCACAAAGGCTCCGATTATCAAGATACTCCCTTTCATCGCTGCTCCCGTTTTGATTTGTACACTCTGTTATAGACTACTTTGGCTGCTACCAAGCTACCAAATGTGGCTGCAACAGCTATTACCAGAGCCTCGCCTCCCAGCGTAAACAGATTGCTCATCAAGGTCTCGTTGGCCCCGATCTCGCACCCCATTACAAACAGAAGAATCATTATGGTTGCGGTTGTTGAGGTGGAGATACTCTCTACCCCACGCCAATTGCGAATCAGATAACCAAGTCCGATTCCGAAGAACATTATGGCTAAGATATAAAACATGGTGTGTCGTTAGTTGGTTTAATCTCTACAAAAGTACATCATTTTCACTCTGAAATCAAACGTCAAGCCAAAAATCAGACGCGCCTAAAAAATTTGCCCACCGACAAGAGAGATTTTTTTCTCTTATAAAGAGAAAGATGAAAAAAATCGGGGGTTAATTGAATTTTTACACTACTTTGTGATACAAAATACTAAATTTATTCATATATTTGCAATACCAAAATATTCATACGAACAAAATTCTATAAAAATGAAAGAGACTATTAATGTCAACCTTGCACAACAGGCCTTCACGCTGGATATGGATGCCTATTCGACTCTGACGCATTATCTCGACGACATCGCTCGTCGCCTACCCGATGGCGATAACGAGACGATGAACGATATCGAGAGTCGAATTGCCGAGTTATTCCGCGAGAGGGTTACATCGCCTATGCTGGTTATCACCAACGGCGTGGTGCTTAGTACGATGAATCAGTTGGGCAGCCCCGAAAATTTCGGCGAACCGGTTCGTCCGATGGGCGAAAAGGCCGACCCTACTGCTGTAACCTACGATGCTCCAAAGAAGTTTTATCGTTCTCGCTCAGACCGCTCGATTGCAGGCGTGTGTGGCGGAGTGGGTAAATACTTCAACATCGACCCTACCCTTATTCGCCTAATAGCGATTGTGGGCGTATTTGCGGCATGCTCGACAATATTTTTGTATGCAATCATTTGGATTGCAGTCCCCGAGGAGCCCGCTAAACCATTTAACTTGAATAAATAATTAAAAAGGAGGAACGCTATGAACGAAGATAATGTAAAAGTCCAAATGCGTAAGGGAATTCTCGAATATTGCATCCTGGCAATACTTTCGAGAGAGGACTCATATGCTCCCAAAATTATTGCCGAGCTGAAAGAGGCCCAGATGATTGTGGTCGAGGGAACACTCTACCCCATTCTGACCCGCCAAAAGAACGCAGGCCTATTGTCGTACCGTTGGGAGGAGTCGCCACAAGGCCCACCACGCAAATATTATATGCTTACCGACGAAGGTCACAAGCACCTGAAAATGCTGGACGAGGCCTGGGACGAGATGGTAGAGCAGATTCAGGCAATACGCCACGGCGGAAACTCGGCATCAGCAGCAAACTCGGCCGAAGAGATAATTGAGCCAGAGGTAGTGGAAAATCAGGAAGCGTAGGCCAACAAACAACTTTAACTTTTACACAACTTTTACACAACTTTTACTCGCTGCATAAGCGAGAGATTCGGGCAGAGGCTCGACAAATATTCCAATTATCCGCTATTACAGCTATTACAATTATCCGCAAGGATAGAGACAAATTAACAGACACAACAATTAACTTAAACTTACAACTATGAAAAATTTATTTATCTGTTTCGCAATCGCAATTGCCACACTATTTTCGCAGTTCGCAGCAGATGCTGCTACACTTCCAGCTAACACTCGCGCAAACGAAGTCGAGGATGCTACATGGGGCAATAAACGAATAACCGGAAGTGGAAATATTATCGAGAAGGAGATTAAGCTATCGGGCAAATATAGCACAATTTGTGTAAGTCGTAGTGTGAATGTGATAATGGAGAATCGCAGCAACGACAAGGTGGTAATCTCGGCTGATGACAATGTGATGGAGTATGTTGTTTGCAAGGTTGAGGGTGGTAAACTTACAGCTACAATCGACAACAAAATAAACTCTATATCGAACGTAAATGTAAAAATTTACCTTCCAAAGAGTGACAAGATAGATAAAATCAGCACCGCATCGGCAGGTGAGGCGCACATATACCCCACAATCAAAAGCCCCTCGCTTGCGATTGAATCATCTTCAGGCTCTAAGGTGGAAATTACCACAGCTGAAGTAGGAAATCTCGTTATAAACGCATCATCAGCAGGCACAATTAAAGGCTCGTTCAAGTCGGAGAGTTCGGCTAATCTGGCTGCATCTTCAGCTGGGAAAATAGATATTACACTTTTGGGCAAAGAGGTTAAGTGCGATGCATCATCGGGAGCCAATATAAAACTTAATGGTCAAGCTATCAAACTAAACGCAGAAGCGTCATCGGCGGCCAATATAGAGGCGGAGACATTTGTCGCAGAAAATGTTAATGCGTCGGCATCGTCGGGAGGAGATGTTGATGTATTCGTTCAGAAACAACTCAACGCAAGTGCCTCATCGGGTGGTGGCGTGCGATACAAAGGTCCTGTACCAAGTTCGGCTGTATCGAAAAACACATCAAGCGGTGGAAGTGTAAAGAAAATGTAAAAGCAACCCTAAAATCATCAAACAATGAACCAGATAAAGAAATGTAGCATAGCGGGAGTATCGTTCACAATGGAGACCGATGCCTACGAGGCACTGAGTGCTTACATCGAGTCGCTGAAAAACAACTACAAGAACGACCCCGATGGCGAGGAGATTGTGGGCGATATTGAGGCACGCATAGCCGAACTTATACTCTCGGCACAAAAGGCCGACGCTATAATCTGCAAGCCGCTAATCGACAATATCATAAAGCAGCTTGGCTCAACCGAGGAGATTAACAACGACTCGCCCGAATACGAGCAACCGAAGCGTGAGCCAGAGATAACCGACTCAAACGGAATACCTCGAATGCCACGCCGATTGTATCGCGATATGGAGAGCGGCAAATTGGGTGGAGTGTGTGCTGGAATAGCCAACTACTTCGACAAAGATGTAACGCTGATTCGCCTGTTGATGTTTGTGCCGCTAATACTATCGGTTATGTCGGGACCACTAGCCATATTCCGCTGGTTTGAGCCAATGATGTGGAATGTGTTTATCGTGGAATTGATATGCTATTTGGTGATGTGGTTTACAGTCCCCGTTGCCTCGTCGGCCCGACAAAAGTTGGAGATGCGTGGCGAGAAAATCACAGCTCAGAGCATAAGGGAGAACACCTCGACGACGGCTGATGCACGCGAGCGTTCGATAATTGCGAAGATTGTGGGTGCAATTGGTACAATACTGCTGATTGGCCTGAAATTTTTGGCCCTGCTGATACTGATAGGATTGGTGGTTGGTTGCAGTTTGCTCGGAATGGTGGCACTCAGTGCTGTACCAATGTTCGGATTTGAATTCTACACAGGATTGGCTCTGATGAGTTTCTTCTTTGTGGCGATTTTACCAATTGTAGCATTGATATATTTAGCCATAATGTTCCTGATTTCGCGCCGTCCGAAAGGTTTGATATTTTTGGTCATATTGATGATGTGGATTGTGGCATTGGTCACAATGACTATTAGTGCAATTAAGTCGCCATCGACTTTTGGCAATTCAGTTAAAAACGCATTCGAGGCAGTATTCGACCACAACCAAAGAAAGCTCTACGATGAGTTTGAGGAGGAAGAGGTTGAAAAATACATTAAGTCGGGAAAATTTGTATTTGAAATAAATGACTCGATGGAGGCTACAAAATCGACATCGTATAGCACCAAGCACGGACTTATTTCGAGCCACTACTCGAAGGGAATGATGATTGTCTTCTGTGGTGACCAACACGGTGTGAAGGCCGCCAAAGAGTCGCTGCTGATGGACCAGCAGAGCAAGGAGATCTCGTTCAGAAGTATGCGAGGTACAGCCGTCACACTATCACCCAAGAAGTTGGCTACAGAGAGTTTGAATGTCGAGGTCCTGAAAGAGCAAATATCCGAATCGGCTGCCGCTTACGCATTCAAGGTTGATGGCGATTTGAAGGTCTATTGCGTGATTGGCGAGCAGGTGAAAGATTTGGCCGATAAGGAGTTGATTGAAGAGGTATTTGGAGTAGCGGGTGATGCGTTCAACATTACGGGCGAGGCATTTAATCTGGTAGGTGAAGTTGTAAAAGCAGTGGGTACAGCTATCTCGACCGGTGGCAACGAAGCAGCTATGAAAGCTCACGAAAAGGCTTTGAAGAGCCACGAAAAAGCCCTTGAAAAGAGTGCAAAGGAGATAGAGGAAAAAGCCGAGCTCATTGAGAAGAAAATGGAAGAGAGTAAAAGAGCCTACGGCACAGAGGGGGTAGAGAATATGACCCACTTTTTCACTATTGGCAATGAGCGTGCTTCGAGTCACTATAACGGCAAAGGTAAGATGCACATAATGTTTTGCGGTGATGACAAAATCGTGAAGGGTTGCGAGGAATCGCTCCTATTCAACAGCGACCACCTTACATTCGTAACACCCAAAGGTAAAAAGGTGACGGCATCGAAAGATGGCATCAAGGTAAATGGCAAGGAGCATAATCCTGTGGTAAAAAGCTACACAAAAGTAAACCAACAGATTAGGACTGCCACATATATATTCAGTGTTAATGGGGTGAAAGTACATTTCCAGCAAGGACCTGATATTGATATGAGCGAGGTTACAGAGGAGTTGGTTAGAAATATTTTCGGCACTACATCGAAGATATTTGATGCGGCTGGCAACATAATCTCGGCAGCAGGAGATATTATCTCGACAGCCGGCAAGGCCATAGGATTTCAAAAAAATGTAGAAATAAGTTATCAAAGACCCAAAAATACCGCAATCTACAAAGATATTTTAGCGCAAGCCAAACTTTCGGAGCCAAACAAAGGTGCAACAACTGCCACAAAAATAGGCACAGAGGCTTGGGCAACAAATCCAAAAGTTTACCACTATCCCTTAAAGGGCAATGTGGTAAAGGGTTATTCGCACGATGGAGTATATATACTATTCTATGGCTCGGAAAAAGATGTGGATTGTTGCATTAGGCACTTCGCAATAGACCAAAATGGTTATGTACAGACAACGACAAGAAAGGGTAACAAATTCCTGATTACAAAATACGGAATCAAATCTTTATTTGAGTCAAGCAAAAACAAAGTGGTGGAGATTGAGCGATATGCCGAAGTTAGAGGGGAGAGCGAATTTGGCGAGCAAAACCTACTTATGGGAAAGTTTGACGATGTGGAGTACAGATATTTGATAGGTCCAAGCGATAGTCCCGTAATGAAGGAGAATATTGCCAAGATAAGCGAGACATCGTACATTCAAGAACAGTTCCCGCAGAAGAACTCGTAGCGAAATAGACCGTTACACTTTGCGAACATTTCAAACAAAATAACAATAAAAAACATAAAGCTATGATTATTACTACGACAAACAATATCGACGGTGTTGAGATTACATCTTATATACGTTTGGTATCGACCAATGTGGTTATCGGCACAAATTTCTTTTCGGATTTCGCAGCATCGTTCACCGACTTTTTTGGTGGTCGCTCAAGTACTTATCAGCACAAGTTGGATGATGTATATCAAAACGCAATGTACGAAATTGAGCAGAAGGCGGCAAGCATCGGAGCTGATGCAGTTGTGGGATTGAAAATGGATTTCAATGAGATTTCGGGCAAAGGCAAGACTATGTTTATGGTCTCGGCTGTGGGTACGGCCGTAAAGATTCGCAGAAAGTAGATTACGGCCACATTTTCGACAGAAAATATCCTAAAATTGAAGGTCACTCCGATGTGGGGTGGCCTTCGTATTTTAATAGTCAATTACCATATTGTCCATATTTAATGGCTCGAAAAGTAGCTCATATCTGAAAATTTCACTATTTTTGCATTAATTAGTGAAACTAAACAGAATAAAGATTATGGCTATCAAATGTATAGGAATACTTACCTCGGGAGGTGATGCTCCGGGTATGAATGCAGCAATTCGTGCCGTAACGCGTACGGCTATCTATAACGGCTATCAGGTGAAGGGTATTATGCGTGGTTATCACGGTCTTGTGACCAACGAGATTGTGGAGTTCAAGTCGCAGAGTGTGAGTAACATCATTCAGCAGGGAGGTACAATTCTGAAAACCGCCCGCAGCAAGGAGTTCCGCACACCCGAGGGTCGCAAGCTTGCATACGAGAATATGAAGGCCGCAGGAATTGATGCGTTGGTTGTAATCGGTGGTGACGGCTCACTGTCGGGAGCTCAAATTTTTGCCAACGAGTTCGATGTTCCTATCGTGGGCCTACCTGGAACAATCGACAACGACCTTGACGGCACAGATGAGACAATCGGCTATGATACGGCCCTCAATACGATTGTAGATGCGGTGGATAAGTTGCGCGACACGGCTACCAGCCACGAGCGATTGTTTTTTGTGGAGGTGATGGGTAATACAGCCGGTTACCTCTCGCTCAACGGTGCTATTGCATCGGGTGCCGAGGCGGCAATCATTCCAGAGCGCGAGACCGAGGTTGACCAGCTTGCAGAGCTTATCCATAACGGATTCCGCAAAAGTAAGAGTTCGGCAATTGTGCTTGTTGCAGAGAACAAGAAAACAGGCGGTGCACTCGGATTGAAGGAGCGTATCAAGAAAGAATTCCCCGAATTTGACGCCCGCGTGACAATTCTCGGCCACTTGCAGCGAGGCGGTTCTCCAACAGCCAAAGACCGTATCCTCGCATCGAAGATGGGTGCTACAGCTATTGAAGCATTGTCGGAGGGACAGCGTAACGTGATGATTGGAATCAAGAACAACGAGATGGTTTACGTTCCATTCAAGAAAGCTATCGCCCACTCTTCGCAGATGGATTTGAAAGATATGGATATCGTAAAGATTCTTTCTATGTAGAATCGGCAATATACGAAAAGCAAGGTGCTGCCCAACTCTTAGTTGCGGCAGCACCTTGCTTTTTTACGATATAGAAAATAGACTGTTATATATTTTTATCGAACAATCCCTTTGTGATTTGATATCGCATTATCAAGATATACTCACCTTTGAACCACTGCAAGGTAATACCATACCACGCTGCGATGGCCATAGTAAAAATCCACTTGAAGACCTCTACAAAACGAACCCGCTTGACTCTGTGGTAATACTTTGCTCGGCGCAACTTGCTAACTCCCACGTTATAGCTCAACTTTACAAAGTAGTCGAGAGTGAGTTTCTCGGCCGGAATTACGTGATACATAATGGCCTCTGGAGCATAGTAATATTTGGCTTCGGCAATACGCAAGCGCTCAAAGAAATCGCTCTCCTCGCCGCCCAACAATAACTTTCCCGTTCTACCGAGTGAAGTATCAAACACTCCATAACGCTTGATGGCACTGCGACGAATAGCCATATTTCCACCGCCAGGGATACGTCCATCGGGGAATTCACGCACCTTATGGCCCCAGAACATCGCATTGGCAATCATACGCTCGGTGTAGTGCGACATCCAAAGCGGACGGCCATCGGGATACTCCGCGACGATAGGGCCTCCCGCAGCCACCGCATCGGGGACAGAGTCAAAAAGCGAGATATAAGCGCCGATGAAACTCTTTGCAATATGCTCATCGTCGTCGATAATGGCGATATATTCGCCTACACTCTCTCTAATACCGCGATTACGGGCAAATGACAAGCCTTGATTAGGCTCAAAAACCATACGGATATTAAACTCGGGGTGCGCCGCAGCAAACTCCGCAAAACGCTCTTCGGTATCATCCGTCGAATTGTTATTCACAACCACACACTCCCACTCCTCACATGGAGCATTCTGCTTGACAACCGATTGCAAGGTCTGCATAAGGTATGCCGAGCGGTTATAAGTGGCAATTATTAGCGATAGTCTTACCATAAAAATACGCGTATATATTGCAAATATACGAAAAACAAGCCATATATCACACATTTTGTAGCTTTCTTTTTCAATATTTTCTATATGGATTGTTATGTTTTGCGTATCTTTGCCTGCAAATTGGTAAATTATGGATAGAAATTCGAACATTAAGAGCCCATCGGCACTCGTTTCGCTCATTCCGCTTGCGGTGTTGGTGATATTCCTGGCTCTCTCGATAAAACTATTCGGTGGCGATGCTATTGCAGGTGGCAGCCAGCTCTCGCTACTGGCAGCATCGGCTGTTTGCTCGGCAATGGCAATGGGTATATACCACCGTAAATGGTCGGTACTGGAGGACGCTATTGTGGAGAATATGCGAAATGCGACGCCAGCGATAATAATACTGCTGATGATTGGAATGATAGCTGGAACGTGGATGGCTAGCGGAATCATCCCTTCGCTCATCTACTACGGTTTGAAGATTCTGCACCCATCGATTTTCCTGCCCGCCTCGTGTGTGATATGTGCCATCGTATCGCTTCTGACTGGTTCATCGTGGACAACGATTGCCACAATCGGAGTGGCACTGATGGGAATTGGTCGTGCGCAAGGTTTTGAAGATGGATGGATTGCAGGTGCTATAATCTCGGGAGCATATTTTGGCGATAAAGTTTCAATTATGAGCGATACCACAGTCTTGGCCTCTTCGACAGCCGAGGTACCGCTTTTTAAGCATATTAAATATATGATGTTTACAACCACCCCATCGCTCATAATTGCCTTGACTGTATTTACGATAGCAGGCCTTACTGCAACCACTTCGGCATCTATCAATACTGGTGAAATAGAGACGGCTCTGCTGAATGCATTCAACATCTCGCCCTGGCTTTTGGTGGTACCCATCCTCACTGGAGCACTCATATCGAGAAAGCTCCCGGCAATCATAACCCTTTTCGCTTCGGCAACAATGGCTGCTATAGCGATGATAATTGCTCAGCCTGAAATAATTCCTCAAATTGCAGGCGAAGGCCTTAATCCCGCGATGGCTGCATTTAAGGCTGTGGTTATAAGTTCGACCACCGACTGCTCGATACTGACAGGAAATACTCTACTCGATGATTTGGTTGCCACGAGCGGTATGGGCGGTATGATGGATACAATATGGTTGATCACCTGCGCAATGTGTTTCGGTGGAGTGATGTATGGCAGTGGCATGCTCTCAGCCATATCACAGATATTCCTGCGAATCGCACGTCGAACAGTAAGTGTAGTCGGCTCGACCGTAACATCTGGTCTGTTCTTCAACCTCACCACGGGTGACCAATATATCTCAATTATCCTCACTTGCAACCTTTTCCGTCAGCTATACGACGACCGAGATTTGGAACGTCGCCTGCTGAGCCGAAGCGTAGAGGATTCTGCTACGGTGACATCAGTACTTATCCCCTGGAACTCGTGCGGAATGGCTCAATCCACAGTTTTGGGAGTTGCGACTCTGACATATCTACCCTACTGTATATTCAACATTTTGAGCCCCATAATGTCGGTTGTTGTGGCAGCCATAGGATACAAGATTTACAAACGTTCAAAGAATGAAGAATAAACTTATCATATTTGACCTCGACGGCACATTGCTCAACACAATCGGTGATCTGGCTATCGGTTGCGACCATATGCTTGAAATGAGAGGATTGCCAGGCCACAGTTTCGAGGAGTATTGCTCGTTTGTGGGCAATGGAATAATGCGTTTGGTAGAGAGAGCCCTACCAGAGGAGCTTCGCACACCTGAATACGTGAAGGCAGCTCGCAAAGATTTCGTGGATTACTACATTGAGCATATCGACCTTAAGAGCCACCCATACAAAGGCATAGAGGAATTGGTCGCGGAATTACAAGACCGAGGAGCAAAATTGGCCGTAGCATCAAATAAGTTTCAGGCTGGAACAGAGAAACTGATTCGAAAATTCTTCCCTGCGATTGACTTTGTGGAGATATGTGGTAATAGAGAAGGAGTCCCGCTAAAGCCAGATACAGCATTGGTGGATATGATAATCGAGAAGGCTGGAGTAGAACGCAACCGAACAATAATGGTTGGCGATTCGGCAGTCGACATCACAACGGCCAAAAATGCGGGGATTCATTCGGTTGGTGTTAGTTGGGGATTCCGCTCTCGTGCAGAGCTCGAAGAGGCTGGCGCAGAACATATAGTAGACTCTACGGATGAGTTATTAAAAGTATTGGAAGAGATATAAAACTCTTCCAATACTTTTTTTTTACTTCCGGCAATAGCAAAATACTGTATGGTATTACGAACAATACATCTCGACATCCTGCAGAGTGATGCTCTCGCCACTGAGTATCATCAGACGCTCTACCACATTGCGCAACTCTCGAATATTCCCCGACCAAGGCATTGCTGACAAGGCAGCCATAGCCTGATTGTCAACCGATTTTACTTCAATATTATGTTCGTGCGCTATTTTCGATATGAAGTGATGAACAAGTTCTGAGATATCACCAGCACGCTCACGCAGAGGGGGTACTTTGATTACTATCACACTCAATCGATGATACAAATCCTCTCGGAAATTACCCTTGGCAATCTCGGCTTTTATATCTTTATTGGTCGCTGCCACAACTCGCACATCAACTACCACATCCTTGTCGCTTCCCACACGGCTTATCTTGCTCTCCTGTAAGGCTCGCAACACCTTTGCCTGCGCAGAAAGCGACATATCGCCAATCTCGTCCATAAAAAGCGTTCCGCCATTGGCCTGTTCGAACTTACCTTTGCGCTGCTTTATAGCCGAAGTAAAGGCTCCGCGTTCGTGACCAAATAACTCGCTCTCGATAAGCTCCGAGGGGATAGCTGCGCAGTTTACCTCGACAAAAGGGCCCGCGGCACGATTGCTTTTATCGTGCAACCAACGAGCAACAAGTTCCTTTCCCGTCCCATTCTCTCCCATGATAAGCACGCGAGCATCGGACTTGGCAACTTTATCTATCAAATCCCGCACTTGAGTTATGGCCTGCGACGAGCCAACAATAGGTTCACTTCCACATTGAGTCTTACGACGTGGACGAGATGCCACCGCGGTAGGCTCTTCTGGTTGATCCCGATCTCGATTCACGATACGTCGCAATGATCCAAGCAGACGATTCATATCGACCGGAGCAGTGAGATAATCCTCAGCACCACTTTTGACCGCCATAACTGCACCATCGATAGAGCCCGAATTGGTCACAATTATAAAAGGTACTCCAAGTTGCGAGACACATTCATAATCGCCACCTGCGAGAATAGCATCGTAACCACGTCGCTCGCAAACACTCTGTGAAACATCACCTTTTTCAGCTACCGTAGTAGCAAATCCCTCGAATTCCAATCGCTCACGCAAAATATTTCGCATACTTTTTGATTGTTCGAGAATTAAAACCTTCGCCATATTTTGATTTTTGAGATTTTTACATTTACTTTGCAGTATCAAAGGTAGTCTCTTTATTTGACGATTCCAATCCTTGCCGTAACTGGCCAAATCCTGATAAAAGGCTATCTCATAATCATTAAACGATTCATTAACAGCAACCACAAAGAACAAAAATCAAGCCTCAAATTTTACACTTTTGGCGAGGTTGAATTAACAGAATCGACATTTATTATATGAAAAAAAATTACAACTACACTCGTCGAAAACTCTATCTGCCAGAGTACGGACGCCACATTCACGAGATGGTGGATCAATTAATGACCATCGAGGATAGAGAGGAGCGCAATCGCCAGGCTCGTGCCGTAATCGCCGTTATGGGAAATCTGCAACCACTTCTGCGCGACACTGCCGACTTCACTCACAAGCTATGGGATCACCTCTTTATAATGTCTGATTTTCAATTAGATGTAGATTCCCCATATGCTCGCCCGTCACGACAGGACCTAACAGTAACACCTCGCAAAATGCAATACTCTCAGGAGCGTATAGCATTTAAGCACTACGGTAAGTATGTGGCACGAATGTTCCGTAAGCTCAGTACTGAACCAGATAAAGAGGCTCGCGATAGCGCAGTCGATTCACTGGCCCGTTATATGCGTAGCAAGAGCTTCGAGTACAACCAGGAGCATCCCAACAACGAAGTTATCATAAAAGATATAAAACAGATGTCTGAGAATGGCATCGAATTGGATGAAGTTGCTTTGAATAACCTCCGAAGTGACTACAAACAACACCTTTCAGCACGTCCCGCCAAGGCGCCGCAACGCCTACAAATCAGGGTTGGACAAAAAAACACACAGCAGAAAGGGCAATACCCCGCAAGTAAAGGTCGTCCAATGGTAAGAACTCAAAAAAACAACAACGATACTCCGACAAGATACAATTCGCAGAAGTAATTTTGCGTTATATTGAAAAAAATGTTATTTTTGTATTTTGTTTGAAACTTATATCAAGAATGAATAGAGTAATCTTCACAGCCATCGCGCTGCTTATGGCACTCAGTTCGTGCCAATCACCCAAGGTTACGGTATCGGGCCGTTTTGTAGGCTCTGATGCCGATATGGTATATTTGGAGTACGCCTCAGTTTTGGAGCAATCAATAATAGACTCTGTAAAATTGGGCGAGGAGGGCAACTTCACTCTCAATATCGAGAATGCGACATCGACACCTTCACTCTACTACGTCATCTACAACAACGAGAGAATTCCACTCTTGCTTATGCAGGGTGACGATGTAAAGATAAATGCAGTCGGCAATGTAGCTCGCAACTACAAAGTCGAGGGCTCGGAGGAGTCTGAGCTATTGCAAGAGTTCCACCAAGAGTATATCGGCGGAGTGATGAAGTTGCGCAGTATTATCTCGAAGATTGCCGACAGCAGCCTGAGCGATGAGCAGCATAAATCACTTGCAGAAGAGTATACAAAGAGTTATCTAGATATCAAGCGCAAACAGATGAACTTCATCGTGAGCCACAAGGAGAATATTGCAGCTGTATATGCGCTCCATCAGCGTTTACCCAACGACTCATATCTGTTTAATGGCGATAGCGATGTGGTTTACTATCGTACGGTTGCCGAGGCTATTGAGGGCAAATACCCCGAGAGCCACTACCTCCCAATCCTGCGCAGCCAGATTGCACGTATGACTGCTCAGTCGAGTCTTCTCTCGCAAGCTACACAGGTAAATTTCCCTGAGATTAAGATGCCGAATATGTATGGTCAGGAGATTGCTCTTTCGTCACTCAGTGGCAAGGTGATATTGCTCCACTTCTGGTCGGCAGCAGTTGGCAACGGCAACACTATCAATGCTGATTTGAAAGATATCTACAACAAATACAAAGAGCAGGGATTTGAGATTTATCAGGTAGCGATCGATACTTCGAAGTCGACTTGGATCAATGCAATTCAGGAGCAGCAGTTGCCTTGGATTTCTGTTAGCGATATGAAGGGCCAGGCATCGACAGCACTTGGTGAGTACAACGTTCAGCGTCTGCCTGCAAACTTCCTCATCGACCGCGAAGGCAATATTGTAGCCAAAGATATCACAGGCGAAAAGTTAGAGGACGCAATCAAAAAACACATCTAAACAGAATGTACTATTTCGCCTCGGACGTTCATCTCGGTACAGGCGACGAGCGTACGTCTCGTCGCACAGAGCAACTTTTTGTTAAGTGGCTCGACAAGGTGAGCGCCGATGCTGATGCAATTTTTTTAGTGGGTGACATTTTTGACTTTTGGTTTGAGTATGAAAATGTTATTCCCAAAGGATTTTCACGCACGTTAGGCAAGCTATCGGAACTGACCGACCGAGGAATAAAAATCTACTTCTTCATAGGCAACCACGATATGTGGTGCAGAGACTATCTACAAAAGGAGTGTGGCGTTGAGATAGTATTCTCACCCCGACGGATGACACTATCGGGTAAAGAGATTTTTATTGCCCATGGCGATAATATGAATATCAAGGATAAACCGATGCTCCGCTTGATGAACAGCGGTTTCCGCTCGACTATTCTAAGAAAGCTCTTCTCGTGGTTGGTACACCCCGACTTGGCACTCCGATTTGGAAAGTGGTGGAGCAACACATCGCGAAAATCGCACTCAAAAGATAAAATTACTCCTTCATCGCTCAATTTCTTGATTGACTATGCCCGCGATTACAAGGAGAAGAATCCAGAAACTGATTATATTCTATTTGGACATATGCACTATGCTCACGATTACTATGACAATGGTCTGAGAGTACTATTTATGAGTGATTGGGAGCGAGAAGCACCAGTATATGCACAACTCGACAAAGAGGGTAATTTTTCACTTAAACAATTCGACCTATGAAACAATATCTCGACCTGCTCCGCCGCATTAAAAATGAAGGCATAGTTAAGAGTGACCGCACAGGCACCGGAACACGTAGCGTTTTTGGCCACCAGATGCGTTTCGATTTGGCCGAAGGATTTCCCTTGCTTACAACAAAAAAAGTGTTTTTGAAGGGCATCATCCACGAGTTACTATGGTTTCTAGCAGGCGACACAAACATCAAATACCTGGTAGACAACGGGGTGCACATTTGGGATAACGATGCATATCGTTACTATGGCGAATTGTGCGCAGCAAATAACGTAGAGCCTATTTCGAAGGAGGACTTCCTCGTGGCTGCAAGCCAGCAGACACCATCTCCTATCGAAGGTTATGCATATGGAGATTTAAATCACGTCTACGGCTATCAATGGCGCAGCTGGCCAAAGGATAATGGCGAGGCAATAGATCAGATTAAGCAGGTAATCGATACAATCAAACGCAATCCCGACTCACGACGAATGATTGTTTCTGCCTGGAATGTTGCCGAGGTGGAGGATATGGCATTGCCTCCTTGCCACGTATTATTCCAATTCTATGTAGCCAACGGCAAACTTTCGTGCCAGCTTTATCAGCGTAGTGCCGACACATTTTTGGGAGTTCCGTTCAACATCGCTTCGTATGCTCTGCTTACGATGATGATTGCACAAGAGTGCGGCCTGCAACCAGGAGAGTTCGTACACACTCTTGGCGATACTCACCTATACCTCAACCATATGGAGCAGGTTGACGAGCAACTATCACGCACACCTCGCAAGTTGCCAACAATGCGCATAAACCCTGATGTTAAATCGGTGTTTGACTTCCGATATGATGATTTTTCGCTCGAAGGTTACGACCCCTACCCCGCTATCAAAGCGCCAATGTCGTTCTAAGCCACTGAGAAACAATTCGTTCAATCAGCAAATAGCAAAAATATGATAAGCATCATAGTAGCCGTCGCTCAAAACGGAGTAATCGGCGATAAGAATTCACTTCTCTGGCATATATCTGAGGATATGCGCTTTTTCAAACGTACCACATCGGGACATCCCGTAATTATGGGACGCAAGACCTATGAGTCACTAGGTCGTCCACTGCCCAATCGCACAAATGTAGTAATCAGCCGTACTCAATCGGAGATTGAGGGCTGCACAGTCGTAAATTCGTTGGAGCAAGCGATTGCTATTTTTCCCAACGAGGAGGAGGTATTTGTGATAGGTGGAGCGCAGATTTATGCTTTGGCACTCGACGTAGCCGATAGAATCTATTTGACACGCGTAGAGCACGACTACGAAGGCGACACATCGTTCCCCGCTTGGAACAGCGAGCAGTGGCAACTTATATCACGAGAAGCTCACGAATGCGGCGAGAAATACCCTCATCCATTTGCATTTGAGATTTACGAAAGAAAATAATATCACATACAAATCTATTAAACTACTAAAATAATGAGACCTATTCATCTTTTAATTGCCGCAACAACACTCTTTGCGGTATCTGCCTCGGCGGCAAAGAAAGAGGAAAAACCTCAAGCAGTATTCAATAGAGCACCGCTCGTTGAAGTACCTTATGCCCAACTTCCGATCGGAGAGATCCAACCCGAAGGCTGGCTCAGAACACAGATGCAGACAATGATCGATGGAATGACAGGCAACCTCGACCAGATATATGAGTTTGTTGTCGGTGACAATAATGCTTGGCTCGGTGGCGAAGGTGACGCTTGGGAGCGTGGTCCATATTGGATTGATGGAGCGCTACCAATGGCATATATTATGGGCGATGAGGAGCTGAAAAAGAAATCTCTAAAGTGGGTAGAAGCTATATTGGCCAGCCAAAAGGAGAACGGATTCTTCGGTCCTGACACCGACCGCCCCTACATCGCAGGTATGCAGCGTGGCAACGCAGCAGATTGGTGGCCAAGAATGGTTGCACTGAAAATCTTGCAGCAATATTATATGGCTACAGGCGATAAGCGAGTTGTCGATTTTATGACTCGTTATTTCCACTATCAGCTCGAAACCCTACCTAAGACCCCACTCGGAAATTGGACATTCTGGGCTACGGAGCGAGGTGGTGACAACCTGCTCATAGTGCATTGGCTTTACAACATTACCGGTGATGAGAAGTTGTTGAAGTTAGGCGAGATTATCCACTCGCAATCAGCAGATTGGACAGACCGCTTCACAACCAACAACCATCTATATCGTCAAAATAGTATCCACTGTGTAAATCTCGGTCAGGGATTCAAAGAGCCCGTTATCAACTGGCAGCAGTCAAAGGACAACAAGCATCTTAATGCCCCACTTGAGGCTTTGAAACGTATCCGTACAACTATCGGATTCCCAATCGGTTTGTGGGCAGGCGACGAGTATCTGCATTTTGGTAAACCGACTCGTGGTTCAGAGCTTTGTACTGCCGTTGAGATGATGTACTCTTTAGAGGAGATGTATCGAATTACAGGCGACAATACCTATGCTGACCTATTGGAACGAGTAGCGTACAACGCATTGCCAACACAGATTACCGATGCCGGCGATGCACGCCAATATTATCAGCAGATAAATCAGGTGGAAGTGACACGCAAACCGCGCCACTTCTCTACTCCCCACGAAAATACAGACATTCTGTTCGGCACACTCACTGGTTATCCGTGCTGTACCTGCAACCTACACCAGGCTTGGCCAAAACTCACACAAAATCTTTGGTTGAAGAGCGTTGAAGGTGGCTTGGCTGCAATGGTATATGCACCTTCAAAAGTGTCGACTACCCTCCCATCGGGTGCAAAAGTTGAGATTCTGGAGCAGACGAACTACCCATTCGAGGAGCAGATTGCATTTACATTCTCTCTGCCCGAGCGCAAACATCGTTCGGCTGAGTTCCCACTCGATTTGCGTATTCCAGAGTGGAGCAATGGTTACACCCTTACAATCAATGGCGAGCAGGTTAAAGCTACCAATATCCGCAAGGGTACTATCCGCATTGCACGTACTTGGAATGATGGCGACAAAGTGGTTTTGACACTCAACGCAACAGTCAAATCATCACGCTGGTACGACAATGCAGCTGTGATTGAGCGAGGTCCATTGGTATATGCTCTTCGTATGGAGGAGAAGTGGGAGAAGCACATCTGCGAGGGTGCTGACAAGCAGAAGTATGGCGATTACTATTACGAAGTTACATCACCCACTCGTTGGAATGTAGCACTCCGTGGCGGCGACTTGAAGGCTGAGAACATTGCCGCTAAGTTTGTGGTTGAGAAGAGTGAGTGCAGCGATAAACCTTGGTCGCTGGAGAGTGCACCTATAAAGATTAAGGCTGAAGCTCACATCTTGCCTACTTGGACGATGGAGCATAACTCTGCAGGAGATTTCGCATATTACTCACAGCAACCACCAAAGGGTGAGGTTGGCGAGGTTGTAACTATTGAACTTATCCCTTATGGATGTACAACTCTTCGTATCGCAGAGTTCCCAGTTAGATAGTTTATGAACCAAAAGATGGCAGGTTAATTAATGCCGGCTATTGCAAAATAGGTATTTATACTACCCGCCATAACATTTATATATAGTAACTTTGCCGCATAAGCAAAGTTACTTTTTTTTATGAGCAAATACTTCGATATGCTGCTGGAAGATGTACGCCTCAGAGAGGGCCTCACAGCTTGTATGAACTGTGGAGTCTGCACTGCCGTATGCCCAGCTGCCGCATTCTATAACTACGACCCTCGCCAGATAGTGAGCATCGTGCAGACTCGTGACGATGAAGCTATTGAGGAGCTGCTAAAGAGCGATACAATATGGTATTGCGGAGAGTGTATGTCGTGCCGCCCCCGTTGCCCAAGAGGCAATACTCCGGGATATGTAATTCAGGCCCTGCGCACATTATCGCAAAAGTTGGGATTTTTCGTTGAGAGCGAAAAAGGTCGTCAGCAGTTGGCTCTGAAACGCGCTATTGGTGACAACATCCTGCGTACGGGATATTGCCTAACGCCACGCAACATCCGCCCAGAGTTGCACCCTGAACAGGGAACTGTATGGAAGTGGATTATCGACAATGACGAGCAGATTTTCGGACAATTCACACCTTGTTATGGTAAAGAGGGTGCTGGCGCATTACGAAAAGTTACCGACCAGACACTCGATGAGATTCACAAGATTTTTGATGTAACTGGTGGAACAGAAATGTTTGACACCATTGAGAAATTCTCCGACAAAAAGGCCCGCGAGATGGGATTTGACGGTGCCAACGAGGAGTACTTTATGGAGGTATACACCCGTAATTCTAACGAACATTATTAGGATATGAAACGCTCAAGCTGGACTGATTATCAAAAAGATATAGCCGACGACCACTACTACTATGCTCGTTCGTGCATCCGCCAGAATTTCTTTCCCGGCAGCGAGAAGGTATTTCTCGATATTCTGGGGAACAAACTTGGCCGCGACATCTTTGACGACCCATTGCACACATCGTGCACAGGTATCGGATACCACTCCGATGTAGTACCTTTGGAGACCATTATGACAGTTGTGGCTCGCCAATTTGCATTGATGAGTGAAGCTGGTTACGAGAACTTTACATCATCGTGTATCACATCGTTTGGTATCTATACCGAACTATTGGCCACTTGGGAAGAGTTCCCCGAAACAGAAGAGAAGACTCGCGAGAATCTATACAAAGCCACAGGCCGAGAGTTCAAGAAGCCCAAAAACTTAGCCCATACATCAGATGTGATTTTCCACCACCGCGAAGAGATTGCACAGAAGGCTGTGAGAAAGTTGATCAACTATCATACGGGCGAACCATTGAAGGTGGTTGAACACATCGGTTGCCACTATGCAAAGATTTTCCCGAAATCAGGAATCGGAGGTTCGGAGTTCCCATATGTATTAGCCGGAATGGTCGAGTCGTGGGGAGGTGAATTGGTCGACTATCCGGAACGTCGCCATTGCTGCGGATTCGGTTTCCGCAACTATTTGGTTCAAGCAAACAGAGGTTACTCAATAGCAAACTCACACAAAAAATTGGAGAGTATGGCTCCATACAAGCCCGATTTTATTGTCTGCAACTGCCCAGGTTGCTCGATGTTCCTCGATAAGTGGCAATACACGATTGCCGAGATGGAGGGTACAACCTACGGTTCGGGTGGTCAAGGCATACCAGTACTTACATACGAGGAGATGGCAGGACTTGTACTCGGATACGATCCATGGGAGTTGGGTATGCAGATGCACCAGGTAGATGTTGAGCCACTACTCGACAAAATGGGTATCGAGTATGATCCATCGGCAAAATATCTGGGCCGCAACGGAAAATACCTCGGACGTCCTGAGCGAGCGATCGTAAATAGTTGTTCTAAAGATACACTTTACAAGATTAAACTATAGAGAATGAAACATGTCATCATCATAGGCGGAGGAGTAGCCGGAATGCAATGTGCAAGCGAGCTAGCTCGCCAAGGAGTGAAAGTCACAATCATAGAAAAAGAGTCCGACACAGGTGGTAAGGTGAAGAATTGGCACAAATTATTCCCCACGTTCACACCTGCATCGGAGGTACTTAGCGGACTACGTCACAAGATTGCTGCTACCGACAATGTCACAATAAAGACCGGCTGCGAAGCTACAGAAATCAGCAGCAACTGCGTTGGTTTAGCTTCAGGCGAGGAACTTTCGTGCGATGCGGTGGTAATTGCTACGGGTTATACCCTCTTCGATGCGCGCATCAAAGAGGAGTATGGTTATGGCATATACGACAACGTCATCACCGCAGCCGATTTGGAAGAGATGTTCAACAAAAACGATGTGAGATTGGTCGACGGCCGAGTTCCACGCCGAATTGCCATACTACACTGCGTAGGTTCACGAGATGAGAAGGTATGCCAGCGCCACTGCTCGAAGGTATGCTGCGTAACAGGAGTAAAGCAGGCTATCGAGCTCAAACAGACATTTCCTTCGGCCGATGTGTTTAATTTCTATATGGATATTCGTATGTTTGGCCCCGGCTACGAGGAGATGTATCGCGAGGCACAACAGAAATACAACGTACACTTCGTACGTGGACGTATTTCAGAAGTGAGCCCTACGATTGACAACCGACTGCAGATCAAGGCTGAAGACACACTAACAGGCCGTCCTTTGAAGATTGGAGTCGATATGTTGGTACTCTTGATTGGCATGCGTGCCAACGATATGAACGCAAAACTCGAATCGGGAAACGGCTTGTTGCGTCAAGCCAGCGGATTTATGCAACCAAAAGATGCATTCCTGGGTAATGCCGAAAGTAATGTGGATGGAATCTTCTATGCAGGAGCTGTGACAGCTCCAAAGAATGTGGCCGAGGCTCTATGTGACGGAGCGACTGCTGCTGCGCGAGTGGCCGATTGGCTTTCGAAGAAGGAGTAATAACAGAGCAATCAGACAGAGATGATTAATTTTGGATTTTCTATAAGTCGCCCGCGTGTAATCGACATTGACCGCAACAATCTCAACAAAAGTAAGGAGATTATTGCCGAGATGCCCGAATTGCAGGCTTGCATAGGTTGCGGCTCATGCACAGCAACCTGCACAGCGGGAAACCTCACTGAATATAACTTCCGCAAGGTTCACACCCTCGTACGCCGTGGCGAATACCAGGGAGCCTATGAGGAGTTGAATAAATGTATGCTCTGTGGAAAGTGCCGTTTGGCATGTCCGCGTGGCATAAACACTCGCGGTGTGATAATGTTAATTAAACGTAAATTGGGTGATTTCTAATATGACATTCTTCGCAAATTTCTGTATACCATTCATTTTGGGTGCAACAGTGTTATTTGTCACGATTACAATAAAATATATATCGTGGTTGAAATCGCTACCCAAAAGCGACCTAAAACTTATAGTAAAAGGTATACTATCGCCACAAACCTTGGTTTCGATATGGGAGGTAGTACGCGAATCACTACTCCATGCTCGCATATTCCGCGTAAATCGCCGCCTCGGATATATGCATATGAGCCTGGCATTTGGATGGTTCTTACTTATCGTAGTAGGATGGATTGAGACTGTTGCCTACCTGGGATTTAGATGGGTGCCACTGCAAGGGCACGTATTCTTCAAATACTTTGCAGCATTAAATGGGCTGAATGCCCACATCGCAATTTTCGATTTTGTGATGGATCTATTGCTGCTATTTGTGCTGTCGGGAGTAACATTGGCGTGGTACAAGCGTCGTAACTCTGCAAAGTTGGGCATGAAGCGAGCTACGCAACACATCTTCTTCGACAAAATTGCATTGACCGCTCTTTGGTTTGTATTCCCGGTGAGATTGATTGCAGAGAGTATCACAGCCGGTATCTATGGTGGTGGCGGATTCCTCACCGGAGGCTTGGGTAAGCTACTTGCAATGACTATTGGAAGTGGTGCATTGGAGTGGGTCTACGAGCCAATCTGGTGGCTATACTCTCTTGCACTTGGCATTTTCTTTATGGCAATGCCCTTCTCGAGATATATGCATATCTTCACCGAGATACCCCTTATCTTCCTGCGCAACTACAAACTACGCCCACAAGACAAGGAGAAATCGTACGACAATTTCGAAGTGGAGGCTTGCTCGCGATGCGGTATCTGCATCGACCCCTGCCAATTGCAGCAACAACTCGGCATCCACGATGTGCAATCGGTATACTTTCTGCGCGACCGCCGCTACAATATGCTCCAGCAAAAGATTGCCCACAACTGTTTGATGTGTGGCCGTTGCGAGCAGGTGTGTCCAGTGGGAATCAACCTCAATACGCTGCGCCTGAATTCTCGTACTTCGATGCGTAATATCCCCAACGAAGGACGATACAACTACCTGCGAGGAAAAGATTACTCCTCGGGCGAAGGCAAAGTTGGTTATTTTGCTGGCTGTATGACACTCCTTACCCCAAATACTCTCAATGCCATGCGCAAGATTTTTGAGACTGCCCGTGAAAAAGTATGGTGGGCAGATAAGGATGGAGGTGTATGTTGTGGTCGCCCTATGAAACTAACCGGTGAGACAGATTCGGCACAAGGCATGATGGACTTCAATAAAAAACTCTTTGAAAAACATAACATATCGACTCTTGTTACATCATGTCCGATATGCTTGAGAGTATTTCGTGAAGAGTATAATTTGAAGGGAATTGAGGTGCTGCACCACTCTGAATATATTCTTAGGTTGCTACAACAGGGACGCCTGAGAGTAAAGTACAGCACAGAGCAGACCTTTACTTACCACGACCCCTGCGAACTTGGCCGCGGTAGCGGCATATACGAACAGCCACGCGCTGTAATCGAGGCAATCGGTCAACTTCTTGAGCCTGCCCACAACCGCAAAAATGCGCTTTGTTGTGGCTCGTCACTTGCAAATACCGCCATTGACGACAAACAACAGCTTACAATTGCTAGCGGTGTTGCCGAGGAGATGGATGCAACTGGCGCCAAGACCCTTGTCACAGCCTGCCCTCTCTGCAAAAAGGCTATTGCTCGAGGAACGAAGAGTAAAGTTGTTGACCTTTCAGAAATCGTGGCAGGAAATTTGAAATAGCTACTATAGCATAGGATTAGTTCAAATCGTATATGGTTAATTAACAACCTTATATGATAACCAAGGTCAACACAACGGCAAAAAAAGCGGCAAATATTTTGCTTATATAAATATTTTGCCTATCTTTGCACCACGAAATGAGAGATATCGGGCAAATGCCCATATAAAGATACATCGCGGGGTAGAGCAGTTGGCAGCTCGTCGGGCTCATAACCCGGAGGTCGGAGGTTCGAGTCCTCCCCCCGCTACCATAGAGGAAATCCAAATTGGATTTCCTCTTTTATTTTATGGTAGCGGGAGGAGGACTTATGTCCTCAAATATATTTACATTCCCTCCCCTCTGTCCCCTCCCTTTGGCAAAGGGAGGGGCTACCTAACCACTCCACAAAGAGGATAACGACTTCAAAGTCTTTCAGGAACAGGTTAGAAATTTCGATGCAATGTCCTACTAAAGAGGACAAATCGCAAGATTCGTCCTTTTTTTTGTTGTATAAAGCTGAATGTTTTTGTATATTTGTAATGCAACTTAACTACATTACAATCAGATGAAATTCAAATTTTGGCTTACTGCACTGCTCGTGTTCATTGCAGCAGCGACTGCCAATGCCAACAATACTCAGCCTGTAGATTTGGTGCGACCAATGATGGGAACATCCAACAATGGATGCGTGGCGCCCGTTGCAGCTGCGCCATTTGGCATGGTCGAATTATGTCCCGACACATTCTTCTCTGCTTCGGGTTACATATATCATCACGGCCACATATACGGATTCAGCCATACCCACAAATCAGGAGTAGGAGGCACCGACTTCAAGGATATTATGTTTTTCCCGCTCTCACAGCCAGCATGGACCGATAAAGCACAATGCCCGCCACGAGTATCGAGCCGTTTTTCACACGACAAAGAACACGTTGAGCCTGGATACTACAGGGTAACACTTCTCGACAGCAACATAGAGGCCGAACTTACCGCCACAAAGCGATGCGGCATGCACCGATACAGCTATCCCGCAGGGGCTCCAAGGCAACTTCTAATAGACCTTAAACATGGTTGTGAACACGCCTGCACGATAATTCCAGAGGATGATTTCGATACGGTAAAGTTATCCTACATAGAGATGGTGGATGCGCGTTCGATACGCGGTTATCGCATATCGAACGGTTGGGCACCCGAGCAGCATGTCTACTTCTACGCCGAGTTATCGGAACCAGTGAAAGGGTATAAAATCTACCACGACCGCAACCATCAGCCCAATGCCAAATCGGCCAAAGGATGCGATGTTAGAGCGCTACTATCATTCGGTCAAAGCGACAATCCGATCGTTGCACGCGTAGGCATCTCACCGGTGAGTATGGAGGGAGCAAGACGCAACTTGAAAGCCGAGATAAAAACATTCGACTTCGACCGCGTTCGTGCCGCCACACGAAATGAGTGGAACACTACCCTATCGGCCATCGAGATAGCAGATGCCGACACCCAACAAAAGGAGGTTTTCTACACCTGCCTATACTTTGCTCACCTCTATCCGCAACTCTACTCCGACGTAACGGGCGAATACCGCAGTTCCGATTCGAAGGTATATCGCGGTAAATTCAACTACTATGGTGGAGTCTTCAGTCCCTGGGATACATTCCGCACGCAGATACCACTGATGAACATTCTTCATCCCGAAGTTACGCGCGACCTGGCAAAAACGATGCTCGAACACTACCGCCACTGCGGACAATTACCTATATGGTTGCTGGCCGGGGTGGAGACGATGTGTATGATTGGCTACAATTCGATGCCCGTAATTGCCGATATCTACTCAAAAGGAGTCCGAGGATTCGATGCCGAAGCACTATTCGAGGCAATGAAAGCATCGGCCAACCGCGATACATTCGGATACTTCCTGCGCGATTTCAGAGGAGCCAGGTACTATAACCAATACGGATATGTTCCGTTCGACAAGGAGATAACATCAGTATCGAAGACCCTGGAGTACTGCTATGCCGATTGGTGCATTGCGCAGATGGCTCGTATGCTTGGGCACGATGAGGATTACGCCACCTACATCGAACGGGCCAAGCGATACCGCAATCTATTCGACAGCGAGACAAAATTTATGCGAGGCCGCGATTCGAATGGTAATTGGCGTACTCCGTTTGACCCATTCTATTCAAATCACTACCAGCCCGACGACGACTTCTGCGAGGGAACATCGTGGCAATGGAGTTTCTTTGTTCCACACGATATTGCAGGTCTTGCCGAACTATACGGTGGAGAAGAGAAGTTTGTCGAGAAGCTCGACTCGCTATTCCTAGTAAGTTCTGAACTTCACGGTCCCAACCCTGCACCCGATATCACAGGTCGCATAGGACAATACGCCCACGGCAACGAGCCTGGTCACCACACACTATACATCTACAACTACATCGGTCAACCCTGGAAGGCACAGCACCGAATAAGCGAGATACTCTACACGCTCTACAACACCAACCACTACGGAATGTGCGGTAACGATGACTGCGGACAGATGTCTGCCTGGTACATAATGAGCGCTATGGGTTTCTACCCTATGACTCACGGAGAGGGGATATATTGCATTGGAACACCGATATTCAAAGATGTAACATTACACCATAAAAAAGGATCGCTACGAATAGTAGCGCCAAAGGCCTCGCGCGAGAATTGTTACGTGCAGTCTGTCACACTCAACGGCAAACCATATTCGCGTAACTACCTTATGCACGACGAAATATTCAAAGGCAACAATACACTTCGTTTCGAGATGGGCAATCACCCCAACAAGGAGTGGGGAAGTGCAAAAGAGAATCGCCCACCTTCAATGAGCGACAGAGAATAGCCTGAAGATATTAGCTCAGCACATTTTTTCATCACACAACAACGAATGGATAATACTAAAAACAGAGTGGGACTTAATTCAAATTAGTCCCACTCTGTTTTTTTACTATCAAATATGCACTCCCTTTCGGGATTGGTAAAAACCAGTTGTTGCCGTAAATGCTAAAATGTAAATTTAGCACCCACAAGACCCTGCGGAGAATCTTTATAATAGTGCAACCACTCGTAAACCTTGCTACCGGTCAAATTGCGGCCCTCAGCAAACACCGCCCAACGCTCGTTGATTCGCCACTCAGCCTCAACACCCAAAGTAAATGTTCCATCGGTCTTGATGTAGCTCATCTGAGAATTGTCATCCATCGTGAGCCACTTAATGCTACTCTTATAACCGAGATTTATACCTGCCGTAATCTTACGTCCTGTATAACGCAAATCCAACCCTGCATCAAAACTTGGTCTATTGCTATAATAAGAATCGTAATTCTCCCATGCATATACTCCCACTGCAACCTCGGCCTCAAACCATCCTGCAGGACGTAACTTCATCTGACCATCAATGCGCAAGCTATATTGATATGCTGTCGCAAAGTAGTAATCGGCACCGTGGCTATACCAATAGAGATGCTCATCGGCTAACGCCAACTCTGCCGACAGGCTATACGAAAACACTCTCTTTCCCAAGCTGCCACCAAATCCAATACGACCGTTATATACCGATTCATTAGGCAGAGCCGAAAGCTCCTCGCCGGTAGTTTCAACGGGGCTAAAATAGGGATTTTCATACATCAATGAGCCGAAATCGTGACGCTTCAAGCCTCCATCGACCTCAACAAATGGCACAAAACCCTCAGAGCTATTCTTCCACGTCATACGCAAATATGGGAAGATATGGAGCGGCGTATCGGTCGCATTTGAGACTTTATCGTGGTAATAATCAGCTCCGAGCAAGAACTCAAAACGATTACTACTGATTCCATATCGAGCACCAGCCATCAAGCTATTATTCTTGTAAGAGCCAAGCTGCTTCGAACCAAATATACCATCGTAACCAGCGTGAATACGCAACACATGCTTGCCAACCATCTTTCCCACAGCAACCTTAGCCGAGAGATTAGACTCGTTGAATTTAGCAATTTTGTTGCCATCGGCAAAGAGTCCACCCTGCAACTCAATATCGAAATTCCAGCGGCTCAAATCAGTGAAATCATCTCCAAAACGGAGTTTCGCCTGACCCTTACCAAAATGTATACGCTCACCCGTTGTAGGATAACGATGACGCAACTGCTCATCACCATATATATCAAACTCCAATCGACGAGGGCCAAGGAACAATCCGGCACGGCCTCCCAAGCGGTTACTCAACTCCGCACGGGCATCGCTACGTTTCTCGTCTGTGTAAATCATCGGACGCTTACGGTAATCGCCCCAGTGGTTGACATACGCCATAGCGTAACCTTTGTCCTTATTAAACGTTGAAACATAAGCATCAGCCTCGGTCGTGTAGGGAGCTCCAATAGCAGCACGCGCATAGAACGGACGCGAACGCTTGAAATCCCAATATGTAATGGTTGCAGGCTTGAAATTCTGCATCATAAGCGAGGTCTGATACGAACGTGGGGTGATGGTATAGTCGATATCGGGATTCATCTTTACCGTATCGGACATATCGGGTACGATAGATAGCTTTTGGGCAGAGCTGATTGTGGGGGTATAATCCTTTGACACCTCAACCTGCTTGGCAACCTGTGCCGACGCTATGGCCGGCATCACAAGCAACAAAACAATAATATATGCTAATTTTCTCATAGACTACTTCATTTTAGCAATTTTACTTTTAGCCTCTGCTACAATTCCATCATCAGCAGGTGAATAACCATCGACTACACTCTGGTATGTTGCACGAGCCTGGAAACTATCCTGACGCGCCATATATATATCACCAAGCAATATAAAGGCCTTTGCCAACCAATAGTTCTGCGGAGTTTTGCTATCAGAGAATGCATAGACCATCTTCTCGGCCTTATCATAATTCTTAGCTTTGAACTCGGCCTCAATCATTCTATATCGCGACTCGGCACCCTCAGCACTCTTCACCTCGACACTAAGGCTCTTATAGATTGCCATAGCCTCCTTCTCTTTGCCTTGGCGTGTAAGAACACTTGCCTTAGCATACTGCGACTTACGACGTGCCACATCGTTTACCTCGGCCATCTTCTCAACATCATCGGCCATCTTTACCAATCCCTCATCATCGGCATACTTCAAAGTCGAAGCCACATATCCCGATGCTGCATTAATCTTAGCCGCTGAGGTCGAAGCCTCATCATACAACGAGCGATAAGCTACGGCTGCCTGCTCAAACATCTCCTTCTTATAACACATCGACGAGAGTTTATCAAGCACACGTTCCGAGTATTGATTATGACCCTCTGCAGCAAGGGTTGTAAGGCTCTTGATAGCATCATCATCGCGACCATCGCGCACGTAACAATCGCTCAAGAAGAACAATGCATCGTTGCGATAATAACCCTTTGGATAGTTGTTCAGATAATTCGTAAAGCTGCTGATTGCCTGCTCGGTCTTATTCTCCAAATAGAGCTTCTGAGCTGCTACATACGACATTGAGTCACGTGTCATCTGGCTGACATTGCCTTCCAATCCCAACTTCTGCGCATAGTCAAAATAGGCATCGGCATCGCCCTTTGAGATATAGATTTCGCGAATACCCTGCATTGCGCTCTTCGATTGCGAAGACTTAGGAGCAGCCTTAACGACCATATCATAATAGGTCAAAGCCTTATCACGCTCACCCAAATTCATATATGCAAGGCCCAAATCCGACAACGCTTGTGAATAGTACTTCGAATTAGGATACTGGCCAATAAACTGCTCAAGAATCTTCACTCCGGCAGAGTATTGCTCATCGGCAATGTATGTACGACCCAACTCATAGGTTGCAGCATCGACATAATCACCTCGGTCGCTACGCACGATGCGTTGCAAGAGATTGATCTTATCGCTTCGCTTATTCTGAACACCGAGCGTGATAGCTCGCTGGTACTCGGCGTAATATCGCTCAACAGTACCCAACGATGAAGCCTGATCGTAACACTCCACAGCCTCAGCAAAGCGGCGAGCCGCATAGTGTACATCACCACGACGGTTGAGCGCATCGGCGCGATATGAGTCGCGAGTAGGATATACCGCCAGAAATCTATCAAAGGCAGTACCTGCGGCATCCATATCCTCATCATTGAAGTAACAATAACCCATATTGTATTGAGCCATAGCATATTCTCGACTTCCACGAGGTGCTCGACCCAAGAAACTGCGATAGCGTTGCAAAGCCACACCACTATCACCCTTGGCATAGGCAATCTCACCCAACCAGAATGTAGCCAAAGCACTATATTTTGCATTTGAGCCCACACTGGTAGATTCGGTTAGCGAAGCCTCGGCTGCGGCTAACTCTCCTTGCGAATATGCATCCAGTCCATTGAAATAGGCTATCTTCTGCAATGCAAGCAGAGCTTCATTGTCGGGGTTAGGCAAGCTCTTGATTGCATCGTAAGCCTCAGAATAGTTATGTGAGTTATAGTATGCAGCAATAAGCAACTGGTGAGCCTCATCGGCACGCTCCGATGAAGGATACTGATCGAGATAACGAGTCAATACATTTATCGCCTCGTTAAATACACCGCCTCCCAACTCATACTGCAATTTACCATAATTAAACAACGCATCCTCGGCAATGCCCTTATCGAACGATGCCGATGAAGCCATTGCAAACGAGTGCATAGCATTAGCTTTATCGCCCTCACGAAGATAACAATCGGCCAAATGGTATGATGCATTTTGAGTAAGCATATCGTCGGCACCACACGCCTCACGCAGATAATCATCGGCCTGATCGTAGAGCGTCTGGCGATATAGAGAATATCCCATTATATAGTTCTCCACGCGACCCATATTACCACCACCCGACTTATATGCAGTCATATATTTTACCGAATTGGCAAAATTACCAAGCTGAAACCACGACTCTGCCATCATTCGACGAATCTGCTGAGCCTGATCGTCGGTAGTAGCGGCAATGAGCGTATCACCCTTATCGACTACTGCCTGATAGTTACCGCCCTTGAAATCAATCTGCATCAAATAGAAAGGCATCAAATCGCGATACTGCGGACTATCACCCAACGCTGTGAAACCATTACGGGCACTCTCCAAATCACCAGCAGCATAGGCCATATAGGATTTGTAATAAAGAGCGTGGTCACCATACTCCGTACCAGATGCTATGCGACCAAAGTATTTACCAGCCTGCTCATAATCACCCTCGGTGAATGCCATATATCCCATACGAAGATCATACTTTTCGCGATTCTGCGGATCGAGATGCTCGTAACGCACCTTCGACAATTCGGCTTTCGCATTCTGTGTATCACCCACCATACAATAATGTGCGCCCAAAGCGAACTGCACCTCATTGGCAAACGATGAACCGTGATATTCAGCCAGGAATCTCTTCATACGACTCTCGGCATCTTTCATTTTGAGCTGCGAATCGCATAGAGCCAAATAGTAATCGATCTTCTCCACCTCGGCTCTATCCTTTATCGACGAGAGCTGCTCACGTAGAGTGACAAGTTCTGCACGAGCCTCGGCCCAATGGTCGAAATTGTAGAGCGATATGGCGCGTTTCAAAGCCTCGTCGGTCGAGATCGATTGAGCCATAACTGATGCCCAACCGCCACACACCATAAATGCTGCTAATATGAATAATTTTTTACGCATAATTTTCACGTTTTATACAACTTGCAAAGATAATTATTTTGATGCAAACGGTCAATAAAGGAACGATTATTGTCATCACATTATTGCACAAAATAGGCATAAGTTGCCCAGCGGTGGCTCGTGCCTCAACATTTTATCATAAAAATCACATCTATGGACAACACACAGAAAGTTACCGTTGAACTTAAAAACGGCAAATTCCGACTTCGTGAGGGTCTGAAAAGCGACGACCTGAACCCCAAAGCACTCATTCTCTACTCGGCTGCACAATGTGCAGGATTGACCATAATGGGAATGCTCCGCAAGGACAACATTATCCCCAAGAGATTGGAGATTACTATCGAAGGAGTGCTCAACACCCCTACTCTGATGGCCGAGAGCAGATATCGCAGTTTCAACATCACATATCGGGTAGAGTGCAAGAGTTTGGCCGACCAGAATAGTGTTAGCTACGCTGTACGCGAAGCGCAGGACAACCAATGTGGAGTAGTGGCAATGTTGAAGATGATTGCTCCCGTTGCACACGAGATATCGATTGTCAGTTCAGAATCGGTAAGTGTATAGGATACGACATACAAAATTTACCCCTCCGCAGGCTAATCCCTGGGAGGGGTAAATTTTTGCAATACGTTCGACGTATATTTCAGGTATAATACACCAACCTATCACTCAATACCAAAACCCGTAACGAGCTGATACTCCGAAACTGCCACTGCATAATTGAATCGTGCTGTGATAGCATTGGTGTAGATCTGAATCCAACTTATTTGTGCCTGTAACACATCCAGAACTGTAGCCTGACCCTCATTGTAAGAGTAGGTGCTTATCGAGAGGTTTTCGCCTGCAATGGAGAGATTGTGAAGCGACGACTGCATCTGCGAATAACTACTTATTAGCGCACTCCACGCATTGGCCTCCTGCATCACCACATCCTCTTCCAACTGCTCCAGATTATTGACTGCAACAGAGACATCGGTCTGAGACTTGCCAACTGCATAGCGGCGTTCACCCCAATGAAAAATCGGGATATTGACGCCCAACATTACGGCTGCATCAAGAAAGGTTCGGCCCGAAGAGTTTGGTGTAAACGTCTGCCACGAGCCACTCACGCCTGCGGTTATCTTAGGGTTATATGTTGCCCGCACACGATTAACACCCAACTCAGCCGCCCGCAGCCGAGCTGCTGCCGACAACAAATCGGGACGACGTGAACGAATCTCGTCGGGCAAAATTCGTTGCGGCAATGCCAATGAGTCGATTATAGACTCCGAGAGATGTATCTCTGAAGTTTCAGCGTCAATCACTCCTCGCAGATTATTAAATCGATTTATCGCAATCTGATAATTGTTTCGTGCGGCAATCTGCGAGAACTCGGCATCGCTCAATCGGGCCTCGACCTGCAACATATCGCTTTTTGCAGCATACCCCTCAGTAAATCGTTCTTTTACAACATCATATAGTGATGTAATAATTTTCACATATTCATCAGTAGCTGCCAAATAGAGCTGCATTGCCGACACATTCCAATAGGCAAAATCGGCTGCATAACGCATATTAAGCATAACATTTTGACTATCACGAAGTGCCGATTGCAGCAAACTACGCGACTGGGCTAGAGCCGCCCTCGCCCCGGCACCATAAATCGTCTGCGTGATTTGCGGAGTAAGCGAACCCCCCCACAATTTATTATCTCCCGAACGTCGGAAACTCCTCGATATCGAACCACTGGCCGACAATGAAGGCAACATAGACGTTCGATTCAAACGTTCATCGGCCTCTGCTTTCAATATCGCCTGCTCGGCATTCATAAGCTCGGAACTTGCCGCATAGACACTATCGCGATAAGCTTGAAGCGAGATTTGGCATCGGGCTGATTGTATCGCAAATAAAGCTATTGGCAAAATTGATATCAATCGTATCATATTGCAAATTATTTCTCTGGTTTAATGTCGTAAAAAATCGAATACACCACAGGCAAAACCACCATCGTAAGGATTGTTGCAACCAAAAGGCCTCCCATAATTGTCGATGCCATTCCAGCAAACAGCGAATCGAAAAGTAGAGGAATAAGCGCCAAAATGGTCGTAATCGAAGCCATACACACCGGCAGAAGACGACTTCTGGCAGCCTCTACAATAGCATCATACGATGGTACTCCCGCTCGGCGCAGACGATTAATCGAACTAACCAATATCACAGCATTTTTAACATTCATTCCCACCAGACCAAGTAAACCAAGCAGCGAGAAGAAGTCAAATTTGTTCCCCGTAAGAGATAGCCCAGCCACAACCCCAATGAAAATCAGTGGAGTCATAAACAGAATAACCAACGGATCGCGATAATTACCAAACAGCATAAGCAACACAACGAATATCAGCACCAGAGCCAATGGCATATTTGCACCCAAAGCCTGATTTGACTCCTGCTGCGACTCCTGCTCGCCAAATATATGCATAGAGTAACCCTCAGGCAGGTTAACTTGCGATTGGGCGGCAAGATAAATTTCCTCAAAAAGAGTATTGGCATTAACCCCATCCCTCGGATCGCATTGTGCCTTCATCACGCGTTGACGATTATAGCGTTTGACCACAGAAGGCAGAAAATCGAAATCGAAATGGCTGCTTGCCTGCTCGATTGAAAAGACATTGCCTCCTTGTGAGAATATTGGTATTGAACTCAGACTCGAAAGGTTGTATTCTTCAATATTATCATCCTTGAGCAAGACTGGAATAAACTCGTCACCTCGACGGAACTGCGTCATAGGCAAGCCATCGGTTGCGAGCGTAATCCACTGCGCCATACGACTTCTGCTCACACCTATACGCTGACCTTTGATTTGAGAATAGACCGGCAGCCAAGTTGGGATGCGATTTCCCCAACTGTTTCGCACGTTCGTCGCATCGGGATTATCCCACATAATCTGCTCGACCTGATGAGTCAAATAACGCAAGGTATCAACATTAGGTCCAACAAAACCTATCTCAATAGTAGCATCGGGAACGGGCGAGAGTTTAAACAGCGAAGAACGCAACCACACATCGGGACACGAATCGGCCACAAACCTATCGAATCTGCGACGTACTAAATCGGCCGACCTGCTTCTGTCGACCTCAACAAGCAGATTTCCGTAATTTGGTCTCGATGAAAAATTACTGCTCGCCAAATAGTATCGCATAGGAGTTGACCCAGCCGTAGCCGAAACCTTCACGACCTCTTTTTGGCGACGTAGCCAATCTGTCATCTGAAGCAAATTTTGCTGAGTATAGGTTATATCGCATCCCTCAGGAAGTATTACATCGGCCCGGAAATATGGCTTATCGAGTTGAGGAAAGAAATTCTGTGGCATAAGTTTCATTACTACAATCGACAGCACAAACATCCACACGGCCATTAACACCACCACTGTTCGGTTTCGCAGCGACCAACGTAGCACCTTGTCGAACCAGCCGATTCGACCCTTATCTTCATAGTGAGGAATCAACCGCAACATCCGCTCACCAAATATCGGCACCTGGCTCATAGCCAATACCCAGCTGAGTAATAACGATATAGCGATTACCACAAACAAAGGCTTAACAATCTCAGCTACCGATGAGGGTGCAAGATAGAGTGGCAAGAATGAAAATACAGCTATAAGTGTAGCCCCAAGCAATCCCCACTTTGGGACATCTGCCCCCTCTACCAAAGCTTTTCGAATAGGTACGCCTCGCTGAATGGACTTTTGAGCATTGTCGACTACCACAATTGCGTTATCGACCAACATTCCCATAGCAATGATGAACCCAGCCAATGAAGTGCGATTAATTCCCTCGCGAAAAGCATACATTACTAGCATCGTACCGCCTATGGTAAAGAGCAATGAAAGACCTATAAGTGAACCACTACGCAAACCCATCGCGAGCATTATCACTGCCACCACTATCAACACCGATTCCAACAGATTGAGCATAAACGAAAGATTGGCATCTCTCGCAATTTTATCCTCGGGATATAGCTCCACAATCTCCAGACCGAGGGGCATCTCTGTCTGCAATTGTTGCAACAACTCTCGCACATTACGACCGATTTTCACCACATCGGCATCCTCCTCCGATGAGATGCCCACACCCACTGCACGCTGGCCATCGACACTCATTAAACATTGCGGAGGATCCTGATAATCGAGTTCGATGCGAGCCACATCGCCCAAACGGAACTGTTTCCCATCCGGAGCTATAAGCAACTGATTGGCAATATCATCCACAGTAGAATAACTTCCCGTTTCGAGTACTCGTAGCATCATGTCGCCAGCCACCACAGCACCCGTATTTACAACAGCATTCTGTTGCGACATCATCGCCACAATCATCTCTGGAGTGATGGAGAAATTTGCCAAAGTAGACTTGGTGATATATACATTCACAACAGGTTGTTGCTCGCCAAATAGAGCCACTTTCTGGACTCCTCCAACAGTTGCTGTACGGGTCTTGATGCGTTGAGCCCAATCACGTATCTCACTCCACGAGAAACCATCATCGGCAACAAGCGCAAAATACAACCCATAGACATCGCTAAAATCGTCATTCACACTGACCGGCCCTGCATCAGAGGGCAGTTGCGACGAAAAATTAAGCACTTTTCGTCGCAGTTCATCCCACATCTGTGGTATCTGATTCGAGCGAATTGACGATTCAAGTTCGATGGTGATTTTCGATAAGCCGTAATAAGACTCCGATGTAATCTTTTTAACCCGTCGCATCGACTGTAACTCTCGGGCAAGGGGTTCGGAGATAAGTTGTTCCACCTGGAATGGAGTAGCTCCCGGATAGGGGCAACTCACCACAGCACTTTTAAGTACAAAAGTCGAGTCCTCCTTCTTGCCCATCTGCAAAAAGGCCCACACACCACCAACCACAAACAGAGCCAGCACAAACCACACAACACTGCGATTACGCATTGAATATTGAGCTATCGACATAGGCTTAGCGATTGATTGGTTTGACACTATCCCCCTCGCGTAGTTTATATACTCCTGCCGAGACTATCTCAGCATCGGCTGGAAGACCCGACACAACACTCACCATATCGCGACCGTACAATTCACCCAACTCGACCCGACACAACTCTACCCTATTATCCGCACCTACACGCCACACATACTCACCACCCGAAGCCGGAGCATATATGGCCGACAATGGAACAACGACGATAGCCCCCGCAAAGTTGGAATTTTTATAATTCATAACCACTTGGCAAGTCATTCCGGGAGATATGCGATAACGTTCGGCCTCATCACGCTCAATCTTCAACGATACGGGAAAACCCGATGCATCGGATGAGGTTTTGGCATAGGTATCGAGTCGAGCTACAAACCTGCGACCAGGAATATTATCGAAAACCACGCTAAAACGAAGCATCGAATCCGACAAAAGCGGAAGGCTCTTTTCGGGCATAGTAAACTCAACAGTGGTACTCATTGGATTGACCAGACGAAGGATTGTCTCACCCGACTGCACTCGCTGATAGGTATCGACATAAGTACGCTCAATCACACCGGCGAATGGAGCCCGCAGCTTGGTCTCCGAGAGCAAATCTTTCGAATTCTCATAGGTCGATTGTGCCTGCACATATTGAGCTCTTGCCAACTCAAACTCCTGCTGGGAGACAGCTTGATGGTCGAGTAATCGTTGCATACGCTCATACTGCGATTTTGCCCGTTCGAATTGTGATCTATCGGAGGCCTTTTGCAACTCCACATCGCGAGGATCCAGACGAGCCAGCAAAGCCCCTTTAGCTACATAATCACCCTTTGCGACATCGACCGACAACAACTGCCCCGATATTTTGAAGGCAAGATTTACAGCATCATCGGCTGTGGCCATACCTGCATAATCGCGTTCGACATAATCAACCACCTCGGCACGTGTGACCTTCACCGCAATTGGCGAATCGTCATAGCGATTGTTATGCCTGCACGAGATCGCTGCCAAGAATAAAAATAGAATATGATAGTATCTGCACATAGATAAAAAAAAATTGACCTTCGTCAATGCGAAAGTCAATTTTCATACCAAATGTGTTACGCGTGCATCACGCTATCGAATTCTATCCAACGAACGGACCAGCATTTCATCCTTGAATATTGCACGAAGAGCCAAATAATCGAGAATCAGAGCTACCAGCGGGAAGATTATCGCAATGCGAAATCCTTGAGTATGAAACTCCAACTGATCAAACATTCTATTGCTAAGATAATAATAAATAGCCATAAAAATCTGTGCACCCACCAACAACACAAGCTCAACAGCACAGAGACGAATCTGCAACATACGATTCTTGTAAAGGAAAATGGTAACGAGCGGAACGATAGTTGCCAAAGCTACAATGATGCCCATATACATAGTCGATTGTGCCGATGCATCACTACCCGACTGGCTAACTAATTCAAAAGCGAATAGTTCATAGATATTTGATCCTGCTGCAAAATATGCCAACGGGGTCAACAGGGCTGTTATCATCAAAGCCACAATGGCTACAAGATAAAGTGTTTGAATACGTTGTATCATATAAATTAAACTTTTACTTTAACTGATAATTTTGCTTTGTTATTTAATTTTCTTATCGATCAAATATGAGTTTCTATCAGATGAATTACGATTGATAAGTTCACCCAAAAATCCAGCCAAAAAGAGCTGCACACCCAAGATAACAGCCAGAATAGCCACAAAGAACAATGGCTGATCTGTAACAGCACGCAGTGGAAGGCCATTGGCCTGCTTATAGAGTTTAGCCGCGATCACCCAAATGGTCGTAAAACCACCTAACAGGAACATTACCGTACCTAGGCTGCCAAAGAAATACATCGGAGAGCGACCGAAATGCGACATAAATGAGACAGAAATCAGATCGAGGTAACCCTTGACCATACGCTCCATACCAAATTTCGAGACTCCATATTTGCGTTCCTGATGCTGCACTACCTTCTCTCCGATACGCTTAAAGCCAGCGTGCTTGGCCAGGATAGGAATATAACGGTGCATCTCGCCATACACCTCGATTGACTTTATCACCTTACGACGATACGCCTTCAAACCGCAATTGAAATCGTGAAGCTTTATACCCGACACTACTCTTGCAGTCCAATTGAAGAACTTGCTGGGAAGACGCTTGCCAGCTGGATCGTAACGCTTCTTCTTCCAACCCGACACCAAGTCGTAGCCATCCTCCAAAATCATGCGACGCATCTGGGGAATTTCGTCGGGAGAATCCTGCAAATCGGCATCCATTGTGAAGACAACCTCACCCTCAGCCTCGGCAAATCCACAATAAAGAGCTGCCGATTTGCCATAATTACGAGCAAAACGGATTCCTTTGACTGCCGAATACTCCTGCTTAAGTCGTTCCACCTCAGCCCAAGAGTCATCGGATGAGCCATCGTCGACCATAATAATCTCATACGAAAGATTATTACCCTTTGCAACACGGTCGATCCAAGCCACAAGTTCTGCAAGTGACTCCTGCTCGTTATATAGAGGTACGACAACAGATATATCCAATTTATTATCCATCGCTAATACTCAAATAATCGTTACTCCTGATCATCATCAGACTCATCGACCTCCTCACTCTGGTCGAACAAATCGGGCTCACGCTTAGTTCCAAGCGAGATAAAGAGTCCCAAGAATGCAAAATAGAAGATGTAGCTCAATACATTAGACAGCAACACATAGATCGGAGAGAACATATAGTTGCGCATCATAGAGCTCATCTTATCCATCGTTGCATTATCCATCACTCCCATCTGAGAGTAGGCAGCAATAACCTGGTTGAGAGTCTCCTCGAACTTCTCGGTAAAGAGGAAATTACTTGCTACAATCTGATATGCGCCAACTACAATTCCCGTAAAGATTGCCATCGCTACGATGAATCCAAGGCTCTGTGAGTAGGTAAAACCCTCCTGCGAATAGAGCGCAGCACGCGAACGTGTAAAATGGAACAACAGATAGATGATAGCCACGAAACTTGCGAGATTGAAAACAAATGCCACTTTCGGGATAAGCATACCTATCAAAGCAAATGCCACACATACCAATCCGATTATAGCGCCACCACGCGAAGCTTCGTTCCAAAAATTACTCTTTTTCATATCACGATTCAATGTTTATTTTCATCTTCTTTTACCCATCGGCCTGCCTATACATAACTCCACAACAAGCCAATTTGGGACAAATATAATAATTTAGCGCGGGTAAAACAAATTTATCTTTCTCAACAGAGACCAGCAGCAAAAAAATCGGGGCTATCCAAACTTTCCGCTGGATAGCCTCGATATAAAAATCATATAAGGGTTTTTGTCTTGAACCAAAAAATTGCCTGCTGCTGCAACGGAGCGAAACTTTAATCCACCACGTCCTCCATCATAAAATCGGGACGAGCATCAGGCTCGGCAGTAAGCACCTTAATATTTGTAAATTTCACATTGCGAGCATGGCGCACGAAAAATCCCTTTGCAGGGAGAATGCCCCACATTGTAGCTTCAGGATAACTCTTCTCATGTTCGTCAACCACATTCTTACGAGTTTGGGATAATGCCTTGGCTGCGACACCGCCCTTGTGATGAATCGTGATGTTGTCGAGATGTATATTCTCAACCGGATATCCCGGCAAACCAGTAATCGAGCAACCCGTTGGCCCGGCATTTCGGACCTGAACATTGCTGATATGCACACCATTTATCTTACCCACATTTTTCACATCTTCACCTTCGCGGTAACCACGCGCACGATTGCCCAAACGTATGAAGATAGGCGACTCTGTCTCCTCAACAACAATATTGCTAACGTTAACATTTTCCAACACTCCACCATCGACCATTTCAAGCGAGATTGCAGAAATACCATTCCAGCGACCAAAAATCTTCTCCTTCTGGTCATAGCTCGGCTTAACCACAATATTGGAGATATTGATATTACGGAATCCGCCATTTGTCTCAGTACCCAACTTGATGGCATTACAATGGGTTGAAACCACACAATTTGAGATTGTAATATTCTCACACAAACGTGGCGATGTACTTTTCAGCACGATTCCATCATCGTCGGAATCAGAAATCAGATTTGTCACGACGACCTCATGGCACCCATCCAAATCGAGAGCGTCGTTATTGCAATTATTGCGATTATAGATTGTCACACCATCGATTTTCACACGGTCGCAAGCTAAGAAATGCTGCATCCAACAGCCTGAGTTGCGGAGCGTTATATTGCGAATGGTGATGTCCTGACTCTGGATAAATCTGAGCAGGTGCGGACGAGTGATACCTTCGTCGGTCTCAGCCGTTTTCTTAAATTTTCTACCTCGGCCATCAATTGTACCGTAGCCGTCGATAACCACATTGGTCACTTTATCGGCAAAGATTAGCTGAATGGTCTGACGCTGAGTACGGAGCGATACATAATCGGTGTTGACTGCCTTGTAATCCTCAAGATTTGTGCTGCCATATAGTGTTGCACCGTGCTCCAAATAAAGATGAACATTGCTTTTCAGGAAAATCGAGCCTATCGTATATCCTCCCGTCGGAACAACCACACGGCCACCACCAGCAGCCGAGCAAGCATCGATTGCTCGCTGCACAGCCTTGGTACTAAGTTTTGAGGTGTCGCGTATAGCACCATATTTCAGGATGTTAAAGTCGGCCGCCTGCACAGAAATAGCCGCAAAGACCAAAGCCACGAAAGTAAATAACGCTTTTTTCATATTAAATTATCTGTTAGTAGTTATATCGATACATCTCTACAAAGTTAACCATTTAATGAATAATACAAAACATTTTAGCGTTGGAATTACATAAAAGGCAGCCTTGAAAGATATTGAAAAGTATCTAGCATAATGATTGCGAAATTGGCAGAATTCTGCAAAGCAGAATATCTTTTGTAATATAAGCAGCTGTAAGTGTACAAGCACCCACAACTGCTTATATCACAAAGCTTATATCACAAAAGCCACTCTTGCGAGTGGCTTTCTTATTACGCATTGCGCTCGTGATTCCGGCGGTGGAGGCGATGTTGCTTGTTAGTCTCAAACGCTCAAAGCGTTGTGCGATTTTCGTGGTATTCACTCACACCACACTCACAAATAAATTCATATATTTTCTTACTCGGAAAGTACTGAAGATAATACATTGATATATAATAATATAAATATGTATGTTATACTATTCTTCTTGTGCTTTTTGTCTTGTTTATCGGTTTTAGTTCGTTTTGCTACTCAAAGATAGTAAAATTAGTGATAAACTAGGCATACTATCTGTTTTATTTAATTTCAAACCCTATCTACTCGTCTACATTTAAGAATTAATGGTTGTCCGTTACTGTTCTTTATTCCACTATTAATGGTAGTAATATTGCCTCGCTTGATAGGGTGATCTGAATATGTAATAGCTGTTTTGTTATGTAAAGAAAAATGAGAATAAATAAATATTTCTTTAATGTAACAATCCAACAATAGCTGTAAGCGTTTTGCATCAAAATGCTTAAACGCGAGTAACTCCATACTTGTTGACTCTTTTAAATCATCAATAACCACTTTGATTTCCACATCCGCACAATTGCGAATCTCTATCATAAAACTATATTTGGGATCTATTTTGCCACTTGTGCTAATCTTAACATTTTTTCTATCCCATACTTTATGTAATGTATCCCTTAAATTCGTAAAAATAATATTAAGTCCTGCTCTTTCCACAACATCTAAATCTTTCCACCAATCTTTAAACTCTAGCAATTCAAAAACTGGCAGATGCTTTAGGATATTGTACTCATTAATGTATTTAATAAACTTACGTCCATAATAAGTAAGAGCATTGTATCTCAAAAAGAACAACTCTGTTTCCGTTAATTGAGCTCTAATGATTTTTAAATAATCTTTTTTAATTTCCTCTGGGATTGTTTTAGCATTATCAATTAGGTCATATATGCGATACAATGTTCTATAATATGCACCTATTTTATCTTTATTTTTAATGTAGAAAAACATATATATTTTTAGTGCCTCTGCTTGATTCTGCTCAAAAGACTTTTTTGGAGTAAAAGACCTTTGAAGTTTCTCTTTTTCAAAGTCAAAGAAGTCTTTATTGTTATAAGAATACTCTCGTACTTCATAGTTATTGTCTTCATTTGAATCAACATTCTGCGTTTTTGTCTCCGCAAATGTTTTATATACTCCGCACAATTCAGACACTTGACTTTGATACAAATGTAATAATTCAAAGAATAAATCATGAAAGCGCTCTATCTCAAGTTGCTGTTTGTTATCCGATGTTGCTGTTTGTTGATGATTGAATGTTTTAATAACCAAGAGGACGCTTATTACTCCAAAAATGGTTCCTAAAACACCTCCGACGAAATCACCATATGTTCCCAATAGTGCATAATCTGCTATATAGTCTGCTTTAAATGGTTTAATTATATGTCCCCATCCAAAAGCTATACCTGATAAAACGATAAAAACAAAGGAAAGCACAACATATGCCCATCTAGACGATAATATTTTGTCTACAAATTGACTGATCTTACTAAAAATTGCCTTCATATGGTTAGTAATTTAAGGAATAACATTTATAAATGTATAATGCCTCAATGTTCTTGTAAACATTTGATTATACAAAGACTACTACCACCGATCAATTATAAATCTTTTAACCAAACACTTTGGCAAGTCTCAACCTAAAGTTTTTGATATTTTACTGTTTTAATGCTCCCTCTACTGCTTGCTTTGCTGCGATTTTAGCTCCACCTCCAATAATCCTAAGTAACTTATAGCTTGCGAGCATGTTATTTAACGCTCCTGCTGCAACCAACAAACTATTTTGTAATTGTATAACAGACATACCCTCTACAATATTACTGGGGACAACAGTTAAAAAGCAATTGTGAGGTGTAAATTGAGTGAGGTCTGGATACTTGTTAGTTATATAACTATTACAAGTCTTCAACTCTTCTGCATTAGCACGCAATACAGCATTAAATATGTGCTGTAAATCCTCTCTGACTATGTCTTGTTGTTCTTTTACATCTTTAGCAACTTCAAAGGACTCCTTACAAGCATCTGCAAACAACTTTATTCTATCTTGATTATCCATATTATAAAAGTATTAAAAACAATAAACTTAATCTTTTAAGCATCCGAGTGGGATTACCTTCACGCCATCCTCACGAGTATATGCAAACTCTCCACCGGTCAGCACAATCAACAGGTCTGGTTCACGGAGAGGCATCTGCTTCTCGGTTTTATTGCGCTCGCGGATCAGTTCTTGCAGTTGCAGAAGATGCTTTGCTCCCTCATCAATATCTCGGCTGCCCAACTTACACTCAATAAGTGCATATCGCTGGTCATCAAGATGAAGTACAATATCAGCCTCCAAGCCATATCTATCATGATAGTAAGATACTCGACCTCCCATAGCTTGTGAATACACTCTTAAATCTCGAATACACATACACTCGAAGATAAAACCAAAGGTTTTCAAGTCTAGTTCAAGCGATTTTGGCGATGCTCCCATTGCTGCCACAGCGATAGATGGATCAATGAAGCATCTCTTCTTGCCAGAGCGAATAGCAGTTGCTGAGCGAATAGCCGGACACCACGCATCGATATCCTCAATCACAAATAGGCGTTTCAATGCATCAACATACTCATCAAAGGTTGCTTGCACAGTTGTCTCCATTTCAACCTTAACATCAGCAAGCATTGCCGTCTTCTTTGCCAAGGTGCATAGATTGCGAGCATAGGAACGCAAAATGAGTCTAGCAAGTTCAGGATTACGCTGAACTCCATCGACTCGCGAAATATCATCTTCGCACACCTTATTGAGGTAATCTTTGGCAATAAGCAATTGTGCCCTTTCGCTTTTCACATTAAGCGAATCTGGCCAACCGCCTCGACAAGCCAACATTATCAACTCCTCAATCGATAACTTTGATGTGATACCGTCAATGTCCAATGACCTGTTGTCAAATAACTCAAGGAAAGATATTTCACCTGACGACTCTTTCGACTCATATAGGCTCATAGGATACATCGTCATAGTAGCAATTCTACCAGTACCTGTATGCATTTGCCTTTGCTCCTCGGGAGTATCCTCGTCGCCATTATTCTTTATTACGGTAGAGCCGGTAAGAATAAACTGACCTTTCAGCCCCCTTTGGTCAACGGCATTGCGTACAGCATCCCACAAAATAGGTATATCCTGCCACTCATCAATCAGTCGAGGTGTTTCTCCCTTCAACAGAATTGAGGGCTTTGTTCTTGCAGTAGCCAAATAACCTTCGCGTTTATCAGGGTCCTGCAATTTGATAAAACTTTTGGCTTGTTGTTCCGCAGTAGTGGTCTTACCACACCATTTGGGTCCCGTTATTTGCACAGCCCCAAAAGCCTCCAACCGCAAAGCAAGTTCGTCGTCAGCTATTCTACTTAAATACTCCTTATCAGCCATATCATAATCTTTTTGTGCTTACTATTTGCAAATATAATGATTATTCTTTAGATGGCAATGGAAATTTACTTTTTTGTCGCATTTCAACTTGCGTTTTTGTGGTCAAACAACTTGTATTTTTGTGGTCAAACATCTAGCAATTTTGTGATACAGCCCTGCTTAACCTAAAATATATAGAAATAGATAATTGTATTATGGCGTTACAATAACTTTATTTTCTCGATTTATGGCGTTTGACAAAGACTGAATATCTTACTATGAATCCATCAATAATTTCAAAGTGCCAAATCCAAAATTTCAAAGTGCCAAAATGGCACTTTGAAATAATAAATCTTAAAGTCCGCAACTCGTGAGCGCTCACGAGTTGTTTTTTACCCTTCGAAGTGGTTAGCCACACTAACCAGTTCGGTAAAACAGTCAGTTGATTAGTTTCACTAACCGACTGCAAATATTATCAAGTTGACTACAGATTGTAGTCATCTACACTTTCCCAAATAGAAAGTAAACCAATACCCTAATGAGCAATAGCGCCTCAAACAAGGACATCATTATTTATCCACTTTTTAACGCAATTTTCTATGAAATTTTACTATCTTTGTACTTGGATTAGGGCACCGAGTAGGAAAACTGAGAAGTGTGCATTTGCTGTAAAAGCAAGGCGCAATTATCCGCCCTATTTCAGTCTAAAATTGTAACCGGCTAATAATCAGCATACTCTTTGTGCTTCATCGGAAGATGCGGGGATAATACATTGACATAAAACTACATATATATGTTGTCCGAGAAAGTATGGTGCAAGGATCAAAAATGTAATATTACATTTCATGCCAACGCATTTCTCCATTTGCATAATCAATCTCTTGGCGTAATGTGTGAATTCCTTCCAATGTTAAGAATTCAGAATCCTCTGCCAACTTTAATTCACCCTTTGCGTTTCGCCTTTGCAAACTGCGTATAAGAAAACATGCTTTTTTTGCCCTCGTGATACCAACATAATGTAGGTCTAAATCCTGCTCCATATTGATATATTCTTGTTGGTGAAAGTCATTGTTTACTATACGCTTCGAAGGCAATTCCCATTCGCACACATTCAAATGAAATACAATATCAAATTCCAAACCTTTGGATTTATGTAGAGTCATTAATTGTACTTCATTCGCATTCATAGGTTTATATGAATTCAAATCATCGTCATTAGATAAAACGGTCTTTAATTTAGAAATAGAAGAACCATCGTCTACTTTTGGAAGAAGTATATCTGCAATCCTCTTGAAAGTATCTGGCAGTATTTCATAATTTCCATCAAATGATCGGACCTCTTGACCTGCATTATAAAGGCATTTTTTTTCATGATTTGTGAGAGTGTTATAATCAACAAACTCATCGACAACACTCATAAATGGCATTGAATCATCAAAATAATATCTTAACAGATAAGTGAATAATCGAGATCTCGAATTTAGATCTTCATCAAGTTCTGTAGTCTTTACAATACGATGTGGAATTGATAGATGCTCATCTATTATTGTTTGAGTCCTGATGTTTTTGACAAGTATTGCAACCTTGCAATTTTCCGTAACGTTCCATTTGTTGCATATACTATTAAGTTTATTATTAATAAATTCAGCAATTGATTCTTCGGCACCTTGTACTCTAATTAGGAACATTGAGTTGTCCTCAGTTTCAAGTATCTCAGAGTTTGGGTCCAATAAGCGATTAGAATAATTGATAATGGATGGCGCACACCGAAAATTTTCATTAAGAGTAAACGATTTAAATTGTGGGTTATCCCTTAATGAACGTATGTATTTATTATCTTTATGAGCAAATCCAAAAATCGATTGATTGTCATCGCCAACTGCAATACCAACCAGCCCCATATTTACAAGATCTAAAAATATATCATTTGTATATGTATCGGCATCCTGAAACTCATCTATAAAAATATATTTAAAGCGAGCTTTGAGGTAATTTCTACATGCTTGACAGTTTCTTATAATATGAAGAGCTAACAACTCCAAACTTTCAACAAGAATGCGCCCTTGTGAAAACAATGAAACGATTGATTCTAGTTGGGCTGGTTGTATGTTAATATAATCGGGATGTTCGGACGTTATCCACTTATAAGGCTCTGAACCTTCTTCACCAAGATCTTTTAGACTAGTTATTTCCAACCTCTTACTTGGACGCCCAAAAATGAAATTTCCGAAATATTCAATAATTTGCGTAAGACAAAAGTTGTCGATTGTACCAAAAAATGAATTTTTCTGTTGAATATCTCCGCTTGTTGTGCGGCTTTTAAGGTTGGAAGATGCCTTTCTGGTATAGGATATGGCAATCACACCCTGATATGAACGCATTTCATCTTTTTGGATAATGCGTTTTATCATTTCAGAGATAACAAAAGTCTTTCCGCTACCAGGAGAAGCTAATACCACCGTATTACCTTCATGGTTAATAATAGCTTTCTGAATCTCAGTAGGCTCCATACATTGATTCGATATATTCTTTAGCTTTCTGAATCGGGAGACTAATCCTATCTTTCTCCAGCGAAGTCAGACATGCTTTATGTTTCTTAAGAAACTCATACATATTTACCGCTTTGTGCTCTTTCATTTTGCAAATAATCTGATCTGCGGTTAGTTCATTTCCATAGTGCTCTTTCAAGTTTTGATTGATAGGACTATTGTATAAGTCTTCTTCCAATCCTTGTTGCGCAATCAGAATGTTATATTTCTCAAGTATAGCAATTAAGCTAGATGCGGCTGACGAAACATTTGCTGGAATATGTTCCTTATCCGCAAGGTCATGAATCAGTTCTTTATTTTGATCTATAACCAATTTGTCCGCTTGATCTATTGTTTGTAAATCTAGATATGAAATTCCTCTTTCGATACCAGCATATCTATATTTATTTTTGTTAGCTATTTTAACGATATCATTATCTGTGCGCAAAATCCATTTGATATTCATGGCATTTAAGATCTTAATATAAGTTGAGAATCCAACACCATCAACACTCATTACAGATATATTCAGCCTATCTAAATCAATGTTTAATTGCTTTGCTAAAGTATTGTATAGTATCATCTCTGATGGACCTTCAACAAGGATAACACAATCTGAAAAGAATGTTTCTGCAGGTATTACGCTCATGCGATACCCAAAGTCCTCAAAGTTCTCAGCAATGATTGTTGAACATCCATCTGATGCCACAAGTGTGTCATTACAATTTCGCTTGTAAAGGCGAATCATAGAATTGGGGCTAAATTCACAAACAATAAAAGGAGAGTGTGTGGTTAAGATGACTTGTTCCGATAATGTTTGTCCCAAATATATCGCTAGTTCCCGTTGCTGGTGTGGATGTAGATAAACTTCTGGCTCCTCGATAACAATTATTGAAACTTCATTTGATATATTCGTATTCTTGTTTCTGGAAGCCCATAATGAAAGATATATTTGATTTATTCGGCCCTCACCGCCGACAAGCATTCTTTTTTCTCCAAATTTAGACACTATGGATACATTTGATATGACTTTATCCACATCTGAGGATGCAATATCAAATACAATCTGTTGCTCCCTATTGTGAATAGAGAGCTTATCTAATTCTACATTTATTTGCTCTGTTGCATTTTTAATGTAGGATAACTTTGGAACTCTTTCATCAACCTCCCTTAACTTTGACACTATTTCTGCGTACAATCTATCATCCGCTTCAACAACCTCTTCATCTCTATCCTCTTTAGCTTGCAATAGTAGCTCATTCTTGGATTTATTAATATATCCCCAGAATTCTCTTCTACTACCTATATATTTCAAGTTAAGATATTTTCTATAATATGGGCTGTCTATTTCGACCAGATCATCTGTTGAGTCACTTTTGCCGCAATAGAATTTATAACTTAGCTTTCCGTCTTTGATATTAGCTTGATATTCTATAACCAACTCTCCATCATCACTCAGTCTTCCCCCCATTCTTGCAACAACGCATTCTTCTGTAATGTCAGACAAGTATGCCCTAATAATAATGGATTTGGTGTCTTCATATGCATAAAAGTCAGAATCCATAAGTTCGTAATCATAGTCAGAGAGACTCCTATCTAAAAGGATTCTAAGAGCGTATATTAAATTTGTTTTACCAACATCATTTGCTCCAAATATTAGACTATGTTTATTAAAATTCACAGTAACTTCTTTGAAGTTACGAAACCCCTTAATGTAGACCTTATTCAAAATCATAAAAACGGATGGGTATTTAGTGGTTATTTACAGAATTCACGAGATCGAACTTTATCAATTGCCAAACTTTACCCTGCAGACAGGTTGGATCTGGTTCTGTATCGGCCAATGTAAAGTTCGTTAATCCTGCAGTACACTCTTCTTTTGTTGCTCCATATGGATAACGCTCCTCATATAGAGACAGCATCTGCTCTATGGTGTATTTATCACGCAACATATGCAAATCCCAGAAGTCCTTCTTGCGACCACCACGCGACACCACATCCATCTTCATCGCAACAATATCTTCTACTGCTGCCATACGGATTGTGTCAAATTGTTCTTGTGGACGAATAAATGGGTCGGTATAAAACAAGTCAAGCTTTACGAAGTCATCCTTAGAATTGCCAACCATATACGATGTTCCGAAGCCTACAATATCGCCGCAGTCGCCCTGACAATAAGGGAACTCCCTACGAAGAATCTCCTGCAATCGGCGAAAATCCAACGAACCATATTCTGCATCAGTAAATAGGTCTATATCATCAGACATACGATGACCATAGCGTAACGACAACGAAGTACCACCGACTAATCGAAATGGTTTAAATTCGTCTATCTCCATCAATCGCTCCAAAGTGGAACGCAAAATTGGTTTGACGGTTTGGTATTGCAGTTCTTTACGCTTCATAACAAAGATACTGTTTTATGTTTGCCTTAATATTGTTTTCAAATGGAGACTTCGTTTTTAAATTGATGTTATCCAATATGACATCACGACCATAGAAACGGATAACCTCCTGTATCTCCTCCTCATTTCCTCGCTCAAACACACGATTGATTACATATCTGCTATGTGCTGTAAAGTCAATATTTTCAATCTTTGTATCCCAGAATAGAGTTTTGCGAAACTTTGTAAGGTCAGGGTGATGATTAGCTGATTGTTTACGCTTCTCCTCTGCAATGTCGTAGTATACCTGTAAGGTCATTAAGAATCCTTCCTCCAAACCGAGAGCCTGCTCTATACGAAGGGATAGAGGTGTATTCATTGACCTACGCCCACGAATAATAGCACTCAAAGTCTGTGGATGCTCACCAATTGACTCGGCAAACTGCCCACTTTTGAGTTTTCTATTACCCAACTCTCGCTGCAAAAAAAGACCTGGGTGCAACCCCTTAAGTATTTCAATCATCCTATTCATACCGCAAAAATAAACATTTTTGTTTATAAAACCAAATTGCGAGCCAAAAAGTATTGATACCCTGCGAAAGTTGAATTTATTTTCAGACTTTCGCAGAGTATCGAGGCATATAGACTACACCTCTATAAACTTCCCGCCGTCAAAACCACCGAGGTTTCTCGGTAGTAAACATAGCCGAGTTGGTTGCAGACAATGCGGGTATTGCCGATTGTTGCATCTATGTTGGCGTGCGAGTGTCCGAAAATCCACGCATCGATACGGCTGTCGGCAATAAAGTCGCCCAACTCCGTTGCGAAGGCACTATTCAGCAAGTTGCCCTTATGTTCTGGAGCAACGACTGCCATTGTAGGCAGATGATGGGTTACCACCACGATACGCTCGGCAGTGCTTTCCGCAACACTCCGCTTGATAAAGTCCAGACATTTCTCGTGCTCGGCGTTAAAGTCAGCAGGAGTAAAGCGCCGACCATTGTACAGAATCTGCCGAAAGTCATTCATTCCTCGATGCACAAAATACTCATCCTCGGGGCGAATGTGCGACCAAAGAGTTGAGAGGATAAAATCGACATCATCAATCCTCACAACCTTATTCTGGTGGTAATGCACATTTGGCAGTATCTTACGACTCCAACTATCGCCATAGGCTAACACATCGCCATTGCCATAAAACTCGTGGTTACCGGGCACCAACAACACCTCTCGGTAGTTTGCCGAAGCCCACTTCCAGAATCTCAGATTTGGCAATGACCTATCGCGCAGGTAACCTGTATCACCCGCAAAGACCAATACATCGCCAGTAACCTCAAACGGCATACTCTTTATAAATCTCGAATTATCCGACAACTCCAAATGGATGTCAGATGCAAATTGTATTTTCATAAAACTTATCCTCCTTATCTTTTACTCTGTTCTACTTGCTTTTCTATTATTCGCCTTACCTGTTCAAATGAGACAGGTGTAAAGTTGTTATTATCCACTCCAACATCATATTGTGTCGGGAATAGCATATGTAGTCGAGGCGCATCTATACCGGTGTTTTGCTTGCTGGTATGCACATGACCGAATAGCTGCCAAGTATCTCGATATGCCCCACCATAGCACAAGAATGGGCAGTGGTTGAGATATATCTTCTGCTTGCCTACCTCAATATGCATCTGCATCGCTATATGCTCAAAACGACTATAATATCCTTGCCTCAAATTCTTGATGTCGTGGTTGCCGACAATCAGGTAAATCTTACCATTAAGCCTATTAAGGATATTAGTCCATTCCGCCGAGCCTCCTAGGCAGAAGTCGCCGAGATGAAATACAATATCGTCAGGACCGACTACGCTATTCCAGTTGGCTATGAGCGTTTCGTTCATAACCTCCACATTCTTAAATGGCCTACCACAGAAGTTGATAATATTGGCGTGGTAGAAGTGAGTGTCGGATGTAAAGAACACCCTATCTCCATCAAATTTGTAATTCATAATTTCATTGTTTACCGCATCACTGCGTTGTTAATAATAAAGTTTGTTATTGCCATTGGACGGAATAGATGGAGAGGTTAAGCATCACCAATGGGTATAAACAAAAATCGTTGAAAAGTGAGGAACTTTCCAACGATTCTTATCTATTCTCATAACTCGGATATCTGCATCTATTATATCCGTGTTCGAGTATGTTTCAGTTGGATAGTATTCCCGATAGAATCTGCGGTTTCAACGCTTGGAATAGGCGCACACAGAACACCTTCAAAGCGTTTTACGCCCTGAACTCGACCAATAGTCGTAAGCAATATGTGCATTCTATTCTGCTGCATTTTAGTTTCTGTTTTATCCCATATCGGGAGTGCAAAGATAGTGATTTGATACGCTACTTCCAAAGATTTTGCACTTTAATCTTCTGGTAATTAGGCTATATACTAAAGTATATATTGTTGTAGCAAATTGTTATTCAAGAGTAGAGGGTATGTTCGGCTGATTTAGGGCATATGATGCCGCCTCGAAAGTATAACTTCGCATTTTACAGCTAATTGCGACATCGATTTATCGAAACCAATAAGGAAACCTAAAAAAAATATTGCCCTCCAGCATCATTCTCGCCACGAACATTGTACCCCTAACGGGGGTACATCTTGTTTGTTTGCAAAATCCTTCATAACTTCGCCGTTGCAATGTGGAAGGATTTGGACTGATTGCAGCCACAATAAAAGATAGCCAAAACAGCACGGCCGCGGGATATATCCCCAAGTGTTATCAACCCATAAATTGGAACTAACAAATCTGTAGCCAGCGTTCAGCGCGTTTGGCATAGGGATAACAGCCCCTAACAATAACTAAAACTATGAAACAGAATTTAGAGTTTATAGCACAACTAAACATTATTGCAATTGTATCCAAAGCAATACGCATCATAGATAAATGTTACAAGGATGAATGTGAGAAGCGTAATCATGCAAAGGATAGAGAGCTGTTAGATTATACTCCGTTTCCAGAAGAGTGCAACTACGACGAGTTTTACACGATTGTAGAACTAAGGCGAGTCGCTTCACCTTTAATAGTTGCCGATATGATAAGTGCTTATTATATGGACTCGTCATATGACAACACCTATTTGCTCAAACTATTAACCAAAAAGCTTGACCTTGAATTTGACACAGAGAGTGAGTATCGGTATTATAGGAGATTCGTTGATGACCACGACTTTAATATGCCTGGAACGTTTGATGTTGAATGTTTTATTAAACATATGCCAATCTTGCGTAAACGCATTGAACTTACTTTTGGTGTGGACATTTACGCCATTAACAAGCCAAGCCAAAGCGTATCAAGTCGCTTAATCGCCCAGTGTTACTTACGCAAAGTATATGACTATGTCTGCGATGATGCTTTTAAGGGGATTTCATTTAAAGAGTTTGAAAGATGTGTTGTTGAGAGGAACTTTTCAAAGATTTACAACTCAGAATACGCAAAGGCTTCAATGATTAAGTATCTTATTTACGTTCTGAGTAAACATATAGATAGTGAATCTTGGTATAGAGATACCGCCCACAGCATTAATACAGAGCCGCAGAAATGCAGTGGCGCATCAGTGCCCAAACAATGGCGAAGGGAGTTAAACGCCATTAAAGCGTAAGTCACCTCATGCCTTCTACACATTATCCATCAGCGCATTACCTTTTTTTCGGTTGTGCGCTGTTTCTTTGTGGCACATTGCCCTAGCGCCCGCCTGCGCTTTGCCTCGTATGACCCCAACCCGTATATCAACCGAGAGCCAACGCCCCACACTCTGCCGGAGTGCGTAACCTCAACGGCCAACAGCGACACAAAAGAGGCGATTTCACAGCCTCAACAAGTGCAAGCCGACCAAGTACCCCACCGAGCGGAGAAAAACGAAAATAGAGCCATAACAGCAAACCACCCGACCACATTAGCAATCGAGCATATCGAGCGAGCTGTGCAGGAACTTGTAGAGCGTGGCCTCAACATCGCAGAGGAACACTACGACTGGGTGCGTATAGGTTTTGCATTGGCCTCAACATACGGAGAGCAGGCAAGGCCACTATATCACGCTATATCGACACAATCGAGCAAATACAAGCGTAACGAGTGTGACGCTCAGTTTACCCATTGCCTACGCTCTAAGGGTATCAGTATTGGCACATTTTTAGATTACCTCAAACGGGTAGGTGTAAGATGGTAAGTTTACGAAAGTGGGACATATCAAAGAGGTAGGGGGGTCAAAAGTTTAACGCTTTTGCCCCGCAAACCTCGCCCCCAGCACAGTAAACACACACGAAACTTTTTTCAAAAACGCCGACTTTGTATTTTGCTTACAATTTGTAAGTAATCGGCCTGCGACCTATCTTCGATATGGCAAATTATTACCATATAATAGCAGAGAAACACCTATTTTACACCTAAAAACGGGCATAAAACAGTACAAAACGGCTATAAAACGCACAAAAAAACGGGGTTTTACACAGCAAAAACCCCGTTTTATGTATATATTTTATGTATATAATGACGTAATTGTTGAGGTCACACCTCAAAATATCGTGGTTGCGTATAACTCTGGTAATTTTGATTTCTACCGCTCTATGTAGCTATTTACTAACCGCATCGCCCTTTCGTTGAGGGGGCGTGTTTTTTATTTTGCATACCCCCTATGATACCCGACACCCTCAATCCCTTTGTAACACTCACGCAGTTTTTTCAAAAAAGTGATTTTTACCGAGCCGGTCGAAGTGCCCCGCCTACCTCAACATCAACGCACTATTCTTTGATTTCGGCGCAGTTGCTCAACCGTCTAACAAAACTATCCACCGCCTGCAACAAATCGCCCATACAGCGCAATAAATTAGCTCTATCGGCCTCATCTTTGGGAGTGATACGGTAACACTCACGCAGTACCGCCAATACCTCAGCGGGATTCTCGTTTGGCTCACGCTCGATACGACACCCGCTATCTATATCGTGCAATACTTGTTTATAGTCAAAATCCATCTTCTGCAACTGGGTGAGGTAGTCGATGGCCGAAAAGCGCATTAGTATCTCTGCCATATCCTCGTAATGGCTACGAACTGCACAAACGGCATAATGGGGGAGCGTTGAAGTGTCGAGGGTTGAAGAAATAGATTTTTTAGCCATTGTGTTGGCATTTCCGGCCTCGATAGGAGCATTGGTTTTGTTTGAATTGGGGATAACTTCAACCGTTGAGATAAAACCGTTAGAATTTGTTGTGTTTTTCATTGTAACAATATTTTTGGGGTTAATAACTGCGAAATATCAGTGTTACAACGCTATAAAAAAATCGACTACCCGCAAATCGAAAAAGAGTTTTGTTTGCACATTGTTTGTACATTAAAAAACAAATCAGCCACCTACATCGCTGTAAATGGCTGATTTTTAAGGTGATTCCGGCGGGATTCGAACCCACGACCCACAGCTTAGAAGGCTGTTGCTCTATCCAACTGAGCTACGGAACCATCAACAACGCCATTGCGGCATTTGCGATGCAAAAATAAATCATTTATTTCTTTTATCCAAAATTAATCGTGATTTCACGACTAGTTTTGCATTTATCATCAAGATTAGCGATGCCTCAACGCCAATTCACGCTCCATATCCTCAATCGTACAACCCATCTGCTCCATCAGCACAAGCAGGTGATAAATCATATCTGAAGCTTCGTAGATAAATCTATCGCGATTGCCATCAACTGCCTCAACCACACTTTCAACGGCCTCCTCGCCCACCTTCTGGGCAATCTTCTTCACACCCTTGATGAAAAGTTTGGTAGTGTAAGAGCCCTCGGGCATATCGCGGTGGCGCTGCTGCACAACACTTTGCAGATGGCGGATAAAGCCCTCCTGCTCAGGGGTATCGAAGCAGCTGGTTGTTCCCCGGTGGCAAGTTGGGCCAATTGGGTTGGCCTTCACAAGCAATGTATCGTTATCACAATCGGCATACACCGAGACAATATTCAGATAGTGGCCACTGGTCTCGCCCTTAGTCCAAAGAGTATTTCTTGTACGAGAAAAGAAGGTCACGCGCCCCTCAGCCATCGATTTATCGAAAGCCTCGCGATTCATATATCCGAGCATCAGCACCTTCAATGTTACGGCATCTTGCACGATAACCGGCAACAGGCCATCGGCGCACTTATCGAGTTTAAAATCATCGAACTTTAGCATCTTACATCTATATTTAATCGTTTCAACTCATGTTTCAAATCGCCCACCGTAATCTCACCAAAGTGAAAGATACTTGCGGCCAATGCGGCATCGGCTCGTCCGCGTGTAAGTACATCGGCAATATCGGCCACCGAACCGGCTCCTCCGGATGCAATAATGGGGATTGTAATCTGCTCCGACAGGGCCGCAAAAGTCTCGCACGGATAGCCAGAGCGGGTTCCATCGTGGTTCATCGAGGTAAAGAGAATCTCTCCAGCTCCTCGCTGCTCAGCCTCACGCGCCCACGAAAACAACTCCTTGTCGCTTGGGCGGCTACCCCCGTGCGTTGTGGCACGCCACACTCCATCGTCCATCTGACGCGCATCGATAGCGACCACGACAAACTGACTTCCATAACGTGCTGCAATAGAATCAATAAGCGACGGATTGGCAATAGCGGCACTATTGATTGAAATTTTGTCGGCTCCCGCATCGAGCAGACGTGAAGCATCGTCCAAAGATGAGATTCCTCCGCCCACGGTAAATGGGATATTGATTCCATCGGCAATACGTTCCACCAACTTCGTGAAGGTGTTACGCCCCTCGCGAGTAGCGCTGATATCGAGATATACCAACTCATCAGCACCACTGCGAGCATAATATTGTCCCAGCTCCACAGCATCGCCTACATCGCGCAAATCGACAAAATTAACACCTTTAACCGTACGACCCTCCTTGACATCCAAACAAGGGATTATGCGTTTAGCAACCATCGCTCAATATCTTTTAATGTTATACGATTTTCATATATTGCCTTACCAACTATCACTCTGCGCAGGCATAACTCGTTGAGTCGCTCAATATCGGCCATCGAACTTATACCACCCGAAACAGTAAAATCGACACCTTCGTAACGACTCTGCAAATCGGTGTAAAGGTCAAACGATGGACCTTCAAGCATTCCATCCTTGCTAATGTCGGTACAGATTACTTGGCTGAGTCCGTATGGAAGGAAACCGTCGACCAACTGCTCAATTGTAACACCCAAATCCTCTTGCCAACCATTCACCGAGACCTTGCTATCGCGCACATCGGCACCCAGGACCATCTTTTGGCCTCCAAACACGCGTAACCACTCGGCAAAAAGTTCAGGAGTACGAGCAGCAACGCTACCCACAATAGCGTACGTTGCGCCATAATCGAATAGGGCACGAAGTGACTCCTCGCTCTTGATACCTCCACCCCACTCAATCTCAACCGATGCGCCAACTGCCATCTTTTCGAGAGTTTTAAGATTTCGTGGTGACGATGATTTTGCACCATCGAGGTCGACAACGTGGATACGTTTCACGCCACAATCGGCATAACGTTTAGCCATATCTACGGGTGACGAATCGTAGACCTTCGTGCGAGCATAGTCACCTTGCGACAGACGCACGCAACGACCTTCTATAATGTCAATTGCAGGAATTATCTCAATCATAAATTTAAGAAATTTTCAATTATTTTCTCTCCCACATCTCCACTCTTTTCGGGATGGAACTGCGTGCCGTAAAAATTCTCATATTTGAGTGCCGAACTAAACATCGCGCCATGCGTGGTAGTAGCAATGGTATCGGGGCACAACTCAGGATAATATGAGTGGACAAAATAGACATACTCGCCACCGCTGATTCCCTTGAATAATTTCGATTCGAGATTGGAAATTTTGTTCCAACCCATATGCGGGACTTTCAATTCTTGTGTCGGAACAAATCGCTTAACGCGCGAATCAAAAATATTGAGGCAATCACAATCGCCCTCCTCACTATGGCGACACATAACCTGCATTCCTACGCATATACCCAAAACTGGACGGCGCAATGAGCGGATAACCTGCGTAAGATCGGCCTTACGGAGATTCTCCATAGCCTCTGCTGCATTGCCAACTCCGGGGAGCAACACTCTATCGGCCGAGCGGATAACATCGGCATCAGCAGTAACCGTAAACTCTGCACCTAATCGTTTAAGCGCATTCTCCACCGAGCGGAGATTGCCCATTTTATAATCTATAATTGCAATCATAAAAACACCCTAATTCTACAACACTCCCTTGCTCGATGGAAGTTGATAAGAAAAAACATCACGGCGAACAGCCATCTTCAACGCACGGGCAAAAGCTTTGAACACACCTTCGATAAGATGGTGATTATTTTCACCTCGAGCCTCGATATGCAAATTGCATCGCATCGCTACGCACATCGACTTGAAGAAATGCTTGAACATCTCGGTCGGAACATCGCCCACCATCTCGCGAGTGAACTCCACATCCCACACAAAATCGGCACGTCCACCAAAATCAATCAACACCATAGCCCGACACTCGTCCATAGGCAATACAAAACCGTAACGGTCGATGCCTCTTTTCGAACCCAGAGCCTGATAGATGGCTTCACCCAAAGCAATTGCCACATCTTCAACTGTGTGGTGCTCATCAACCTCTAAATCGCCCTTACATAAAGCCACAAGCGACATCCCCGAATGATGAACAATCTGATTGAGCATATGGTCAAAGAATTTCAATCTGGTATCGACCTTAGATTCGCCACCACCATCGAGATCCAATTCAATGCGAATATCGGTTTCCGATGTCTTACGGACAATCTCTGCTTTACGATCCGTCTGTCGCAAGAACTCGGCAACCTTCGCCCAGATTGGAGTAATAAGCACACAAGCCGAAGCAAAAGCTTTTCCATCCAACATCTTTTCACCAACCTCTTTAGGCTGCAACAAAATAGCCTTTGCACCGAGGTTATACGCCAACTCCACATCGGTAGCCCGATCGCCAATCACATAGCTTGAAGCCAAATCGTACTCACCCGAAAGGTATTTCCCAAACATACCCGTACCCGGCTTGCGCGTGGGAGCATTCTCCTGAGGGAAGGTTGGATCGATAAGCTGATCATCGAAAAAGACCCCTTCACCGGCCAAAGTTCGCAACATCTTGGTGTGAGCAGGCCAGAAAGTCTCTTCCGGAAAAGCCTCCGTGCCGAGTCCATCTTGATTCGATGCCATTACAAGTTCGTAATCAAGCTCAGCGATTGACTTCATTCCAGATATGGCACCGGCAACAAACTCCAGCTTCTCCAACGAATCAACCTGATAATCCTCTGGTGGCTCGACCAAAATAGTTCCGTCACGATCAACAAACAGCGCTCTTTTCTTCATATGCTTCAAGTGATTTTAACATTTTCAAATTCTCCTCAGGAGTACCTATTGTAATACGCAGACAACCCTCACAACCCTGTACTCTAGTGCGATTACGAACGATGATTCCATCGGCAATAAGATGGTTATACACTGCATCGGCATCATCGACCCTCACAAGCAAGAAATTGGCATCGCTCGGATAGACCTTATCCACAAATGACATATTACACAACTTCTCGGCAACCTCACTACGCTCGGTCACAATCTCAGCCACCTTATCGTCGATGGGTTCAGAGAGTAACTTCTCGACAATCTGCAACGCTGCTTGATTGATATTATAGGGGTATTTTACCTGCGACATTATCTCTACAACACGCTTATCAGCCAAAGCCAAACCCAATCTCAGTCCTGCCATAGCCCACGCCTTCGACAAAGTCTGCAACACTACGATATTGGGATGAGTTGCAATCGCGCCCACAAGACTCTCAGCCCCAGCAAAATCGATATAAGCCTCATCAACAACAAGCATTCCCTCGAACTCTTCGGCCAAATGCAAAATACTCTCACGAGGGAATAAGTTACCCGTTGGGTTGTTCGGCGAGCAGATAAACATCAACTTTGTATGCTCGTCACACGCCGAAAGCAACTCTTCTACAGGAAGTGAAAACTCCTCGCCAAGCTGTATCTCACGCATCTGTACGTTGTTGATTGCAGCAGCGACTTTGTACATTCCATAGCTTGGAGCAATAGCAACAGCATTATCCTCGGCGGGCTCGCAAAAGAGCCTAAACATCAAATCGATGGCCTCGTCGCTACCATTGCCAAGGAATATATTTTCTGCGTTCACACCCTTCTTCTCCGACAGAATAGCCTTCAAACGCTTCTGATGCGGGTCGGGATAGCGGTTATATCCGTTTTCATAAGGACTCTCGTTAGCATCTAAAAATACGCCCAACTCTCCTTGGTACTCGTCACGAGCCGTTGAATATGGCGACAGAGCTGCAATATTTGCCCTCACGATAGACTCTATGTTTTTTTTCTTCATAAGCGTTACACTTTTTCAATTCTGACTCTTACAGCATTGGCATGAGCCTGCAAGCCCTCGGCATCGGCCATCGCAATTATGGTGGGGGCAAGTGATTTGATCCCATCTTGCGACAGCTCCTGAATGGTCATTTTACGCATAAAACTATCGATATTAACGCCACTGCACGAATGAGCCCAACCTGAAGTTGGAAGAGTATGATTTGTTCCCGACGCATAGTCACCTGCGCTCTCAGGAGAGTAGTTTCCGATAAAAATACTTCCCGCGGCAGTGATTTCATTGGCCACACCCCACGCATCACTCATCGAGATAATAAGGTGCTCGGCCGCATACTCATTGGCAAAGGCTATCATCTGATCTCGGTTATCGAATACCACACATCGGCTATGTGCCAACGACTCTGCTACATAATCGGCTCTATCCAATGCAGCAGCTTGTCGCTCGACGGCAGCAGATATTTGCTCGGCAAGAGCCAAACTATTACACACAACCATCGCCTGACTATCGCGACCGTGTTCGGCCTGTGAGAGCATATCCGAAGCAACAAACTCAGCATCGGCCGACTCATCGGCCATAACCATCACCTCTGATGGGCCGGCAGGCATATCAATAGAGGTATTACGACCGCTTACAAGCTGCTTGGCCAAAGTAACATAGCGATTACCCGGACCGAAGATTTTATCCACCTTAGGGATTGACTCCGTTCCGTACGCCATAGCAGCCACAGCCTGCGCACCACCCACTTTGAATATGCGCGACACACCGCAACGAGAGGCTGCATAAAGCACCTCCGAAGCCACCCTACCCTGCTTATTGGTTGGGGTACAGAGTATTATCTCACGGCAACCCGCAATCTTGGCGGGCAGAGCCAGCATCAGCACCGTTGAAAACAACGGAGCTGTACCTCCAGGGATATACAAACCAACTCTTTGAATAGCCACAGGTCGCTGAACACAGACAACTCCTCGCTGCGTTTCAACCCTCACCTCGCTCGGCATTTGAGCCTCGTGGAAAGCCGAGATATTTTTCATTGCCACCTCGATTGCCTGCTTCACTTGCTCGCTCACCTGCTCCGAAGCCCACGCTATCTCCTCAGCCGAAACCTCTAACTGCGAGAGTTGCACGCCATCAATCTGCTCAGTCAAGGCCCTGATTGCCGAATCACCTTGCTCGGCCACACGCTCGACAATAGCAGCCACACGCTCGGCAATGAGCGAGTTATCCTGCTCGGCACGTCGACACAACTCAGCCCACTGCGCAGGCTGCGGATTTTCATAGATTCTCATAAGCCTATGGAATTATCTTATCCAACGTAAGCACCAAAATACCTTCGGCACCGATAGCCTTCAATTGACGCACCTTTTCCCACAAATCGGCCGAGTCAACAACCGAGTGCAACGAACACCACCCCTCGGCAGCCAAAGGCATCACCGTTGGACTACGCATTGCAGGCAAAATCTTAACGGCCTCATCGAGTGCCGCCGTAGGAATATTCATCAAAAGGTATTTCTTACCTCGACTCACTCGCTCTGACTCAATACGGAACAAAAGTTCGTTCAATATCTCACGCTCTTCGTCTGCAAGGTTACGATTGGCGATAAGTACCGCTTCCGACTCAAAGACACGTTCTACCTCTTTCAAACCATTCGACACCAAAGTACCTCCCGATGAAACAATATCGAAGATCGCATCGGCAATACCGGCAGCAGGAGCAATCTCCACCGAGCCTGTAATTACGGCCATTGTTGCCTCAACACCGTTATCAGCCAAAAATTTGGAGAGAATTTCAGGATATGATGTAGCAATCTTCTTACCCTGAAAATACTCCACGCCTGGATACTCATCGGCCTTTGGAATTGCAAGCGAAATGCGGCATCCGCCAAATCCCAATTTGGCAACCACCTCCACATCACAACCACGCTCGGCCACCTCGTTCATTCCCACAATACCCAACGAAGCTGTACCGTTGGCTACTACCTGCGGAATATCGTCATCACGCAAGTACAACACCTCGATTGGGAAATTCGCCGCCTTCGAAAGAAATTTTCGCTTTGCACCCTCGACATCAATGCCGATTTCGCGCATTAGCTCCACACTCTGCTCATTCAAGCGACCTTTGGTTTGGATTGCAATTCTCAACATAACTTCACCTAATTTATTTATTTTACCTATTTATTCCACTCCTTATTATTTAATATAACAGCCAGATTTAACAAAAAAGGCCTACCAATACGGTAAGCCTAAATATTGATGCTATCTATCACACACAACGACCTACCGTACCTCTTGCAAGATATGGTGATGATGATGGATATTGATAGCTGTAATCATAACTCACTGTTTGTTTTAGCAAATATACAAATTAATCTCTATAATTGCTCACTATTTGCAAAAAAATTTAATTTAGCGCATAATAAAGCGAATAAATATGCAAGTTTTATGATTTTACATCGAATCTGCGGAGCTCCGTAACATCAACTCCTCCAACCATAATCGGTTCGGTGGAATTCTCTTGTTCATCAGAAAATCTATCACTTGGTTGCACACTTATCTTACCACTACGCGCAAGTTCCACCATACGATGATGCAGAAAACTATCACCGACAGAAAAATCTATTTGGCAGAGCACTTGAGCAACCACCCTTGCTGCTGGTTGCCATTCGCGACTGCAAGCAGAGAGAATTACCTCGTCGAATATTTGTCTATCGGCCTCAACAATCTCGCCACCGCCCGACAACAACCTTAAATCAGACATCGATTTAGACCATTTATCCCAAAGTTCTGCATTGGCCGATTTTTCACTCTCTGCAAGGGGCGTAATATCACAAATCAGCTGTTTCAAATTCTCACCCGAACAATGAGCCATTGAGAGTGCCGCCACATGGGGATTTGGCAACACATCTCTAAGCGGAGTTAAATCTACCACCGATAAATTTCTCCCAACAAGTGCACTCACCATATAGCCAAACAATCTATCGCCAGCCGTCTCGCCTTGCCACATTACGACCTCATCGTAGGCAGAAAAATCCATCTGCAAAAATTCCACAATAGCATTAGCGAGTTGACCTGAATCCTTATCGCCAACAACGCCCATCATAGCGCAGCGTTTTGTATATTCACAAACCGCGCTATGACTAAAATCGGAAAACAGCGGAGCATATTGCAGTATTTCCGGAAATACTGCCACTCGCTCCTGTCCCCGGCCTAAATCAGAGAGAGTCAAGCGCAACATAGCTGCACCTGACTCTCCATATACCAAATGTAAACGGCTCATATAGACAATTTATGATACCGGAGCTTCGCCCTCAACATTGAGGTTTACCTTTACATATTTGTAACCCCTATGATGCAACTCCAACGAAACACCCAACTCAAAGAATACTCTTACCACACGTGCAAACAGGTGGAATGCCATCACACTCTGTGGCTCGATACCCTCCTTGCGAATCATAGTCTGAGCCGTATTGGCACACTTGCGGATTACGGCTTCGAGTTTTTGATTATCTTCGCTATCAAGTGCATAACCAACCAAGCACTCAATGACATATTCGTCCAAACAATCGAATCCGCGAGGCTTTGCCATAAGCGAATACCAATCCTCGGTATCCTTATACTCGCCCCACGACTTATCCCATAGCACAGCAGCCCCCATACCTACATAGCAAGCCCAAGCAATGGCCGCTGATGGATACTCGGCAATCTGCGGAACGGCATCGACCATATATTCGGGTGCCGATGTGCGCCACTTTTCGTTCAACTCCTCTACAATAAGCATCTTGCCGTCCAACATACCGTCGGCCGTACACTGCTTAACAAGCGTATCGGATAACTTCTCGGTAAATGAGTTCAAAAAGGCTAAATCTTTCTCCTCCATATCGTAATTACATCAAGCCCAACTTAAATACAATCTTCTGGCAATAGGTCTGCTCGGGAGTCAACACAACCGATGGGAAACGAGGCTCGTTGACTGCATTTGGATAGTTCTGGCACTCGATAGCCACTCCGGCATAATCCTTATAGCGGCTACCCGACTTAGTTACGGGACAACCGCCCTCCAACCAGTTACCTGTATAGACCATAGCGCCTGCCTGCGATGAAAGAACCTCAACCTTGCGGCCCGTAGCCTCGCAACGAAGCTCACCCACCTCTGCCAAGATATTGGGTTTCCAATCATCCAACACAAAGAAGTGGTCGTAGCCCTTAAAATCCTTCATATGGTTGAACTCCGAGAGAATCTCATCGCCAAACTTACGCCACGAAGTAAAATCCTGTGGCGTACCCTTCACATCGAGATACTCGCCCGTAGGAATCTGCGTGGGATCCATCTCCAACACGCGTGAACAGTTCAGACGCAACTCATGGTCGAGGATATCCCTGCCGCTACCCTCACCTGCCAAATTCCAATAGACGTGGTTGGTAAGGTTTACGACAGTAGTCTTATTGGTACGAGCCATATAGGTAATCTCCAACTCGTTATCATCGCTGAAATAGTATCCAGCCTCAACATACAACTCGCCAGGATAGTTCTGCTCGCCATCTTCTGAAGTACGAGAGAACACCACACGATTAGTCTCAACACGGCTCTCCCACAACTGATTGGCAAAACCCTTAGAGCCACCATGAAGATGATTGGGGCCGTTGTTGATTTCAAGATTATACTCTACTCCCTCGATGGTCATCTTACCCTTAGCTATACGGTTGGCTACACGACCTACGCTCTTACCGCTGGCTGCACCATCACCGAAATAACTCATTGGCTCTTTATAGCCGAGTACGATATCATCAATCTTGCCATTGCGGTCGGGTGATTTAACCGACACGATTGATGCACCGATATTGCAGAGCTGCACCTCGCAACCATTGGCATTGCGAATAGTATAGATAACGATTGCTTCGCCCTCAGGGGTAGCACCCCAAATGTGTTGTAGAATCTCCATTATTCGATAGGTTTTAGGTTTTCCAAAATATAATCAATACGTTTCAAGCACTCTTCACGGCCAATGAAAGCGGTAACGTCGTACATACCCGGACCCTTACCAGCACCCACCAATGCCAAACGCAGGGTGTTCATTATCTGGCCCATACCGTACTCCTTCTCAGCAATCCAAGCACCCACAATAGCCTCGGTATTCTCCTTCGAGAAGTTCTCGATTCCTGTCAACACCTCGCGAAGCTCTTTCAAGCGGGCAGGATTTTCGCCCTTCCAATACTTCTTGGTCTGCTTCTCCTCGTATGAAGTGGGAGCTACAAAGAAATATGAGGTCAAATCCCACAAATCGCCAATAAAAGTAGCACGCTCCTTCATAATGCCGGCAGCCTTACCTGCCAACTCATCGCTTGTCTCAACGCCATTTGCACGCAGGATTGGCTGGAACAACTCGGCCAACTCCTCATCGCTCTTATGGTGCATATACTGTGCATTGAACCACTTTGCCTTGTCGGGTTGGAAACGAGCTCCCGACTTCGACACGCGATCCAAAGAGAAGCCGTCGATAAGCTCCTGCATAGAGAAAATCTCCTGCTCTGTACCTGGATTCCAGCCCAATAGAGCCAACATATTTACGAATGCCTCGGCAAAATAGCCGTCTTCGCGATAGCCGTGTGCTGTCTCGCCAGTAGAGGGTGACTTCCAGAACAATGGGAATACAGGGAAGCCCATCTTATCGCCATCACGCTTCGAGAGTTTACCACCACCCGTAGGTTTCAACAACAGTGGCAAGTGCGCAAACTGAGGCTGCGAATCAGTCCAGCCGAAAGCCTTATAAAGCAGGTAGTGCAACGGTAGTGATGGCAACCACTCCTCGCCACGAATGACGTGAGAAATCTCCATCAAGTGGTCATCAACGATGTTGGCCAAGTGGTATGTTGGCAACTGGTCGGCGCTCTTATAAAGAACCTTATCGTCCAAAGTTGAGGTATTGACCTTAACGTGGCCGCGAATCAAGTCGTCCATCTCGACAATCTCGTTCTCTGGCATCTTGAAACGCACAACCCAAATATCACCACGAGCAATTCGCTCCTCAACCTCCTCAGCCGAAAGGCTCAACGAAGTAGGCAACTTCTCGCGAACAGAGTAGTTGTAAGCAAATGTTTGACCATCGGCCTCAGCCTGCTTACGCAGAGCATCCAACTCCTCCGCTGTATCGAAAGCATAGTATGCCCAGCCAGCCTCAACAAGCTGCTTCGCATACTTCAAATAAATCTCCTTGCGCTCACTCTGACGGTATGGAGCGTGTGGGCCACCAACGCCTACGCCTTCATCGATCTCGATGCCGCACCATTTCAATGACTCGATAATATACTCCTCAGCCCCTGGCACGAAACGCTGCGAATCGGTATCCTCGATACGAAGAATCATCTTGCCGCCGTGACGACGAGCAAACAAATAGTTATAAAGTGCCGTACGCACACCGCCCATATGAAGGGGTCCCGTCGGAGACGGAGCAAAACGCACTCTTACTTCTCTTGACATAATTTTCTATCTATTTTAGTTTCTTATTTATTTCTCTCTTCTCTTTTATTCTATGCTACTCCGCAAACACAAGAGCTATAACTACGGCCGCACAAATCTCATTAACGATTTGTATCGTTTTCCCTAACAACCAGAGACCTTACGCGTTTTCTACATTTACGGTTGCGAAGAATAGCAAACTACTTAACACGGTACTCCACCTTCATTGTAATACGGGCCTTCTTCTGACGGCTTGATGTATTGAACGAGCCTCCTGCCAAAAACTCCTCATTGGAGTTTGCGCCTGTAATCTGGAAGACACCCATCTTTGCCGACGCCACACGACCAATCTTCGTCCCTGCATTCTCGGCTATTTTTTCGGCGCGAGCACGGGCATCGGCCGAAGCACTCTCGATAAGCGAAAGCTTCACATCATCGAGCTTGGTGTAGTAATATGATGGCTGGTACGCCTCTATCGAGACACCTTGCGCAATCAAAGCAGAGATATCTCGCGAGATATTCTCAACCTTATCAACTTCCGAAGACTCTATCGAAAAACTTTGGCTCAAACGATATCCTGTAAAGCGTTGACCAGCATAATTACCGCTGGCATTATATACAGGTTCGGTCTGTTTGAACACATTGACAAATTTGAAGGCAATCTGCTCCTTTGCCACGCCACGCGAGGTGATAAAGTCCATCACCTTTTGTTTGTTGCGCTCCAACTGAGTATATCCCGTAGCGACATCTTGAGTCTCAAAGACAAGTTCTCCATTCCATACAATCAAGTCCGACGAGAACTCCGTTTCACCCAAACCCGTTACCACAACGGTATCCTGAGAACGATACTTGTAGGTGTAGGCACGACCCAACAGCCACGCTGCCACGATAATAGCAAGTGCGATAATGATGTATTTTGAGTTTGTTTTCATAACTCGGAATATTTCAAAATTTTAAGTTTTTTTGAGCGGTTATATAGGCTATTTCCTAATTTAACAACCATATTGTGAGATTATTTTTAGTTCACAACGACCTATCATCCCCCCCCCCACATAAGACATTTGTTTTGCGGAGATATTTTGAAGCCTACTTCCCTCACTATTTAACATTCGGATTGTGAGATTATTTTTAGGCTTGCGAAGATTTCAAAAGCGGAGTTTACAGGGCGTAAATGAGCATTTTGAAATCAAGCGTAACGCAGAAATAATCCACAAGACGATTGTTACACGTTGAAGAGGAAATGTGTAATTAGTTGTTTAATACCCTAGTTTCCAATAATTTACAAGTTTATATATTTTTATAAGTAACAAACTAGTAACAATTTGTTCTAAAAACCCCGCTAGCGCTGGAGTGGTAACAACGGGCGGCAAGGCCCATAAATCCAGGCTAACGGGTTTTTGTTGCGGCAAAGATAATAAATTATTTTTTAATCTTCCACGTATTTAGTATAAGTTGAGGCGCTGAGCGTGTAAATATCCCAATAGGGTATAAGTTCGCTATAATTGGCCCGCAAGATCATAAGCCCGGCCGCCGTTGCTTTGAATTGCTTTTGTAACTCTTTACCTGGCGGGGCTGATGCAATTTGTATAGGGAATAAGTGGCCGCGTGTTTTTGCGCTAATTATTCCGTATTGGGTTGGGTTCTCTTTCTGCATTTCTTCCAGCTGGGCGGCCATTTCATTAAATGCAGCACCAAAAGAATAATTATTCATATTTCTTTACTTTACGTTTGTTGAGGTTATCAAAAGGGGCTATAAGGCCCAAAGTTCCGCAATTTCAAAAAATTGCTTACGTTCGCGCGAGGGTGGGGGCGAGGTTTAACAGCATACCCCCCTTTTAAAAAAAACACCCCCCCGGGTGGCTCAATGTTTTACGATTAAGGCGGCCGGGTGTGTGCTGCAAAATGATATAAAATATAATGTTTTTTGCCTTTCATTTGCGCTATTTCCTTTGATTTATACTATATATTCGGTTTGTTCTGTTCTCCTTATGGCGTGCGTTAAATCCATTTGCATAACGGCCGGGGTTCTACCTAAAAAGCCTATATGTTCCCCGGAATAATACACCCGCCGCCCTACATTATGCCTAAAGGGAGTATCTTTTAATTCCGTGCTTTGCATCAAACAGCCGCTTATATCCTTAACATCGGAATACGGGATAAAATAAGTATTTCCGTTCTTTTGGGTAATTGTTAGCCCACTTTCTCCGGCTATGAATGTGTTTTCAATGTCTGCGGCAAATTGTTTGTATGCACTTACTGGCGGCGTGGATATACAATAAACATCTTCCGTCTCATATCCATTATAAACAACATCGTTAAAAATATAGACGCCGTTTTTCTTTTTCGCCTTGCATCTGATCGCATAGAAAAAATATTGATCCCAGCTAGGAACGCGCACGCCGTGCCGTTGTTGGTAATTGTCATTTGCTTGCTTGTTTAAGTATGCAAATACACCTACGCCAACCTCTACAATATTTCCGTGTTCGTCATATATAATGCGGTCAGATTCATATATAAGTTTATCTAAAAATTGTTGCTTTGTCATATTATTTCCTTTGATTTATATTAGTTTTTATTGTCAAATTGCTATTATCCGGGAGCGTTCCCCATTCCTCTAATAGGTCAAACATTCTTTTAATTTCTTCCGCTATTGCTGGCGGTGTCCGCGGCGTTTTCTTATACTTAGCGGCATAATCGCAATAAACCTCTATAAGGGCGCACACAAGAGCGCAAGCGCCATTAAATCCGCACTTTTTAGCTAGTGCATTTATTGCGTTATAGTCTTTTTCACTTAGTGAAAGATTTAGCCTTTTTCGTGCGCTCATAGTCCTATATTATCAAAATCGTGCTTTCCTATTTCGGTGCGTGCAATATAAAAGAAAGTGCCTATTTGTGTCTTATATTCCGGGTGCTTTAGTAGGTTGTTATATTTGTTTTCCGTTTGGTTGTAATCATAGCCGCTATATAGTGCGCTAATCCTATGCGCATAGTTTCGCCCGCTTTCTCCAAACGTTGAGGCCAGCGCGGAAAGTAGGCGCACCCAATCCCCGTAACTTTCCGTAATATCCCATTTGTTGGCCTCACAAGCTGAAATAACGGCCTCAACCTTTGCGGCTGTTTCGCTGGCGTTCAGATCGCGGCCCAGGGTTTCGCGTGTGGTGTGTTCCCGTTCCGGCAAGGTATAGGCCCAGGGCTTGGCGGCTGTGTTTATATACGGGCTTTCATCCCAGGAAATAAAACGCTTTCGGCTTATATCCTTGCACGCTCTATCAATCTCCAGCCCGGCGCGTTCAAAGTGATAGGCCAGGGCGCGGAAATATTCCCGGTGTTTGCTTGGATCTGCAATAGGAATTATTAAAACATACCCAGCCCCGCGGCAAGATTTGCCACAATATGCCACGTGCGGCACGGCTGAAATTATCTTCTTTAGATCCGTTCCGGCAAGGGCTGTATTTATTCCCTTTTCCGGCTTATAGTCAATATCTACACTAATAAAGCCGCTATGTTTTATAAGTCCAGCGCGGGAAACGTGGCTAAAAGTCCCGGAGGGTGTAAAGCAAGGCAAGGCGTCTTTTAGTGCTTGTTGTTTCGCCGGATCTTGTTCGGCCCTTAGTTCCTCAACCTTTCCCCGCCAGGTATCGGCCACAAGGGCACGGCCCAGGGAAATAGTTTCTATTTCGGTATCATCGCAATTTACGCAAGGTAAAAATGATACTTGCGCGTCAAAAATAGATTGATTCATAGAGGGTTATATATATGCGTTAAACGTGTGCAATATGTGCAATTGCACCTATCGCAAAAAGCCGCTAAAGAGGTGCAAAGTATATTATAAATATGTGCAATTGATTTAGGGGGATAATTAAAGCGCTGTAAATTATTAAACCTCAACGAATTAACTATATAAGTGCAAAGGTGCAAAATATGTGCAAAATATGTGCAATTGCACCAATTGCGGCCCATAGGTGCAAATGTGCAGCGCGCTATATATATAGCGCTGCACCTATATTGCACCAAACCGCTAGAGCTTATTTTATATATTATCCTCATCGGTGTTAATTTCGTTAAAAGGCAAAGAGTAATAAACGCGTTTTCCTTTTACCTCTCTTTCAAGGGCGCGGGCATCCGCTGCGGCTTTTATTGCGTCTTGCGCTGTTCGCTTGCTCTTTCCGTAATAGTCCATATATGCCGCCGCGAGTTCCCCAGCTGTCAAGCGTTCTTCATCTTTGAAAAGAGGTGTAAAAGCTTTGGAAAGTGCGGCCCATTTTTCAAGCTCTGTATTTCCCTCAGCTGGTGGCATTATCTTGAAATCCTCCGAGAATGTGAAAGAAAAGGCCGGAACGGGTGCAAAACGGCTGAAAGGCTGTGTAACTTTTGCCGTGTTGGTGTCCTTGTTTACCTGGTATATTTCCGCGCTTTTCTGCTGCATAATAGCCCCCAGGTGGCCGCGTGCCTCATCGTTATATTTATTGGTATGAATAAGCCCCAGGATAGCCGCCCCGCGTTGTTCTGCGTGGCTTTCCAGCTGGCGCACTACATCGCGGCTTTTTTCCTCATCGTTGAAAGATTGGCAAAGATCTACAACGCCGTCAAGAAATACGAAATCCGCGGCGTTTTCCTCAATAGCTTGCAGCGTTGCGGCCAGGGCGTCCGCTGGGCCTCCATATCCGCGCAAGGTTACTATTTTAACACGTTCCGGCATAACGTTGAGGCCAGCCATAGAAAGCACGGCGCGGGCCTTTTGGCGTAACGTGTTTTTATCTTGTTCCGTATCAATCCACAAAACGGCCAAATTTTCCCGGCTGGGTGTTATGCCTATAAATTCCCCCTTTAGAGCTGCGACAATTAGAGCAAGGCCCGCCGCACTCTTTCCCGCTTTTTTAGGCCCTTGCAAGGTGTGCAAGTTAGCCCGGGCAATAAGTCCGTATTTGCCGCCCAGGGTAAAAAGAAAATCTATCGGCGCATCTTCCCCCGCTACATCCAGGTACGGTACAACGTGCCCGCCCTCCGCTGGTGTGTCTTGCTTAGGCCAATAGGTAAAATCTATTTTCTTGTTTTCTTTCATCATTTAAGGGGATTTGCTGCGCAATAACTAGCGGCACGGGCGGCCGCCTCTGCTTTGGTTGGTATCGGTTGCATCCTTTCGGCCCTCCATTGTTCCAGGGCTGCACGATCAAAGAGCACACGCCGCCCGCCGTATTTGAAAAATGGTATTTGCCGGGTGCTGGTTAGCTTATATAAATAGCTCTCTTTGAGGCCTAGAAATGCCGCCGCCTCTGCAAGGGATAAAAAGCCCGCCGCCATTTCTTCCGTTTGTGCTCTTTGGGTGTTCTTTTCTTCGTTCATATTTTGACGCTTTATAGGTTTATTGAGCGCAAAAGTATAACGTAAGTAAAAGTAAATCAAAATGATAACCCCCCGCAAAAGTCCTTTATTAACTTTTACGGGGGGATAGCTTTTAAATTATTATGGCGGTTTTATCCTGCGTTTTCTACGCCGTTAAGATCTTTGAAATAGGCTAAAATGGCCCTTGCCTTTCCGTCATTCCTTGCAAATAGGCGGTTGAAAAAATCTTCTAATATATCATAGTTTTCTTCATCGTTATAAAGCCATTCAGTTACTAACTTTTTACGATCTGCGTAATTTTCTAGCGCCTGGATCTCTTCCAAATGCTTTTGATATTCGTTATTATTCATATTCGTTATTTATTTAGGGTTTCAAAAATACTCTTTATTTGTTCGCTGCCTTTGCAGCTGTCCCGCGATCCTCCGCGAAAATCCGATATATACGGATCTATAACGTTACGGGCTTTGCGCTGATCTATCCCAAAAGCTAAATAAAGCGCCTTTCTACGTATTGCATAGCCAAACGGGCCGGGTTGCATCGCATATATTGAAAACCTCCAGGCAAAAAAGGCAAATTGCGCGGCCGTTCCAAGCCAGGAAAGGCCCGTATTTGGGTGTTTTGACTTAGGTGTAGATACTTGCCCCAAGTGATAAATAAAAGCCTCTAGCGGGCCGGAAATAAGCCCCGCACGTGTTAAGCTTTCATATAGTGCGGCCGCATCCTCATCGTTTAGGCGTTCAGCTTGTGGAATTGTGGCAATTTTTCCCCTTTTTATTGTGTCCAGCTCAACCGCCAGGCGTTGAGGTATCGTATAACGTTTAAGGGCTGAAATTTCCCCGCTTGTTATACTTAGCCCCTCAAAATCCAGGGCGCGGCATATCTCACAAAATAAAAGATCCAGGGCGGAAATAACGGCCTCAACCTCAACGCGGGTGTTTTCCGCCTCAGCTTGTGCGGCTTTCTCTGCCTCAATGTTTGCCAGCTGTGCGCCCTTGCTTGGTTGTGGTGTTCCTGGAATATCCGCGAAATCTTGCCAGGCTTTGCGCTTTTCTCCCATTTCCTCCGCTATGCGTTCAAGATCCGCCGCCAGCTGTGCCCGGCGTTCCAGGATCTCGGAAAGTTCCCGGCCAATTTCGGCCCGGTTTGCCGCTGGATCGTGGCGCACATATTCCGCAAAGTTTCCGGCAAGATCTGCCGGGCTTGCGTTCATATATTCTAAACGTTCGTATAGTTTCATAAGGCCCGGCGCTTTAATCTAGTATTCCGTTAAGAAGATTTACGGCGGCTTGTTTCTTTTGGTCTATGATTGCCGCATAAATTTGTGTAGTCTGCACGTTTGTATGTCCTAAAAGCTTTGAAATACTATATAAGTCCGCGCCCTGGGTTAGTGCTAACGTTGCGAATGTGTGGCGGGCACAATGAAAAGCAAGTAGCAAAGCAAACGATTTCGGAATAGAATAAGGCAAACGTAAACGGTTGAGAAACAACTAAAAGTGAATTTCTTGCACTATCTACTTAACGCAAGAAGTAACGGTTATGAGCAGGAGTTCAGTTACCAAATCGTTAGCTTGGCTGTTACCTAATGATGAAGTGATAACGAAATAATCTGGAACAGCATCACATTGCACTGATTTTCATTATTTTGCATAGTTAAGAACGCTTATATACAGGCTAACTTTGCCACTAAAAATATAAGCGTATGAAAGTAGAAAAATTCAAGGTGTTGCTCTACCTCAAAAAGAGCGGATTGGACAAGTCGGGTAAGGCTCCCATCATGGGACGCATTACTGTAAACCGAACTATCTCGCAGTTCAGTTGTAAGTTGTCGTGTACTCCCCATTTGTGGAATCCTCGTGAAAGCCGACTCAACGGCAAGAGCAAGGAAGCTGTTGAAATCAATGCCAAGATTGACAAGCTGCTGCTTGACATCAATTCTGCATTTGACTCCCTGATGGAACGCAAAGTGGATTTTGATGCAACCTCTGTAAAGGATGCCTTTCAAGGCAGCATGAACACTCAAATGACATTCATGAAGATGATGGACGCTCTTCGTGATGAAATCAAAAGCCGAATCGGTATAGACAGAGCTAAAGGAACATACCCGGCTTATGACCATACTTGCCGTACCTTACGGGAGTTCATCAAAAAGAATTTCAAGACAAAGGATTTGGCTTTCGGACAGCTTACCGAACAGTTCATCCACGATTATGAGAATTTCATCCTTGATGAAAAGGGATATGCCGTAGATACCGCACGCCACTACCTTGCCATCATCAAGAAGGTATGCAGAAAAGCCTACAAGGAAGGACATTCCGAAAGATTCTTCTTCCAACATTATGTACTCCCGAAACAGACCGTCAAGACTCCCCGAGCATTGAGCCGTGAAAGTTTCGAGAAAATCCGTGATGTGGAGATAGCACCACATCGAACCACCCATCGCCTTGCAAGGGATCTGTTTCTTTTCGCCTGCTATACGGGTGTTGCATACATTGATGCTGTAACCGTCACCAAAGAGAACCTATATACCGATGAGGAGGGTAAGTTGTGGTTGAAGTATCGCCGAAAGAAGAATGAACTTCGTGCAGCCGTGAAACTTCTGCCCGAAGCCCTTGCACTGATAGAGAAATACCACGATGATGAACGTGATACGCTGTTCCCCATGATTCACTATCCGAACCTGAGAGGCCACATGAAGGCATTGGCAGTATTGGCAGGTGTCAAGGAGGATGTCAGCTACCATGTCGGACGTCACTCGTTCGCTTCGCTCATTACCCTCGAAGCAGGTGTTCCGATAGAGACCATTTCCAAGATGTTGGGACATAGCAACATACAGACAACACAGGTATATGCCCGTGTAACACCGAAAAAGCTGTTTGAGGATATGGACAAACTCATAGAGGCTACCCAAGATTTCAAACTCGTATTATAACCATTAAAACAAAAATTATGAGAAGTACATTTTCAGTATTATTCTATATCAACCGCAGCAGAATCAAGGCTGACGGTACAACCGCCATCATGTGCCGTATCACCATTGACGGGAAGAATACGGTCATAACCACAGGCATCTATTGCAAGCCTGAAGACTGGAACACCAAGAGCGGAACGGTACGCACCGTAAGGGAAAAACTCAGATTGCAGGAGTACCGCAAATATATCGAACAGATTTATGAGGAGATTCTACGGACACAGGGCGTTGTAAGTGCGGAGATTATCAAGAACCGTGTAACGAAGCAGTTCGTTGTTCCTACCCACCTGCTTCAGATGGGAGAAATCGAGCGTGAGCGTTTGAGAATACGCAGTAAGGAAATCAATTCAATATCCACTTATAGGCATTCCAAATATTTTCAGAAATATTTGGCGGACTATCTTACCTCTATGGGCAAAGAAGATATTGCCCTTGATGAAGTGTCGGAAGATTTCGGCAAGGGCTATAAGGCGTTCTTGATGAAGAACAAGAATTTCAGTTCCACACAGACCAACCGTTGCTTGTGTTGGCTGAACAGGCTCCTCTATCTTGCCGTAGATAATGAGATGCTCAGAAGTAACCCTTGTGAGGAGGTGGAATATGAGAAGAAGCCCTCTCCCAAACACAAATATGTAACCCGTGAGGAAATGAAAAGAATCATGGAAATACCATTGGGTGACGGACGAGCTGAGTTGGGAAGACGGGCATTCATCTTCTCATGCCTCACTGGGCTTGCCTATGCGGACATCAAGCAGCTTCATCCCCGTCATATTGAAACGACAGCGGAAGGCAGACGCTTTATACGTATCAACCGTAAGAAAACGGGAGTGGAAGCAGTCATACCGCTTCATCCGATAGCGGAGCAGATTCTCGACCTGTACAATACAACCGACATGCACAATCCTGTATTTCCGTTGCCAAGCAGGGATTCCATTTGGCATGAGATAAATGAGATAGGTGTAATCTTGGGCAGAACCGAT
>SUZC01000017.1 GCA_015060165.1 Rikenellaceae bacterium
ATAAAACAGTCGTAAGACTGCTGTCTGATGTCGAATCAGGCAGAGGATTTTTGTATTGAGTCAAAGTAATCATAAAATAGTCGTAAGACTGCTGTCTGATGTCGAATCAGGCAGAGGATTTTTGTATTGAGTCAAAGTAATCATAAAACAGTCGTAAGACTGCTGTCTGATGTCGAATCAGGCAGAGGATTTTTGTATTGAGTCAAAGTAATCATAAAACAGTCGCAAGACTGCGTCATTTATTTATATACATGTCATTCCACATTTTTACATTAACCTACTTTTGGTGATAATATTGCGGTCTATGTAAAAATGCTGGAATCAACCTTTTATTAATGACCTTTCAAAGAACGACCTTTGCTGCACACTCTTTCTTTGAAACATTGTTCTCTGTCAGAGTGATTTTTTAAACAATTTTAATAATTGGCTTTTTCGGGGTAAATTCAATGTTTTTACACTGAATTTTGCGAAATTATACACAGGATAAGAAAAATATTTGGCCAAATTATAGCGCGAATAAGAAATTGTAGTTAATTTTGTATAGGAGTAAATCGCAATTGAGAAATCGAAATTCTTTTAACAATATTGTTTAACCTTATAAAGGTAACGACTATGAAAAAGATTTTCTATTGTTTTGTAGCCGCGATGCTTTTAGCGGCTTGTGATAAGGATGAACCAACTATTTCTCCAGAGCCGGAGCCTCAGAAATATTGGAGAGTGTGGGATTATGGCTCAAAAATGCCGGAAAATAAAAAGAGTGAATTGATTGATGTCCCATGTTGGGAGGGAAGGAGATATCTGGCGAAAATGTAAAATGGCAAGATAATCGTAAAAGATAATTCGATTGGCCGAGATGGCGCAGAGGCTGGTCTGGTGTTCAAATTTTTGCCAGATAGGTATCTTACTTATGTGATAGTTATCTATCCCCCTAAACATTCGGATAGTTTGGAGTTTTCGGTGTCTGAAATAGCGAGGGAGTGGTCGAGATTGGAATTTTTAAGTCTTGAGAATAATGAGTTAGCTTTTGTTCATAAAAGCTCCAAAAAGTACGAAGAGGGTGGTAAGATAGATGTGTATATAGTTTCACCTGGCACTCAGGAACGATATGAATTAATAAAAAGCCATGTAGAGTGGCAAGATAACGAGGTGCCTGAATAATTAGAGCTCATATACTAGTTCAACTTAGCCGCTGCGCCGTAAGGCGTGGCGGTTTTTTTTGAATTCAAAATTTTGAATTCCCCTCGCCCATCTCAAACGTTTTTAAACAATTTTAATAATTGGCTTTTTCGGGGTAAGTTCCCTTAGAATTGGAAATAGATAAATGGCTGGATGTCGCTCGATTTGATCTGCATCACGCACCACGCAGTAAGCACAAGCAGTGCCACCTGCCACCATAGCGAAGCGTGACCCACCTTATTCTGCAGGTCGGCGTCAATTTTGGCGGGCAGGAAGTGCATACCGTAGCCCAGCACGATAAGCGCCACTACGGCTTTGTAACCCTCGATAAATTGTGGTATGATTCCGCTATTGAAGTTGTGGAATATCTGATAGAGCATAACCTCGACAGTCTGCATATCCTCGGCGCGGAACAGTAGCCAACCCAGGCAGACCACATTGAAGGTGAACAACCAACCGCCCAAGCGCAATACGATATTCATCTCCTCGCCGCTCTTCTTTGCCCAGGGGCAGATGGCTAGCCACATCTTATGCAGGGCCAGCATCACGCCGTGCAACGCCCCCCACAGTACAAATCTTATAGCCGCACCGTGCCACAATCCACCCAGCACCATTGTCAGCAGCAGATTCACATAAGTACGCACCTTGCCTTTGCGGTTACCACCCAGCGAGATGTAGAGGTAGTCGCGCAACCAGCTCGATAGCGAGATGTGCCATCGGCGCCAGAACTCGGTGATGGTGGCCGACTTATATGGGGCGTCGAAGTTCTTGGGGAAGCGGAATCCGAGTAGCAGGGCGATACCTATTGCCATATCGGAGTAGCCCGAGAAGTCGCAGTAGATCTGCAGGGCGTAGCCGTAGATACCCATCAGGCACTCAAATCCCGAATAGAGCGCCGGCTCGTCGAATATACGGTCGACGAAGTTAAGCGATATGTAGTCCGAGATTATCGCCTTTTTGATAAGTCCTATGATGATGAATCCTATTCCTGCGCCAAACATCCGCTCGCTGACCATCAGCGGCTTGCGAATCTGGGGTATGAAGTCCCTTGCTCGCACAATCGGGCCGGCCACCAACTGCGGGAAGAACGAGAGGTAGAACATATAATCGATCCATCGCTCCAGAGGTTTTATCTCGCCGCGATAGATGTCGATGGTATAGCTCATCGACTGGAACACGAAGAACGATATTCCCACCGGCAGGAAGATATTCTGGAATTCGAGGAAGCCTGCCCCAAAGAGCTGGTTCGAGATGTCAATCAAAAAGTTGGTGTATTTGAAGTAACCCAACATTCCCAGGTTGATGGCCGCACTCAGTGCCACCAGTCGCTTCTTGCGGGGCTGATTCTTGCCCGACGCAGCGATGGCGTTACCTATCAAGTAGTCACTCACTGCCGCGAATATGAGTAGCAGGAAGTATATTCCACTCGACTTGTAGTAGAAATATATCGAGAAGAGTATTACATAGAGAATTCTAAGCGTGGTTGTGCGACGCAGCAGCAGATATATCGACGTGAATCCCACAAACAGAAACAGAAACAATCCGCTGTTGAAAATCAGCGGTGCTTGTGCATCATATTGCAGCAGCTCCTGCACTCGTGCCAGGAGCCCATCGAAGGATATGTCGAATTCACCTATCATTCGCTTGCGAGATTCAAAGTGTCAGTAATCGATTGGGTGAGCTCCTCGTGCAGGGGCTTCTGGGTTGCAAGCGAGTCGATATTCATCGGCTCGATGCCCTCCAATGGCTCTGCGATGATGGGCTTCTGTCGCTCGACGCGGGCCCTCCACTCGCGGCTATAATTCTGCACACCCTGCAAGATGGCGTAGTAGAGCTGGCGAGCCACCTCACGACCTCCTGCATAGTTGATGTGGGTGTAGTCCTTGCCTGCCCAGTTGTTGTTGACAAATGCGGTCATACCGCCCTTGCGTTGCATAGCCTCGTAGGTGTTCCAGAAGGCTGCGCCGCAGTTCTCGGCAGCCGTACGTTGCCAACGGCTCAGGTCGACGGCCGAACGCATCGGGGTGATGCCATTTTCGTCCTTTTGTGAGCGGTCGCTCACTCCCATAACCAGCACTGCAGCTCCGGGGAAGCAGCTGCGCACGTATCGAATCATCTTCTCCACCTGCTCGGCATAGAGCGAGTAGTTGGTACGCTCGGCCTGCATAATGTTGAGTCCGTATTGTAGCACCACCAAATCGTAGGGGCGCATAGTGTTGATTTGAGCATTTACCGAAGGGTTCGAGCGGAACATAGCTTGACCGTTGTTGCTGCGTATCGAGAGGTTGTCGACGCTCACACCCTGCGTATCGTCGAACTCGGCACCTATGGCGGTGAATCCTGCTGCACCCCGAACGACTCGCATCTCAAGCGAGTGAATCGAAGGCTCCTCGATGACTATCTGGCGTACCACTTCGTCGCCATCGAACGAGAATGTACGCTCCTCGCCATCGTTGAGTTTGATGGCTACAACCGACTCCTCGCGGCTGATGAAGAGCACTCTTGCGCGACGGCACTCCTGCAAGTGGCGACGACGCTCGGTCATATCCCATCGTGTCGAAGCACCTTCGCTGGCTTGCGCGATCCATCCCGAAACGAAGAAGTCGTTGGAGTATGGCTCAGGCACATTTTTGAGTTGCATAATGTTATATGGGGTCCAACCCTTCGATTGGGTCTTGATAGTCTGACGGAAACCGGTAAATGGCGATGCCACAGGGGCATATCCCACGCCCAGGCCGTGGAAACTATCCTGCAAAAGCTCTCTGAGGTCGGCTGTCAGAATGTCGCCCTCGACAAACGAGTCGCCCATAAATGCCACCCTCACGCTGCTCTTTCCTGCGAGCAGTTTTTCGTAGAGTTGGCTCATCGGACTTCGCTCGCTGGCGTTGTCACCAGCAAAAAACTCCTCGATAGGGATAATGAGCGAATCGGCAGGCAGGATATCCGAGAAATCGGCCAGCGGAATAGAGTCCAGAGCCGGAATCTGCAGATTGTCGCTGCCCATATCGCCACCCGAAGGTTGCTCGTCGAAGATACCCTCCCACGAAGCCGATGTAGCCTCGCCCATAGGCGACGCGGTAGCGGTGGTTTCGGCCACCTTTTGAGCTACCTCTATCAGGTCGACCTCAAACTCCTTCACATCGAGTTCGGGCAGCTCGGCAAGCTCGGTCGAACCCTGCTCGGCGGGGGTATCGTGGTCGATCAGATCCGAAACGATACTGGCACGACGCAACTTCACTCCACCAACCGTAATGGGCGGAATGAAACTAATGACGGTAAGCACAAGCAGCGTTGCGCAAGCTACCTGCCAACCTCGTGAGGTATAGTCGTTTGGGTGTTTGGGCATTGGTGAGTAGATTGAATTTGTAACGAAAAATTAGTCGTTTAGTCGTTGCGTCGCGAAACCATCGAGACGTAGTATAGCACTGTGGCGATGGCACTCAGCGCAGCCACCAGATATGTACGAGCGGCCCAGCGGAGCGATTCGCGGGCATAACCGAGCTGTGCACCCTGCAACATACGGCTACTCTGCAACCACTCCAAAGCGCGTTGCGAAGCGTTGTACTCGACGGGAAGTGTTACAATCGAGAATAGGGCCGACATGGCAATCAATCCAATTCCAATCCAGCACACTGTGGTTGAGTTTGTCGATGCCATAATGGCGATACCGGCGATGATGACCCAAGTGGCAGTCTTCGATGCGAAGTTCACCACAGGCACCAATGCCGAACGCATCACCAGCGGAGCATAGCCCTGAGCGTGCTGAATGGCGTGACCGCACTCGTGACAGGCAACGGCTGCTGCCGCAATGCTGCGTGACGAATAGACGCTATCGCTCAGGTTGACAGTCATATTTGCGGGGTTGAAGTGATCGGTGAGCTGGCCACGTACGTGGGTGATTTTCACGTTGTGAACATTGTTCTGACGCAGCATCTGCTCGGCCACCTCGGCACCGGTCATTCCGTTGGGGAATGGCACCTGCGAATATTTGGCAAATACCGATTGGAGGCGAGCCTGAACGATGTATCCCAAAACACCGATTATACCCATCAAAATAATTGAGCCACCCGATGAGAATCCCATCGCGCCTGTATTATACCCGTTGGTCGCATAGTCCTGAACGAGTTGCAATAAATCCAACATAATATCCTTGTTTTAAGTTTAACTTTATAACCGTAACTACATATCGAACGGTTAAACTTTCTATAAATTACGCAAAAGTACGAAATTTTTGCATAACTTTGTACGGAATTTTGACATTTTGTTGGGGGTTAATGTTACCTGCCTGCAAGAGAGTATTATATCCGCACCCGAGTAGGCTGAAATCAGAGTCGCTGCGATGAAGAATTTGGAATATATAATTGCACGCCGTACGGCCTCGGCCGAGGGTGGTTCGCGAGCTGTGGTGATGACCCGCATTGCGGTGGCCACAGTGGCATTGGGCGTAGCGGTGATGATATTGGCTTTGGCCGTGATGGAGGGTTTTCGTCGTGAGGTCGATAGCCGCCTGCGCGGTCTTATGGCCGATGTAGTGGTTCACGATATTTCGGGTTTGTTGGCCTTGGAGGCCGAGCCGATGCCCTACGACGAGCAACTCGATGGTTTGCTACGACAGAGCGAGGGTGTTGAGAGTGTGGCGAGGTATGCAATGATTTCGGGTATGGCCCGCAGTGGCGACGATGTGGCTGCGCTACAACTCAAAGGTATTGGCGCTGAGTACGACACTTTGTGGTGGCACTCGGCACTTGTCGATGGTCACTTGCCCGATGTGGCCGCCGAGAGCCGTTCAAAGTCGATTGCAGTGTCGCAGACCACAGCCCGAGAGTTGGGTATTACGGTGGGCGACAAAGTAGAGATGCTCTTTTTTGGAGACGATGAGCGTCCGCGCCGAGACCGATTCAAGGTGTGCGGAGTCTACTCGTCGGGGCTCGAAGAGATGGAGCGATTGGTAGCCTTGGCCGATATTCGCGATGTGGCACGACTCAGGGGCGACGGCTCGCTGGTTTCGGGCTACGAAGTGATGTTTGAGGCGCAAGCCGGTGCTGCGGCCAATAGCCGTAAGCAGTTGTGGCTCGACGATTTAACCCGCAACGTGGCCGAATATGCCGCTCAGAGCGATGCCGACCATTCACCCGTCGCGGTGGGTATTGCCGAGCGTTATCCGGTGGTCTTCGATTGGCTGAAGGCTCACGGTGTGAATGCTGCTGTGGTGATTGTGATAATGATGATGGTGCTACTCTTCAATATGACCTCGGCGTTGCTGATTATGGTTCTGGATCGTACGGGAATGATTGGAGTGTTGAAGGCGCAGGGTATGCGCAACGAAGCCATACGTCGCATATTCCTCTATCGTTCGGCTATGCTCTTTATGCGTGGTGCGCTGTGGGGCAACCTGGTGGGATTGGGATTGGTTGTGGTGCAACAGGTGTGGCACCCCATCGAATTGGATGCTTCGGGATATATGCTTGCGGTGTTGCCCGTCAGGGTGGAGCTGTGGTGGTGGCTCTTGCTGAATGTTGCGACTGCGGTGTTGACGGTGGCTTCGATGATATTGCCCTCGGCCATAGTGTTGCGTATCTCGCCCGTCGAGTCGCTCAAATACAAAGCATAGGACAGGCCGATTAGGGCGATACAACAAAGCCGATAGCATTGGCACAATAAATTGAAAAAAAATTAGTTAAAAAGATATGAAACCCTACAACTCAAATAAGAGCAAGAAGGAGGAGGTGCAGCGAATGTTCGATAACATTGCTCCCACCTACGACCGTCTGAATCATCTCTTTTCGTTGTCGATTGACAAGGCGTGGCGTCGCCGAGTTATGCGCAAGGTGCGCCGTATGAAACCTGAGCGAGTGCTCGACCTGGCAACGGGTACAGGCGATTTGGCAATCAAGATGTCGAAGCGTATGCCCAATGCCAAGATTATGGGTGTCGACCTCTCGGAGAATATGCTGGCCATAGCTGCCGAGAAGGTGCGTCGTCAAGGTTTGGAGGATCACATTGCTCTCTATCAGGGCGATGCCGAGAACCTCGATTTGGGCGATGGCGTGATGGATGTGGTGACCGTAGCCTTCGGTGTGCGTAACTTCGGTAATATCGAGCAAGGCTTGCGCGAGATCTGGCGAGTGCTTGCCAGTGGTGGCCACTTGGTTATTCTGGAGTTTTCCACCCCACGCAATTTCCTGGTGCGTAAGGCCTATCAGTTATACTCCAACCACGTGATGAAACCCGTTGGAGGATTAGTGTCGCACGACCGTAAGGCATACGACTACCTGCCCGATTCGATTGTAGAGTTTCCTGAGCCTGATAAGTTTTTGGATATGTTGCACGAGGTGGGATTCGTCGAGTGTCGTCGTCATAGCCAGAGTTTCGGCATAGCCCAAATCTATATTGCACGTAAATCATAGCCGTTTGTAAAGCGAGGATTATGAGATTGTTGCGTTGTCTGCTGCTGTTGCTTTTGTGGAGTGTGGCTCTGTCGTGTAGCTCCGAAGGACTTCCCACAATCGAGCGTGTGAGCGTGGCGAGCATCGAGCAGGGTGATGGTCCGAGCGAACTCCCTAAGCGAGTGGTGCTGACTCTCGATATCGACAATCCGAGCTATGCTGCCAAGTTGCTTAAAGGGCGTGTTCGCATCAGCTACGAGGGTAGAAATGTGGTGATTCTCTCGCTCGATGAGAAGGTCAAGGTGGCGGCCCGTAGCCGTCAGCAGGTCGATGTGCCGCTGCACGTGGGTTTCGCCCGTAACTCATCGGCGGTAGCCTTCAAGGAGGCTCTCCGCAATCACGATTTGACCAATGTGAAGCTCGAATGGCAGCTCGATGTGAGGGTGGCTGGAATCAAACGCTCGCAGATTGTGCAGGCTGCCGAACCGATGGCCGAAATACTCTCGGAGGAGCAGCTTCAGACGTTATGGCAGATGCTTGAGACTGAGCCCAACGAGGCTAAGTGATTTGATGGCAAACAGAAAATAGAAAAGAGCAGTACTACGATAGAAAATAATGAAAATACAAAACAATATGAAGAAGTTTTTTGAGTTGACCTTATTGGTGGTTGTTGTGATGTGGTGTGCCGAGGCTTCGGCGCAGAGTGTGGCAGGTGTGCGTAGCCGTTTGGCTGTGGGAGCCAACAAGGTGACCATTGTCGAGCAGAGCGAGGCTGCCGCTGCGGTGCGAGCTGTGGAGCAGCGCCCCAAACGTACAAAGGTCAATGGTTATACGGTGCTTATCCTGTCGGACAACTCTCGCACAGCACGCGAGAATGCTGTGAAGGCGAAGGAGACCTTCGAGGAGAATTTCCCTGAGACCAAGGTTGAGATGTACTACGAGAGCCCCTCGTTCTACGTCACAGCAGGTCGCTACCTCACCAAGGAGGAGGCCATCATCGAGCTTTGGCGTTTCCGCTCGGTATTCCCGAAGGCCATCACTCAGAACCGCGAGTTGGATATCACCGAGTTTATAATCAACCCCGCCGAGCAGGCTGCCGCTGCCGAGAAAAAAGCTGCTGCCGAGGAGCAGGAAGAAGAGTAATTCAAAATTAGGTCTTGAAAAGCTTTTTATGGTTTACCTTGCAGCAAAGGGTTGTTCTTTGAATTAGAAAGAAAATAAAAATGTCATTTCGCATTTCTTCATTTGTGAGGATAGGAGAAGAGAATGAGCTACTATGAAGAAATGCAGAAATCTACCTTTGGAATTACGGCCGCACTAAAAGCGACTTGTGTCAAAGTAATCATAAAAGTGTCGTAAGAGACCAGCGGTAGATACCCATCGTCGGCTTCGCCTTCGGGGTATGACGTGATATATATAAATTCTCCATCTAACTCGATGTTAAATAGAGAATTAGCCAATTTTGAATTTTGAATTCCCAAAGGAAAACACACAAACAGAGATAATATTTATTAACCTTAAAAACACGAGTAACAGAAGTTTAAAAAGGTAAAAAAAATTTTATGAACTACATTCTTTTGCTTGTCGGCCTTGCGATGATTACTTTTTGTGCCGATATGCTTACACGCGGCTGCGTGGGACTTGCAGCCCGTTTCAGAGTACCCGAATTTATTGTAGGACTTACCATTATGGCCATAGGAACTTCGATGCCTGAACTTACCGTCAGCATTATGTCGGCCCTCAAAGGTAGCAGTGATATGGCAATTGGTAATGTCACAGGCTCCAATATTTTCAATATTCTCATTATTCTGGGTATCTGCTCGACGTTGCGTCCGATGGATATCACACGCGAAAATATCCGTCGCGATATACCAATCTGCATTGGAGTATCAATCCTATTGTGGTTCTTTACATCGGATACATTGCTCGGTATGGGCGCAGAGAATAAGATTGGTCGCCTGGAGGGTATTGTATTTATATTGATGTATGCAGCTGTAATCTTATATTCTATTCGCACAGCCAAAGGCGAAGGCGAGGCGTCGGACGATGCTCCGAAGATGGGTGTTGTCAAGATAGTGGCTTTCATCATACTCGGTCTTGCAGGTTTGATTTTTGGTGGTAACCTCTGCTTGGAGTCTGCAACTGCGATTGCACGAGCTTGGGGTGTCAGCGAGGCAATCATCGCCATCACTATCGTTGCCGCGGGTACCTCGCTTCCGGAGTTGGCATCGAGTATCTCGGCTTTGATAAGCGGCAAGACCTCGATGGCATTAGGTAATATCATCGGCTCTAACGTAGCAAACATCCTGCTTATTTTGGGTACTTGCTCGACTATTACTCCGCTTACATTGGGCGAGATCACTCAAATCGATATGCTGATGGTTATCGGAGCTGCGATTGTTTTGCTGGTTTCGGCTCTTGTTATCGGCCGCCGCAAGATTACCCGCATCGAGGGTCTCTCATATATCGCCATCTATGTGGCTTATGTGATTGCTCTGATGAAGTAAAAATAGCAAGTGAGAAGATAGAACGACTATATGTACACCTTTGATCACGATCTGTTCCTTTGGCTTAACTTCGATGGCGGAGTTGTGATGGACACTATTATGAAGGCCATCTCGACACCTGCCGTTTGGGCGTGGCTGTACCTGCTCATCTTGTGGCTCGTGTGGCGCAAGTCGGGCTGGCGCGGAGCGTTGCTCTTTTTGGTGCTGGCGGGGGCTGCTGTGGGATTGTCGGATATGATTGCGGGTATCTTCAAACATTCGGGTCTGCTGAAAAACCTGTGGCCTTCGTTCCCTGTGCGCCTCAGACCTATGCATACCCCCGAATTGGAGGGCCTGATTCATGTGGTCAAGCAGGGTGGACAATATGGAACGGTCTCGGCACACGCCGCAACGATGGTGGCTATGGCTGTGATGGCTATCGCTGCCATCGGGCGACGTTGGTTTGGGTGGCTGATGCTGACGGTTGTGGTGCTGGTCTGCTACTCACGAATCTATCTGGCCTACCACTTCCCGATGGATATAGTATTGGGTACGGTCGTGGGGCTGATTGCAGGAGCGGTTGCTCTGATGTGCTACCGTATGGCTATGCGTCGCATAACAAGAAATTATTAACTCAAAAATCGAATAAAACTATGAAGAGAAGTTTTTTAGCGTTGGTCCTTGTGATCGCTGCAATCATTAGCGTGGTGTGCGTTTTTCAGTGTGGGGATAAAAATTCTTGCGATGAGGGTTGCGCATCTCAGGATAAATGTGTAAATTTGGGGAACGATAAAACCCCAGCAACTATGAATCAGTCAACAGCAAAGAAGAGCCTCGAGGCTCCATTTATCCGCAATGTAGAGCAACTCTCAAACGATGAGATTCGTGCCGTTTTGAACGATAAGGTTAAGCCTATCGCAATCGATTATCACAATTGGAGTGACAAGTTCCCCTATGCTCCCAAGGTGGAGTTCCGTATCGCCCACTCGGACGATGCTATCGTAATTATGTTCGATGTCGAGGAGGAGCACGTCAAGGCAATCGCTATGGAGAATCACGGAAGAGTATGGGAAGATAGTTGTGTGGAGTTTTTCGTGGGTAATCCCAATGGCGAGGGCTACTTCAATTTCGAGATTAACTGCATAGGTACAATCCTCGCATCGGCTCATAAGACTCGCGCCGAGTCTAAGCCTTTCACAGCCGAGCAGCTCGCGAAGGTGCGCCGCTTTGGTACATTCAAGCACGAGGCTATCGACATCAAGGGCCAGACCAAGTGGTGGCTTGCGGAGGTTATCCCATTTGAGCTTATCGGCCTAGAGAAGGCTCCTAAGAGCTTGAAGGCTAACTTCTACAAGTGTGGCGATAAGTTGGATAAGGCTCACTATATGAGCTGGTCGCCAATCACCTTGCCAGAGCCAAACTTCCACTGCCCAGAGTTCTTTGGCAATGTGGAGTTGATGTAGAAAATATTAAAACCAAATATAACCAAATGAATCAGGAAAAACTTTTAGCTATCGCCTCTCAGTTTGCGTTGGAGGGCGAGATTGAGACCATCAAGCCTTTGGGCGAGGGTTTCATCAACGATACATTTACTGTGGTTACTGTGGGCGATGCTCCCAACTATATCTTGCAGCGCAAGAATCACATCGTATTCCCCGATGTTCCGGGTATGATGGATAACATCTTGGCCGTAACCAACCACATCAAGGCTAAGGTTGCAGACCCAATGCGTGAGACCCTTACCGTGGTGCCTGCCAAAGATGGTAAGCTCTATGTTCAGGATGGCGAGAACTATTGGGCAGTATGCGTATTTATTGCCGACACAGCGAGCTACGATCGTGCCGACTCAGTGGAGCTGGCATATCAGGGCGGTGTGGGTATCGGTCGTTTCCAGGCTCTGCTTGCCGACTTCGATAAGCCGCTGAACGAGACTATCAAGGGCTTCCACAATATCCGTTGGCGTTTCCAGCAGTGGGACGAGACCATCGCTAAGGATCCCGTAGGTCGCGTGGCCGAGGTGCAGGAGGAGATTGGCTGGGTTGAGGCCCGCCGCAAGGAGATGCTCGACTTCTGGTCGCTCGTTGAGGATGGTACAATCCCCACTCACGTTACTCACAACGATACCAAGATCAGCAATATCCTCTTCGATAAACCCACAGGTAAGGTGCTGTGCGCTATCGACCTCGATACTGTTATGAGCTCTACTTCGCTCAACGACTTCGGTGATGCTATTCGCTCTTACACCAACACAGGTGCTGAGGACGATAAGAACCTCGATAATGTCGAGATGAGCATCGATATGTTCCGCGCTTACGCCGAGGGTTACCTCTCGGAGCAGCGTGCATCGATGACCCAGAGCGAGCTCGATTGGTTGGCCTTCGCAGGTCGCTATATCACCTTCGAGCAGGTGTTGCGTTTCTTGATGGATTACATCGATGGCGACAACTACTACAAGACTGCTTATGCCGACCACAACCTCGTACGTACTCACGCTCAGTATAAACTCTTGCAGAGTATGGAGCGCCAGTACGATGAGATGTGTGCAATCGTGAAGTCGCTCTCGTAGAGTGTCCCAAGCGCTTAATTATAAGCAGAGGCTGCCAACCAAGTGGTTGAGCAGCCTCTGTTTTCTCTTATACCCCAGGAGCCTTATAACTGCCTGCTGCGGCAATCCTTGAATCCGTCGATGCGTATCTCTCCCGAACTTGCCACTTCGACTATCGCATAGCTGTTGTGGTCGGGCGCAGCCTGCTCGATCATTCCCTGCAACGTGACGTAGTGTATGCCGGCACGATGGCTGTAATGGCCTGCGTGGTGATGCCCCTGAAAAACGGCCAGCACCTGTTTGTGACGCTCCAGCACCTCGCGCACCTGCTCGGCATTGCTCACGCAGACGTTCTTGGTGACGCCCGAAAAACTATCGAGCAACTGGTGCAGGAAAATCAACGTCGGCTGCTTCGGGTGAGCTGCGAGCTCGCCTTCGAGCCAACGGAGCTGCTCGGCAGGAATCATCGCCCGTCGCCAGTCGAAGTTACCTCGCGAGTAGGGCGTGCCGTCGAGATTGAAGTTGGCGTCGAGCACTATGCAACGCACGCCACGTGCCACAAATGAGTAGTAGCTTCTCCCTTTGGCTCGGCCGGTGTTGGTCGTGTGGGCAAGGAACTCCTGCTTGGTTATGCAATCCATATCGTGGTTGCCCAGCACGTGATAGGTGGCGCCGTCGAACTCGCGGAAGATGCTCTCTATGCGGTCCAGGTCGCGCAATGTGGGCGCTGGGTCGGCCGAGGCGGGCATATCCTTCATATCGCCCAACTCGATGATGAAATCCAAATCGGCGCGATTGAAGGCCTCAATCGCCTCGTGCATCTTCAGCTCGGAGTCGCGGTAGTGGCGCGAGCCACTTGTGGGGCGATCCGAGAAGTGGGTGTCGGTAAGGATACCAAATCGCAGGGACCGTCGGTTGCGGCCACCCGATGCCTTGCAAGGTTGGCCTGTGGCAAGTAGCACCACACCGCCCGATATAATCTTTAAAAATTCACTGCGTCGCATACTCTTGGTCATTTACCTTCACAAGATACGAATTTTTGCCGAGAACAATTTTATCTGCCCGCCAAATTCTCCTGGAATATTTTAGTGCATAAACATAAAGTTGCATAGCTATGCAGGATATCCAAAATTGCTAACAGATTGATAATCAGCATAGGGGGGGGGCATAAAAGGTGCATAAATATGCTGAAAGAGCGCATATTTGGTTGCTATTATTGATTTTTACATATAATTTTATGAAAAAATTATCGTTAGGATAATAGACGACATCAAGCCGGGAGAGCCAATGCGTAAAGTGTTGATTGAGAGAGGATGTTGAGTGACTGCGTGTAGGCAAATATTTTTAACACCTAAATAAAAAGTTATGAGATCAGCAATTTTAAAATCAGTACTTAGCGTTGCACTTTGCAGCATCGTGGCAATGCTTGCTATGCCCTGTCAGGCAAAAACGGCGAAGGATGGTAAGTACAATCCCGTAAGCGCTTTGGCCAAAGATCAAAATCCGCTTCGTTGGCAGCAGCAGTTGAAATGGACCGCAGGAGCTTACGAATTGGAGTATCCCGAATTGAAGCTTTTGGGTTGGCGCGAGGTTGGTGTGCTCAACAACCAAAAGGATATCGACGAGTTCATTGCAGGGAATGTCGATAAAGACAAGTTGTATAGCCATGTCATCGACTACAAGAACAAGAAGTATGAAATTGCTCCACTCTCGCAGCTTGCCAAGAAGTACGACGTGTGGAAAAATGCAAATTTCGACTCTGCAAAGAGGGCTTATGGCGACAAACTTGTTGGTGTGAAGGTGGTAGAGCTACTATGGCAATATAAGGGTAAGAAGTTTGTCGAGAAGATTGCCGTAACCGACAAGCACGATGAGATGGGCGGTATTTTGTTTAGCGCCATTCACTTGCCCGTTGACAGCAATCGAGTACCTTTGGCCGACTGGCAGCAAGAGAGCATTAAGCAGCACGAGAAGGAGCGTCAGGAGAGAATCAAATATCTGAACTCTCCCGAGGGTCAGAAGATGTTGAAGGAGCATATGCGCAAGAACGGCAAACGTACAGGTGCAGGTGCTTAGGAGTTAGCCGAGAGGTGTTGGCCTATAGATTAAATAACCCCAAAAGTTAATGATGGACTTTTGGGGTTATTCTCTTTTCAGGCTACTGTATTATAATAAAAATTTGCACCTCTCACAGGCCAAATCATCTGTTCGGCTCTGCCATTCGGCAGGGGGATTCTCCTTGGGTTGTGGCCACCAGAAGCCCTTCGATGAGTACTCAAAGGTCACAGCCTCGGGTGTTGAGCGCATAACAGCAAAGCCAATATCGCCGTAGAACGTGGCGGGGAGTCCCACCGTCGGCACCATATGCAGCTCCTTGCGGGGGCGTACCACGCGGGCCGACTTGCTCCAGATATGGAGGTGGCCATATACATAGCCTGCCACCTGAGGCGTATTGACGATAAACTTTTCCAGATTACCCATCTCGCCCAGCGGATGGTGTGAACCAAGCACCACGCGACGTGAGCGGCCCTTCACGAACTCCTGCAGCCACTCAATCTGACCGCCCGAAATCTCGCCCGAAACGGTTGTCGCCTGGCGCGGCTTGAGGTTGGGCAGCTCGGCCAGCGAGTCGAGCATCACAAAATCGAAGTCGGGCATCTCCACCACCGACACCACGCGGCCATCGACCTTCGTTGATTTGGCGTACTCCGAAAAGACCTTGAAGAATGGGGCGCGACGGTCGTGGTTACCCATACCGAGCGTCACCTTGATTCCTGCCTGTTCCAGCTCCGAGAGCAGCTCGGCAGCATAGCGGTAATCCTCCTCCAAGCCGTAGTCCCACGCCACATCGCCAAATACCAGCACGTTGGCCGGCAGAGGTCGCATCTGAAGAATCTCGGCGATGCGCAGTTTCAGGCAGGTTGGGTTGTAGGGGTAGTATTTCGGTATTCTCTCGGCCGACTTATCATCCACGAACTCGCCGCTGATGTGGATGTCCGACAGCAGTACAGCTGTTGCAGGGTCAATCTTGCGCTTGCCACGTTTGGCCGCAGCCTTAGCTTCGGCAATAGCCGCCTCGGCCACCTTGTCGAGCATCGCAGCACTTGCCGACGATGCCAACGCAACACCGCCCAACGACAGCATCGATGCCAAAAATTGTTTTCTATCCATAGTTATAGTAATTCAAAATTCAGGAACTCCGCCAAAGCCCTTACTGCTCGGCCACGATGCGAGATTGCATTCTTATCCTCGGCACTCATTTGGGCAAACGACTCTGCACGTCCCTCAGGCAGGAACAATGGGTCGTAGCCAAATCCGCCATCGCCCAGCTCCTCGTGCGAAATCTCGCCACGCACCACTCCTTCGAAGAGATACTCCTCGCCCCCGATAATCAGCGCAATGGCTGTGCGGAATTGTGCAGCACGATTCTCTATCCCTTGCAGGCGTTGCAACAGCAGGCGTTTATTGGCCTCATCGTCGTGACCATCGGTGGCGTAGCGTGCCGAACGTACGCCCGGTTCACCCCCAAGAGCATCGACCTCCAGACCCGTATCGTCGGCAAAACAGTCGATACCCGTACGCTCATATATGTAGCGGGCCTTCTGCAAGGCGTTGCCTTCGAGCGTGGGCTGATCCTCGGGAATATCCTCCGTAATACCGCATTCGCGCGGCGTGAGAAGTGTAAATCTGTCGCCCACCACTTGCGACACCTCGCGCAACTTATGGGCATTATTGGTTGCAAAAATCAGTTTCATACTATCAAAGGTAGTGTTTATTTGTAATATTTCGGGTCGCAAGAGGATATTTTTTGATAATTATTTCTAATTTTGTATGCGGTAGAGAGTGGCTTTTGCACCACACGCACCAACCAACTGCCAAGATATGCAACAATCCGAGCAAAAGATATACCCGTGGGGCGATACCCGCCGATTCAATAGTTATGCGGCATATTTCAAGCGCCTCTTCGGTCACCGTATGCAGAAGGTGACCATCAATGCCGGATTCAGCTGTCCGAACCGCGATGGCACGCTATCGCACGGTGGTTGTACGTTCTGCGACAATGCAGCATTTACGCCCTCATACTGCACACCCTCGAAGAGCATCACGCAGCAGATCGATGAAGGCATCGTGTTTCACCGCCGCCGATATCGTTCGGCCGAGCAGTATTTGGCGTACTTTCAGTCCTACTCCAATACCTATGCTCCGCTGGAACGGCTTAGAGAGTGTTACGACGAGGCTTTGGCTCATCCCGAGGTGGCAGGAGTTGTGGTAGGTACACGCCCCGACTGTGTGGATGAGCAGAAGTTGGATTACTTTGCACAGCTGGCTGAGAGAAAATATGTGGCCATTGAGTATGGCATCGAGTCGTGCTACGACTCCACGCTGCGGCATATTAACCGCGGTCACGACTTCGCCTGCGCCCAAAGAGCTGTGGCCCTGACGGCCGAGCGAGGGATACATTGTGGGGCACACTTTATATTGGGACTTCCGGGCGAGAGCGACCAAATGCTTATCGAACAGACCGAGTTGATAAACTCGTTGCCACTCACGACGGTCAAGTTCCACCAACTGCAACTCTTCCGCTCGACGGCTATGGCCGCAGAGTGGGATGCCCACCCTGAGCGATTCCGCTTTTGGAGCATCGAGGAGTATCTGGAGCTCTTTGTGGAGATTCTGCGCCGACTTCGCCCCGATATCGTAGTGGAGCGATTTGCAGGCGAGGCACCTCCGCGTTATCACCACACCAAAGGGTGGGGATTGGTGCGCAATGAGGAGCTGTTGGCTATGCTCGATAAAATATTAGAGCGCCGAGGTGTACATCAAGGAGAAATTTTTGAAACCTTATAGTACAAGTAGAATGAATAGATATTTGTAACCGATGAAACAATTAATATTCAAATCATTATCGCTATGTGCTATTTTGACGGTGGTACTCTCTTGCCAAAGGGTTGATATACTCTCCAAAGCTGAGATTATTACAGTTGACATGGAAAGTGCTCATCCCGTAAATGAGGAGGAGTATTTCAAATCAACCGATTTCATTGCGTTGGAGACCAATGAGAATTCATTGATTGGTAGCATAGATAAAATTATGTTTACCGACGACTTTTTTGCGGTGGCTGATACTCGTCAAAGTTGCATAATATTGTTTGACTACAATGGAAAACATATTCGCACCATCAAACGCTTGGGTCGAGGCCCGCAGGAGTATGTGCAATTTACAGGAGCTACGCTCGATTTAGAAAACAAGCAGTTTGTAGTCTATGATGACCAGCGAAGTCGTTTTTTGGTCTATTCGTATGAGGGAGAGTGGAAGGCTACAATCCCCTACAAGATGTTACTTGCCGATAGTTATATGGTTAGAGATGGCTATCTCTATGTTGTAAACGCAGATACTATGACCGAAGAAGAGTATCTCGTAAGTAAGGTGAAGCTATCAGGCGATTATGAGATTATACCGATTGCCGACTTTACTATGCCCGACAAAACCTATCACCAAGCGTACGGCGAGAAGATTGGTAGTTATGGCAAAAAGGTGTTAGTGTCAGAACGATTCAATAATACCATTTATGAGGTCAAAAATGATAAATTGGTGCCACGCTATACATTTGATTTTGGGGCTCAGAATATAGAGAAGTTGGCCAAAGAATTGAATGATGAGCAGCTCGAAGAGGCAATAACTGATAAAGAAAAAGGATATGTCTATGGCATAACAAATATGCTTGAAACAGATGATTATCTCTTTTTCAATACCAACCACGCAGGTTTTGTGGCTCTCGACAAGAAGTCGGGAGTGGCTCGCGCCCATCAGACGATTCGAGTGTCACAATGCCCACTTAGTAGTTCGTCAAGTATTGCGTTGGAGAATGCAGGAGATAGATATGTGTCGAGTCTACGAGCATTGTTGGTTGCTACTTATATGTCGAGGTACAAGGAGTATCTTCAAGAGAAAGGCGACGCTGCTGAAAAACAAGAACTGAGAGAAGATTTTGCAAAGATTGCAAGTAATATAGCATTTGATGATAATCCAGTGTTGCTTATCCATCATATAAAATAATCGGAGCTGTGGCAGAGATTATCACAGTATGAATTTTTATATGATATATGCAAAACAGTGGGCTTATGTGATATAAGTTGGCGGTTTTTTGATATATTTGCAGCCGAAAAGGTATAATACCTACAAAATAGAAGAGGAAATTAAAATTAAGTTATAAATTGTAACTAAAAAAGACCATTATGGCAATAAATCTTACTCCAAGTACTCTGGGCCGAAGCCTCAAAGAGTATGTCATTATGACGCTGGGTATGTTCTGCTACGCATTTGGTTGGGTGGCTTGTATCATTCCTGCAGGAGGTATGGGTGGCGGTGCGACAGGTTTGTCGATGATTCTCAACCATTTCTTCCCTATGATTTCGATGGGTACGTTTGTATTCATCATCAACGCAGTGCTGCTGCTTTTTGGTGGTTTTATAGTGGGTTGGAACTTCGGAATCAAGACCATCTACTGCATTACGATGCTCTCGATTGCGATGGATGCGTGGACCTTTATCCTGCCCGAAAACTATATCGAGATAGTTGAGATTTATACCCAAAACATCGATTCGAGCGATATCCTGCTCGTGATTATGGGTGCTATCATCTCGGGTTCGGGTGTGGCCATCGGATTTAGCCAGGGCGGCTCGACAGGAGGTACCGATATCGTTGCGATGATTATCAACAAGTACCGCACAATGAGCTATGGTAAGATTGTGATTATGACCGACTTCTTCATCATCGGCTGTTCGATTTTCATCTCTGAGGACCTGGCATCGGGTATCGCTCGCGTAGTGTATGGTTACATAATGATTGCCGTTTATGGCTATACTGTCGACCTTATCCAGTCGGGTAGCCAGCAGTCGAGCCAGATATTTATCATCAGCCCGCAGTACGAGGATATCGCCAATGCTATCAATATCGAGGCGGGGCGTGGTGCTACGATTATCGACGGCAAGGGCTGGTACACTCAGAACAACTGCAAAATTATTATGGTTGTTTGCCGTAAGCGCGATGCTTCGATGATTCTGAAAATCACACGCCGTATCGACAGCAATGCCTTCATTACGATGGGTTCTGTGATGGGTGTCTATGGTAAGGGCTTTGAGGCATTGAGCAAGGTTTAGTAGGGATTTTAATTCTGAATTCACGATTGATAAATCCTCTGTCTAATATCTGATTAGGCGGAGGATTTTTTATATCCGTCATTCCCGACATTTTCGCGTAGATGCTTGTATTATCACCGCTGGCCGATGATGCGAAAATATGAAATGACGCAGTCTTACGACTGTTTTATGATTACTTTGACGCAATATAAAATCTCTATCTAACTCAATGTTAAATAGAGATTTAATCAATTTTGAATCTTGAATTTTGAATTATGAATTCTCCTTGATTCCTTTCTCGAAGACCTCCATCAATTCGGGACTCATCACAATCGACGAGAATCCTCCGTCGTGGTAGAGATTCTGCATAGTAACCTTACGTGTAAGGTCCGAGAAGAGAGTGAGCACATAGTCGGCACAATCCTCGGCTGATGCGTTACCCAGCGGCGAGAGGGTCTCGCCATACTCCAACAAGTTCTTGAATCCTGAGATTCCGCCACCAGCTGTGGTGGGTGTGGGTGACTGCGATACGGTATTGATACGCACCTTGCGCTCGCGGCCGTAGATGCAACCAAACGAACGTGCGATAGACTCCAAGAGAGCCTTTGCATCGGCCATATCGTTGTAGCCGTAGAGTGTACGCTGTGCAGCGAGGTACGACAACGCGACGATTGAACCCCACTCATTGAGAGCGTCTTTCTGATAAGCGGCTTTAATTACCTTGTGGAACGAGATAGCCGAGATATCGAGTGTCTTCGAGAGATACTCGTAGTTGAGATTGTCGTAGGTGATACCCTTACGAACATTTGGCGACATACCTACCGAATGGAGGATGAAATCGAACTTGCCACCGAAGTGCTCCATTGTCTTGTCGATAAGCTGATCCAGATCCTCTACCGATGTGGCGTCGGCCGGAATAACTATCGAGTTACACTTCTTTGCCAACTCGTTGATAGTACCCATACGCAACGAAATGGGAGTATTGGTGAGTACGATTTGAGCACCCTCCTCCACTGCACGCTCAGCTACTTTCCACGCGATTGAGTTCTCGTTCAGAGCTCCAAAGATAAGGCCCTTTTTGCCTTCTAACAGATTATTTGCCATAATTTTCAGTTTTGTCATTTGTGTAATTACTATGGTGTTACGAATCCTATTAATCGAGTCGCGACCCTCGGGCTAATAATCTTCAAACAACAAATTTTGTCGGGGCAAATATAAGTTTTTTTTCCAAAACGGCCATACTCTTGCTCCACTTATCAAACTATTCGTCGCAAAATGGCCCCAAATAGAATTTTTTTTCTTATATTTGTGGCAATTGTAGCCCTATGCCAGGCTCGCTCGTTTGAGCAGGCCTTGGGGCGTGTGTGAAATAGAGATAATAGACAACAAACAAATAAGTTAAACAAAAACAATTAAGACTATGTTCGCAATTGACAACTACGATTTCACAGGCAAACGTGCAATCATCCGCGTTGATTTCAACGTGCCCCTCAATGGTGAGGGTCAGGTAACTGACGACACTCGTATTCGTGCAGCTATCCCCACAATCAAGAAAGTATTGGAGAAGGGAGGTTCAGTGATTTTGATGTCACACTTGGGTCGTCCCAAGAAGAATCCCGATCCTAAGTTCTCATTGGAGCAGATCATCCCCGCTATCGAGGCTCGTTTGGGCGTTAAGGTAGAGTTTGCAGGTGACTGTATGGGTGAGAAGGCAACCGAGATGGCCGCTGCATTGAAGCCCGGTCAGGTGATGCTTTTGGAGAACCTCCGTTTCTATGCTGAGGAGGAGGGCAAGCCACGTGGTTTGGCTGAGGATGCTACCGACGAGGAGAAGAAGGCTGCAAAGAAGGCTCTTAAGGAGGGTCCTCAGAAGGAGTTCGTTAAGAAGCTCGCTTCGTATGCCGACTGCTATATCAACGACGCATTTGGTACAGCTCACCGTGCTCACTCATCAACAGCTCTTATCGCCGACTACTTCCCCAATGACAAGATGTTCGGTTACGTTATGGAGAACGAGTTGAAGGCTATCGATGGCGTGATGTCTAACCCACAGCGTCCATTCGTTGCTATCGTAGGTGGTTCTAAGGTTTCTACCAAGATCACTATCATCGAGAAGTTGATGGAGAAGTGCGACAAGATCATCATCGGTGGTGGTATGACCTACACCTTCGCAGCTGCTCAGGGTGGTAAGGTAGGTAACTCAATCTGCGAGCCAGATATGTTCCCAGTAGCTTTGGAGATTTTGAAGAAGGCTGAGGAGAAGGGTATCAAGATCGTTACTTCACCCGATGCTCTTATCGCTGATGATTTCTCTCAGGATGCAAATACTCAGGAGGCTCCTGCAAACAATATTCCCGATGCTTGGGAGGGTGTTGATATCGCTTCTGAGGGTAAGGAGCTCTTCCGCAAGGAGATTTTGGAGTGCAAGACTATCCTCTGGAATGGCCCTGTAGGTGTATTCGAGATCGACAAGTTTGCAACAGGTTCAAAGGCTGTGGCTGACGCTATTGCAGAGGCAACTGCTAACGGTGCATTCTCACTCATCGGCGGTGGTGACTCAGTGGCTTGTATCAACAAGTTCGGCTTGGCCGATAAGGTATCTTATGTTTCAACTGGTGGCGGTGCTTTGCTCGAGTATATGGAGGGTAAGGAGTTGCCAGGAGTAGCGGCAATTAGAAAGTAATTCAAAATCAGAATTGATAAGAGCCTGTCCAACAAGTCGTGGACAGGCTCTTTTTATTCGAGTAGCTATCTGAGAACTATTTCAAATATGCAATTCTCAGAGGGTTAAAAAAACTTGTTAGACAGGCTCTATTTTTTTTGAGTAATTTTATGAGAGCGAGAAGTACGGAAGTGTTTTGCTCTTTTCGCCATTCTCTTTCATTTCCAACTTACATTGATCAGCTCTTAGAGGCATTAAGATGTTGTCATAAATCATATACTCTAAATTTCTCTTATTGGCAATTATGCCCCCCCCCCTCTACACTGATTATCAGCGCGTTAGTTATTTTTAAAATTCCAGCATAGCTATGCAACTTTATGTTTATGCACTAAAATATTCCAGGGGAATTTGGCGGGCAGATAAAATTTTCTGCCCAACTTCTTTAATAAACAACGAGGTCGCCCCACTGGGACAACCTCGATTTTTTTGCATTTACATAGTTGCGTCTTACGACAGAATCACATTATGCTCGCTGATAAGCTTACGCATATTAATCAGCGCATAACGCATACGTCCCAGCGCGGTGTTGATACTCACGCCTGTTTGGTCGGCAATCTCCTGGAAACTCATTCCAGAGTAGTAGCGCATCACGACCACCTCGCGCTGCTCCTCGGGCAGCTGCTCAACCAAGCGACGCACGTCGCTCTCGATCTGCTCGGCCACCATCTTATCCTCCACGTTATGCTCGGCATAACGCAGTGTACCCAACACATTATAGCCGGCATCGGCCTCACTCACCGTACGAGCACTCTTTTGGCTACGGAAGTAGTCGATAACCTGGTTGTGGGCAATACGCAGCACCCACGAGAGAAACTTACCCATATCGGCATATCGACCCTCGTCGATAATACGTACGGCCTTGATGAGTGTCTCTTGCAGGATGTCATCAGCCACATCGTTGTCCTTTACCATCATACGGATGTAGTCGCGGACACGACGCGAGTGACGTTCGATAAGCTGTGAAATGGCAGCGCAATCACCTGACAGATAGCGATTAAGCAATACTTGATCGCTTAATACTTGTGTGTTCATACTCTTCACTTTTAATTAATATGTAGTGTTCAAAGAGTAGAATTTCTTCAATAGGCAAAAGCGTTTAAATGAGTTAAAAATTTATTTTTCTGAGTGCAAGTTATGTACTTTTTTTCAATCTACAAAATTTTTTTCACTTTTTTTACGTTGCCCTGCTCTTGCGCTCGGCCCGAAAAACATCAATTATCGTGCCACGCCCAGCTTCGCAGCCGAGCCAAAAATGGCGATCCACAAAGGCAAAAACTGCGGGCCGACGTCGAAAATGTCAATTAAAATGTTATCTTTGCAAAGTAAAGCTTCACATAAACCTAAAACAACTTATACTATGAAAAAAATTAATCTCGCCCTGCTGGCACTTTTCGTTACGGTATTTGCCGCCATCGCTTGCTCAAAATCCGAAGATGAGCCCCAGGTTCCCCCTCAGCCCGAGAACCCCGCTGTGCCAACATCGAGCATAGAGCTTCGATTGCTCTGCTACAACGTGCACAAATGCGTGGGACTCGACGACAAGTATTCACCCGAACGAATAGCCAAGATTATAAAGGATAACGATGTGGAGGCTGTGGCGTTGCAGGAGTTGGATAGTGTTACGATGCGTCTCCCTGTTGACGTGTTGGGTGAGCTGGCTGAACAGGCTGGTATGTATCCGACATTTGGCCCGGCAATCGATTTCCAAGGAGGTAAATATGGTATTGGCGTACTCACTAAGCAGAAGCCTATCTCTTCGCGTCGTGTGCCATTGCCTTGTCGCTCTGAGCCACGATTGTTGCTGATTGTGGAGTTGCAGGATTACTACTTCTGCTCAACACACCTCTCGTTGCACGAGGCCGACCGCGTTACCTCTATCGGAATCATCATCTCAGAGCTCTCGAAACTCAACAAGCCCGTTATTATTGCCGGTGACTTCAACGACTCGCGCAACAGTAATGCTATGAAGCAGTTGGCTTCCGAGTTTTATGTATTCCCCAAGGGCGGAAATGCAAACACCTTCCCTGCCGACAAGCCTAAGAGCGAAATCGACTTTATGGCGCTCTATACCGGTAAGGGAGCAAAGGCTACCGTCAAGAACCACACCGTGCTGAATTGTCCGGTGGAGTCTGACCACCGCCCGATATTTGCCAAGGTGCTGGTTGAGTGGTAGGCTCATAGGGGCGTAATCGCAAGGTGGATTTGCCACCCAATATTGTGCCTGTCTCTGATATAGATGGGGTTGTCCGAAGGTTGTCGGGCAGCCCCATTTGTTCTGTTTGATACTTATATTTTGCATTATTGTTGAAATTGTCCCAAAAGTTTGTATATTTGCATTAGATAGCCGTTCTGTCGCCTTGTGAGGCTTGTCGGGCACAATGGTTGCCTGAGCATACAATAATTAGCGCGGGCGATACGTTATATAAAAAAGTAGAGGTGTGGTCGCTGTCGCTATCGCAGCGAGATGGGCACCCGAAGTAGCATATTAACCTTAAAACAATGTGCGCTATGAAGAAGAATTTTATCAACACCGTAGCAATGGTTGCAGTAGCTGCAATCGCTACTCTTACATCGTGCGTATCGTCGCTCTATTCGTCGTCGGGTTCTTTCGACGACCTCTATGCCGTACACGATGTGGAGGTTATTGCCGCACGTGAGAAAGCTGAGGCCGAAGTACGCAAGGCCGAGGCCGAGGCACGACGTGCCGAAGCTCTTGCCGAGCAAGCCAAATGGGAGGCCGAGCAGGCCAAACAGCAAGCCCTCTTGGCTCAAAATAATCAGAATGTACAGTTGCAGAGCCAGCCTGTCCAGAGCGATGGAGTGATCGTTGTGGAGGAGGATAACAACGACTTTGTGGCTAACACTTACGAAAGTGCCTATGCACGTCGTCTGCGCGGATTCCAGTCGGCCAGCTATCGTATGCCGTCGAGCTATTACAGCTTGCGTTACAACGGCAACGTAACCTACGCTACAGCCTACGATCCCGCGTTCTATAACATTATGGTTTCGGGCGACGAGGTTTGGGTTGAGCCCAAATACATCACTTCGATGTTCGGCACTTGGGGTGCAACACGCGCTTCGGTGGTGCTCTCACCGTGGTATTATGGCTGGAGTAGCTGGTCGTCGTTCTATGATCCTTGGTACTACTCTTGCTGGGGATTCCCTCGCTATTCGTGGTGGGATTGGAATTGGAATATCTGCTACGGCAGCCATTGGGGCGGCTGGGGCGTTAACCTCTGGTGGGGTTGGGGCGGATTGTATCGTCCGTGGCATCACCACCACTACGGCTGGTATGGCCATCATCACCATCATCACCACCCAGGCGGTTTCTGGTACGGCGATATGTGGGGCGGTGGCGGCGGTAATTGGCACCGTGGCGGCAGCTACTATGGCTCACGCAATAATGACTCACGCCAGGATGGCGGCCGTGTGCCTACCCGCGGTTCTACAATCGTAAATCGTGGCTCGGCTCACTCTACCCCATACCGTTCTCCCAATTCGGGCAGCGTCTATGGCAACACTTCGCGCACAGGTCGTTATGCTTCGGCATTGGAGCAGCAGCGTACTGGCTCGGTGGGTCGTGGTTCAGTCGTAGGCTCACGTGGCCAGTCGGCGGTATCATCACCTAGTCAAAGCACAGGCCGTTCGACCTCGACAAATCGTGGTCAGACCTATACCAACAATAGCAACGAGCGCAATAGCAGTTCATCACGCAACACCTCTACTTCGCGTTCGTCATACAGCAGCTCTTCATCGAGTTCTTCGTCATACAGCAGTGGCTCATCGTTTAGTAGCGGTTCACGCGGCGGCGGTGGCTACTCAGGCGGCGGTGGCTACTCAGGTGGTAGCAGCGGTGGCGGTGGTTCACGAGGTGGTGGCTCGCGCGGTCGCTAATGGCCAATAATCTAATGAGGGCCTGCACGGAGAGACTCTGTGCGGGTTACTCTTTTTATTTCGATATATCGAGTAATTAATTAAAATAGAGAAAGATATGAAATTTGTAGCAAAGATATCGCTTTTGGGAGTAATGCTCTTTTCAATGGTGTCGGCGTCGGCCCAGCACTACCGTTTTGGTGGTCTTATGATGGATCACGATGGTATGATGTCGAGTGATATGTACTCTCTCTCGCAGGTCAACTTCGGCTTTGGCACTGCCCGCTCGATGGCTATGGCAGGAGCCTTCACGTCGCTTGGTGGCGACCTCTCGTCGATGGGTATCAACCCTGCGGGTTTGGCAATGTATCGTCACAACGAGATCTCGCTCTCGCCTATGATGGGTTTCCAGAACTCGACCAATAGTGCCGAGGATTGGGGTGATAACCAGCGTAGCCGCTTTGCGTTGAGTAACATAGGTGCAACATTCAAACTCTACGAGGGTAGTCGCAGCAATCTGGTGAGCCTGAATGCGGGTATCGGTTATAATCGCGTGGCCGATTTCAATTATCGTTATGGTTATTCGTCGCTCAGTGCCCCATCGGATTCGCCCTATCGCTCGATTAACGATGCCTTTGTACGTCAGTTGGGTCAGGGCGGAGTATTCCCCGACAAAGACGGTGCGTTGAACTACGCCTTTGGCGATGCCTACTATTGGGGTGGAATCTTGGCTTATAACAATTGGCTTCTCGATGCCGAGCGTGATGAGTTTGGCGACTATTGGACTTCGGCCAATACCCTGGGTGTGAATGCTAATGTAGGTCATACTGTGGGTGTCGAGAGCAAGGGCTCGATTGGCGAGGTACAGGTCGCTTTGGCAGCTAATTTCAACAATACGTTCTATATCGGTGGAACTATCGGCATACAGCACGTGAAGTGGGATCGTCAATTCTATTATGGCGAGGATTATCAGTATAATGGTCAGCAGCCCGTCTATTCCGACGGTACACCTATTGCCGAGCCAGCCGAGTGGATGGATTACAATCAGGCTGTGGAGTTGTCGGGTGCAGGCGTGAATTTCAAGTTGGGAGCCATCTATCGTCCCTTCCCCGCATTGCGTTTGGGAGCAGCAATCCATACTCCCACATATTATGCATTGGACCGTACCTATCAGGCATATATGGCCACTAACTACAACCCCAATGGCGATACCACTTTGCCGTTGGAAGATATAGGTGATCAGACTTGGGATTTTGTGTCGCCCACACGTTTGATGTTCGGTGCATCGTATACATTTGGTCGAATGGCAGTTGTGTCGGTTGATTACGAGCGTACCTGGTACAACGGTATGCGTGTGAAGAATGTACCAGATGGTTTCGACCTTATGCCCGACGATTATCGTGCCGAGTTCAAGGCTAACTATAAGGGTGCCAATACCCTGCGTATCGGTGCCGAGATTAAGCCGTTGTCGGTGGTGTCGTTGCGAGCAGGTTATGGCGTGTCGGACGCTATGTTGCGTAACGACAAGGAGCTCTATTATAATAACCCCACAACCTATAAGACCACTTGCGTGTCGGCAGGTTTGGGATTCCAGTTGGGTGCTGTGAGTCTCGATCTGGCTTACCAGTACATCAAGAATGAGCAGACGGAGTATATGCTCTTCTATGCTGTCGACGATACGGGTTATTTCGATTCGGCCAGCCCAACCTATAAGACCGATTTCGTACGCAACTACGTGACCCTTACGATGGGCTACAAATTTTAGTAAATTTTTAGCGATTTTAGGTGATAATTTGGTGCTAAATTAGCCTCCCAAAAAGATTTTGAAGACAATGAAGCGACTCATTTTATACTCTCTGGCCCTGATGGCTATTGTTGGTTGTTCGAAGCAGGCCGAAGTGCGTGTGGCAACGTTTAATATCCGCTACGATTCGGCTGCCGATGCCAAGTCGGGTGATAGTTGGGATGGGCGTAAGGCTTCGGTTGCGGAGGTAATCGTTTCGCACGATTTCGACATAGTAGGTACCCAGGAGGGTGACAATCGCCAGATTACCGACCTGCTTTCGCTGATGCCCGATTACGACTGTACGGGCCACTCTTATGGTGGTTCATCGGGCGATTTGCATACGGCTACAATCTTCTATAAAAGCTCTAAGCTGGAGTTGCTCGATGCGGGCACTTTCTGGTATAGCCCCACTCCGGAGGTGGAGAGCAAGGGGTGGGATGCCACCGATTTGCGTTTGTGCCATTGGGGTAAGTTCCGCGATAAGGTTTCGGGCAAGGAGTTTGTCTTCTTCGATTCGCACCTCTATTGGCGTCTGCACGAGGCTCGTGCCAATTCGGGCAGGGTGCATATCCAAATGGTGCAGAAGGTTGCAGGTGAGCTGCCTGTGGTCAGCGTGGGCGATTTTAACTCAGTGGAGGATACTCCGCAGGTGAAGGATATCAAGACGCTGCTCCTCGACTGCCGTCAGGTCTCTGCTTCGGCACCGCAGGGTAGCTTCGATACCGATTTGGGTGGTGGCAACTTCGTTGGACCGGCCAAGGGGCGTATTGACTACATCTTTGTGTCGCCGGCGGTTAAGGTTAAGGATTATGTTGTGTTGGAGGATAAGCGCGAGAATGGCCACTATCCTTCGGATCACTTGCCCATCGTCTGCAATGTGCAGTTTTAATCGATTTGCAGGCTGTTTAGGCGATGATTGAGGCCTTTGTGTGGGGTCAAAAATAGTTTGCAAAGCAAAAAATCGCTCTAAGCAGTTCATAATAAGTAAAAAATGGCTACTTTTGTATTTTGGTACAGAGTAGCCGTTTTTTTTTATTCAAAATTAGGTTTTGAAAACCTTTTTATGATTACCTTGCGGCAAAGGGAGAGTTTTTTGGAAGGCCGTAAATAGGCGATAGACTTCAACATTTTGAGTTTTACAACTCTTTTAAGATTACTTTGACACCAAATTATAATAAATCATCAACCTAATTCGATATTAGACAGGTGATTAGAAAATTTTGAATTCTGAATTATAAAAAGATATGGCAGTAGAGCTTAAAGATTTAACCAAGGTCGAGGAGAATTACTCGAAGTGGTACAATGAGTTGGTCGTAAAGGCCGGTTTGGCCGAGAATTCGGCTGTTAGAGGTTGTATGGTCATCAAACCTTATGGCTATGCTATTTGGGAGAAGATGCAGCGTGTGTTGGACGATATGTTCAAGGCAACGGGTCACGAGAATGCTTACTTCCCGTTGTTTATCCCCAAGTCGTTCTTCTCGCGTGAGGCAAGCCACGTTGAGGGTTTTGCCAAGGAGTGTGCCGTAGTGACACACTACCGCTTGATGAACAGCCCCGAGGGCGAGGGTGTTGTGGTAGACCCCTCGGCAAAGTTGGAGGAGGAGCTTATCGTACGTCCCACATCGGAGACTATCATTTGGAACACCTATAAGAATTGGATTACATCGTACCGTGATCTCCCCATCTTGTGCAACCAGTGGGCAAACGTGGTACGTTGGGAGATGCGTACACGCCTCTTCTTGCGTACAGCAGAGTTCTTGTGGCAGGAGGGTCATACGGCTCACGCTACCCGCGAGGAGGCTATCGAGGAGGCAGAGCGCATGATTCGCGTATATCAGGACTTCGCACAGAACTATATGGGCGTACCCGTAATCGTGGGTCACAAGTCGCCCAACGAGCGTTTTGCAGGTGCTGAGGATACCCTCACAATCGAGGCATTGATGCAGGATGGTAAGGCATTGCAGAGCGGTACATCGCACTTCCTGGGTCAGAACTTCGCTAAGGCATTCGATGTTACCTACGCCACTAAGGAGGGTACTCAGGAGTATGTATGGGCTACATCGTGGGGTGTATCTACCCGTTTGATGGGTGCTTTGATTATGGCTCACTCTGATAACAACGGTTTGGTGTTGCCGCCGAAGTTGGCTCCTATTCAGGTTGCTATGGTCCCCATCTATAAGGGAGAGGAGCAGCTTGCTCAGATGAAGCAACGTTTGGACGAGATTGCAGCCGAGCTTCGTGCTAAGGGTATCTCGGTTAAGGTCGATGCCCGCGACAATGTGCGTTCGGGCTTTAAGTTCGCAGAGTATGAGTTGAAGGGTGTGCCTGTGCGTTTGGCACTCGGTCCACGTGATATGCAGAACGGCACTATCGAGCTTGCCCGCCGCGATACACTCACCAAGGAGGTTGTTTCGCAGGAGGGTATTGCAGAGCGTATCGTAGCATTGCTCGACGAGATCCAGGCAAACATCTATAAGAAGGCACTCGACTTCCGCAATTCGATGATTACCAAGGTTGATACCTGGGAGGAGTTTATCGATGTTTTGGATAACAAGGGCGGTTTCGTAGAGGCCCATTGGGACGGTACCGTGGAGACTGAGGTTGCCATCAAGGAGGCTACAAAGGCTACTATCCGATGTATCCCATTGGATGTTAAGGAGGAAGAGGGCAAGTGCATCTACTCTGGCAAACCTTCTAAGTTCCGCGTTCTCTTTGCTCGTAGTTACTAAAGTAGCATTTAATGAAACGACTTTCGTTAATCATTGTAGCGCTGTGTGCCGCATTGGTGGTGGGTTGCAAGCCGCAGAGCCATTACCAGATGAAGGGTATCATCGTAAATACGCAAGACCTTTCAACTGTCGACTGGGGTAAGTTGGCAGCCGAGAACGGCATCAACACCGTAGGTACGCATATGTATCCCGGCGAGGTGATTGAGTTCATTCAGTCGGAGAAGGGACAGGCCTTTTTGGCATCGTGCAAGAAGCACGGCGTAGAGGTTGAGCATCAGTTACACTCTATGGCCGAGTTGTTGCCCCGCGAGCTATTTGCTGAGGACTCAACGATGTTCCGTATGAATGAGAATGGACGTCGCGTGGCCGACGCCAACTGCTGTGTACACTCGGAGCGAGCGCTTGAGACCATAGTGGCAAATGCTGTTAAGGTGGCCGAGATATTGCGTCCGACAAACCATCGCTACTACTTCTGGCTGGATGATGGCAAACCCGTATGCCAATGTCCGAAGTGCAAGGAGTACACTGCGAGCGAGCAGGCGCTTATTATAGAGAACCGTATCATAGAGGCTCTTCGTAAGCAAGACCCCGAAGCACAACTCGCTCACTTGGCATATTGCAACTCGCTGCACGCTCCGCGCAAGGTTAAACCTGCCGAGGGTATCTTCTTGGAGTTTGCTCCGTTTATGCGCTCATGGGAGAAGCCGCTGGCTGACCTCTCGGCTGAGGACAGAGGTATGTCTCACTCGCAAAATATGGCTCACCTGAAGGAGAATCTGGAGGTGTTTCCTGCCGAGACAGCAGTCGTATTGGAGTATTGGTTGGATGTGTCGTTGTTCAGCGGCTGGAAGAAGCCCGCTGTGCAGTTGCCTTGGAGAAAGGATGTATTCCTATCGGATATAAACACATACGCAGAGTTGGGAATTAAGAATGTAACCTCTTTCGGAGTCTATATGGATTCGGCATACTTCGAGTCATATCCCGACACCACACCATTGAAGGAGTATGGCGAGGGCTTGCGCAACTATACCCTCAAGAGCAAGAAGTAAGCGCGAGGGTGACTCTCGATAGATATAGATAAAGCAGGGACTGACCTAAAGTCAATCTCTGCTTTTATTTTTCAGCTATAAGCTCTAATTCTAACGGGTAATAACGGAGATATAGGGATATAGGCAGGAGATATAATGACTAATAGATTAGGCTGTAAATGCCCTTATATAGGCGAACGTTTATTATATTTCTAATATGTGCTTATAAAAGACAAAAAAATAAAGGAGTGCGATTGCACTCCTTATATTTTTTTGGTCTTCTGCGGAGAGGGAGGCTCCAGAACTTATGGAATCATAGAAAATCACAAAATTTCAATTCGTTGTAAATTAAGCATTTATAAAATTGTTAAATTCATTGAAACTCATAGGGTGCATTTTGATATATGAAAAATTGGGTGTAATTTTGGGTGTAACTTTTTAACGCACCCAATTTATGAACATTAAAAGAAACATCATTTTTGCCTTGGAGAGCCGTAAGAAAAACGGTGTTCCCGTCATTGAGAACGTCCCCATCCGAATGAGAGTTATTTTTGCGAGCCATCGTATCGAGTTTACGACAGGCTATCGCATTGATGCTGCTAAATGGGATGCAGACAAACAACGAGTGAAGAACGGCTGCACAAACAAACTCAAGCAGAGTGCTTCGGATATCAATACCGACCTGCTTCGTTACTATACCATAATGCAGGAGGTATTCAAGGAGTATGAGGTAAAAGATATTATGCCTACTCCGCAAGAAATCAAAGATTCGTTTAACAACAAAGTAAACCCAACCGAGGAGGCACAGGAAGAGCAGAAAGGTTTCTGGGAGATATTCAATGAGTTTGTTTCCGAATGTGGCAAGCAGAATAATTGGACTGATTCGACATACGAAAAGTTTGCAGCCGTTAAGAACCATATCAAGGAGTTCAGGGCTGAACCTACCTTTGTCTATTTTGATGAAGAGGGCTTGAACAACTATGTTGATTTTCTCCGCAAAACAAAGGATATGCGAAACAGCACCATTGGTAAGCAGTTGGGTTTTCTCAAATGGTTTATCCGTTGGGCGTTCAAAAAGGGCTATCATCAGAGTATTGCATTCGAAACATTCAAACCCAAATTGAAGAATACTCCGAAGAAAGTAATCTTCCTCACTTGGGATGAATTGAACAAATTAAAGTCTTGTAATATCCCACAGAATAAGCAATATCTTGAACGAGTGCGTGATGTGTTCTTGTTCTGCTGCTTTACGGGATTGAGATATTCCGATGTCTATAATCTTCGCTCAAGCGATGTTAAGGCAGACCACATAGAGATTACCACCGTCAAGACTGCTGATAGTTTGGTTATTGAGTTGAATAACCATAGTAAGGCAATCCTCGAAAAGTACAAAGATGTACATTTTGAGGGGAACAAGGTGCTGCCCGTTATCAGCAATCAGAAGATGAACGATTACCTGAAAGAGTTGGGCGAGTTGGCAGAGATAAATGAGCCGATACGAGAGACCTATTACAAGGGGAATCAACGCATTGATGAGGTTACGCCTAAATATGCTTTGCTCGGCACACACGCAGGGCGACGCACATTCATCTGTAATGCCTTGGCCCTCGGTATTCCTGCACAGGTGGTAATGAAATGGACGGGACACAGCGACTACAAAGCGATGAAACCCTACATTGATATTGCTGATGATATTAAGGCTAATGCAATGAGTAGATTTAATCAGTTGTAAGTCAAACATTTTATTCATCCTGAATGCAATTTTTCAGCCGATTGTGAATTATATTTGTACCGAACAGACAATAATAGAAAGCCTATGACCCAAATAACAGACTTCATACCGCAATATCAAGAGGTAAATGTTATCTTCTCTCGTTTTCTTGAATCTGAAAAGTTCGGCTTTGAGGAGCAGAAAAACATTAC
>SUZC01000007.1 GCA_015060165.1 Rikenellaceae bacterium
TAATTCGTAACCCAATACATATTCAACCAAAAGGTCGTTATTCATTCTCAATAATTTAGACCTTTTTCGTAACTTCAAACAGCAAATATACTAATAATTTCCAATTATTAGCTTGATAGTGCGGGAATTGATGCTCTGGGAATAAAAAAACGGCCTTTTTGGGCCGTTTTGTGTTGAGAATGATTGCTCTATGGCGTGATTTATTGGCATCGACGGCGGAATTCAGCGCAGACTATACCCGTAGCCATCGCTACATTGAGCGACTCGGAGCCTTGGTGCGATGCGGGGTAAGAGGGGATGAGTAGGCGATGGGTGAAACTACGGACGCATTCGGCGCTTACACCCTTACCCTCGTTTCCCATTACAATCACACCCGATGGTGTAAGTTCTGCGTTATAGATGTTTTTACCATCAAGCATTGTGCCGTAAATCGGAATTTGTGAGGCAGCTGTTGTTGCGAGAAATTCGGGTAGCGAAAGATAGTGGATGCGAACTCTTAGAATCGCCCCCATGGTGGCTTGAATCACTTTGGGGTTGTAGCAGTCTGCTGTATCCATCGAGCAATATATATCGCTGATACCAAACCAATCGGCCAGGCGAATAATAGTGCCGAGATTGCCCGGATTCTGCACCCCGTCGAGTGCCAAGGTAAGTGCATTGGCAGGAGCTGTTTTGGGCGCATGGTGGCGGGGACGCTCAACGACAGCCAAAGATGTAGAGGCTGTCTTGAGCTGTGATATGCGTTCCATCTCCTTTGCGGTGACGATCTCGGCTTTGCCCGTGAAATGGCCTTCAATAGCGTATAGATGCTTGATCTTCAAGGTCGAATCAAGTATCTCGCCGATTAGTTTATCGCCCTCAGCAATGAAGCACTGCTCCTGGTCGCGATAGCGCTTGTCGGCAAGTGAACGTACAAATTGTATCTCGGCTTTGGTCATAATCTCTGTCGTTTAGGTTCTACGCAATAGGTCTCTCGCTCGCGAGCAATCTCCGTTAAGGGGAAAATTTCGCGACACTCCTCACAGAGAGCCTCCAAATCTTTGTATCGTGACGAAAAATGCCCAATGAGCAGTCGCTCAGCATTGGCCATCTTGGCTACTTTGGCGGCATCGACCGTCGAGGAGTGGCCTCGCTCTTTGGCTAATTTCTTTTCGGCTGCAGCATAGGTTGTTTCGTGATACAGCAAGTCAACGCCCTCGACCATCTTTGCCAATCGAGCCGAGTAGTTGGTGTCGGAGCAATAGGCATACGAGAGGGCTTCATAGGGGCGATATGTGAGTAGCGAATTGGGGAGTATCTCTCCCGAATTCAATGCGATATCCTCGCCTCGTTTGGCTGCTACGATTTGCGAAACAGAGAGTTTGTAACGCTCTATGCTATATTTGCTTACGTTGAGTGGCGGTTCTTTTTGACGGAATAGGTATCCTGTCGTAGGTACTCTATGACGCAGAGGCAAAGACCATATCTCGGTGGTGTCGTTCTCGAATATTATTTGATGTTTTGTCGTATCTACTTCGACCCATTCGGGAGTGTATGGCAGATCTCTCTCGAAGAGCGAGAGAAATCCCTCCAGCATCGCTCCGAAAGGACGCGGTGCATAGATGCGCAGAGTGGTACGACGCCCATAAAGCCCTAATGTCGAGAGTAGCGGAAACAATCCATAGAGATGGTCTCCGTGCAGATGCGACAAAAATACGGCTCTAAGTTTGAGTGGTGATATGCCACATCGAGCCATCTGTCGCTGCACACCCTCGCCTGCATCCATCAGAAAAAGTTGCTCGTTGATGTTGACAACTTGAGCCGATGGATGTGCTGTAGTGGTGGGCTTGGCCGAAGCATTGCCGAGTATGGTAACCGAAATAGCCATCCGATGATGCTATTTGCTGAGTAGATAACGCTCGCAGTCAAGCGCGGCGATACAACCCGAACCTGCAGCGGTGATTGCCTGACGGTAGTGAGGATCTTTCACGTCGCCAGCAGCAAATACACCCTCGATATTGGTCTTTGATGTGCCGGGAACGACTTTGATATAACCCTCCTCATCGAGCTCCAACTTACCCTTGAAGAGTTCAGTGTTGGGGTGGTGTCCGATAGCAAGGAAGAATCCAGAGATATCAATTGTGGTCTCCTCGCCTGATGAGTGACGCAAGCGGGCACCTGTTACACCATCTTCATCACCCAATACCTCTACCGTGTTGTACTCAAACATAACCTTGATGTTGGGTGTGTTGAATACTCGCTCCTGCATAGCCTTCGATGCGCGGAGGAATGGTTTTCTTACAATCAAATATACCTGCTTACAGATTGATGCAAGGTAAGTGGCCTCCTCGCATGCAGTGTCACCACCGCCTACTACCGCTACATCCTGCTTGCGGTAGAAGAATCCGTCGCAAGTGGCGCAGGCGCTGACTCCCATGCCTCGGAATTTGGACTCTGACTCCAGCCCTAAATATTTTGCAGATGCACCTGTTGCTATGATGAGTGTTTCGGCCTCAATTTGCTTCTCGCCGTCGATAGTAACAACGAATGGACGAGAGTCGAAGTCTACATTCGTAACCACGCCGAAACGTACGTCGGCACCAAAACGCTGTGCCTGCTTTTTCAGGTCGGCCATCATCTCTGTGCCGCCAATACCCTCGGGATATCCCGGGAAGTTCTCGATCTCGGTAGTTGTGGTGAGCTGGCCGCCGGGCTCGATGCCCTCGTAAACGATAGGTGCAAGGTTGGCTCGTGATGCGTAGATGGCGGCGGTGTATCCAGCCGGTCCGCTACCGATAATAAGACATTTTGTTTGTTCCATAACTCTATTATTTTTATTGTTTTTTAATCCTTGAGTATTATTATGCTAAGATGCCTCTTTGTGGCAGTATATCAGTGTATTAAGGGGCTTCCTGCGCTTGATATTCAGGCTCCGCATCCTCTTCGGTCTCTATCTCAGTTGAAAGATCTTGAATCTCTACTCCCGAGTAGTCAAACAGATACCACGATCCATTGATTTTTGCTCTACTCAGGCCGCTTATGTGATTATAGTCGAGGATGTCGTATATTGGTTCTAAAACATGGTTGCCCATCTTGTCAATTAATCCCATTGCTCCGTTTAGCTCAACTTCGGCACGCCCCTCTTTGAAGTCGGATACCCAGCCATACTTTGACTCAACTACATAGTTGTTGTTGCAATCCACAAAACCCCAGCCACTCTCATCTTCCACTGCGATAAGTCCTTCGGAAACGGTTCTTATCGCGATGTGTCCATCCAGTTCGACAGGAGTTGAGTAACTTTGCTGACTATCTTTAACCTCCAATTCCTGTTGGTTGCAGAGTATCTCGTTGCGTAGCTGCTTGAAAGCCTCTTGGTCACCACCAGCCTGTTTGGTGGCGTGGTACCATCTTATGGGGTGCAATAAACCATTTTCGTCTATGCATAAATTCTCCTTTCGTAAGTTGTTGAGCGATACGTCAATCGATATTAGCTCCTTCTCTAATGTGTCGATTGCTGTAAGTAGACTCCCAGCCTCAGACTTGTCGAATTTAGCATTGGCTACAGCATCGCTATATGCCATAGTGCAAGATAGCGGTTCGAGTAGAATGTCGCACGAGAGTTTGTTGCCTAAGGTGTCGGTATAGAGCATCTCGTCGCGCATAATTCGCATAGGCGGAACAAGCGAACTTTTTAAATGGCGTTTTAGTTTGCAGAATAACTCCGCACGGTGGGTAGCAACACTCGTTAGAGGCATATATAACAGATATGGGTAGTTGCCAATCTTGATACGGGTCTCTGCAAAATATGTAGACCTAATTATGGACGCATTATCCCATACTATCTCCTTGATAGTTCTAAACGAGTCGGCTGGGTTGGCCAAAGCGTTGCGTAAGTTAGATATTGTGACCATAATTATTGCATATTTGTTACACTGCGTGAACCGATGTTTACAATCGAGAGCAATTCGATAATCGAGGCGTTGTAACCCATACCGAAGAATGGAGGTGTTGCACCTTGACCCTTTATCTCGCGGATGGGATTATCGAATGCAGAAGGCATAACGCTCGAACACTCGGCCAACAACTTTAGGTATCTTCCACCTCCTGTAAGTTCGTCTGGCATAGGGAATATGGTGGCCGGTAGTGTGTTGTCGGTGCTGATGTGAATATTTATCAGCAATACATTCCCATCGTCGGTGGCGATACGTTTGATCTGCGAGCAAATGTCGCGCAATTCGTTGTCGTCACAATCCGATGCTTCACCATCGGTTATATTGATTATAACGGGAGGAAAACTCTCTCTGTTCTCACTTTTCTGACACCATTCCGAAGCCAAATTGCGTACTTTGAGAAGCGCCTCATACATCGGAGTATTACCCTCGGCGTGAGGTGCAAACCACTCGTTGAGGGTGTGTTGGAATATTGTCGATCCATACTCCGAGAGTTGCTGCTCATCTGAAAGAATCTTGCTTTTGGGGTTGAGTTTCGAGATCTCCTCAATCGAGATCATTCTATCTCCGCCAAGTAGCATCTCCACGCTGTCGTTAGCGTAGCCGATAACTGCTACGTCGTAATAGTTACGCAGACAATCTGTGCGTTGGCAACGGTCTATCAACTCGGTAATTAAGGCGTTTGCTATAATGGCGACCGCTTCTGCCTTGCTCAGTTTTTTCTTCCCAAATTGAACGCTCTCTTGCATTGAACCCGAACGGTCAAGCGCAATGATAAATGCAGTTCGGTGTTGGCGTGTGATTTCTTGACTATACATTTTTAATGTAGTAGAGTGGGTTGTTATTCATCTACAAATATAAATCATTTGTTCGAATTATGCAAGATTTGATACAAATCAAGCGTATAATTTGTTCCATTCGGTTGGCTAATGGTTGTTTTGCCATTGCGAAATGGCTTCACGATAGTCTCCTTGCTGAAAGTTACCAATGGCCGAGAGTCGAGATCAATAAAATGTTTGTATGCTCCTAGCGTTACCAACATCACACCTTCCGATGGGTCGAATGCACTATCAAAGAGTGGTGCTACAACCCATCCCTCAGAGCTTCGGCATCCCCATAAACCATTCATTTCATCGGCTTGTAGTTCTTGCTTATTCTCTATAGGTTTGGGGCTTGGCTCGGCTGTTAACTCCAAAATCGTTGGCAGTTGAAAGAGTCGTGGTGTGGGCGATGTGAGCATCTTGGCTATGTGGTATTGCGCGGCCATTCCTCTGCGGGCAAATGCATCGATTATCGGATCGATTTGCTTGGTTTGTCGGCGAGTAATAAGCCTCGGTGAAAATGGAGGCTCGAAGTTGTTGCGATAGTACTCCAATACGTTCGCTTCGATGCTGGCAGCGTGGAGAAGTGTCGAGATGGCGGCAATCGAGTAGTCGTCGATATGTTTGTCGTACATCTCCATTGTACGAGCCGGATGTTGATATGCTGCTGTCCCTATCTCGTTGGCTTGCTCGCCATTCAGTTGGGGAAGGTATGCTGCGTCCCAATCAATAGCTTGCATCGATTGGAAGTCGGGTGCTACGACAATGTTTTCGGGTTTTAAATCTCCGTGTGCACGAGGTGACGAGAGTAGCTGGAGAGCCATACGGTCGAATGCTGTCGCTATTGAGTGAAGTGTATCGGCCGAGAGCTTTTCTTTAAGCAGATTGTCAAGAGTTATGCCTTCGATAAACTTTGTGAGTAGACAATCGATCCATACCTTGCGTCCCGTAAGGTCGGCAATGCACAATTCGCGACTGTGAAAATCGCTTCCGTAGATGATTCCAAGATTCTTGTGTGTGCGAGTGTAACACTTTAAGACCTTCGACTCGCCGTTGTGGCGTACGAAAAATGTTACGGCAGCGTTGCCAACAACATAACGAGGCTTACCATCACAACATAGTGGCTCAATACCCCGGAGGGTACGCCATATGCAGAACGGATTTCTTACAGCATCTACTATGTTGGCAATAGAGGTCATATAGCTAAAAAAGCAACAAAGGTTGCCCATTTTTGTAGGGCAACCTCTTGTCGTATACTAAATTATGCGATTAGTTGCAACCGCCCTCGCAGCCACCATCGCAACCGCTCTCGCAGTCTCCGTGGCAACCGCAATTGCAGCCACCCTGAGAAGCCAAGTCCTCAGGAGTTACGTCGCGAACCTCAACAACCTCAACATCGAAGTTCAAGGTCTTGCCGGCCATCGGGTGGTTGAAGTCCATCTTAACAGTCTCCTCGCCAATCTCCTGGATAACACCCAGCATACGGTTACCCTGAGCATCGCTCATAGGTACCTGGCTGCCAACGAAGAGGATATCCTCGGCCAACTTGCCGTCAACCATAAAGATATTTTTTGGAAGGTCTACAACAGCCTCGGGAACGATCTCGCCGTAGCCATCTTTTGGATCCAATGTGAACGATACCTTCTCACCGGGCTCCTTACCCATAATTGCACCCTCGAATTTAGGGAGGAGCATACCTGTTCCGCAGATAAACTGCAAAGGTTGACCCTCGCGTGACTGGTCTGCAACTACTCCATCAACGGTCAGTGTGTAATGCACCGACACCATTTTTGAATTTTCTACTTTCATTATTATTTGTTTTAATCTTTATTTTGCGTTATTGCGTTGCAAATATACACTTTATTTTTTAATCCGCATTGCAGCATACCAAATTACGGTCGCCGAAGCCGTTGTCAATCTTAGTTACGTATGGGAAGAATTTCGCAGTACGTACCCAATCCAATGGGAAGGCTGCCTCCATACGAGAGTAGGGGTGTGACCACTCGCCAGCCAATTCAACGGCTGTGTGGGGAGCATTCACTACAACGTTGTCCTTCTCGCCCGATGCGGCAGCAGCCTCACACTCGCGCTTGATCTGAATCAATGCCTCCATAAAGCGATCCATCTCGGCCTTAGGCTCCGACTCTGTAGGCTCTACCATCAAAGTCTCGTGTACGGGGAATGAGAGTGTAGGCGCATGGAAGCCGTAATCCATCAAGCGGTGAGCGATATCGCCACAATCGATGCCGAAGTCGTGCTTGAAGTGTGTGAGGTCTAAAATCATCTCGTGACCCACGCGGCCTGTCTCGCCAGAATAGTAAGTGCGATACTCGTTCTTCAAAGCTGATGACATATAGTTTGCATTTACGATAGCCATCTCGGTTGAGTGACGCAAGCCCTCCTCGCCAAGCATTTTGATATAGCCATAGGTGATAGGCAGAAGCATTGCTGAGCCCCAAGGTGAAGAAGATACGGCTGTGATGCCATCCTCACCGCCTGTTGCCATAATAGAGTGCGAAGGAAGGAATGGCTTCAAGTGCTCAGCTACGCAGATAGGGCCAACACCCGGACCACCGCCACCGTGAGGCATTGCGAAGGTCTTGTGGAGGTTCAAGTGGCATACGTCGGCACCGATGTAACCCGGATTGGTAAGACCAACCTGAGCGTTCATATTTGCACCGTCCATATATACCTGACCACCTGCATCGTGAACAGCATCTACGATTTCGCGGATACGGCTCTCGAACACACCGTGTGTTGAGGGGTATGTAACCATAAGTCCGCACAACTCCGATGAGTACTCCTCGGCCTTCTTCTTCAAATCCTCAACATCGATATTTCCATTCTGGTCGCAAGCAACTGTTACAATCTTCATACCTGCCATAGCAGCAGATGCGGGGTTTGTACCGTGAGCTGATGCGGGGATGAGGATGATGTTGCGATAGCCCTGGCCACGACTCTGGTGATATGCGCGGATAACCATCAATCCTGAGTACTCGCCCGCAGCACCTGAGTTGGGCTGCAATGAGCAACCTGCGAAACCTGTGATTGTAGCCAAATCCTGCTCCAACTCTGCAATTAGCTGGGTGTAACCCTCTGTCTGATCGGCGGGAGCAAAGGGGTGCATATTCTGGAATCCACTGAGTGAGAGTGGCTGCATAATAGCGGCAGCATTGAGCTTCATAGTACAAGAACCGAGCGAAATCATTGAGTTGGCAAGTGAGATATCGCGCAACTCCAACTGCTTGATGTAACGCATCATATCGCTCTCTGAGTGGTAGCGGTTGAAAATAGGCTCTGCCAAAATGGGCGACTTACGCAACATCGACTCTGTGATTGCAGGCTCCGATGCTATTTTTACAGTCTTAGCCTTCTTGCCCTTAGCCTCAGCGAAGATAGCCACAACGGCCTCCACCTCAGCAGGAGTTGTAACTTCGTCAAATGAAAGGCGAACGCATCCCTCCGAAGGATAGAAGAAGTTGATACCAGCTGCGAGTGCAATATCCTGAACAACGGCAGCCTCAGCCTCTACCTCCAATGTGTCGAATATGTTATTTGTTGCGAGCTTGTAACCCAAAGCCTTCAAAGCCTCGGCAGCGGCAACAGCCGATGTGTGGGATGTCATAGCGGCACGGCGAAGACCCTCTGGGCCATTGTAGATACAGTAGAAACCGGCCATCGATGCCATCAAAGCCGATGCTGTACAGATATTCGATGTGGCCTTCTCGCGTTTGATATGTTGCTCGCGCATCTGCAACGACATACGCAAAGCCTTGTTGCCCAAACGATCAACCGATACTCCGATGATACGGCCCGGAATGTTACGCTTGTATGCCTCGCGACAAGCCATATAACCTGCGCTAGGGCCACCGAAGCCCATTGGACAGCCCAGACGCTGAGTTGAGCCTACTGCTATGTCAGCTCCCCACTCTGCTGGAGGAGTCAAAAGTACCAATGATAGGATGTCGGCAACAGCTGCTACCAAAGCTCCGTTCTCGTGAGCCTTAGCTGCGAAAGCTGAGTAGTCGCGTACCTCGCCGTTGAGAGCTGGATACTGCACCAATGCGCCAAACTCCTTACCTGTGAACTCGTAGCTGTCGTAGTCGTCGATGATGAGCTCGATGCCGAATGGCTCGCTGCGTGTCAAAAGCACGTCGAGAGTCTGAGGGAAGATCTGACGGTCAACAAAGAGTTGGTTGCGACCCTGCTTAACAGCATCGCGTGAGCGCAATGCAAACATCATAAGCATAGCCTCGGCAGCTGCGGTAGCCTCGTCAAGAAGTGAGCAGTTGGCAATCTGCATACCTGTGAGCGAGAGGATCGCTGTCTGGTAGTTTAGAAGAGCTTCCAAACGGCCTTGTGAAATCTCGGCCTGGTAGGGGGTGTATGATGTGTACCACGCTGGGTTCTCAAATACATTGCGGCTTACGACAGCAGGGACGGCTGTGGGGTAGTAACCCATACCGATGAAAGAGCGTAGCTGGCGGTTCTTCGCTGCGAGCGATGCAACGTGAGCTGAGAACTCATACTCGCTCATACCCTCAGGCAATGCAAGAGGTTTCTTCAAACGGATTGATGCGGGGATAACCTGCGAGATAAGCTCCTCGACAGACTCTACACCTATGACCTTCAACATCTCGTTGAGGTCGTCGGAATTAGTAACGCCAATATGGCGATTCATAAATTTGTCAAACATCGTCTTTATTTGTTTATATTGTTATTTTTTTGTTAGTCTATTCTAATATTTAAAACTGCTGCCACCGATGAACTCTCGCAGGATTGAGGTTGGCGGAATCTCGTCGGGCGAGATGGGGATGAAGTTATCCAGGAATTTCAGCAGTCGGCTTGCTTCGCCATATTCGGGTTCGGTGTCGCTCACTTCGCGCAGGATGGGTTCCACCTTTTGGCGCAAGACAGAGATCTCATAGAAGAGTGACGAATTGAACATCACGTCGGCGTTTTCCTGATATGGGAAGATATGCTTCTCCTCGCCTCGACGTACACTGGGCCAGCGTTGCAGCGTGGCGAGTGCGTTGCTGCCTCGTGTGGCGTAGTCGCGTGTGATGCGACGTAATAGGCGGTTGTCTGAGGTTGGTATGCGTGAAAGGTTGTCCATCGCAACCGATGTAAGGCACGACACATAGATGCAGAACTTCTGGTCGCGGGGAATACTTGGGGTGAGTTTGGGATTGAGTCCGTGGATACCCTCCATGATGAGTATCGAACGCTCGTTGAGTTTGAGCGGTGTCTCGTGCCATTGGCGTGTGCCAGTGATGAAGTCGTAACGTGGTACGTCGACGCTTTCGCCTGCGATGAGACGCTCCAAGTCGCTATTGAGCAACTTCAAGTCGATAGCCTCCAATGCTTCGTAATCGTACTCTCCATTCTCGTCTTTTGGTGTACGTTCACGATCTACAAAGTAGTCGTCAAGCGAGATGAGCACAGGGTCAAGCCCCAAGATTCTTAGCTGTATGCCCAATCGCTTTGCAGTGGTGGTCTTGCCGCTCGATGAGGGACCTGAGATAAGTACCACTCGAGTACCCTTCGATGAGTTGGCCTGCTCAATCTGGTCGGCCATCTGTGCGATTTTCTTCTCGTGGAAAGCCTCGGCGACCTTGATAAGTTCACTGGCGTCGCCTGCCAGAACCTTTTCGTTGAGGTGGCCTACTGTGGAAACGCCCATAATATGCACCCACATACTATATTCACGGAATACATCGAACATTTTGTCCAGATGAACGTTCAGGTCGAACTTGTCGGGATTTGAGCGCAGTGGCAAAGCTATGTAGAAACCGTTGTAATAGGGGCGAATGTCGAATAGGTGAATGTAGCTTGTGTCGGGCGTAAGTGCGCCATAGAAGTATCCGACAGCATCGTCCATTGTGTGGATATTACTGTAAAGTCGTTTGCGAGAATTGAGCAGAGCCACTTTGTCGTCGAAGCCTTTTTGCTCGAAAATCGCGTTAATGTCGGCCGAGAGCATACGCTGGCGCGAAATGGTGTAGCCGGCATCGATAATCTGTTGCATAGCACGACGCAGGCTTTCGATCTCCTCCGCAGAGAGCTCTTTGCCATCGGCAAACTCTCCATAGAGACCACGGCCCAGCGAGTGACGTATGTAGAGCTTGCGTTCGGGGAAAATGTCGCTTGCGGCCTTTTGCAGAATGAACGAAATGGTGCGTTGATAGACACGATAACCCTCGAAATGGGTGATGTCTATATATCGAACCATAATAGGCTTGTAGATTTTGTAGTTGAGCTCCTTGATTCGATTGTTGACATAAGCTGCCAAGAACGGATATTTGTTCTCGATGGCTAGCCTCTTTTGTAATTCAAGAAGCGATGTGCCCATCTCAACATCCAACATAGTTGAGGTATTCTGGCAAATGACTTTTACGGTGTTCGACATAGCTACATTTATTAGGTGCGTAAAGATACGTATTTTATTCGGAATATCGATGCCCGAAAGTGATTATTTGATTGCCGAAATGTCATTTTGAGGTGATGGATATTGTGAGCGGTAATCAATTTTTTTATTGCGAGATAAAATATGCTTGATTTTATGGTTTAAATTTTGAAATTTAATTTTTTTTATATAGATTTGGGCAACGATGCTTATTTGAACCAATTCAGAGTCCCGTAGAGGGTGTAGGTTGCCTAAATCTTTCAGGAATGGATGTTTCAAATAGACCATTGTTTAATTTTAAAATACAATTATTATGAGTAACACATTTTTTTTGAGAGTTGTTAGATTTGCATCAAATCTAACTTTTATGTTTGCTCTCGGATTGGCGATTATGTCGTTCGCTACATCGTGCGACGGCAATGCGTCAAGCGAAAAACAAGTGTGTGAGAGTGCTGAATCAGTAACTCCATGGCAAAAAAGTTTGGCGGCGATTATGAAACAGCCTATGCTGAATGGCGATTTGAAGTTGGAGGGATATTCAGTTGTGGGAAAGGTTGAGAGCGAGCAGGCAAAACAGGAGTATTTAAACAAATGTTTTGCCCCGGATTCCTATTTTTTGGTTTTTAACAACGAGTGGGAGAACAAACGCGATTTGGGCCTGCAATCGGAACTTGCCAACAGAAACAAATTCGACGTTAGCTCGTTTGCTGTGCAGAAGGGTCTCGTGAAGGAGCTGTTGGCTAAGGAGGTTGCAGAAGTGGTTGAGTTACGTTGGTCTTACAAAGGTAAGAATATAACAACTTATGCCGCCGTCACAAACAATGAGGCAAATCCAATCTGTTATGATAATATACTGACTCCTTACGACCCCATAGTAACAAAAACTGTTGACACCCGCTCGAATGGAAGCAGAGCTACAATAGTAAGAAGCGCAAGACCCGGTGTTGTAAAAAAAGCAGCGAATTAAAATAATTATTTCAATACACAGCCTAAGGCACGAATCGCCTCAGGGTCGAAATCTGTATATTTAAAGGCGTAGTATCCAACAACTGCTACGCCTTGTTTTTGAAGACGATTTACCCACATTTGAATCTTTCTGGGGTCGCCCTTTGATTCCAAACCACCGTCAATAGATAACTCTCTTATGATAATTCCGTGGTCGGAGATAACCAACGCATCGTTGTCTACGCTCGATACTATGTGTGGCGGGTGGATGGCTCGGAAATGATAGCCTTCGGGGGTGTGGCTGGGGTGGCCTCCGTTGCCGTTATAAACGAGCGAAAAATCTTTTAATTCTCGTAGGCAATCCTGCTCGAAACGTTGGCCTGCCGATGTTTGTGTTTCGGCAACGGGTTGTATGATAACTCCTTTATGTCCATACTTTTTTATGATTTTGATAAGTTGCAGAGCCGAATCGTAAACGGCCTCTAATTTTGGGCCTTTGTCACCATATTTACCCTTGCCCATATTGTCGTTGACAACCGATACGAAGAGCCACAACTTACGTCGGCGGCACTCCTTTACAAGATGTCGATAACTCTTTTCGATTTGCTTAATCCACTCCTCACTCCACGGCTCGCAATCGGAGTAACGTCCCCAGCAGGCCATTTCAATCATATAACCGCTTACGCCGCACTCTTGCATTAGATTTAATTCGTCTTTTAGAGTCTGCTTTGAGAGTGTCCAGCGATTAACTCTGCCATACCATGTCTGGGTTTTCCCCTGCTCAATGCGGGGTTGTGCTGCTGCGTTGATGCATAGCATTATAGTTAAGATAGTCGTGAAGGTTAGTCGGAGCTGAACCATAGCTTATTTTGCGGTGTAAACCACCTTCTTAGTCTCGAAGAAATCCTCTTCGAAATAGTCGGATATATTGTATTCTTGCCATCGCATACGGGTAGCGGCAAGTTCTTCCTTGAGGTCTCCGCCCTTGAGGTAAAGTATGCCGTTGGGTAGAGAGCCTCGCTGGCCGCGTTCGATTTTTGACCATATCCATTTTACGAAAGTCGGCATCTCGGTAACGGCTCGCGATACCACGTAATCGAACTGCTCGGGAATCTGCTCAACACGCACATTGCGAGCATCGATATTTTTAATTCCGGCACCCTCGCATACCCCCTTTACAACCGTGATTTTCTTGCCAATAGAGTCGGCGGAAACAAACTTTACATCGGGAAACATAATAGCCAACGGTACGCTCGGAAATCCTCCCCCACATCCTACATCGAGAACTCTTGCTCTCGCCTCAAATTGGCATACTTTGGCGATGGCCAACGAGTGAAGTATATGACGTAGATAGAGCTGGTCGAAGTCCTTGCGTGATACCACGTTAATTTTTGAATTCCAATCGGCATACAGGTCGTACAAAGCGCGATATTGGTCTCTTTGCTGATCGGTCAAATCGGGGAAGTATTTTTCGATGATGCTTATCATTATCTCTATATTTTATGTTGTGGGCTATGGATTCTTATTAGTTCTGCGAACCCTGCTTTTTGGCTTGCTCTTTTGTCGAGAGTAGGCCGCAGGCTGCTTGAATATCTTCTCCACGCGAAGCTCGTATGGTGGTCTGTATTCCCTTTGCTGTGAGTTTATCGCGGAAGGCTATCATCTGCTCGTTGGAGGGCGAGAAATAGGGCGAGTCGGGAATCTTGTGGAATCGGATTAAATTCATTCGACACTTTATGCCGTTGAGTAATCGGCACAACTCCTTGATGTGAGCCGGCGAGTCGTTGAGACCCTCCATTACGATATATTCAAACGATACACGACGTTGTCCCGTAAAGTCGTAACGGCGCAGTATGTCGCAAACCTCACGTATGGGGTATGCCTTTTCGATAGGCATAATCTCGGCACGCTCCTCGTGGAAGGGATTATGCAGGCTTACGGCCAGATGTACCTTCGTCGAGTCGAGGAATTGGGCCAGATTTGAGGCTACTCCGGCCGTAGATAGGGTGATGCGTGATGGTGACCATCCCATTCCCCACGGCGAAGTGATTATCTCAATGGCAGCCAGCACGTTGCTCATATTGTCGAGCGGCTCTCCCATGCCCATAAATACCAAATTAGTGAGTTTCTCGCTTTCGGGGATAGAGAGTATCTGGTTGATTATCTCGGCGGCTGATAGTGAGTGCTGTAGACCTTGTCTGGCAGTAGCGCAAAAACGGCATCCCATTCGGCATCCTGCTTGCGAAGAGACGCATAGCGTGGCTCGATCTGCGTCGGGAATGTAGGCCGACTCGATATATTGACCTTGCTGGGTTGGGAAGAGGTATTTCTTCGTCCCATCTGAAGAGGTGCTGACCTTTATCGGTTCGATGCGTCCTATGGTGTAATGCTCGGCAAGAGCTGCACGTGCCGCGAGTGACAGATTGGTCATCTGCGATATGTCGCTGATGCGGGATGTGTAGAGCCAGCGGGCTATCTGTTTGGCAGCAAAAGCCGGCAAATTGTTATCCGTGCAGAGCTGTTGAAGCTCGGCAAGAGTCATGCCGTAAAGGCTCTTTTGGGTTGTTTCAGACATATTAGAATATTTACTTCGACAACAAAAGTAAAAATTTTTTGTAGAATTTTCTTCGTATTACGCTATTTTTTGGAATTTTATGATTATATTTGCCCAAAGAACTGCGGATAGATTCCTATGGGATTGTATCTGGCAGTGAGGCGTAGCAGCGCGATTGCTCTGTAACATAGAGTGTTGCGGGTTTTTGTTGTCGTTATTGCTGCCGTTTGTTGAGTAGAGTGAGGAGGGGCAACTCTTCTCGTGTCAACCGTGAAACTATAAAATTTAAATTGATAAACTGAAGTATGGAAATTAAAAAATCACCAAAGGTAGACCTTCAAAATAAAAAAGGTCTGTTCCTTGAGATTGGCTTGATTATTTCGTTGCTTCTCGTGATTGCTGCATTCCTCTATGCACCAAAGGAGTATCGTATTGAGCAAGTCGAGATGAACTATGGTCCCGTTGAGGAGGAGATTACCGAGATTACTCGTAACGAGCAGAAGCCACCCGAGCCTCCCAAGAAGATCGAGATTAAGGTTTATAACGATATCCTCGATATCGTGACAAACGACACCAAAGTAACTACCGACTTCTCTTTCGAGGAGTTTGAGTCAGGCTTGGAGATTACAACTAAGGTTGTAGAGGTTGAGGAGGAGGAGATCGAGGAGGATGCTCCCTTGCTTAAAGCCGAGAAGATGCCTTCATTCCAGGGCGGTGACCTTAACAAGTTCCGTAACTGGGTACAGGGTAAGTTGAAGTATCCTAAGATTGCTCAGGAGAACGGTATCTCAGGTCGTGTGACTTTGTCTTTCGTTATCGAGAAGGATGGTTCACTTACAGGTATTCAGGTTATGCAGTCACCCGATAAGTCTCTTTCGGAGGAGGCTATCCGCGTGGTAAGTAGCTCACCGAAGTGGTCTCCTGGTACACAGCGTAATCAGCCGGTTCGTGTACGTTACCAGTTGCCAGTAAACTTCCAGTTGAGAAACTAATACTAATACATAAAAGTGTCCCGCTTTTTGCATAAAATTAGCGGGATACTTTTTTTTTACCCCTAAGTATGGTAAAACAGAAAAACGAGAATCAAATACTACAGACAGAAGAGCAGGATTTGCGTGAACGTGCCGTTGTGGTAGCCGTTATTCGCGATGGGCAGAATGTAGAGCAGGCTGAGGAGTTCTTGGCGGAGCTGGAGTTTTTGGCTGAGACAGCCGACATCGTTACGGTACGCCGTTTCACACAGCGTTTGCCACAGCCATCATCGCGTATATATGTGGGCCCGGGTAAACTCGACGAGATTGCTGCCTATTGTGCCGAGAACGAGATCGACGTTGTGATTTTTGACGATGAACTATCACCGTCACAAACTCGCAATATCGAGAAGGTGATGCCTTGCCGTCTACTAGACCGCACACGTTTGATTTTGGATATATTTATGTCGCGAGCTCGTACGGCTTATGCGAAGACACAGGTGCAGTTGGCTCAGTATGAGTATATGCTGCCTAGATTGGCGGGTATGTGGACCCACTTGGAGCGTCAGCGAGGTGGAACGGGTACGCGAGGTGGAGCTGGTGAGCGTGAGATTGAGACCGACCGTCGTATCGTGCGTAATCGTATCTCGAAACTCAAGGAGGAGCTCTCGAAGATTGACCGCCAGATGGCAGTCCAGCGCTCTAATCGTGGTTCTATGGTGAGAGTTGCGTTGGTTGGTTATACCAATGTCGGCAAATCAACCCTAATGAATCTTGTCTCGAAGAGCGAGGTTTTTGCTGAAAATAAACTCTTTGCGACGTTGGATACTACGGTGAGAAAGGTCGTGTTTGATAATCTTCCGTTTTTGCTGTCGGATACGGTGGGATTTATCCGTAAGTTGCCTACGGAATTGATAGAGTCGTTTAAGTCGACCCTCGATGAGGTGCGAGAGGCAGACCTTCTGGTGCATGTCGTTGATATCTCGCATCCGGGATTCGAGGAGCAGATAGCTGTGGTGAAGCAGACTTTGCAGGATATAGGTGCGGGTGATAAACCTGTTTATCTGGTCTTTAACAAGATCGATGCTTATACCTATATTAAGAAAGATGAGGACGATTTGACCCCAGCTACACGTCGTAATATGTCGTTGGAGGATTTGAAGAAGAGCTGGATTGCTAAGGCCAATACGCCGTGTATATTTATTTCGGCTGCCGAGCGAACCAATATAGATAAACTGCGTACGGATCTCTATGGTATGGTGCGAGAGATTCACGCAGGCCGATATCCGTTTAATAACTTTTTGTATTAGGAGGTAACCATATGGCAGAGATTAAGATTCTGGGAGCGAAGAATTCTATCTTCAACAATTTTATGGCACAGGTTAGAGATAACGTTGTGCAGCGTGACTCTATGCGTTTTCGCCGCAATCTGGAGCGTATAGGCGAGATAATGAGCTATGAGATATCGAAGACGCTCAATTACAAAAAGATAGTAGTCGAGACCCCCCTCGGGGAGTCGGAGGTCGAGGTAGTCGATGATAAGTTGGTGATCGCTACTGTTCTACGCGCAGGATTGCCTCTGCATCAGGGCTTTTTGAATTATTTCGATAATGCCCAAAGTGCTTTTGTGGCAGCATATCGTAAGAACTCTAAAGATGGAACATTCAAGGTGAAGGTTGAGTATGTTTCGAGTTGCGATTTGGAGGGTAAGGTATTGCTATTGGTTGATCCTATGTTGGCGACAGGTCAGTCGTTGTGCTTGACCTATGAGGCGTTGTTGGAGAAGTGTGGCAAGCCATTGCATACACACATTGCATCGGTAGTTGCAAGTGAGCAGGGTGTAGATTATGCGATGAAACATCTTCCATCGAAGAGTACTACATTATGGGTGGGAGCTGTCGACGAGGAGCTTACCTCGCGTGCCTATATTGTGCCGGGTATTGGTGATGCCGGAGATTTGGCTTTCGGCGAGAAAGTATAAAGTTCCCTGAATTGACTTTTTTGCGTCTGCCTTGTCGCTGAACTGCTCACATACGTCAAGTATGCTGCGCATTCAGCTTCAGCAAGCAGCATCAAAAGCTCTGTTATACAACTTTATAGGAGCAAAATTTGCATAATGTAATTTATAATTTAGGGTATCAGCCAAATCGGCTGATACCCTAAATATGTTATGGGCCTTGCTGGATTGTATATTATTTCTGCCCCAATTTCAGATAGTTCTCAATGTTGAAATGAGATTCGGTATTGCTGCCAGCGAATAGTTTTTCTATGTAGCCGCTGCTAACCATCTCTTCGGTGGGCAGTAGATGGAGTTGCGGAGGCGATATAAGGGCAATGGCGTCGCATAACGATATGGCTATATCTAACTCGTGTGTCGAGAAGAGTATGCATTTGCCCTCGTCGTGAGCCAGGTGTCGTAGTAAATCGCATAACTCATATCGGTTGGGCATATCGAGGAATGCTGTAGGCTCGTCAAGCAGGATTATTGGAGTTTGTTGGGCCAGGGCGCGAGCTATCATAATTCGCTGACATTCACCATCGGACATTCGATCCATTGTCTTATCGGCGTAACTGCTCATACCAACAGCAGCGAGCGACTGCTCGACGATTAGTCGGTCGCTCTCCTGCATACGGCCTATCCAATTGGTGTATGGAGCGCGGCCAAGGGCTACAACATCGCGACAACGCAAGTTGGCTATGCGTACCTTATCGGTTGTGACAAACGAAATTGTAGTAGCCAATTCTGCAGGTTGCATTGTGGCGAGAGGTTTGTTGTTTAAGAGAATCTCTCCACTTGCAATCTCACCCAATCCTGCAATAGCTCTAAGCAGGGTGCTTTTGCCCGTACCGTTACGACCCACAAGTGCTGTGAGGTTGCCGCTTTCAATATGGGCCGTGAGCGAGTTTATGAGAGTGCGGCCTGTGTAGCCGAGCGATATGTTATTGAGCTTTATCATTGTCTATGCTATGTTCTTGTTTTTGACAACAACCCATATCACGATAGGTATACCGAGTAGGGCTGTGATGGTGTTGATCGGCAGTGTGAATATCTTCGATAAGATATCACACATGAGCATCGACACGGCTCCTATAAGGGCTGCAGCAGGCATTAGTTTTCGGTGGTCGGCATCGCGGAGCAGCATACGGCTTAGGTGAGGCATTGCCAAACCAATAAATCCGATTGGACCGCAAAAAGCTGTTATGGTACCTGCGAGGAGTGTTGTAGAGAGTAAGATAAGCCCACGCGTACGAGCGATGTTGAGGCCCATTGTGCGGGCATATGGCTCACCAAGCAGGAGAAGATTCATCGGCTTGATAACTGCAATAGCAATTATGAGTCCTGCTGCGATGGCTGGAGCGACAAGACGCAGTTGGCTTGTGGTGACATCTCCAAGAGACCCCATGGTCCATACAACAAAACTTTTTAATGACTCCTCGTTGCTCATATATTGCATAATTTGTACTATGGCACTAACGGCCGATCCTATCATCATACCTAGAATCAAGATGACCATTATATCCTTTATGCGTCGGCTAACTGCAGCTACAGCAGTCAGAATTGCAGCTGCGCCAATCCAGGCCGCACCAGCAATACCTAATGTCGATAACATTCCCGACCCAGCTATGCCGAGCAATGGAGCTCCCAGGATGAAGATAGCCACACCCAAACTTGCTCCGGAACTTACTCCCAACACATACGGGCCTGCCAATGGATTGCGAAACAGAGTTTGCATTTGAAGTCCGCTGACCGATAGAGCTGCACCTGAGAGGATAGCCATCAAGGCCTTGATAAGTCGTATGTCGATTATAATTTTAGCCTTTATTGGGTCGCAATTATTTCCCGTTAGGGCAGCCCATACGTCGCTGGCAGTAATACCTACCGATCCCACCATCATATCGACGGCGAATAGTGCCAGGCATAGAATGGCGAGCAGGGTGAAGAGTATAGTGTTGCGAGTTTGCATGTTGGTCTATTTGAGTTGTTGGTAGTAGTATAAATTATTCTTACCCTCGGTTGCGTGTGACGTTTCGGTTGATAGGTTGGGATGGAATATGGTGATTAAATCCTGCAGGATTCTATCGGGGCGCACTACGCCTGATTCCCAGAAATCCGAACCGCCGCGAGGGGTTTGGCGAGCATTGTTATTATATACCTGTCGTTTGGACACGGTCTTAATATCTGCAAATTTCGGATTCTGGCGTATCAACTCTGCTATGGTGTTATAGGGGCCTACGTTGAGCCAGAAATCGGCCTCGGCGGCCCATACGTATGCTTGCTCCATATCGATTGGCTGGGAGGTGTTACCCTCGGCCGAGCAGGTGTAACATTTCGCTCCTGCATCGTTGATTAGCTGCACCATATAGCTCTGCTGCGATGGTATAAACCACGAGTCACGGTAGGGCGTATTCAGCATCACACGAGGTGTAGAGTCTGTCTTGCGTGTGCGTTCTGAGAGCTGCTCATAACAAGTAGCTATCTCCAAAAACCTGTTTCGGGCAACCTCGGGGCATCCAATCATTTCTCCAATTACAACCAGCCACTCGGCTTTCCCAAGTGGAGAAGATTCCACATATTCGCCCAGATATATATAAGGGATGCCCAACTCCTCTAATCTTGTCTCCATCGAGTTTGCACCCGTTATGCCATATAGCAGTACCAAATCTGGTTGAAGCGATATGAGTAGTTCGTAGTTGATGTTGTTATCGTAGCCTACGTCACCTATCTTATCGCGGTTATTACAGATATATTGGTTTGAAATGAAATCTATTCCTGAAACTCCCACGATATTCTCCTCGTGGCCGAGCTCAGATAACATGGCAACATAACTCGATGACATACAGACTATGCGGCGAGCTGGATGGTCGATGTGTTTTATCTTTTTGGGGAGGTTGTTGAATCTCTTTTCGGGATCGATGAGAAGCATCTGCTCTACATCATTGGCTCCCTGCCACGGATTGCGTACCACGATAAGCGAGGCCGAGGAATCGCTGTTATGGCGAATTTCGAAACCTGTGGCATATTGCGGCGTGTAATCCTGCTGCTGGAAGTCCGATAGGTCAAACGGTTTATCGCTTGCTCCACATCCTGCGAGAAGAAATAGTAGAGTTATGTATGTAATCAATCTGCCCATTATCGTTGAAGTATATCTTTGTGTAGAGATTGAACAATTGCTTTACCTCGGCGCACAGACTCTTCGCGTAGCGATTCGTGATTACCTTCAAACTCTATCGTAGAGTCTTTCGTCAGGTCGTGGCGCAGATATCCGTCGGCTGTGATAACTCCAAAACCGTTATTATAGCTCCAGAACCCAAACTTCGGTTCTCCATCGGCAAATATGTTGTGACTGAATGTGAATTGGTCGACATCGAGATGCATCTGCGCAAGCAGGGTGGCGGCCAAGTCACACTGCGAAGCAAAATCGGTGACTACGCAACTCTCTTTTACTGCACCGCCTATCCAAAGCATCGGAATTTGCTGGCGGAGGAGGTCTCCAGCTTGTAAATCTTCAGGGTAGGCTAATCCGTGGTCGGCAATAAGCACGACAAGCAGATTGTCCCAGATGTCGCTGTTACGCCACTTATCAATCATCTTGCCTACACACTCGTCGGTAAATGATGCAGCATTGAGAATCTTATGTTCAAATGCCGAGTGTGGTACGTCGAAAGGCTCGTGTGAGCTGAGTGTAAGCAGCGTCGAGAAGAATGGTTTCCCGCTGCGCCCCAACTCCAAAACTTCACCTGCGAAGTAGTCGCATACCAATCGGTCATCGTAACCCCATTTGGCGGGTGTTTCATCGAATGAGAGGTTACGCTGGTCGGTAATACGTTCCACGCCTGTACCGTATAAGTATGATATTGTGTTGGTGAAGTTGGCATCGCCACCGTAGGTAAATGTGGTGGTGTAGCCCTGCTCTTTCAGCGACCCTGCGATTGAGGGTAACGATTGTGCTTTTTGTGGGTATTTCATTATCGAAGCTACGGGATGGGTTGGGTAACCGCTCATAATGGCTACCGTTCCGCGGTCGGTGCGGAATGAGTTGGCGACCAGATTCTCAAACCAAATACCTTCGGTTTTCAGTGAGTTTAGATATGGTGTAACTTCTTTGCCGTCGATAACTTCGTCGGTGACGGTTCTGCCGAAACTTTCGAGTATGATCAGTACCACGTTTGGTCGAGTAATGGTGAGCTTTGAATTGGCTTGTGGTAGCGAGGAGTGGCGAGGAAAATCCTTCTTGATGATTGCCGCGCACTCCTGGTCGGAGAAGTAATTGTAGTCTCCCTCTTTCAGCTCAGAACGCGATGCTGACGAAAGGAAAGAGAATACGGGATTGGTTGCGGCCTGATTCAGAAACATATTGTCGCTGAAATAGACTTTGCTGACGTTGGCAGGAGCTGTGCCTGCACCACCTCGTATAGCCAGAAATAGCAAACCGCCTGTGAAAAGTAACGCCAGGGTGGCTGTCAGACGCATCGTTATCGACAATTTGATGGCGCGATATATGTTTGTGGTGTGACGTAGCGAGTAGAAAATTGCGGTTGCGTAGCCAACAAAGAGTAGCAATGTGGGCCATAAATCACTCCAGGTTATGCTTGCAGCAGCCTCTTTGGGTGAGCTTAGGTAGAGGAGAATGGTCCTATCCAGACGAAAATCCCAATAACGGAAGAGTCCCATATCCACGGCAACAATCAACGATACAGCGAATGCAATGATTGCGAAGTAGCCCTTCAAAATGCGTCGCATGACTTGCTCCGGAATGGTGACCCATACCGAGATTAGCATTGCAAGCCAGGGTATTACGCTTATGTAACCCGCCGTTGTCGAGTCGAGCAGTAAGCCGTGCCATACTACGCCCCAAATATCGGCAGGTGTAGTCCCCTCGGCACGCTCGGCATACCAGAGTAGGAACATCGGCTTCTGCGCCAGCATCAGCAGCGTCGAGGTGATATATGTGGCTACGACAAATAGAATTCTGCGGAGCATCTCTACCTTAAATTAATTAAACACTCTGCAAAGATAGGCAAATTGTAATTCAAAATTCAAAATTCAAAATTCAAAATTGACCTCGTTGGAGATTTTGTGGCTTTTTAGAGGAGAACGAACCAACTTTTTGTACCTTTGCATAGGTGTTTTAATGCAATTGATATGAGAAAACTATGAGAGAGATTATAGAACTTGTAAATCAGATGTCACCTTATCTGCTGCTCGGTTTTTTGTTGGCGGGTGTTATGCATTCGTTTGTCCCGGCCACTCTTTACCGCCGATATTTGGGTGAAAACAGATTTCGATCGGTGCTTAATGCCGCATTGTTGGGAGTACCTCTGCCTTTGTGTTCGTGTGGAGTGATTCCTACCGCAATGTCGTTGCGTAGGGAGGGGGCATCCAGAGGTGCTACCGTATCGTTTCTGATAGCCACTCCGCAGACGGGTGTCGATTCGATATTTGCGACATATTCGCTTATGGGTTTGCCGTTTGCATTGCTTCGCCCGATTGCAGCTCTGGTGACGGCTCTTGTTGGTGGAACAGTCGTTAATATGTTTGATGGAGGTGATGCCGAAAACTCCAAAGAGCAGAGTGCTGTAGCCGTAAAACTGAAGCAATCGTTTGGACAGAAGGTTGTGGCAGCTCTCAGATATGGATTCGTGGAGATGATGCAGGATATTGGTCGCTGGCTGATTGTAGGCTTGGTGGTGGCAGGGTTGATTACGGTTTTTATTCCCGATTCGTTCTTTGCCCTATTTGCAGACAATTCGTTGCTGAGTATGCTGCTCGTTTTGGTGTTTGCTGTGCCGATGTATCTTTGTGCAACGGGTTCAATACCTATTGCTGTTGCATTGATGCTCAAAGGTTTGTCGCCAGGAACTGCCCTGGTGTTGTTGATGGCTGGCCCAGCCGTTAATGTGGCTTCGATGTTGGTGGTGGGTAAGGTCATGGGTCGCAAGACTATGCTGCTTTATCTTGGCTCAATCATCGCGGGTGCAATATTGTTTGGCTTGGGTATCGATTATCTGTTGCCCAGATGGTGGTTTGTGATGCCGATTGCGCAGATGGCAGAGTGTTGCTCGGAACCGATATCATATTTTAATATAGGATGTACAATTTTGCTTGCGCTTTTATTGGTTAACGCTTTGGTGAGAAGATTCAGCAAAGGGAATCAGTCGGAGTGTGAAGGCTCTACCCAGTGTGAATGTGACGCCACCGGCGAATGCTCGGCAAAGGGTTGTTTAGCCGATAGCAGTGAGCCCTGCGAGCAGATTTACTATATAGATGGCCTGCGATGTAACCATTGCAGAGCCAATGCTGAAAAAGCAATAGCCTCGTTGGACGGGGTCGAGAGTTGTGAGGTTGATTTAGCATCGGGTCGAGCTGTGGTGAAGGGCCGCATTGGCCGCTCTGAGGTGTCGAAGGCCGTTGAAACACTTGGATTTAAACTCAAAGAGTAGAAATTGGGAGCGTTTTACAGAGAATGAGGGTGAAAAAGTTGGGAAAAATTTTGTTTTCAACGAAAAAGTTGTACCTTTGCACCGCTAAATAGCATAAAAACATTTAATTAAAACAATTATGAACAATTACGAAACCGTTTTCATTGTCACTCCTGTCCTTTCAGACGCACAGGTAAAGGAGGTTGCTGACAAATTCCAGGGCATCATCACCGAGAACGGCGGTCAGATCGTGAATGTGGAGAACTGGGGCTTGAAGAAGCTTGCTTATCCTATTCAGAAGAAGACTACCGGTTTCTACTTCCTTGTAGAGTTCGAGGCTGAGGGTCAGCTCATCGAGAAGCTCGAGACTAACTATCGTCGTGACGAGCGTATCATTCGTTTCTTAACTTTCAAGCAGGACAAGTTCGCTGTAGAGTACTCTGCAAAGCGTCGCGCCAAGCTTGCTAACAAATCACAGGAGGAGTAAACTATGTCACAGGAGAATGTAAAGGGCGGTGAGATTCGCTATTTGAATCCCGTATCAGTAGATGTAAAGAAGAAGAAGTACTGCCGTTTCAAGAAGCTCGGCATCAAGTACGTAGATTATAAGGACGGTGAGTTCTTGAAGAAGTTCCTCAACGAGCAGGGTAAGATTTTGCCACGTCGTTTGACAGGTACTTCTCAGAAGTTCCAGAAGAAGGTAGCTCAGGCTGTTAAGCGTGCACGTCACCTTGCTATTTTGCCGTTCGTAACCGATTGTATGAAATAATAAAGAGGAGGAGAGCAATATGGAAGTTATTCTTATCAAAGACGTAGAGAACTTGGGTTATGCTAACGATATCGTTAATGTAAAGCCCGGTTACGCAAACAATTACTTGATTCCTCAGGGCTTCGCTAAGGCTGCAACAGCTTCTGCTAAGAAGGTATTGGCTGAGAACTTGCGCCAGCGTGCTCACAAGGACGCTAAGATTTTGGCTGACGCTCAGGCATTGGCTGAGAAGATCGCTAACTTGCCTTTGACTATCACAGTTAAGGCTGAGGAGGGTAAGATCTTCGGTTCTGTAACATCGGCTGACGTTGCTGAGGCTTTGGCAGCTAAGGAGGTTACAGTTGACCGCAAGGCTATCACAGTTGACCCTATCAAGACTGTTGGCGAGTACACTGCAACTGTTAAGCTTCACCGCGAGGTTAAGGCTACTGTAGCTTTGTCAGTAGTAGCAGAGTAAAAATTACCTAACGATGCTCTTTTGGCATCTGTTCGGTTGCGAAAATGCTCACATACGCCAAGTATGCTCCGCTTTTCGCTCGGTCACAGCTTCAAAATAGCTATCGTTATGTGAATTTTTCAATATTAATGCTCAACCGCAAGGTTGGGCATTTTTATTCGAGTGGGGCAACGTGGCAAGCCTTGAAAAGCCACTTTAATACAAGCAAAATATGTTTAGAGCAAGATTCCGTATTGGGGTCTTGCTTTTTTTTGTTTGAGTAAAAAGTTATTAAGCCCATCGGGAATGCGATGGGCTTAATTTGTATAATAGAAATAGTTGATTGTTGGGAATTAAATGGTTTTTGGTTTCTGTATTATGCGTATTATAAGGGAAATGATATATACGATACAGCTCCAAATGGGTGCAATGAGAGCTACTTTTGCGCTGCCATAAATCACAACCGCAGAAACATCGGGAGCTTGTTGTAATGATGTAAAGGCTTGGTATAATCCCATTGCTACCGAAATAAACCCTAATACAAGTGCTATATTCCCAAATTCCTTTACGCAAGATGGCATCTTCCACGCTGCCAACAATACGCCCACCAAAGAGAGTGTGATAAGTGACATATATATGACGCCACCCTCTTGATATAGTTGGTAAATTGAGGTGTGTGATTCGGCAGGTATGAAAATTTCAGCCTCTTGGGCAAATGCTGTAGCGACAAAAATAGTTGCAATAAAAATAATCATAATGTACTTTTTCATTGTTTTGTAGTTTTTTTGTTTGACATCTGTTTTGTGGAATTCCGTATTGCAAAGATAGCGTTAGAAGCATCTTTTTTGCAAGGTAGAAACCCCGAGTTGGGGTGTCAAATCCCCCAATTCGGGTACTTGTGGCTTTTACCGAATCCCTTTTTTGTATCTTTGTGATATGAGAATAGTGTGTACGATACTGTATTGGGCTATTTGTCTTGTTATACTGGCGACGATTCTTTCGTCGTTAGGATACAATTTTTCGGTGTCGATGTTTGTAAGTTCGATGTTCCTGCCTGGATTATTGATGATAAAATATTTTATTTCGCAAATCTCATTCTCGCATTTGAAACAAGGTGTGTTGAATATCTGTTTCCTTGCAATGGCTGTATTGGTATTGACCTATCTGCTTCTGTTTTGTGCCAATAATTATTTGGGCGTAGGGGTCTATTATAATAGCGATTTTGATTTCCCGCCGCTATTGCTGAATCCTATTTTTCTACTCTTTGTGCTGGCGGCATTGGCGCTACCCGAGTGGTTGCTCGATAATTATCTTAAACGTCGCGAGGCTGCACGTCCGCAAATAGTGGATTTTATCTCGGACCGTCGGCATATCTCTATGCCTACCGAAGAGATCCGTTATGTGGAATCGCTTGATAGCGAGGTTGTGGTGCATACCGTATCGGGAGAAAAATTGCGTACGCGTACTCCTATTTCGAGGTGGGAAGCTACTCTTAACGAACTGCACTTTATTCGCATACATCGTTCCTATATTGTTCGTCGGGAATTGATTGTTCGAGCCTCGCGAGTCGAGGTAGAATTGGAGGGAGTGACACTCCCCGTTTCGCGCAAATATGCCGAAAAGGTGGGCGAAATATAATAAACAATGGGTAAGCCTATAACCTACCCATTGTTTATTATATTCCCTTTTATATACCTCCGTCAAGAAGCCAGACCTTATTCTTATTGTCATTGCGGAGTGCGAGTACCAAAGTCTCTTTGCGACCATCGGCTAAGACAACCTTACATTTTACGAATTTGCCCGGGTACAATCCCGATGAGAATGACTTTCCTATCGATTTTACCTCTAATCCTTTGTAAATAGATTCCAATTTAGGTATATAATCCCCGTAGTAGGCCATTGCAGTCCCTAAAATCTCTTTGTCCCAACTCTTCATTGCCTGCAAAATTATCTTGGCAGCCTCATCGGCGGTGATGCCTGCGAGTGGCGACGAAGCAGATTTAGCAATATCTAACTGCTGGAACGAAATCGTGCTGAGGTCTTTGTTTGACAAATCATTGGGAGTCAACGGTTCATCGTAGGCTATGCTTTGGGTTTCGATAACCGTAATAGGTTTGTCGTCAACCACAAAGTCGATTCGCATCTGCACGAGCTCTCCTGTTGTCTTTGCAAACGAATATACCCTAATCGTGTTGGCCTCGGCCAAAGATGTGTTTATCATATAATCGCTTTGCGAGTAGTTGCCTTGTGCCGTTGTCGTAGCTCTGACAATAACCAACTCACCATTGTCGAGAATCTCGTATTTTGTTCCTTTGCGGTTCTCTGCAAGGCGGCTCTCGGCGTTAAGTAACAGACGAGGGTCAAGCATAATTGCCAAATCTCCGTTAACATATCCTTCGGGATTTTGTTTCCAACCCATATTCCCATCTTTGCCTCCTATCCACTGATATACATAATCGCCAGCGTCGTTGGCTCCTTTGTATAACAATGTGCGACCATTCTGTTTTTCGATGCACCACAGCATTGGCTCACCGTATATTACTTTGACAGTTGCAGGAGTGAAGCCGAGCGAGGGATTGATGTAATCTATTGGCTCGTCGGGCTCGGTGCGCACCTTTAATTTCATTACCATTGTCTTTGCATCTTGTACTGCGATTAAGGCATTTGAAAAATACTTGCGTGCTGCGTATGCGGGGGTGTTAAATGTTAATGTGATTGCAATCGCCACGACTGCGGCTGCCGAGCCTATTGCTCCGAGCCAATAACTCATACGGCTGCGAGAGCGCTTGGGCTGAGCCTGAGTGTTGGACTCGGATTGCTGTGCGGCAGCTTGGAGTATTCTCTCGCGCAGGTCTGCTGATGGTTTTACCTCTACCTTTGGAGTGAGCATATCAATAATCTGCTCGTTGTTGTGATATTCTTGTGTTTTCATAGTTGTTGTTTGCTTTAATTAATAAATCGTTGCTTTAATTTTTCGATGCCGCTGGCGAATCGACTCTTGATTGTTGTTGCAGGCTCTTCGAGCATTTCGGCTATTTCGGTAAACTTTAATCCTGCGTGTATGTGCAGGCGAATGACTTCGGTTTGCGATTCGGGCAAAAGTGACAATAGTCTCTCGATGCGTCTGAACTCCTCTTCGGCCTCCATTTCGTTGCTATATGCTGGCGAGGTCATCTTCTCCTCCAATGGCGCAAGTGTTGATTTTCGGCGTATCATATCGACGCATCCATTCGATACTATGCGGAAAAGATATGCCTTTGGATTGCTGATGGGTGTTGTGGTAGATGCTATTTTCAGAAAGGCATCTTGTACAACATCTTCGGCATCGCTGCGATTACCCACGCGATAGAAGGCGTAGCGAAACAGCTGTTCCTGCCACTTATCTATCCATTCGGCAAGTTGTTCGATATTGTTGTTTGAGTTAAGTTTCATAATGTAAATGTTTATATTTCAAACGCTGCGTTTGACTATATGACGTGAAATTAGCAAAAAAGACGAAATCGGGTGTAGATTTTTTTGAAAAATAGACTTTTCGATATTGCTATGGTTGAAATTGTGAGAATAAGGGCAACAATTTTGAATTAATCTGTATCTTTGCGTAAAATAATTTCTGTTATGAGCGAAAAGAAGCGTACCGAGATTGCCGAGCTGGGAGAGTTCGGATTGATTGACCATCTTACAAAAGATTTTTCACCAGCAAACAAAACCACCATCCGAGGTGTGGGCGACGATGCTGCTGTTGTGGCCGCAGGTCGTGATGATGGGGTAGTTATCTCGACCGATTCGTTGTTGGAGGGAATCGATTTTGATTTAACCTACTTCCCGATGAAGCACCTCGGATATAAGGCCGTAACGGTCGGCGTGAGCGATATCTTGGCAATGAACGCCTGCCCTGAGCAGATTATCATCTCGCTCGGTGTGTCGTCGAAGATTCCCGTTGAGGCGTTGGAGGATTTGTACGAGGGTATGGCCTTTGCCTGCAAGGAGTTGGGTGTTGATTTGGTGGGTGGCGATACGTCGGCATCGATGACGGGCCTTGTGATTAACATTACAGCCATAGGTCGCGCCAAGCGTAAGGCTATCTCGTATCGCAGCGGTGCGCAGTTCAACGACCTGATATGCATCACAGGCAATTTGGGTGCTGCCTATATGGGTTTGCAACTTTTGGAGCGTGAGAAGCGCGTGTTATCGAATGTTGAGAATCCTGAGCCGCAGTTCAAGGGATATGAATATTTGTTGCAGAGCTATCTGAAACCCCGTGCCCGCAAGGATATCATAGATTTGTTGGCCGAAGAGAAGATTGTGCCGACCTCGATGATTGACCTCTCGGACGGCTTGGCCAGCGAGGTATTGCAGATTTGTAAGGCGTCTAAATGTGGTGCGAGAATCTATCTTGACCGCATACCCATTGCTAAGCAGACTACCCAGCTTGCCGAGGAGATGCACATAGACCCTGTGGTGGCAGCATTGAATGGAGGCGAGGATTATGAGTTGATGTTCACCGTACCTCTCGCTATGCAGGAGCAGGTGATGCGCTTGGGTGTGGTTGATGTTGTGGGTCACATTACGCGCGAATCAACGGGAGCATATTTGGTAACTCCCGATGGTAGCGACATCAAACTCCGCGCACAAGGATTTAAGGAGTAAATCTTAACTTGGACGATGCGAAGTAGGGCTGTTGGTGCAAAGCGCCGAGTTCTACTCGCTGCGATATAATACTGATTGACCTTTTTTGTCGGTCAGAATGGTAAGTGTTCTTCGGTCGCCATCAATTCCAATGGCGGCCGTTGTTGTGAATTCCATTTTGCGTCGGGCAGGGGGCAGTATCTCCTGCTCGTCGGCTTTTTTGCGGTCGGTTTTCGATGTTACCTTTTGGGAACGCTCTTCGATGATGGGTGGCAACGATACCTCGCCCGAAATCTGTATCGTGTCCTCATGAGTAGTTAGTTGCCATTGCTTGAACTCTACAGTCTGCGAGGGTTGCATCTGGCGGATGTTGCCATTGGGGAGCAGCTCGATGTCGATTCTAAATTTATTATGCTCACCATTGGTCCATCGGCCCAATGCTCGGGGATAGCTATCGTTGGTGATGATATTTATGGCTACGGGGGTTGAGCCTTCGTCGTTGGGTTGGAATATAACCTCTACAATGTTGCCCTCGACCAAACCATTGCTCTCGTAATTGGTGTTGTCGTCAATTAGGAAACTCATCCTGCGCACACTCTCTAACTTTATCTCGGCCGAATCGGTAACTTCTACAATCAATGTCTGATTGCTCCCAATCTTATCAATGTAGCCTGCGACGCTTACTGGAGCCAGCTCCTTGCTGCACGAGTGACATAAGAGGACCAAAAATGTAAGGGCGAAAATTATCTTTGTTCTCATCGTAAATACTCTTTTAAGTGCTACAAAGTTAGTAAAAAGTAATGTGTAAAGTAGCAGATGTGGCGAAAATGATACTTTTGGGACGATTGGAACGAAAAATATCGATTCAAACGTGTTTATTTCAAACAAGTTTTTGTAATTTTGGCATTGGTTAGGTTAAATAATAAACACAATATTTATGCTTAATATTATTTTGTTTGGCGCACCCGGCTGCGGTAAGGGTACTCAGGCTGTGCGCATCAAGGAGAAGTATAACATCAATCATATCTCTACCGGCGAGGTAATTCGCGGTGAGATTTCACGTGGTACAGAACTCGGTAAGAGTATGCAGGAGTATATCGAGGCTGGTAAACTGGCTCCCGATTCAATCGTAATCGGAATGATTCGCAACTATATGGCCGAGCATAAAGATGCTGCTGGTAATATCTTCGATGGTTTCCCTCGTACAACAGCACAAGCCGAGGAGTTCGATCGCATCTTGGCCGAGAGTGGTGAGAGTGTGAATGTGATGGTATATATGGATGTGCCAGAGGAGGAGTTGGTAAAGCGTATCTTGTTGCGTGGTAAGGATTCGGGTCGTGCCGACGATGCATCGGAAGATGTTATCCGCAACCGTATCTCAGTATATCGCGAGCAGACAGCTATCGTAGCTGACCACTATTCAAAGCAGGGCAAATACGTTGCTATTGATGGTGTGGGTACTATGGATGAGGTGTTTGAGCGTATATGTGCGGCTATCGACGCTAACCGATAAAAATCCATCTAATGTGGCTCTTTTGGCATCTGCTGGGTCGTGAAAATGCTCACATACGCCAAGTATGCTGCGGATTCTCTTGCCTTCGAGCAGCCTCAAAATTGCCTACATTATATGAATTTTCATTTGTAGAATCTGCCTGTAGAAATTACGTATTTATTATACGATGAAATAGTTTTAGGGTTATCCGTAGGACCGGGTAACCCTTTTTAATTGTTATGCTTGATAATCTGCGCAGATTATTATAACTTTGCTTTAAACCTATAAGATAAAGAATTATATGAAGCGCATATTCTCTCTCGTAATTCTGCTGATGCTTGGTCTGACGGCCTCGGCACAGTATCGGGGTACGATTATTAGCGATAGTTTGACCAATTCAAAACTCTATCCGGGTACGTTGCATCGCTACAAAATTTATATCCCGCGTGAGTACGATGGTCGAAGCGAGGCTTGTCTTTATGTTGGTCTCGATGGCATTGCTTACAATGCACCTGCGGTAATGGATAAATTGATAGCCGAAGGTCAGATGCCTGTGACGATCGGTCTGTTCTTGGAGCCTGGCCGCGTGTATGATGCCAAAGGTAAAGTTGTGCGATACAATCGTAGCAATGAGTTTGACCGTACCGATGGTCGGTTTGCTGCGTTTCTAATTGATGAATTGTTGCCGCACGCCGTGGCGCATAGGCTCGCCGATGGTAGCGAAATCCGCATCTCGCCTGATGCCGACGACCATGCCATTGCAGGTTCGAGCAGTGGTGGTATTGCCGCCTTCTCGGCAGCGTGGTTTCGCCCCGATTTGTTTAGACGAGTATTCACAACGGTAGGAACATTTGTGGCAATGCGAGGTGGAAATGAGCTCCCAGCTCTGGTGCGTAAGACCGAGCCGCTACCGTTGCGAATATATATCCACGATGGTAGCCGCGATGTGTGGAATCCGATCTTTGGTCATTGGTACGAGTATAATCGCTTGATGGGTACAGCGTTGGAGTTTGCTGGTTACGACTTCCTGCCATATTGGGACGATTGCGTTCATAGCAACCAAACCGCCAATCGAGTCTTCCCCGAAGCGATGCGTTATCTTTGGCAGGACTATGGCCAGCCAATCAAAGCAGGACATAGTAAAAATAATATGCTTACTACCATCCTTCCTGATGCAGAGCAAGGGTGGCAACCCTATGTGGGTAAATTCCCAAAACGCTCTCCCAAGAAGGCTCTTTCCCCAGATGGTAAGGTGTTGACTCTACCCGAACGTGAGTCGGATTGGCTTGTAAGCTATACAATCGACGAGAAGGGGCGCAAACGTAACGGTCAGCAATTCTATTGGTTGCATAATCCTTTGCATCAGTACAACGATGTGGTTGGTATGGTATATGCCACAGATGGGTGTTTGTATGTTGCGACAGCGTCGGGGATTCAGGTATGCGACCATAATGGTCGTGTGAGGGCAATCCTACGCTCACCCTCGACAGCAATCGAGGAGTTTGCCTTCGAGGGTAATACAATATATATTAAAGCAGGAGGTAAGGCATACCATCGCCGGGTGAAGACAATGGCTCATCCAAATTCGGCACCGCGCATTGAATACCGTTCGCAGGGGCAAGGTTGATGCTGTTATTAGAAAAATTTTAATGGTATTTTAGTAGTTTGCGCAACCGTAAATTGCCAACTTATTGTGCCATTTGCACTTTTTTTATCTGATTTATTGCAGATAACATTTTTTTTACTACCTTTGCCACGCTAAATCGCCCGTTTATTGTGCGAGATAGCGGTAGGGTCCATTCGTCTATCGGTTAGGACGCAAGATTTTCATTCTTGAAAGAGGAGTTCGACTCTCCTATGGACTACAATGACTGCACTTGTCAACGAGTGGGGGGGGGGGAAGCCCCTTTTTATAGTGATGAGTGTTTGACAGCGGTAACAATTGATTAGGGGACTTACGAGGTCGCCATAACATCCAAAAGGATGTTCGGAACGGTGAGGTACACGCCGTAAGGAGTGCCAGGGACGGAGTCACACACCGTAAAAGTGTGAAGAAACTGAATACATAAAAAGTAAAAATAAAAACAATTTAAGATCATGGCAAATCATAAGTCATCAAAGAAGAGAATTCGTCAGACAGTAACAAAGCGTGCTCACAACCGTCTTTTCCACAAGACAGCTCGTAACGCCGTTAAGAAGTTGCGTAACACAACAGAGAAGGAGGCAGCTTTGGCATTGTTGCCAGAGGTATCATCTATGCTCGATAAGCTCGCTAAGCACGGCATTATTCACAAGAATAAGGCAGCTAACTTGAAGAGCTCTTTGGCATTGTATGTAAACTCACTCTAATCCGCAGCGAAGTTTGAGTTTGGTGGCTCGTGATGCCACGAAATAAAAGGTTTCGAGATTTTTCGAAACCTTTTTTGTTTTATCTTAATCATCTCTTTGGGGATTAAACCTCCTTACGATGTTTGATGCGCTGGACTTAATACTTGATGGCCGCATCGCGCATAACAGCTTCGCCCGACCATACTCGTTGTGAAGACCACTTCTCATCTTTGCCACTCCAAAACTCTGCATCGGTAGGCAATCCCAAAGGCAGAAACACAAAACAACAGAGGTAAGCACTTCCTGTTGAGACATAATTCTCGGCAACATCGGGCTGATGGCCACAGAAACCAAGTGTCAACCAACCTTCATCGTCGAACATCGATTTTACGGTTTGGCGTTTAATGACGGCGGTTAAGGCCGAGCGTACTTGCGCTGGCGATACCCCTTTGGGTAGTGTGCCGAGCAGCGAAGTGTGAGCAAGAGCTTGGAATGCGCCATAGCGATAGCCGCAAGATCGACCCAGCATTGGGAATGTACCTTCTGGAGAGATCAACATCTCCTGCTGTGCTGCAAGGCGAGCCATACGCTTAACATATTTATCATACATTGCACCGTAGGTCGCATACTCCTCTCCCTTATCTGCGTTCTCCTTCACGACTGCAGTTACATCGACAAGCATTGGTTGTATGACGTAGCTATTATAATAATCGAGGTGGAACGATGGGCCATCACCATACCAGCCATCGCCTTTGTACCACTCGTTGTGACGGTCGAGCGCATATTTTATCTTCGAGAAATCACACTCTCCCGTAAATTGTAGCAGTGCGGCTTCAACTGTAGCGGAAAACAGTAACCAGTTATTTTCCCACGCGCGAATCTTGCGTGAGCGTTTGAGCTCATCGATTATTCTTTGGCGAGTTTGGGAATCGAGCATAGGCCATATTACATCTTTTGAGCGAAGCAGTCCTTGAGCAAAGAATGCTGCATCAACAAGCGGTTGTGTCCCGGGACCATCGAATGGCAGGTAATCGGGGCTTGATGGGTCGACGGCATTCGTTATAGCCTTTACGACCAATTGCGTCATTGCTCGACGTTGCTCACCCTCACGGCTTGTGTAGTCACCCAAATTAAGCCACGGTGCAATTCCATTGAAAGAGCGGCCAAGAGCCTCAAGATGACTCACGTCGGCACGCTTGCCCGTATGGGACCCATCATTGACCTCAACAGGCATATTCTTGCGAAGAGTTTCGTTTGCAAGATTCTCATAAACGGGAGCAACGATGCGTAGCATTGTATTTACCCAATATTGTCGAGTTGCTTTTGGAGATGCGGCATTGAGGTATGAGCTACCGCTCATTATGCATAAAAGCATTGCCAAAATAAATATTCGCTTTCCCATAACTTACGATTTGTATTGCATAACAAATATAGTGAATTTTTGCGATGGAATTACAATTTGGCAAAATCTACAATGTGATATTTTATGCGTTGTACATTATTTTTCTTAAATTTGTAGTAAGAACCTAAATATTTATTTATATGAAAAGAATTTTACTATTAGTCTCTTCTCTTATCCTGATTGCAGGTGTGAGCAGTTGTACAAGTGAGAATGGTGGCGTGCGTGGTGTGAAGCACGTGGTGATGATCGGCCTTGATGGCTTGGCTGGTAATACCGTTGAGGCGGCCGATATGCCTACCGTAAAGATGATGATGGAGAATGGTGCGTGGACACTCCAAGCACGTAGTATTCTCCCTTCGTCGAGTGCTTGTAATTGGGCATCAATGTATATGGGTGTCGGCCCGGAGATGCACGGATACAATACTTGGGGTAGCCGTAAACCCGATTTCCCGTCTATCGCGTTGGGTAAGAACGGTATATTTCCCACAATCTTCACTGTACTTCGCGAGCATAATCCCGAAATTAATACAGCAGCTTTGTATGAGTGGGCAACTCAGGGCGATTTGATCGACAATAAGGCTGTAAGCTATCACAAGCACGTTCCAATGGGCGAGAGTCGTAGTGCCGATATTACCAATGCCTATATCTCTTATCTGAAGGAGAACAAACCTGCATTTTCTATCTGTATCTTTGACTCACCCGATGCAGAAGGTCATGGTCACGGTTGGGGCTCAGAGCCTTATATGAATCGTCTGCCGGAGATTGATGCATATATTGCCAAGATTGTAGAGGCTACTAAGGAGGCAGGAATGTACGATGATACAATCTTTATGATTGTGTCCGATCACGGCGGTATCAATAAGGGTCACGGTGGAACAACGATGGATGAGATGGAGGCACCATTGGTATTCTTTGGTCCTGGTGTGAAGAAGGGTTACAAGATTGAGCAGCCTGTTGTTCGTTACGACACAGCTCCTACGATAGCATACATCTTCGGCGCGAAGACTCCCGATGTATGGCGAGGAAGGGCTATTGTTGAGATTTTTGAGTAATCTAACGTGGTATCTCAAATATGTGTGGCGTATATATATGGCCTAATACAAAAGCTATAATGATAAAAAAATCCCGAGCCGTCGAGCTCGGGATTTTCATTTATCGGGATAGAACCTGATTACTTGTTCTTCTCCATTGCAGCCTTCAACTCTGCCAAGCCTGCGATGTCACCCAAAGTAGTCTTCTCGATAGAAGCGTTAATCTTCTTTACAGACGACTTAGTTGCATCAGCAGCTGCCTTCTTCTCAGCCTTCTCAGCTGCGATCTCAGCACGCTTAGCCTCCTCGAAAATGCGTGAGTGAGACAATGTGATACGCTTTGTAGCCTTAGAGAACTCGATAACCTTGAACTCGGCAGTCTCACCAGCCTTCAATGTTGTACCGTCCTCCTTAACGAGCTGCTTAGCAGGTACAAAACCTGTTACGTTCTCGCCCAAAGTTACGATAGCGCCCTTGTCTGTAAGCTCGCTGATAGTTGCTGTGTGAACAGTGTCAACTGCGAACTTGCTCTCAATCTCGTTCCAAGGATTCTCCTCCAACTGCTTGTGGCCAAGGCTCAAGCGGCGGTTCTCCTTGTCGATCTCAAGAACGATAACCTCGATCTCAGCACCAATCTGAGTGAACTCGCTGGGGTGCTTAACCTTCTTAGTCCAGCTCAAATCTGAGATGTGGATAAGACCGTCAATACCCTCCTCGATCTCAACGAATACACCGAAGTTAGTGAAGTTGCGAACCTTAGCTGTGCACTTTGCACCTACAGGGTACTTAGCATCGATGCCATCCCATGGATCGGGAGTAAGCTGCTTGATACCAAGTGACATCTTGCGCTCGTCGCGGTCCAAAGTGAGGATAACTGCCTCAACCTCGTCGCCAACCTTCAAGAACTCCTGAGCTGAACGCAAGTGCTGGCTCCAAGACATCTCAGATACGTGGATAAGACCCTCTACGCCAGTTGCAATCTCAACGAATGCGCCGTAGTCAGCCATAACCACAACCTTACCCTTAACCTTGTCACCAACCTTAAGCTCTGAATCCAAAGCCTCCCATGGGTGAGCTGTAAGCTGCTTCAAGCCCAATGCGATACGCTTCTTCTGCTCGTCGAAGTCGATGATAACAACGTTCAACTTCTGGTCAAGCTTAACGATCTCCTCAGGGTGATTTACACGGCCCCAAGAGAGGTCTGTGATGTGGATAAGACCGTCCACACCGCCCAAGTCGATGAATACACCGTAGTTAGTGATGTTCTTAACTGTACCCTCAAGGATCTGACCCTTCTCAAGCTTAGACATAATAACCTGCTTCTGAGCCTCGAGCTCTGCCTCGATAAGAGCCTTGTGAGATACAACAACGTTGCGGAACTCCTGGTTGATCTTAACAACCTTGAACTCCATAGTCTTGTCAACGTAGATATCGTAGTCACGGATAGGCTTAACGTCAATCTGCGAACCGGGCAAGAATGCCTCAATGCCGAATACGTCAACAATCATACCACCCTTAGTGCGGCACTTAACGTAACCCTTGATGATCTCGTCGTTGTTCAAAGCCTCGTTTACACGATCCCAGCTCTTAAGCTGACGTGCCTTCTTGTGCGAGAGAACCAACGCACCACCCTTGTCCTCAACAGACTCAACGTAAACCTCTACCTTGTCGCCTACTGTCAACTCAGGGTTGTAACGGAACTCAGTTGCCTGAATCATACCCTCGCTCTTGTAGCCGATGTTTACGGTTACCTCGCGCTTGTTGATTTCGCTAACTGTACCCTCTACTACCTCACCAACAGCAATGTTAGAGAGTGTCTGGCCGTAAGCCTCAGCTACCTGCTCCTTAGACTGACCACCATAGAGGTCCAAATCATTCTCAAACGCGTTCCAATCGAAACTCTCGTTTGCTACATTGTTCAATACTTCCATCTGGAAAATGTTTTGCGATACAATCGCTCGTTAAATGGTTAATAATAAATGTTTTTACTTGTGCCTGTGCTCGCATATTACGCGCGCACGAGCCATAAGCGACTGCAAAGATACGTTAAAATTGATAATTGAAAACTTTTTGCCGCTTTTTTTTCGCAGAAAAACAATAAATTAACAGTATCTTTGTCTGTCGTTAGCTTCAAGCGGAGCAAATTGGAGGCTAAAATGTTTGAAATTGATGTAATGTAACTAAGAGATGATATTATGAAAAAAATCTTTGCAATTATGATTCTGTCGGCATCGGCTATGATGGTGGGGTGTGGAAATCCCTCGGCCGATAATAAATTCAATGGGACGAAAGGCGAGGTGAAACTTCTCACACTCGATCCTGGTCATTTCCACGCAGCATTGGTGCAGATGTATATGTACGACCAAGTTGACACAACTGTAAATGTGTATGCTCCTGCGGGTGATGATGTTAAGATGCACCTCGACCGCATCGCAATCTATAATAATAGAGAGCAGAATCCCACAACGTGGAATGAGCAACTCTACGAAGGTGATGATTTTTTGGAGAAGATGATTGCCGAGAAGAAGGGAAATGTCGTGGTGTTGGCTGGTAACAATGGTAAGAAGACAGGCTATGTGAAGGCGGCTGTCGATGCAGGCATCAACGTGTTGTCGGACAAGCCTATGGCTATCGATGCCGAGCGTTTTTTGATGCTTGAAAAGACCCTCGATGAGGCTGCGGCAAAAGGGGTGATGGTCTACGATATAATGACCGAGCGAGGCGAGATTAACAACGAGTTGCAGCGCGTGTTGGTGGCTATGCCTGAGCTTTTCGGTCAGATGGAGAAGGGTACACCCGAAGATCCTGCCATCACAAAAGAGAGTGTTCACCACTTCTTCAAGTATGTGTCGGGTCAACCGTTGCGTCGTCCTGAATGGTATTTCGATGTGGAGCAACAGGGCGAGGGTATTGTGGATGTAACCACCCACCTTGTGGATTTGGTGCAGTGTACGGTGATGCCGGAGCAGGAGATTGATTATACGAAGGATATTGAGTTCACATCGGCAAAACGTTGGGCTACGGCTATTCCGCTTGATAAGTATCAGTTGGTGTCGGGCAAGCAGGTTTATCCCGAATTCTTGAAGAAGGATATTGTGAACGATACTTTGCAGGTGTATTCAAACGGCGAACTTAATTATAAGTTGAATGGTGTGAACTGTCGAGTGAGTGTTATATGGAACTTTATGGCTGAGGTTGGCACTGAAGGTACGGGTGATACGCACTACTCAACGGTGAAGGGTTCAAAGGCCGATGTGATTATCCGTCAGGGTGCTGAGCAGGGTTACAAACCTATGCTATATGTGGCTTGCAAGGGTGATGATGTGGCAGCTTTCGAGAAGACATTGCGAGAGTCTCTAGAAAAGATTGCTGGTCGTTATCCGGGTCTTGACATTAAGGCATCGGGCGATAAGGAGTGGCAGATTGTTATCCCTGCAGCTATTGCTAAGACTCACGAGCAACGTTTCAGTTCGGTAATGGAGGTGTATTTGAAGTACCTCACAGAGGGGGAGATACCGGCGTGGGAGCGTTCGCATATGAAGGCAAAGTATTTCACCACTACAAAGGCTGTAGAGTTGGCTAGAAAATAAGATTGGAGAAATATATAATAGAGAAAATACCCTGAAGCCTAAAACTTCAGGGTATTTTTTACTTGATATCTCCTTGTTTGATTAATATGCACATGCGCTCTCTTGCACGATGGATTTGAGTCTTAACTGTACCCATCGGAAGATGCAATTTCTCGGCTATTTCGTCATAGGAGTAGTCCTCTAAAAATCGCATCTTGAATAGACGGCGATATTGTTCGGGGAGACACTCGATATAGTGTTCAATCTGAGAACGTTGCTGTAAACTGATGAGATTGTCTTCGGGGGATGGGGTGAGTGCTATGGGAGCCGAAAATTTCTCATCGAGCGAGATATCCTCCTGACGGCGGCGTTCGAAGTCAATATGGGTATTACGAGCAATGGTGTAGACCCACTGTCCGAAGGTATATTCGGGTGAGTAGCGGTGCAGATTGATGTAAACCTTAATAAATGTTTCCTGCAACAGATCCTCAGTATCCTCTATTGATGTATATCGTTGCAAAAAAAGTCGACGAATAGCATCAGAGTAGCGGTTGAATAGATATCCAAACGCCACCTGATCGCCCACGAGCGACATTTTGACCAAATCTTTATCTTCGGCTACTATGTAATCGACTATCTCCATACAGTGCTATCTCTCTTGATGAGTGTTGCTCTGACGCACAACATCAAGATTGGATTGAACATATCGAATATGAAATAGCGCAACGCTACGCTCTTTTCGCCAACACGTTTGGCTATCGAGCGAATGCGCAGAATAACAATCAAATAACGAATTAGCATCATTGCCAAAGCTGCCAATTTTAGTTCCAATGGCAATAGAATAATCATTGCTAGCAGGCTGATGAACAAAAGTACCTGACTACCTAAATCCCATTCAATACGATTACGTACACCGATGGGGTAGAGGTTGTATGCCGAGCCATAGTGGCGTAACTCTGAAATCCACCACTTCAATCCGCCCCACGGGTGTTCTATCATAGTGGCTTTGGGTATCAATGCAACGCTTACATTATTGCGTTTGGCAATACGCTGGATGAAGAGATCCTCCTCGCCGATGTTCATATTGAGGTGGGTGAAGCCTTTGGCTCCAAAATAGATACTCTTTGTAAATCCAAAATTGTGGCGTGATCCCTTGAATGTTTGCCTGTTAACCGCTGCGGCAAGCCAGTAAAGTGAGGTCTGGAAACGCGACATACGCATCAGATAATTCTTAATGCCCTCAGCTGGTTCAATGGCGGTGTAACCCAAAACTATATTGCCACGCATAAATCCCTTGCCCATCATTGCAAGCCATTGTTCCGATGCCGGAATTGCGCTTGTTGTGGTGATTATGATATGCTCGTTACGAGCCGATTTAATACCTACGTTAAGTGCCATCTTTACCGATATGGGGAAGCGGGGATTGAACTCGATTTTTGTGACAGAGAGATTGGGGTAGAGCAGGCGCTGACGCGTCAACTCTTCGTAGTAGTCGGTATCGCGACCGACGTAAACCAAGACAACTTCAAATGTGGCCGAGTATTGTTGAGCCAGCAACTGAGGTAAACGGTCCAGATAACTGTAATCTTCTGAAAATATGGGAACTATAACCGACAATGGGGGCTCTGCATTGAGTATCTTTTTGCGGCGAGAGTTACGGAATAAACTGATTCGGCCATACACAATCAGGTAGTAATAAACCTGAATGCAGAAGAGTATAAAAGCTGCTGCAGTCAGGGCTGTACCTTGCCATCCGTAGTGAGAAATTATATAATCGAAATATTGCATAAAATGTCTAGCTCTAATATCTTGCAAAGATACTCATTTCGCAGCAAACCTCATAGTAAAATGCGAAAAATATTAGGGGTCGGGTGGGTTTGCTGTGGAATTTTGTTGCTGGATACATGCTGATGAAGAATAATGGGTGGCGAAATGTAGTTTTATGGCCAGAAATCGTTATTTTTCAAAGAAAAATAGTAACTTTGTCCGAATTGTGCGCTGTTGGTATTGGACAGCCCTAAAAGATGATTGTTTTTATGAATTTTACACTTCAACATAGAGCCTCTGATTCGAAAGCTCGCGCCGGAGAGATTCAGACCGATCACGGAACGATTCAAACTCCAATTTTTATGCCTGTCGGGACTGCTGCGGCAATGAAAGGTATATTCCACCGCGATTTGAAGGAGGATGCTCGCGCTCAAATTATTTTGGCCAATACCTATCACCTATATCTTCGTCCAGGAATGAAAATTTTGGAGGAGGCAGGTGGTGTCCATAAGTTCTCAACATGGGATGGCCCGATGCTTACCGATAGTGGAGGTTTCCAGGTCTTCTCTCTTTCTGGTTGTCGCAAGCTCAAAGAGGAGGGGTGTCATTTTCGTTCGCATATCGATGGCTCGAAGCACCTTTTCACCCCCGAGGGTGTGATTGACACTGAGCGAACAATCGGAGCCGACATTATGATGGCATTCGACGAATGTCCTCCTGGGGATGCTCCAAAGGAGTATGCCGCAAAGTCGTTGGCGCTTACCGAGCGTTGGTTGGATAGATGTTTCAACCGCTATCATCAGACAGCCCCTAAATATGGTCATTACCAATCTCTGTTCCCCATTGTGCAGGGTTGTGCGTATCCCGATTTGCGAGCCAAGGCAGCCGAGAATGTCCAGCAATATGATGCCGATGGATATGCTATTGGTGGTTTGGCCGTAGGTGAGCCTACTGAGGTGATGTACTCTATGATTGAGGTGGTCAATGCTGTACTGCCAGAGGATAAACCACGCTATCTGATGGGCGTGGGTACGCCGATAAATATTTTGGAAGGTATTGATCGCGGAGTCGATATGTTCGATTGTGTGATGCCTACCCGTAATGGCCGCAATGGTCAGATATTTACGAGCGAGGGTACTATCAATTTACGAAATAAAAAGTGGGAGAACGACTTCTCTCCGCTCGATGAGAATGGCGTTAGTTTCGTGGATAAACAGTATACCAAAGCATACGTTCACCACCTTACTATTTGCAAGGAGATGATGGCTGCGCAGATTGCATCGTTGCACAATGTGGCTTTCTATCTGTGGCTGGTGGGCGAGGCTCGCAAGCATATTTTGGCAGGTGACTTCAAGCAGTGGAAGAGCGTGATGGTTGAAAAATTGGGCCGTAGGTTGTAGGGTGTTACGATAGCAGATGTTGAAAATGAGTAACAAAATGAAAATATCTTTTCCGGGATTCAAGATACTTGACCGATATATTTTGGGCAAGTTCCTGGGTACATATCTCTTTTCGATAGCGATGATTACCATCATCTTGGTGGTGTTTGACTATGCAGAGAAGGTCGATGACTTTACAGCTACCAAGGCTCCGATGTCGGCTATTATTTTTGAGTACTATCTCAATTTTGTGCCCGATTTCGTGAATCAGTTCAGTGGCCTATTTACCTTCATTTCGGTTATCTTCTTTACCTCGAAGATGGCCTACCAAACCGAGATTATCGCAATGTTGTCGGGTGGTATGAGTTTCCGCCGCCTGATGTGGCCCTACTTTTTGGGAGCATTGGCTATTATGTTGTTGTCGCTCACGCTTAATTTGTGGATTATTCCTCAGTCGCAGGTGGCTTGTATTGATTTTCAGCGAAAATATGTTCCCAAGCATAAGAATGAGCAGTACGAGCGCCATATATATCGACAGATCAGCCCCGGTGAGTATGTCTACGTGAGAGGATTCAATAGCTCAAACCGAGCCTCTTATCTGGTGTTGGAGCGTTACGATAGTACTGTTGTGAGGGAGTCGTTGGAGGCTGCCGATGCAACGGTCGATCCTGAAACAGGTCATTGGAAGGCGCAGCGATACATCCATCGCCGAGTTGCTGCCGATGGTAGCGAGAGTTTTGAGCAGTTGCGAGATTTGGATACGTTGATAAATCTTGATGTTCGGGAATTGGGAACGGTAGAGAAGATTGTCCCCACGATGAAAATTGGTGAATTAAACCGCTTTATAGAGCAGCAACGAGCCAAAGGTTCCGATTCGATAAAGATTATTGAGGTGGAGCGCCATTGCCGTTTTGCCTACCCGATGGCAACCTTTATCCTAACGCTGATAGGAGTGAGCCTTTCGTCGCGCAAGGTGCGAGGTGGTACGGGCCTGCATATCGGAATCGGTATCACCCTATGTTTCTCGTATATTATGTTTAATCGAGTTTTCGAGGAGTTTGCAAAGAGTGGCGCAATGACTGTGTGGTTGGCAGTGTGGATGCCAAACATAATATTTGCGATAATTGCGGCTTATCTCTATCAGAAAGCCCCCAAATAGTGGTTGTGTATGCAGAAGTGGGAAGATATAGCGGCCCAGGTGGCCAAAGGTGCGAGACTGGATGAGGAGCAGGCACTTGTGTTGTGGCGAGAAGCCCCTTTATGGCGATTGGCCGAGTTGGCAGTTGCACGAAAACGCGAGGTAAGTGGCGACAAGGTCTTTTATAATAAGAACTTCCACGTTGAGCCAACCAATGTGTGTGTGTTTAATTGTAAATTCTGCTCGTTCCGTCGTCCGAAAGGTAGTCCGGAGGCGTGGGATATGTCGATGGAGCAGGTTGAGGAGTTGGTACGCTCGTTTGAGGGCAGTGGCGTGACCGAAGTGCATATTGTCGGAGGTGTTCATCCCGAGCACGATATCTATTACTATTGCGATATGATTCGTAAGGTAAAGAGTATTCTGCCGAGTGTGGCGGTTAAGGCCTTTACTGCAATTGAACTCTCGTATATGATTCGTAAGGCGAGTTTGTCGGTCGAAGAGGGTCTGAAATTGTTGATCGATGCGGGTATGGATGCTATCCCAGGCGGTGGGGCTGAGATTTTCGATGAGAAGATTCGTGCAGAGATTTGTCCCGATAAAGGTTCAACGGCCGAGTGGTTTGAGGTGCACGAGGCGGCGCATAAGTTGGGAATCAAAACCAATGCTACTATTTTGTATGGCCACATTGAGGGATTGGAGCATAGAGTTGATCACCTGATGCGTCTGCGTCGATTGCAGGACAAGACGGGTGGCTTTAATGCTTTTATTCCGTTGAAATATCGCAATTTCGGCAACTCGATGTCGGCCATTGGTGAGGTGCCAATTGTGGATGACTTGCGCACGCTTGCGATGAGTCGTCTGATTTTGGACAATGTGCCCCATATTAAAGCCTATTGGGTGATGTATGGTAAGCAGACAACCGAGATGGCGTTGGCATTTGGAGCCGATGATATAGATGGCACGATTGACGACTCTACCAAGATTTATTCGATGGCCGGTGCCGATGATTCGCGTCCCAGAATGAGCGTCGAGCAGATGCGCGAGATGGTGGCTCGTGCGGGCTTCAGGGCCGTGGAACGCGACACTCTTTATAACGAGATAGGATAATTTAATTAGATAAACTTAGAAGGAAACCAGATGCAAGATATGGAACAAAACAGACCCAGAAGGAGAAGAAAGGCCAAGAGCAGCTATCGAAATAGTATAAGCGGATTGATAAGTCATCTGCGCCAGTCGCCCTTGGCGTGGAACGCAGTGCTTATAGTGCTTACTATTTTGGCGATTATTATAGTCTCGACTATTGCGATGAATATCATCACACGTCACGGCACACATCGTACTGTCCCCGATTTTATGGGTGTGAAGATTACCGATGTAGAACAGACCGCAAAGAAAAGAGGATTCAGAATCGTGATTGTCGATTCGCTGTTTGTGCCGGCATACGAGGGAGGAATAGTGTTAGATCAGTTGCCCAAGGGTGGTGTTGAGGTCAAGGCTGGCCGTAAGGTCTATGTGACTATAAACTCGTTCCGTCAGAAGATGGTGAAGGTGCCTTATGTAGCAGGTCGCAGTTTGCGTCAGGCGAAGAATATGTTGGAGGTCGCTGGTCTGGGAATAGAGAAGTTGGTCTACGAAGAGGATATCGCTACAAATTATGTGTTGGCTGAGTTGGTCAATGGTAAGGAACTCAACGAGCAGAGCAATGTCGAGATTGAGATGGGCGAAGGTGTTGTGTTGAAGGTAGGTGTTGAGCCCGAGAAGAACACAACCATTGTCCCCAAGGCTATTGGTCAGGGGCTTAACGCAGCCAAGAGTCGCTTGTGGGAGCAGGGCCTGAATGTCGGGAAAATCAATTTTGACGAAGGAGTAAATCTGCTAAATCAAAAGGATGCCCGCGTATATAAGCAGTCGATTAACCATAATGCCAGTGTACAGTTGGGTTCGGCTGTCGATTTGTGGCTTACTCTCGACGAGGAGTCGGTGAAGAAGAGTAGCGTGGCATCGGATAAGCGCGCCAACGAGTTGGAGAAGGAACGATTGGAGGCCGAAAAGGCTTTGCAGGATTCGCTGGAGCAGGCAGAGCGTGGTCAGAGAATCGATTTGATAAACGCTTTGCAGCAGAGCAGCCAGCAGAATCAAACCGTTACAGAAACATCGGAAGATGAATTCTTTTAGTTGAGTTATGCAGTTGGAAAAGGAGAAAATATTGGGAGGCGAAGCTCAGTACGCTGAGACGGATAAACCTATCGATGAGTTGTCGTCGGAGCAGATGCTTGATGATGATTTGGCTGAGGGTGAGGGTGCCGATGAACTCTTTGAGCATTTTGCCATCACGGTCGATAAGGGGCAGAAGATGCTTCGATTGGATAAGTATTTGGTGGACCGTATGGAACACTGCTCGCGTAATCGTATTCAGACAGCTGCCGACAGTGGAAATATATTGGTCAATGGCGTGCCGGCCAAATCGAGCTACAAAGTAAAGCCACTGGATAGAATTACTTTGGTGATGCCCTATCCTAAGCGCGAGATTGAGATTATTCCTGAAAATATACCGCTTAATATCGTATATGAGGATGATGATTTGATTATTGTCAACAAGGAGGCAGGTATGGTCGTTCACCCAGGTTGTGGTAATTATAGCGGAACGTTGGTGAATGCCTTGACCTACCATTTGAAGGACTTGCCATTGTTCCAGGAGGGTGATATGCGTGCCGGATTGGTGCACCGAATCGATAAAGATACTTCGGGTTTGTTGGTGGTGGCTAAGAATGAACGTTCGCACGCACGTCTGGCAAAGCAGTTCTTCGACCATACGATTCATCGCCGTTATGTGGCGTTGGTGTGGGGTAATCTGCCCGAAGATGAGGGAACGATAACGGGAAATATCGGCCGAAGCCCGAAAGATAGATTGCAGATGTATGTCTTTGCTGATGGCTCGGATGGTAAGCACGCCGTGACGCACTATAAGGTGTTGAAGCGTTATGGGTATGTGACACTGGTGGAGTGCCGTTTGGAGACAGGACGTACACATCAGATTCGTGTGCATATGTCGTGGCAGGGTCACCCATTGTTCAACGATGGCCGTTACGGGGGTGATAGGATTTTGAAGGGAACAACCTTCTCGAAATATAAGCAGTTCATCGAAAATTGTTTCACGCTTTTGCCTCGTCAGGCTCTGCATGCACGCTCACTCGGTTTTGTGCATCCCACAACTGGCAAGGAGGTCTATTTCGAGAGTTCGTTGCCTGATGATTTGCTTGCCGTGGTTGCTAAGTGGGACGGCTATGTGGCAGCCCGCCAGCTTGCTGAAGATGAAGAGTAACGGGGTGCAAGAGTAAAAATCTGGTTGCCAAGTTGCGTAATAATTAGAAAAATAAGGATCATAAAATATGTTTCTGCCAACAACTATAAAGGAGGTACGAGCTTTGGGATGGGATTATATTGATGTAATCCTTTTTACGGGCGATGCGTATATCGATCATCCGTCGTTTGGTGCGGCTGTGGTGGGCCGACTGTTGGAGGCAGAGGGATATAGAGTGGCCATTGTACCGCAACCAAATTGGCGAGATGATTTGCGTGACTTTACAAAGTTGGGTACTCCGCGGATGTTCTTTGGTGTATCGGGAGGCTCGATGGACTCGATGGTCAACCACTATACGGCCAATAAGCGTCTGCGTAGCAACGATGCCTATACGGCAGGTGGTAAAGCTGGTTTCCGTCCGGATTATGCGGTGACGGTCTATACGCAAATTCTAAAACGATTATACCCTCACGTTCCTGTGGTGATAGGCGGTATTGAGTCGTCACTCCGTCGCTTGACTCATTACGATTATTGGAGTGATAGCCTGAAACCTTCGATTTTGGCAGAGAGTGGGGCTGATTTGCTTATATACGGAATGGGCGAGAGGGTCGTGCAGCAGGTTGCGCGAGCTATGCGTAACGGGTTTAATGCAAAGTTACTCCGAAAGATTCGCCAGGTGGCTTTTATGGCCGATAAGAGTTATGTTGAGCGTCTGGATGGGGCCACAACTACCCATTTGGCATCGTATGAAGAGTGTGTGGCAGATAAGCGTGCCTTTGGACGAAACTTTGTGGAGATTGAGACGCTGAGCAATGCAATGCAGACCGATACGACGCTTGTCGAGCAGGTGGGTGACAGGTATGTTGTTGTAACACCTCCTAATACAACACTTTCGACGGAGGAGTTGGATCATTCGTTTGAGTTGCCTTATGAGCGAGCACCACATCCACGATATCGGGGTAAGGGCGATATTCCGGCGTGGGAGATGATTAAGCACTCGATAAATATCCATAGAGGTTGTTTTGGCGGTTGCTCGTTCTGTACGATTTCGGCCCATCAGGGTAAGTTCATCAATTCGCGTAGCGAGCGTTCGATATTGGCTGAGGTGGAGAAGGTAGTTAAGATGCCCGATTTTAAGGGATACATTTCCGACATTGGTGCGCCATCGGCCAATATGTATGGAATGGGAGGGCGAGACACCTCGATTTGCGCAAAGTGTCACCGTCCGTCGTGTCTGCATCCTCGCAAATGCCCCAATCTGAACAATGACCATTCGCGACTACTCGCACTGTATGAGCGTGTGAGAGGCGTTAAAGGTGTAAAGAAAGCGTTTATAGGAAGTGGAATCAGATACGATTTATTCGATGATTCTCCATATTTGGAAACTGTAATCAAACATCATACGTCGGGCCGTTTGAAAGTTGCCCCCGAGCACACCGAGCCACACGTGTTGAACGTGATGAGAAAGCCGTCGTTTGAGATGTTTGAGCAGCTCAATAGTGATTTCCGTCGTATCTGCTCGGAGAACGGATTACGATATCAGTTGATCCCATATTTTATTTCGTCGCACCCTGCGTGTCGCGAGTGTGATATGAAGGCTTTGGCTGATAAAGTGCTGGGTCGACTTCATTTCGATTTGGAGCAGGTACAAGATCTTACGCCTACTCCTATGACACTCTCGTCGGTGATATTCTATATGGGTGAGAATCCATATACGGGCGAGGCAGTATATGTGGCGCGTTCACAAGATGACAAGCGCAGACAAAAGGCATATTTTTTTGCATCGGATACATCTGGAAGCAAGCGTAAAATACAATCTGTTAAACAAAATGATGGCAGAAAATCATCTCCTGCAAATTGTAAAAGTAGAGGAAAGAAGTCGCGGGAATCATATAAATATAGAAAAAGTTAAAATATAAAATATTGAGATATGAAACTACTAATTCGTGTGGCCGTTGTAGCGTTGTTGTTTGTGGTGACGGCATGTTGTGGAAAGAGTGAAAAAGAGGTTCTTGATTTCGATAAAATGAGCTTCGAGCAGTTGATGAGCGATGTTGACAAGGAGCAAGTGCAGGCTTGGTATGATTGCGCTTCGCGTATAGACGAAGATGATGTGACTGAAAGAGGGGCCGAGATTAAGGACCAAAAGCGTTTGCTATGTTTTGATTTGGACGGTACTTTGACCAACCATAAGACTCCTCTGACTCCTGAAAATAGAGTAGTTCTTGATAAATTGATGACCAACCCCAAGTATAAGGTGATTATGGTTGGAGCGGGAAATGCTTTGCGAATATATAATCAGATGGGACAGTATCCGATTGATATCGTGGCCAATTATGGTATGCAGGAGAGTACGGTTGTCAACGGAGAGTTTGTAGAGGTGCGCAACGACCGTTGTCAGGTAGACAAGGAGTTTTTCTTGAAAAATGCGCAACTTATACGTGAGAAGCACGGTTATACGGAGTATGCAGGTGAGTCGGTGGAGTTTCACGATGCAGGTATGGTGACATTCGGATTGCTAGGCACAGAGGCTAAACGCGAAGATAAGTTGGTGTTTGACCCCGATAGGGCAAAGCGTCGTGCAATATATAAAGAAGTATGTGAGCTATTTAAGGGTTACACTGTATATATTGGCGGCTCTACATCGTTTGACTTTACTGAAAAACAGTACAATAAGTACGACGCAGTAATGGATTATGCGCATCGTAATGGATTCACACGAGATGAAATCCTATATATAGGCGATGACTTTGGTGATGGCGGTGGCGATAGCCATATCCGTTTGGGAGGTATGGATTATATCCATATAACCGACTTTACAAAGTTGCCAGAGAGAGTCGCATTCCTATACTAACTAATTAATAACCTATGCTTTTAAAGTATTATGAGCGGAAAAATTAAATCTCTGATTTTGTTGGTAGCTGTTGTATTGGTTGCGTGTGGAGTTGAAGCTCCTGCTCCAATGAGCGTAGTGCCAGCCGAGCGCCAGTTGGCGTGGCATAAGATGGAGCAATATGCTTTTGTACATTTTACTATTAATACCTTTACTGATAAAGAGTGGGGTTATGGCGATGAGTCGCCTGAATTGTTCAACCCTACTGATTTCGATGCAGATGCGTTGGTTAAGGTTGTGAAGGATGCGGGCTTGAAAGGCTTGATTCTGACTGCCAAGCACCACGATGGATTCTGCCTATGGCCAAGTGCTTACACCGAGCATTCGGTGAAGAACTCTCCATATAAGGGAGGTAAGGGCGACATCGTGGGAGAGGTTGCCGCTGCGTGCCGTAAGGCCGATATAAAGTTTGGAATATATCTTTCACCTTGGGATCGTAACCACGCAGGTTATGGTACCGATGAGTATTTGGATTACTACCGCAAGCAGTTGCGTGAGCTATTGACTAACTACGGACCCGTGTTTGAGATGTGGTTTGATGGCGCAAATGGTGGTGATGGCTATTATGGCGGAGCAAACGAGGTGCGTCGCGTAGAGTCGGGTTACCTCTATTACGATTGGCCAAAGGTTGTAGAGATTATCCGCGAGCTGTCGCCCGAAACGGTGGTGTGGAGTTCATCGTTGCCCGATGCGCGTTGGTGTAGCAATGAGCGTGGTGTGATTGCCGAGCATTGTTGGGCTATGGCTTCACCCGAGCAGCTCTATCCTAATGGTCGCGATCACATAGAAACTCTGGCTCACGGTATGGAGGATGGTAACCGTTGGGCACCAGCCGAGGCTGATGTATCGATTCGTCCGGGATGGTTTTATCACGACAATCAGCAGCCTAAGACTCCTGAAAAACTATTTGATATATATCTTACGTCGGTAGGTCGTGGCGGTACGTTGCTTTTGAATCTTGCTCCCGACCGCCGAGGTCGAGTACCCGAGCAGGATATTGAATCGCTTATGGCGTGGCGTAAGATGGTAGACCAGACTTTTGCTAAGGATTTGGCCGCTAATGCCGCGATTAAGGTTTCGTCGAAAAGAGGTTGCGGTTTTGGCGCAAAGAATATGTTGGGCGATGATGATAAGTATTGGGCTACGGCCGATGGTGTTATATCGGGCGATGTGGAGTTGACTTGGAGTAAGCCACAGACTATATCATATGTTATGATTCAGGAGCATATTGCTTTGGGCCAGCGTGTGCGGAAGTTCGAGGTTGAGGCTTTGCAGAATGGTGAGTGGCAGAGCATAGCATCAGGAACAACCGTCGGATATAAGCGAATTTTGCCTGTAAAGGGAATCTCGACCACGGCATTGAGGGTTCGTTTCATCGATTCACGAGGCCCGCTTACTATTGCACGAGTGGCCGCATATTAGCTCTGCGGGTTAATGGAAAATCTTACGAGATTTAAATACACAAAGGCTGCGATAGGTTCGATCTATTGCAGCCTTTGTTATAATAGGTAACCTTGCTTGCAAAGTTTATAATTCGAGCAATCCTTCGGGAAGTTGCATTTTTATATGTCCCTTCTCGAAATTGATGTGCAGAATAAATTCCTCGGCAGCGGGAATAAGTTGTTCCCCCTGGCCAAAGTCGACACCAAATAATGGGTTGTGTTCACTATCGTAGTAGTCGACAATTTCGCCCTTTGCCGAACCACACTCTACGCTGAACCCGATCAGGTCCTCCATGTAGAATTCATCATTGTCGGGATCCGACTCGTCACATGTCATAAATAACTCTTTGCCGACAAGCTCCTCCGAGCGGCGGGGAGTGTCGAAATCGTCGAAATGTATTGTAGCCCCTTTTTGCCCTCTATACTCGATGCTGTGGCACCATAGTGGTACTTCGAGCGAATCAATCTCCACGAACAGTGGTTCTGTTTCGAAGTCGAAGTCGTCGGGAAAGCTATCGTAGAGCGTTACTGAGACTCCACCTTTGCGGGCCTCACCAAAGAGCTTGCCTACGCGGGCAACGGCTATTTTATTCTGCATATTGATTGGTGTTGCGTGTAAAAAATGAGCAATCGTAACAAAAAAGGAGCGTTCCTTCAGGATACGCCCCTTTGTTCATAAGAAGTGAGTGCGAATTACTCTGCAGCTACATCCTCTGTCTGCTCAACCTCGGCAGCAGCCTCAGCTACAGCAGCAGCTTTCTTCTCTGCGATGGCAGCAGCACGCTCCTCGTTAACCTTAGCCTCAGCAGCCAAAGCAGCCTTAGCCGCAGCCTTAGCGTCAGTAGCGAGCTTGTTAACCTTAGCGGCAATCTTGCCCTCCTTCTCACCCAACCACTTGTTGAACTTAGCCTCAGCATCGCTCTCTGAGAACGCGCCCTTAGCTACGCCGCCCAACAGGTGCTTCTTGTATAGTACACCCTTGTACGAGAGAATTGCTCGACAAGTATCGGTAGGTTGTGCGCCTTTGAGTAACCAATCCAAAGCTCTCTCGAACTTCAAATCAATTGTAGCAGGATTCGTGTTGGGGTTGTATACACCCAATTTCTCGATAAACTTACCATCACGTGGCGCTCTGCTATCTGCGGCAACGATGTGGTAGACGGGAGCACCCTTCTTACCGTGACGTGCCAAACGAATTTTAACAGCCATTTGCTATAAAATTTATTAGTTAATATTAAACGCAACCCTACACATTCGGGGTTTTCGGTCGCAAAGGTAAGAAAAATAAATTCAAAATTCAAAATTCAAAATTCAAAATTGTTGATTAGCAGGTAAAAAAGGTGTTATGTGGTAGGGCGTTTACTAAAAAAGCAACTGTTCGATGCAGAACAGTTGCTTTTTATAGTTGGGTTTCGAGACTCGCTTTTAACGCAGAGCTACGTCAGATTCGCCAATCAGGCGACCGTCGGTATATAGCTCGATGTGGTAAGTTCCAGGAGTGAAGCCTGTACCATCGATATAGATAGCTCCCGACAAATCGTTGCCCTCGTAAGCCATCTCACGCTGCTGAGAATAGAGCTTCTTCTCGCCCTCGAAATCGAAGCTGCCGGCATTAGGACTTGCAAGCAAGTAACCCTCAGGTGATGTCACGCAAGCATAGATAACCTTATTGCCCGGCTCTGCCAACTCATTGGCTGCCAATACGAAGTTAACACGCAAACGTGCGGCCTGCTTTACACGAGTAACCACCTTGCTCTTGGCATTGAGAGCCTCAAGTGAGATGCTGCGGGCACGGATAACCGAACCCACGCGTACTTTGTTGTTGAGCTCCTCTGCACGCTCCTCGGCCATTTCGGCACGCAACTTAGCCGAAGAAATCTCTTTCTTATAGCTGATATTCTCTTTGGTGAGCTTCTTATTGATGTTGTTGAGTGAGTCAATCTGACGGATATAGCCCTGCATCACTGTACGCAATGTTCCGACCTCCTTCTCATAGGCGCGAATCTTGGCGTAGTTCAAGCGGCGCTCATTCTTGAGTTGCTCCATAAGTTGATTAGCCTCTTCGAGGTTGGCAGCAATAGAGTCGTTCTGAATCTTAAGATCGTCGAACGATACGATCAAGCTATCCAAATCGCCCTGAATCTTGGTGCGATCCTCCTCCAAAAGTGCGTACTCGGCCTGCTGCTCGCGGTGCATATTGAAATATACAACCGAAAGTGCAACCAAAATCACAGCCAAAATAATAATTACGATACGATAACCTCTTACGGCTTTATTATCGACCGGCTGATCTTCATATTCGTACTCGTCATCGTAACGAGTATCGTCATAGTCATTATATTCTTCTCTCATAATTTTGAGGGTTATGTTAATATTTCTGTGTTAGGTCTCTCTTTGAGAGTGCAAATATAGCTATTTTTTTATAAAACAATCCAATGGATAGCGTAAACCTTCATAACTTGACAAATATGCGCAGACGCTTCCTACCTTGATGGGGGACTCGATATAGAGTGGAATTTTGTTCCGGTCGTCGGAAATCCATACCATAAACTCTGAACCATCGGTAAATGAGAATGCGCTCGATGTGGCAATCTTGCATCGGAATTTTATGGTGTTACATTTGCCGAGGCCCTTTATTTTACGTACCTCATGCTGGTCATATCGGAAACTCAGGAAGCGTATAGTATCTTCTAAAACCATCTCCAAATCACGAGCAAAACCCTCCTTGATGATTGAGTCGGGAACTGTGCGCAGATTGAAATAGAGCGATATGGCATCCATGCTGTTGGGGGATATCTTCATTGTCTTTGAATTCTCCGGACGGTTGCGACTTCTCCAACGTGTGTGAACATTAAGGTTGTGCCAATCAAATATATAGGAGCTTTGGAATGTGTAGTCGCCCTCTTTGATGTCCGATTCGAAACGTCGGGTTTTCATTGTCTCGGGGTCGACCCATACCGTGTAGGCATCTTTTACTGGTAGAATCCAACTGAAGGCTTTGGCTGTCTGGCCAAAGCCGTAAACTTTGTATGCCGGAGTACCATCGAGTGTAGTCTCAGAGGTCTGCATCGTAACCTTTGCCACTTCGGTATTTGGGAATAGCTTGGCTTTATAGCTCATTCTATAATTCAATGTCTCGCCAGGAACGTACAGCTGGGCCTCGGCCATAATAGCCATTCCGAGTAGCAATATTGTTGAGATAATTTTTTTCATCGTAATGTCTTTATCTTTATAACTAACGATATTTTTTGCTTTATTATTGTCAAAACCGTTTTTGCAGCATTATGAGATCATCGAAAAATCAAACTTTTGACGACCTGCGTGACGCGCAAGAAGTGTGCGCAAGGGCATATTTTCGCTCTTTTGCAACATCGGATCGCCCTCCAAAACGGCTATTGCGGCCTCTCGGGCTGTGGCCAACAGGTCGCTGTCGAGTGTGGGGTTGGCAATCTTCAAATCAAAAGCCATACCGCTTTGTTGTGTGCCGTTTATGTCGCCTGCTCCTCGTAACTGCATATCGAGTTCTGCCAATCGGAATCCGTCGTTGGTCTCACACATGGCACGAAGTCGCTGACGAGCCTCGCGTGAAAGTTTCTCGCCCGACATGAGTATGCAGTATGATTGTGAACCGCCTCGTCCCACTCGTCCTCTGAGCTGATGGAGTTGCGATAGCCCAAATCGCTCGGCCGATTCTATGACCATAACCGTCGCATTGGGGACATCAACTCCCACCTCGATTACCGAAGTGGCAACCAGAATATCGGCCTCGTGGTCTTTGAATTGGCGCATCGACTCCTCCTTGTCTTGTGGTTTCATCTTTCCGTGACATACCGATACCCTGTAATCAGGTAAGGGAAAGTCACGTGTAATAGATTCAAATCCATCTTGCAGGTCTTTGTAATCCATCGACTCCGACTCCTTGATTAGCGGGTATACAACGTAAACTTGTCGCCCGAGGGCTATTTGCTGGCGTAGGAATCCCCACAATTTCAATCGTGCAGAATCGGTATAGTGGTAGGTGCGTATCGGTTGGCGGCCAGGGGGTAATTCGTTGATTACCGACACCTCCAGATCGCCGTATAGTGTCATCGCCAACGTGCGGGGTATGGGGGTGGCAGTCATCACAAGGATGTGCGGTGGTTGCTGATTTTTGGTCCAAAGTCGGGCTCGTTGCTCTACTCCGAAACGGTGCTGCTCATCGATTACCACATAACCCAAGTTGGCAAAACGTACATTATCCTCTATAAGAGCATGTGTTCCAATCAGAATATCCACCTCGCCCGAAGCAATGCCTTCCAATGCACGGCGTCGTTCAGCCGTTTTCGATGAGCCGGTAAGGATTGCAACCTTGAGATTCATCCCTTCGGTCTGTCGTGTGATGGTGGCGAAGTGCTGACGGGCCAGAATCTCGGTTGGGGCCATCATACAAGCCTGAAAACCATTGTCAACAGCCAATAACATCGACATCAGCGCAACCATGGTTTTACCGCTACCAACATCGCCTTGTAACAGACGATTCATCTGAAATCCCGATACGGTGTCTTGGCGAATCTCCTTGATTACTCGCTTCTGAGCATTGGTGAGTTGGAATGGCAGCTTTTGCTCAAAGAAGGTGTTGAATAGTTCTCCCACCTTGGGGAACTGAAATCCGTTGCGTCGTGCCATACGCTCCGAACGACGTGATTGGATTGCAAGCTGCACACCCAGAAATTCGTCGAATTTAAGTCGACGCTCAGCTTCACGTAGTTTGTCGGGTGACTGAGGAAAATGGATGTTGAGCATAGCCTCACGTAGCGGCATCAGCTTGTAGCGACTACTCAACCATTGAGGTATGCTTTCGGTGATATGCTCCTCAGCTACGCTCCAGGCGTTACACATTATTTTATAGAACCCTTTGGCTCCAAACGTGGCAGAGATTTTTTCGGTCGATGGGTATATGCCTTGCATTCCGCTATTGTATTTACGAGATGCGGCCTTTTCGACCAAATCCAATTCGGGGTGGACCATTGTGATTTCGCCGCGATAGAAGTTGGGACGTCCGAAGATTAGGTATTCGCGACCTACTTCGACACTTTTTTCAATCCATTTTATACCGTTGAACCACATCAGTTCGATTGAACCTGTTGAGTCGGATACATAGGCTGAGAATCGCTGTTTGCGACCAGTACCTGAGTAGGCAACACCCGTTACGCGGGCCTTAACCTGAACCAGCGATGACTCCATCTGTGGCCCAATCTCGGCAATGTGATATATCTTTGAGCGGTCGATATAGCGGAATGGGTAGTGGCGCAGTAGGTCGGCAATGGTAAATATGCCCAGCTCCTTTTCCAGTAGCTTTGCACGTGCCTCGCCTACTCCTGCGATATATTTCACACTATTATCGAGATAATTTGCCATAATACAAAGATAAAAAGAAAACTCCATTTGCCAAAAAAATAGAGATTCGACAACGACTTTTGGAGCCTTTTTGAGTAAAAAGAACTCATGTCGGACTTTGGAAATTACAAATGTGGGATAAAAGTGCTCGAAGTATGGAAAATTCGGCGTGAATTTGTATCTTTGTAGAAACATTTGTCGCAGATGCGGCATTCTAAACTTTTTGAGATATGAATTTATCGAAATATTCGCGTCGTGAGGCGCACGATGTAAAAATTGGCGATGTAATGATAGGCTCAGGTCATCCGATTGCTGTACAATCGATGACAAATACCCCTACAGCCGATACCGAGCTTAGCGTAGCTCAGGTGGAGCGTATTGCCGATGCGGGTGCTGGTATCGTTCGTCTTACGGCACAAGGTCGTAAGGAGGGTGAGAATTTGGAGAATATTGTCAGTCGTTTGCGTGCCGATGGTTATTCGACAGCAGTTGTTGCTGATATTCATTTTGTGCCTGAGGTGGCTTCGATTGCTGCGCGATATGTCGACAAGGTTCGTATCAATCCTGGAAATTATCGTACCTCGAATGGTGAGTTGGAGGCACTTATTGCACAGTGTCGCGAGCGAGGAGTAGCTTTGCGTATTGGAGTCAATCATGGTTCGCTGGCAAAGCGAATCTTCGATGAGTGGGGCGATACTCCGCAGGGAATGGTGGTGTCGGCGATGGAGTTTTTGAGGGTCTGTCGTCGTGAGAACTTCGACCAGGTAGTAGTGTCGATGAAGTCAAGCAATACACGCGTTATGGTGCAGGCGTACCGTTTGCTTGTTGAGGCAATGGCTGAGGAGGGTATGACCTATCCCGTGCATTTGGGTGTTACCGAGGCTGGTAATGGTATCGAAGGCCGTGTGAAGAGTGCTGTGGGTATTGGTGCTTTGCTTTCGGATGGTATTGGTGATACGATTCGTGTATCACTTACCGAAGCTCCCGAAAATGAGGTGCCTGTTGCGCAGATGTTGGTTGACTATTTCTCATCTCGCGAGGGTGAGTTTGAAGTTAAGTATCCTGAGGCTTATCATCCGACCGAGTATGTTCGCCGCTCGAATGTCACAACTCCGCTTGTTCACGATGAATTGACTGATGAATTTGTGGTATTGGAGTCGACGAGTGGTAACCCTTCAGCTGAGTTGCGAGCTGCAATCCTAAATATGAATTCTGCTGCGCCTATTGCTGTTAAGTGCCGTTACGAGGATTCAGATGCAGAGCAGGTCGCAGTTAAGGCTGCTGCTGATTTGGGAGTTTTGTTTCTTGATGGTTTAGCCGATGCCATATGGGTTGATGCTCCAAATATTTCGGCAAAGGAGGTTCGCGATATTGAGCTTATGATTTTGCAGGCTTCGCGTGTGCGTTTCTCTCATACTGAATATATCGCTTGTCCGAGTTGTGGCCGTACGCTATACGATATAGAGAAGACTCTGGCCGATATAAAGAGTCGTACCTCTCATTTGAAGAATCTGAAAATCGGAATTATGGGTTGTATTGTGAATGGCCCGGGCGAGATGGCTGATGCCGATTATGGTTATGTGGGAGCTGCAGCAGGACGCATTACGCTCTATAAGGGTCGTACTGTGGTGGAGAAAAATATCCCGCAGGAGCAGGCTATCGAGCGATTGATAGAACTAATCAAGGCTGGTGGTGACTGGCAGGAGCCCGAGGAGTAATGGCCGCAGGCTCAATCAAGAGATATACGGCACGAGGAGTCGTGCTTAACACCGTTAAATATGGCGACAAAGGTCTTGTTGTCCAGATGCTTACGTCGTCGCACGGTCGTCAGAGTTTTATGGTGCAGGGACTCGGATCACGTGGGGGGCGAAGTGGGTCGCGTGCGGCACTTTATCAGCCTCTGTTTGCGCTTGAATTCGAGGGCTTGGAGTCTTCGAAGATGCAGATGCACCGTTTTGCAGAGGTACACGCCGGCATCGTGTTGCGCACAATCCCTTTCGATGTAAAAAAATCTACGATAGCACTCTTTATGGCAGAGGTTTTGCACCGTCTGGTTAAGGAGAGTGAGCCAAATGAGATGTTGTTTGATTTTGTTTGGGGCTCAATTGAAGCTTTGGATGTAGCCGAAGAGGGTGTAGCCAATTTCCATCTCTGGTTTTTGTCGAACTTGTGTCGCTTTCTGGGTTTTTCACCTGGTAATGAGTATGTGGCTGATGGTTGGTTTGATATGGCTGAGGGATTGTATACTTCCGTAGAGCCACCCAAAAGAATGGCGATGTCACAGCAAAATGCTCTCATTCTCCGCGATATGTTGGAGTGTGATGTGCGGTATTTGGCCGAAGTGGGCTTGAACCGTGCTCAGAGAGTCGATTTCTTGGATGCGTTGCTGGCTTATTATGCTTATCATCTCGATACGATTAACTCCGTACAGTCGGTGAAGATTTTGCAGGAGGTTTTTTAATCGTATTAAGGTTTGAAAATTAGATCTATTTTACTTTTCTTGATATTGACACTTGGAGCTGTATCGTCGCTCAGGAGTTTTATGCAATTTAGAGGCGCTGCTACCAAAGTTGTTTCTGCACAACGTGTTATGGCTCAGAAACCACGCCGTTGGGTTGCGGGCGATACGTTGTGGATGGAGATAGATTCTATCCCTACGATGCCCTCGGACGAGGAGTTGGTTATAGAGTCGTTGCTTGTGGTCTATCCAGATTTGGATTTGTCGATTATGCACCCCGAAACATTATATCGCTATAAATTACCCGAGCATATAACGATTGATTATCGGTTTCCTTTTTGGAGTGTATATCGTCGCTCGGTGACGTTGTGGGGCATAACATTTTCGGTGGGGCAGATTAATCCCTATGCTCCATATCCTGCTGCTGCAGCGCAAGATGCTACGGTGTTGTCGTTCCCGTTGCAGCATCCTCGCTAAAGCTTATCATTACAGCTACTCCAGAATTTGCATATGATCCAACATTGTCTCTCGCAGATGAGAGGTGTCAAGGTGTGTATATATCTCGGTTGTGAGAATGTTTTCGTGGCCAAGAAGATCTTGTACCTGGCGAATATCGGCTCCTCCCTCCAGTAGGTGGGTGGCAAATGAGTGGCGGAAGGTGTGTGGGCTAATTTTCTTTTCGATACCTGCCATTATCGCAGCCTGCTTGATGAGGGTAAAAATCATTACACGTGTCAACTTTGTTCCTCGATTGTTCAGGAACAGTGTGTCCTCGCTATGGTTATCGGTGTGGCGACACTCTAAGTAGAGTTGTATGCGGTCGCGGGCAATGCCGCTGATGGGGACCAATCGTTGTTTGTCGCCTTTGCCGGTTACTTTGATATACCCCTCTCCAAAAAACAGGTCGCTCAGTTTTAAATCGCATAACTCCGATACGCGCAATCCACACGAATATAGTACCTCGATTATGGCTCTGTCGCGTAGTCCTTTGGCAGTTGTGTGGTCTATAGAGCCGATTATACGGTCTATTTCGTCAATCGAGAGTGTGTCGGGCAGATGGCGACCTGCCTTTGGTGGGAGAATGTGCTCGGCTGGTGAGGATTCAATCGCATCGCTCAGAAGCAGGAAATTGTAGAAGCTTTTTATGCCACTCAGATTACGTGCTTGCGAGCTCTTTTCGCGGCCACGTTCGTATAGCCACTCCATGTATCGCTCGATCATTTCACGTTCTACACGCTTAGGCTCAACTTCATAGCGGCGCAGAATGAAATGTGCAAATTCTCTCAAATCGCGCATATATGACTCTATAGTGTTATCAGAAAGGTGCTTCTCCAACTTCATATATGTGCGGTATCGGCGCGAAATTTCACTCCATTTTTGACTAATATCAGCCATAAATTTGTATCTTTGTATGCTTTGTTTCCCATAGCAAAGGTAGTAAAATTTTACATAATATGGAATATATCGAGTTATCTGTAAATATCTCCAATCAGGAGCAGGGTGAGATTCTGACTGCTCTGCTTTCAGACTATCCTTTTGAGGCATTCGATGGTGATGAGACGCTGTTGAAGGCGTATGCACAAAAATCGGAGTACGAACCTTGTAGTGAGCAGGTGGAGCAACTTCTTCGGGAGCAGCAGGTTGGGTTCTCTGTGCAGTCGGTTGTACAACAGAATTGGAATGCAGAGTGGGAGAGTGAGTGGGAGGCTGTCGATGTCGATGGTCCACGTCCTTTGAGAATCCGTGCAGCACATCATGAGCCTGCCCCGGAGGGTGTCCTGGATGTGGTTATTGCTCCCAGAATGTCGTTTGGTACGGGACACCATACAACGACTGCTTTGATGGCCCGAACGATAGCTACGATGAATTTGGGTGGATTGTCGGGCCTTGATATGGGTTGCGGTACGGGCGTATTAGCTATTGTAGCAGTGGGCTGCGGTGCTGAGAGAATGATGGCAGTCGATATTGACGATTGGGCTTGTGATAGTTGTCGCGATAGCCTGGCTTTAAGTGGTGTAGCCAGTCAGGTCGACGTACGTTGTGGTTCGATTGATGTGGTGAATGGCGAAAAATATGATTTTATATTGGCCAATATAAATCGAAATATCTTAATCGATATGATGCCATCGTTTGCTAAGTTACTCGGTAAGGGTGGGCAATTGTTGATGAGCGGATTCTTTGTAGAGGATGTGGAAATTCTCAACGAGGTTGCCGAGGCAAATGGATTCCATAGAGTGGAGAGTTTGAGTAGTGACGGCTGGGCTGTTTTGAAGTGTCGTAAGATTTAATAGCGTAATAATAAGGGATTTATGATAATATTACCATCGGCATATATGCCTTCAGTAGAGTATGTGGCAAGGCTATTACGTCAGGAGTGTGTGATTGATTTGGGCGAGAACTACATAAAGCGTTCTCAGCGAAATCGAACATCGATTCTCTCGGCAAATGGTGTTATGGCTCTTACGGTTAATGTAGAGAATGCCAATCGTATGCGTCAGCCGATGCGTGATGTGAAAATCGATTACTCGAAGCGTTGGCAGCATCAGCATTGGGTGTCGATACTCTCGGCTTATAAGTCGTCGCCATATTTCGACCACTATGCTGCCGAGATAGAGCCATTCTATCGTAAGGAGTGGCGTTATTTGGTTGATTACAATTGCGAATATACCGAGAAATTGCTCAAATTGTTGGGTGTGGCAAGTAGTTCGCTTCCATTGTCAGAGCGATATGTTGTGGCTGCGGCAGATGATTACGATTTACGCCCCAAACAAAAAAATGACTCGACCTTTGTGGCCGAGCCATATTTTCAAGTCTTTTCCGATAGATTGCCTTTTGCTGCTAACCTCTCAGTTCTTGACCTTCTGATGTGTGAAGGTCCTTCGGCTGTCGATTCTATTTTAATGCGTTGCCAATTGTAATGTTGTGCTGATCGCGCAACTTGCCTGCTGTAACAACTATCGAACTGCGACCGTGCATTACAACTGGCTCTGAGATATATTGGCAGGGAGCACTCTTTTTATATTTAATAGTATCCTTGTTCACAATTAATACCGGTTTCTCCTTAGCCGAAGAGTAGAATTTAACCTGCTGAACAGAGTCCTGACGCATGTTACGACGCTTTTCTGTGATGTATAGCGTTGGTCGTTTCTTATTCCACAGAGCTCGGTAGAGGTAGTATGAGTCCTTCTCGTCCTTACGGTCGAAACTAACCAATCCTGTGTGAGAAATTCCGTCGGTGTGACGCACAGAACCAAACTCAAACATATTGTTAATCCACGTACCCCAGAAAAGCGAGTCATTTGCCAAATGACGAGTATAACCCTCGTGGAACTCTGTTTGCCAACGCTCAGGCATCCATCGTGGGTCGACATTGGCAGGTTTCTCCTCGTCGGTCTGCTGGTCGATAGAACCACCTTCGCCATATGCCACAGCCGAACGGAGATTGCTCCACTGCTTTTGCAAATTCTCGCGCCAATGCTTGATATCGTCAATTGAACCACGTTCCCATCCTAAATTCTGTTGCCATACAATCAAGTCGGGCACGAAATTGATTTCACCGTCCTGGTTGCTGCAAGCGACAGTTGGTCGTGAGCTATCGAGCTGTTTGGCGGTATTGTTCAACTCTTTTACGTAGTCTAGTACATTGTCACCACGAAGCCAAATTAGAGAGTATATTCCCCACATCACAACCGAGGGGTGGTTGTAATTCTGTATGATAACCTCTTTCAACTGCTGCAATCCATTCTGCTTGAATTTATCGGTCGCATAGTAGAATACATCGCTTAGATACGGTGCGCGTGTAAAAGGAGTATCAATCCAAACAAGCTTGCCCATCTGGTCGCAACAATCGTATAGATATTGCGAGTGGGGTGCTGTAGCTGAACGGATTGCATTGGCACCAATATCATTTATGTGGGCCATATCCTCATCGTAGTGGCGAGTGTTGATTGCGCTACCTATTGCTGCGCGATCGTGGTAGAGAGTTACTCCGTGAACGGGGATTTTTTCTCCGTTGATTTTCAGACTGTTGGGCGTATATTCTATTTTGCGGAATCCTGTTGTGACAGTAACCACATCCTCTTGTCGAGGGCCGATGCCGATACTTACCGTATAAAGGTTCGGCTCGTCGCAACTCCAGAGCAGAGGCTCATCGATGGTGAATGGTAGTTCGATGGGCTTGCCCTCCTCGATTTTCGATTTTACATAGCGGGTATGCACAGCATTACCTTCTGGAGAACGTACGACAATCTCCAAATCGCAGGCTTTGTCGAGTGTGGCAGTAACCCAAACCAGTGCAGTTGCCGAAACCGATGTGTTTGTGATTTCGTCTTGACGAATCAGTACTCCATCGCTACCAAAATATGTGGGCGATATGGTGGTCTGCTCGGTTACAATAAGCTCTACTTCGCGATAGATACCTCCATAAAGATTTATTTCCGATGATGTGGGTAGTATATCGTTTTGGTAGGCATTGTTCACAACCACGAGCAGAGAGTTGTTTTCGCCAAACTTCACATGCTTTGTAATCTCGAATGTAAAGGCTGTCCAACCTCCGCGGTGCTCACCTACGTGGTGACCGTTGATAAATACGTCGGCAACACTCTGTACGCCGTGGAACTTTACAAACAGTCGTTTGCCTTCCCAGTTTGCAGGGATGGCGAGGTTGCGCTGATAGTTGGCTACGGTCTGCAAATATTTGCCTTGGCCGCCCAATGCATCGAGATTCCATGTGTGGGGTAGAGATATGTTACGTGCGTAGTCACTGCTGGTCTCCAATTTATAGAAGAATCTCCAATTGTCGTTGATTGTGTATGTCTCGCGAGCATTTGTCGTGAATCCCCACAAGAGGGTAATGATCAATAATATATATCGTTTCATAGTAAAAAATAATTTTATAATCCTGCGTGCTTTTCATTTTTGACAGGATTAAACAGCTTAAAAATAACCATTTGTCAGTTCGCTGTGCGAATTAACTCTTGGCAAAGATACGAATAATCAAAAAAATATGCTAACTTCGTGCGGTATTTCATTTTATATTTAACGAATAGTTTAATTTTTAGGACTTTTTGCTCATTTAGTTATGAACGCATTTGATCTTATTGTTTATATATCATTGGCCTGGGCTGTATTTAATGGATGGCGTAAAGGTTTTCTATTGCAGATGCTCTCGCTGGTGGCAATCGTGGCTGCAATATATTTGGCCGCCGAATATGGTTCACAAGTAGGTTTGATGATAGGTTTGGAAGCCTCGACAGCTTCGATTGTGGGATTTATCGTAATTTTTTTAGCTGCGTTAGTAGGTGTCACCATATTGGCGCATATGATGCGTGCGGTATTTCGATTTGCTGGCCTGGGTATTGCCGATGTGGTGCTTGGTATCATATTGTCGGTTGTTAAGGTGGGCTTGATTGTGGCAGTGTTGTTTGCCTGGTTCGATAGTGTAAACAAAGATTACGAGTGGGCCTCGAAAGAGTATGTCGAGGAGTCTCGTTGGTATGAGCCTATTTCGGGATTGGTGGATAAGGTGACCCCATATTTCGAGCAGTTCAAAGATAAGATTTTGAATAACGATTGAGTGAGATTATGGCAGCAGAGAGTTTCTTGGGTGTTGTTGTCCGCTCGACCGGAAGTTGGTATGAGGTTATGCATGACTCGCAGAGGGTGCAGTGTCGTATACGTGGCAAATTGCGCTTGAAGGGGGTACGCTCGACTAATCCTGTTGTGGTTGGCGATGTGGTAAAGTGTGAAGCCGACGAGCAGGGCGAATATGTGATTTCGGCCATCGAACCACGTCGTAACTATATCATCCGCCGAGCATCGAATCTCTCGAAGGAGTCGCATATCATAGCCTCGAATATCGACCAAGCCTTGTTGGTCGTGACACTATTTTCTCCCGAAACTGCAACTGAATTTATCGACCGTTTTTTGGTGACGTGCGAGGCATATAAAGTGCCCGTAACGATTCTACTTGCCAAAATCGACCTTGCTCGACAGAATCCCGAAGCGGTGGAAGAGTTCCACGCCATATATGAAAGTGCCGGCTATCGCGTAATAGAGATTTCGGCAACCGAAGGTGATGGAGTGGAACAGGTAAGAGATATGTTGCGTGGTCGTACGACTCTTTTGTCGGGAAATTCGGGCGTGGGAAAATCGACTTTGGTGGCTGCCGTAGAACCTGGTTTAGATATCCGCACCGGCGAGATTTCGCAGAGCCATCATAAGGGTAAGCATACAACAACCTTCTCGACGATGTATCCGTTGGCCGAAGGTGGATATATAATCGATACCCCTGGTATCAAAGGGTTCGGATTAATTGATATTGACGATGCCGAGCTGGCGCACTATTTCCCAGAGATGATGCGCTTTTTGCCCGAGTGTCGATTCTATAACTGCTCTCACACCCACGAGCCTCACTGTGCTGTGGTTGAGGCGGTAAAGAGTGGCGAGATTGCCTATTCCCGCTATGAGAGTTATCTGAAAATAATGGATGAAGATGACAAGTATCGCAAATAGATTTAGACTTCTATACGATGGCCACGACTCTGACTGGTATGCCGAGCGTATGGCCTTTATGACTCAATTTCTTACCGAGGAGCGTATGGCTGTGTTGCATCGTACGCTTGCTGAGCGTACACGTTATATGACAATCCTCACCGAGAACACCTTCCATCCGCAGAATGCTTCGGCTTTGGTGCGCCATTGCGAGGCTTTCGGAGTGCAGGATTTGCATACTGTGGAGACTCGTTGTAAATTTAATCCCAATGTAAATATTGTTCGCGGAACGGATAAGTGGGTCGATATCACTCGCCACGACTCTACCGCTGATGCTATTGAGGCATTGAAGGGAGCAGGCTATCGTATTGTGGCCACTACTCCTCATCGTCAGAGTTGTACACCTGAGAGCTTCGATGTAGCCAAGAGCCCATTCTGTTTGGTCTTTGGTACGGAGCACGCGGGCGTTACCGACGAAATTATCGACGCTGCCGATGAGTATCTATGCATCCCGATGTGTGGTATGGTCGAGAGCTTGAATGTGTCGGCCTCGGCTGCGATATTGATTTATATGCTTTCGCAGCGTATGCGCCTAACCGAGTCGATTAATTGGCGATTGAGCAGCGAGGAGCAGAAGGAGTTGTTGTTTAGATGGGTAATGTCGTCCGTCAGGGACTCGGAGCGAATTTTGGAGCGAGAGTTTCCGAATAGCGCAAATAGAATATAGCAAAAGAGATAAGTATATGAGCGAGATACTACGCAAACAATTCTTGCAACACGTTGGGCAGACCTCTCCCGCTCCAATGATGATTGAGGTGGAGCGTGCCGAGGGTGTGTTTTTCTATACTCCCGAAGGTAAACCATATTACGATTTGGTGTCGGGCGTGTCGGTAAACAATGTTGGTCACGCCAATCCGGTGGTTGTAGAGGCGGTGCAACGTCAGGCGGCCGATTATATGCACGTTATGGTATATGGCGAGATGGTTGAACGTCCTCAGGTAGAGTTTGCACGCCGTTTGGCCGAGGCGTTGCCAGCACCGTTGGAGAGTGTTTATTTCCTCAATTCTGGTGCAGAGGCCGTTGAGGGTGCGTTGAAGTTGGCTAAACGATATACTCATAGAACCGAGATGATTTCTATGCGCTGTGCATATCACGGCTCTACTCACGGAGCAATGAGTATGATGGGTGCCCCTGAGGGTGAGGAGTGGAAAAATGCTTTTCGACCCTTGTTACCCGATACGAAGGCTATACGATTTAACTGCGAGGAGGATTTGATGCAGATTACCGAGCGTACGGCTTGTGTGTTGTGCGAGCCGGTGCAAGGTGAAGCAGGAGTGCTACCCCCGCAGGCAGATTATCTTCAAAAGTTGCGTGAGCGATGTACGGAGGTTGGGGCGTTGCTTATCTTCGACGAGATTCAGACCGGTATGGGACGTACGGGCGAGATGTTCGCGATGACAAAGTATGGCGTTACGCCCGATATAGTATGTTTGGCAAAGGCGTTGGGTGGTGGTATGCCACTCGGGGCTTTTGTTTCGAGTCGCGAGATTATGCAGAGCCTTACGCACAATCCCGTTTTAGGTCATATCACCACTTTTGGTGGCCATCCCGTATGTTGTGCAGCAGGTTTGGCGGCAATGAAGTTTTTGCAAGAGAATCGAGTGGTTGAAGATGTTGAGCGCAAAGGAGCGTTGTACGAGCAACTCTTGGCTGACCATCCGGCCGTAAAGGAGATTCGCCGCAGCGGTCTGCTTCTGGCTGTCGAGTTGGGTAGCTCGGAGCGTATGTTCCGAATGATGGAGATGTTTGCCGAGGAGGGTATTATGAGCGATTGGTTCCTCTATTGCGATACGGCATTCCGCATATCGCCACCGCTGGTAATCTCTGACGATGAGATTCGCGATAGCGTGAGAATCATTAGAAATTGCTTGGATAGATTGTAATGGCGATAGAGTGGGGTTCTCTGATGCTATTGCGACATAGAAAAATAGTTTAACCGTCTAAAATTATTAAGTTATGCAGGGAGGAAATAATGGGCCTGTAATTACGACAGGTGCAGTTTTGACAATTACAATTGTGTGTGTCGGTATAATCGCATTCTTCTTGTTTGGAATACCTCGCTATAAGGTGTGGCAGCAGGAGATGAAGGGTCGTGCCGAGCTGGCGCAGGCTGAGCAGAATCGCCAAATCAAGATTGAGGAGGCTAAGGCTAATCTTGAGGCCGAGAAGCTTAATGCTGAGGCCGAGGTGGTGCGTGCACGAGGTGCAGCTGAGGCTATCAAGATTGAGAATGGTTCGCTTACTCCAACCTATATTCAGTATCTTTGGGTGCGTCAGCAGAATACTTCAGCAAACAAGGTTATATATATTCCAACCGAGGCTGGATTGCCTATCTTAGAGGCAAAAAGCGAATAGGTAGAAGTCGCCTAACAAGGCTCTTTTGGCATCTGGCTCGCCCTTAAAATCCTCACATACGTCGAGTATGCTGCGGTTTTGTGGGCTTCGGCCAGTTTCAAAATAGCTCTTGTTATACAACTTCTAAAGAGAAGGGATTGCTATACACCTTCCACAAAACAAAAGAGGCTGCTAACATAATCGTTAGGCAGCCTCTTCTATTTTTACTCCTCTGCAAAGCTTTTCAGTAATGCAATCTCCTCGCTCCAGCGCTCTTCGTCGGGAGTTTCGAGGATAAGTGGAATCCCATCAAAACGAGCATCCTGCATAATGTAACGGAATGGGGTGATTCCTAAGTGTCCCTCTCCGAGTGGAGAGTGGCGGTCAACACGGCTCTGCAAGGGTTTTAAAGCATCATTTAGGTGCATTCCTCGCAGATATTTGAATCCCACTTCGCGCTCAAACTCTTCGAAAACTTTTTCGCATCCCTCCTCGGTTGAAAGGTCATATCCGGCAGCAAACGAATGGCAGGTGTCGAGGCATACGCCCACTCGCGATTTATCTTCCACTCGGTCGATGATATAGTTCAAGTGCCAGAAGGCGTAACCTAAATTGGAGCCTTGACCTGCGGTGTTTTCGATGACAGCAGTTACCCCTTCGGTCTTGTCGAGTGCAATGTTGATAGACTCGGCTACAAGAGCCAGGCTCTCCTGTTCTGAGATCTTTTTCAGGTGGCTACCAGGGTGAAAGTTCAGGCGGTCAAGCCCCAACTGCTGGCAACGTTGCATTTCGTGTACGAACGATGCTCGCGATTTCTCCAAACCCTCCTTTTCTGGGTGCCCGAGGTTAATCAGATAACTATCGTGAGGAAGAATCTGCTCGGCCTTGTAACCATACTTCTCGCACGCCGCTTTGAAGGCATCGATCTGCTGTGCTGTTAAATCGGGAGCTGCCCATTGGCGTTGATTCTTGGTAAAGAGAGCAAATGCGGTTGCTTGAATGTTGTGAGCATTGAGCGGAGCATTGTCCACACCGCCCGATGCGCTTACGTGTGCGCCTATATATTTCATAATTCCTGATTCTTGTTAATTATCTTTATGCAAATATAAAGATTTTCCCACAAAAGTCTTAACTTTGCACAATATATAATATATAAGCAATTGATTTATCCATTAACGTAGATAGTTATGAGAAAATTTTTAGGTTTGTTTTTGGTCGCTATGACCCTCTCGATATACGATGCTTGTGCGCAGTTTACAGTCGAGAGCGAGAACAAGGAGGCAAAGCAGAAGGTGGAGTTCAAGCCTATTCAGATTAAGAACAATATGAATGTTGAGACTGACTATTATAGTGAAGCTCGTGAGAAGGCAGAGCGTAAACGTATACGTCAGGAGCGAAATGCTTTTTCGTTGTCAATGAGTTTGCAGGGTACTATGGCATCGTACAACGATGCGTGGGGTGGCGATAACTCAACGGCAGTTCAGGCTACGATTGGTTTTAATCATACTTACGCTAAGGATAAATTCAATATCAATACCCAGGGTGAGGCTCGTATGGGTTATAACCGCGTGAGAGTTGATGTGAAAGATGAAGAGTCGGGAGAGGTTACCCGTAAGGGAATCTGGTTTAAGAATGTCGATAAGTTCTGGCTCCAAACTCGTCCGGGTCGTAAGATTAACGACCATTGGTCGTATACGGCAACAGGTCGTATCGAGAGCCAGTTGGCTAAGGTCTATAAGTCGCGTACCGCACAGGAGGATACCGATGTTACAAAGGCATTTTTGGCGCCTGCCGATGTGTCACTTTCGTTGGGTTTTACCTACAAGAGTAATAGCAAGAAGTGGCCTATAACCCTATCTCTCAATGCCCTCTCTACTAACGGAACATTGGTATACAACGATGATCTGAAGAAAATATATGAAGATAAAAATGCAACAAGCTATTTCGGCGTTGATATCGACAAACACGCAACCTTCTCTGGTGGTTCGCAGATTCAGTTCGATTTGAATAGCCGCAAGTGGGGTAAGAAGGGCTGGTTGAGCTATCGTACACAGGTGATTGCGTATTATGGTTGGATTACCAATGTGATGAACAATTCGAAGATTAATGATTATGAGCGATATCTGGACGAACTTGAGGCATGGGAGGCGGCAGGTAGCAATAAGGATACAAAGCCGGCATCGGTGCCACGTCACGTTCGCTTGCACCCAACAGTAGGTTGGAAGAACTGGATTAATCTTAAACTTTCAAACTATATCTCAACATCGTTCTATCATGAGTTGCAGTATAACAAGGCTCAGAATACAGCTGTTAGAATGTACTCGACTCTGACCATCGGTTTGTCGTATACGTTTAACAGCAAGTAGCAAATTTTAGCATAGCATAACGACATCCGGACTGCGGCATCCATTTGGTATGCCTATTGTGTTTGTGTGTGTTGGCGTTTTATAGAGATTTGTAATGTATAAGAATACTAAATATACTATTGTTTTTCCGCTAATTTTGGCAGCGGGAATAGTGTTGGGTACTTTGCTTGGACAATTTGTGGGTCGTAATCGTGCCGAGTCGCAGATTCGCTCGATTGTCAACCGTAGCAATTTACATCTTAACAACAAGATTATGCAGACTTGTATGCTTGTGGAGCATCAGTTTGTTGATTCTATATCGATGGACTCTCTTTCGGAGTTGGTTATTCCGCTGATGATGAAGGAACTCGATCCGCACTCGGTATATATTCCTGCACGTGAGATGCAGCAGATGAATGAGTCGCTGGAGGGTGAGTTTGATGGTATTGGAGTGATGTTCAATGCTGCGACAGATACTGTAATTGTGTTGAATGTGATTCCTAATGGCCCAAGTGCCAAGGCCGGTATTGTAGCGGGCGATAGAATCATAAAAATCAACGATACTTTGGCTGCCGGAGTGAAGATGTCGCAGACGGAGATTATGAAGCGCCTGAGAGGACGCCGAGGTACAGAGGTTAAACTCTCGCTCAAACGTCTCGGTATAGAGGATTTGGTAGATGTGGTCGTTGTGCGTGATGTGATACCAATCAAGAGTATCGAGTCGTCGTTTATGATTGACGATAAGACCGGTTTCGTACGCTTGTCGCAGTTCGCACGTACGTCGTACGAGGAGTTGATGATGGCTATGTTGGAGCTTCGTGCCGAGGGTATGAAGAATTTGATATTCGACTTGCGAGGCAACTCAGGTGGATATATGGATCAGGCGATTATGATTGCCAACGAGTTCCTGCCCGCGGGTAACCTTATTGTCTACACCGAGGATCGTAAGGGTGAGCAGATGAAGCAGTTCAGCAATGGTAAGGGTATGGCTACCGATATCAACCTCGTAGTGTTGATCGACGAAGAGAGTGCATCGTCGAGCGAGATTTTGGCTGGCGCTGTGCAGGATAATGATCGTGGTACGATTGTGGGCCGTCGTTCGTTCGGAAAAGGCTTGGTGCAGAGTCAGTTGCCATATAAGGACGGATCAGCATTGCGCCTGACTGTGGCTCGCTACTTTACTCCGACGGGTCGTTCGATTCAGAAACCATATAAAAATGGCGACGAGATGGATTATCAGATGGATATCGTGCGTCGATACCGCAACAATGAGTTCTTCTCGGCGGATAGTATCCATTTTGCAGATTCGCTTAAATTCACTACCCCGAAGGGTAAGGTTGTGTATGGAGGTGGAGGTATTATGCCCGACTTGTTTGTGCCGCTCGATACAACACATATGTCGCGTTACTATATGGAGGTGTCGGGTCGCAATATCCTCTATCGTTACACGATTGATTATGCAGACCAACATCGTGAGGCGTTAAACAAGGTAGAGACTTTGGAGCAGTTGGACTCTTTGTTTGAGGCCGATAAAAATCTGTTGAATAATTTTGTGCGTTATGCAGCATCGAAGGGCATCAAGGCCGATAGAGCCGGAATAGCTCACTCTCAAGACGTGATGGAGGCCCAACTCCGAGCTTATATCGGCCGTAATACGGTGCTTGAGGACAATGCATTCTACCATTGTATCTTCCCTATTGATAATGTGATTCAGAGTGCGTTGACGTGGATTGAGCAGAGTAGTGAAGCTACTGATGCTGCTGAGAGTGCCGCAGCGGAGGAGAATAAAAGTGAAAAATAAGAATTATGATTAAACGAATTATAGGAGTTCTGGCTTCGATAGGAGTGCTGGCTCTGGTGGTATTCGCGGCTATTGGTAGCGGAAGTTATACATCGATATTCCCTAAAACAAAGCCTGGTATTGAGGCAGCAAATGGTGGTAAAGAGACCGTTAAGTTAGATGCTGCAGAGAAAAAGAGCGATGATGAGAAATCAGCAAGCAAAAATGCTGATGACGATAGTAATAAGTCGGAGAAGACAGATAGCTTGAAGCAGACCGCCAAGTAATACCAATAGAAAGTAGAAAACCTAAAAATTACCAATATATGAAGAGACTTTTTTTGAGCCTTGTGCTTGTAATGTCGACCCTCATGGCTTCGGCCATAGAGATTAAGACTCCAAAAACTAAGTGTGGTCCTTGGGTGGTAGGTGTGACCGACACCGAGATGACTATTGTGTGGATATCGGATATCCGCTCGATGGGTTGGGTTGAGGTTGCTCCCGATGATGGTACATCGTTTTATGCCGAGCAGCGTCCCCGATTCTATGAGGATTTCTTGGGGCGTCACTTGGTTACGAATGTGCATCATATTCGTCTGACGGGTCTTACTCCGGGAACTGTGTATCGCTATCGTATCTTCCAGCAGGGTATTGATGATAATCGCCATAGCCCTATTGCTGGAAATATTTCGGCTAGCAACGTCTATTCGCAAAAGCCATATCAGATTCGCACCCTAGATAGCAGCAAGAGCGAGTGTCGATTCTCAATGATTAACGATATCCACGGCCGAGATTCAATCCTGGTCGCATTGACTAAGGATATAAAGAAGCAGGCTCCCGATTTTATGGTCTTCAATGGTGATATGTCGAACTATATGGGATCGATTGAGGATATCGAGCGTGACTTTTTGAAACGCTCTTCGGAGTTGTGGGCAACCGATGTGCCACTCGTGTATGTACGTGGTAATCACGAGACCCGTGGTCCTGGATTTAGCGAGTTCCTAAATCTGTTCCCCACCGAAACAAATACTCCGTGCTTTACGTTCCGTCATGGTCCTGTGGCATTTGTTGTGTTGGATAGTGGCGAGGATAAGCCCGACAACGATATAGAGTATGGTGGTACAGCCGCATACGGCCCATATCGTGAGAAGTTGGCCGAGTGGCTCAGCGAGGCGATTGAGAGCGAGGAGTTTAAGTCGGCTCCCGTTAAGATTGCTTTGTTGCATATCCCATTCTCGAAGGGTGAGGGTTGGTATGGCAACAACGAGTTGAAGCGTTTGTTTTTGCCTTTGCTCAACAAGGCGGGTATCGATTTGATGCTCAGTGGTCATAATCACCGTTATAGCTTGCGCGAGCCTATGTCGTGCGACGGTAACGAGTTCCCAATTCTGGTGAATAGTAACAACGACCGTTTGGACGTAAAGGCCACTTCGTCGGAGATTACTGTTGATGTAGTTGATGCAACGGGTAAGGTGTTGCACAAGCATACTTTCAAGGTAAAGTAAGAACTTGCCAATAAGTAAATACAAAATCGGGTGTCAAACTATAAAGTCTAGCACCCGATTTTATTGTTGTATAGCCCGCCTATTTGAGATTCAAACGGTGGAAGAAGATAACGGGATTGTCGTCCTCTTTTATGTGTTTGAACTCCTCTTTGTCGCAGAGTTTTTCGGCTGGGGCTACCGATAAAATCATACCGCCTTGTATGCCACCAACTTCGTCGAATACCTCATTCAAATATGGAAACTCTTTATATCCCGAATTGGATAGGCGAATAAATTTTGTTTCGTTTGATTTTTTATCAATCTTGACAAGCGTCAAAGCTCTTGTCTCTTTGAAGCTGCACGCGGCCATACAAATTATCGCCTTGTCGCTCTCGGTAAGGCTTTTGAAGCAATCGAAATAATCTACATTGCCGCTTCTGCTGTTCATTATCGAAAATAATTCTTCTCTACGAGACTCTTCGACTGTGATATTTCCATCGAGGTTGATGTTTATAGTGATGTATGGCTCGTATGATTCGGGCGTAAGGCGGTATATCGTAGGGTCGTGTGCCATAGCCGTCAGAATAGCGCCATCTTGCTTGCCGATAAATGGAGTTGCGCCAATGCGAAGAAAACCCTTTTCGTTCTCCTCGATTTCATCGAACATCGCGCTATACGTTCCACTCTCGGTGTCGAGAAGCATATATTCGTGTGTGGTTGCCACAGCGCCCTCTTGACCTGTCTCGCGGATTCCCTCCGAGCTGAACCATATATTGCCCCGATTGTCGAGATTCATCTTGAACAATGTGTTCTGAGGAGTTTTGATTTGCTCGATAAAGGAACCATCAATAGAATATACGTTTAGCTTTCTATCGAGCATAGAGTAGGCATATAACTTGCCATCGTAGATGTCGAAGTCGGCCAAGTGGACATATTCTCCTGGCCCACGTCCTTTGCGACCTATCTGATTGAGAAATTTGCCGGTGCGCACGTCAAATCGCATAACACCCTCGTCGTATGAATAGATATAGATGTCATTGCCCGAAATCTTGATAATGCTGGGTGTACCTATCAGGCTTTTATCGGTGGTCTCCAATGCTACGTGGCCCACATACTCCGAGATAAAATCTTCGATGGGGGACTCTTTTTCGGGGTTGATGTTGTAGATGTTTCCTTGTGAAGAGTCTGTTGGGTTGCTACCACACGCTACAAGTAGCATAATCAATGCTATGTAGGTAAATAATTTCATCGTAAAGTTTCTTGCCTATTATTATGATAGTAACGCTTAAAATATTAATTATTGCGCCCTACAAGAAATATCTTACCTCCTCGCCTTCGATGGCCGAGAGTAGATTGTTGGCCAGCGCCGATGCGCCAATGCGGAAGAGCTCTGGCGTGAGCCACTCCTCGCCCAAAATCTCCTTTACGATGGTGTAGTATAGAGCCGCATCTTCTGCCGAACGAATGCCTCCTGCGGCCTTGAAACCAACTTTGTAGCCTGTTACATCGTAGTAGTCGCGAATTGCCTCACACATCACAACCGCGGCTTCTGCTGTGGCCGATACTTCGATTTTGCCTGTCGAGGTCTTGATAAAGTCCGCTCCTGCTGCCATTGCAAGAAGTGATGCTGTGCGGATAAGTTCAGGTGTACATAGTGCTCCCGTTTCGAGAATAACTTTCAGCGTGGCATCTTCTGCCTCACCGCGGATAACTTCTATCTCTGCTGCAGCCTCATCGTATGCACCCGACAAGATTTTACCCACGTTGATTACCATATCCACCTCATCGGCTCCATTCTCGATAGCCATAGCAGTCTCCAGCATCTTAACTTCTAGGAAGGTTTGCGAAGAGGGGAATCCTCCCACAACACTTGTAATGCGCAATGGTGTGGCATCTATCGCCAAACCCACAGTCTCAACAAATGGTGGATATACGCAAATTGAAGCCACATTCTGCAAGTGGGGATAATCAATCGTAAACTCGGCTGCCCGGCGTGCAAATTCACCAACCGATTGCTCCGAATCGCAACACGATAGGGTAGTGAGGTCGATAGCCGATAGGCAGAATTTATACACCTCAGCGGTCTGATTACCCTTTGCCAGCTCGCGCAATGCGTCAGCCTTCTGTTTCACTTGCTCGGCCGATGCCGCCGCTGCGTAGTCGTTGAGTAAGGTTGCGTATTCCATAGTGATAGGTTTTGTTTAATGCAAATATACGAATATTATTATATATAGGTATCACATTTTGCTCCAAAACTTACTTACTATACATAAAAAAACAACCCGACCTTGTGCGGGTCGGGTTGAATGAGTCTATGATTTAGCTCTCGATTAGAGCTTGAAACCACTTGCGAAGAGGTTTGCAAGGTTAACATCCTTAGCAGCCTTTACTGCCAATGAGGCATCCTTTGCAACGGCGCTCTGCAACTGTGCCTTAGCTGTTGCGATATCACCCTCCTTTGATGCGATTACTGCACGCAAGTAGTCAGCCTTAGCTGATGCATCGGCTGAAATAGCCTTCTTTGCTGCAGTCAAATCGTTGTTCATAGTGTTGGCGATAGCTGCGTTGTAGCCTGACAAAGTAGCGGCAGCGGTGCTGTAGTTACCCTGAGCAGCCGAGATCAAAGACTTAGTCTTAGCATCTGCTGCGGCAGCATACTGCTGTGCTTTTGTGATGTTGCCATTAGCGAGGTTAGCAAGAGCGAGGTTGCTGTTGATCTCATTAGTGTTGAGACCCAACTGCTGAGCCTTCTCGTATGCTGTAAGAGCCTTTGACATATCACCCATAGCTGCGTAAACAACACCCAAGTTGTTGTATGCACGAGCATCGTTAAACTTCTTAGCTGTGTAATCCAAAATTGTAGCCTTTACCTCCTTGTCTGTGATTACGCTCTCAGCCATATAGAGCAACTCCTCGTTTGTGAGCTCGTCCAAACGGCCTGAGTTGATCAAAGCAGCCATCTCGTCGTTGGTCTTACCCTTGATGTCGGTGCTGTTTACCAACTGAGCGCGACGCAACTTTGGCAAAATCTCTTTCTTCAACTCTGTGAATACTGCAGACATATTCTTAATCTCAGACTCGCGCTGTGATGATGAGTCGTAGCGCCCCAACACCTGCAAGATGATATCCTTATCCTCGATGTCAGACTCGGCAACCAACTCCTTGAAGCCTTCCCAGTCCTCACCGTAAGATGCTACGTCGAGCTCCATGCCTGTGCCCTTCAAAAGTTTCTCGGCTGTCTTGTGACCAGACTTTGAGCGAGCTGATGAGAGCTTGTCGTTAAGACGCTCTGGGCCATCGGGTGATGCGTAACCGTGAACGTATAGCTTCTGAGTTGCACGGTCGTTAGCCTGTGTCTCAACAACGTTCTGCTTGAATGCCTTCAACTCCTCGCTGTTGGCAGCCTTGCTAGATACGCTTGAAGAGTTGATAGCGTACATAATGTCGGCCTTTGTAACAACGGTTGTTACGTTCTTGTAGTTGTTGGCAGTGTTTGACATTACGGCTGCGTAATCCAACTCGCGCTGCAAAGTGTTAACACCCTTAGCGATTGTCAAACCAAAAGCACGCTTGATTGCATTTGCCTGCTGGCCACCTGCAGCAAGAGTAGCAGCCTCAGCCTTTGTGGGAAGTGCGCCAGTGTTGGCATTAACCAAAGTGAAGGTCTTGCACTTTCCGCTGGGGCATTTAACCTCTATGCGGAGCTGCAACTCGCTCTGAGCCATACGCTCATCGTATGGGAACTCAACGTGCTGAGTAAACTCGCCACCGGCAGCGTTTACAACTGTGTAGTTGTCCTTGATTGCGCTACCCTGGAAATATTTTGTAGCACCCTCTACCTCACCATTTGCGAATACCATTACAGGAGTAACCTTCAACACAGCTTTCTTATTGTAGTACTGTGCAGGGAATTTTACAGTGATGTCGGCCTCTACCTTGCCGTTGTTCAATGCGAGAACGTCGGGTGTGCAGGTGATAGAAACTGCCTGCTGATTCTTGGCCATCTTGCCAAAGCAGTTACAACCGGTAAATCCCAATACAGCAACTGCCGCTACGAGCAAAAGTCTCAATGAGTTTTTCATAGTTTTGTTAGTCGTTATTTTATATTAATTCTTTTTGTTGTCGCGATGTGGTCTCTCGCCTCTTTCGCCACGAGGACGACCCTCGCCGCGGGGCTTACGCTCACGCTCAACCCAACCCTCTGGCTTTGGCATCAAAACCTTGTGAGATAGCTTGTACTTCTGAGTCTTGGCATCGATACCGATGAGTTTAACTTCAATCTTGTCACCCTCCTTCAAGCCAGTCTCCTCCATAGTCTCGAAACGCTTGTAGTCGATCTCTGAGATATGCAAGAGAGCCTCCTTGCCAGGAAGAATCTCAACAAAAGCACCAAATGCTACGATGCTCTTGATTGTACCGTCGTATACCTCACCTACCTCAGGAACAGCTACGATAGCCTTGATACGACCAAGAGCTCCATCCAATGCAGTCTTGTCTACACCGAAGATATCTACTATGCCGCACTCGTCATTCTCTGTGATGGTGATAGTTGTACCTGTGGTTTTCTGAATCTCCTGGATAACCTTACCGCCTGGGCCAATAACCGCACCGATGAAGTCCTTAGGAATCTGAATCTGTACTATACGTGGTACAAACTCGCGGTAATCCTCGCGAGGCTCAGCAATAGTCTCGGTAATCTTGCCCAAGATGTGCATACGACCCTTGCGAGCCTGCTCCAAAGCTGTTGCCAATACCTCGTATGACAAACCGTCAACCTTGATATCCATCTGAGTTGCAGTGATACCGTCGGCAGTACCTGTAACCTTGAAGTCCATATCGCCCAAGTGATCCTCATCACCCAAGATATCTGACAATACAGCCCAGCGGCCAGTAGCAGAGTCCGAAATAAGACCCATAGCGATACCTGATACGGGTTTCTTGATCTTAACACCTGCATCCATCAATGCCAATGTACCAGCACAAACAGTTGCCATAGAAGATGAACCGTTAGACTCCAAGATATCTGAAACTACACGCAAAGCGTATGGCATCTCCTCGCCTGTAGGAATCATAGGCTTCAATGCACGCCAAGCCAAATGACCGTGACCAATCTCTCGACGGCTTACACCACGTGCAGGACGAGCCTCGCCTGTTGAGAATGGAGGGAAGTTATAGTGGAGAGTAAATTTCTCTGTACCCTGTACCAATACCTCATCGATCATCTTCTCATCGAGCTTAGTGCCGAGTGTAACGGTTGTGAGTGACTGAGTCTCACCACGAGTAAAGATTGCTGAACCGTGGGCGGCGGGCAAATAACCTACCTCGCACCAGATGGGGCGAATCTCGTCTGTGCGACGGCCATCCAAACGCTTACCCTCATCGAGGATCATATTGCGCATTGCCTTCTTCTGCACATCATCGTGGAAATATTTGTGGATAAGTGGAGCTTTCTCCTCCAACTCCTCCTCAGTGAAGCGTGAAGCGAACTCGGCCTCCAAAGCCTCGAATGCCTCTGAACGCTCGTGCTTAGCTGTGCCGCTTGTGGCAATAGCGTAAGCCTTATCGTAAAGCTCTGAAATAATCTGCTGACGCAACTCCTCGTCGTTGTTCTCGTGGCAATATGTGCGCTTAACATCCTTGCCAAGCTCCTTTGAAAGCTCAATCTGAACGGCGCAATGCTTCTTGATCTCCTCATGAGCGAACTTGATGGCACCGAGCATAACCTCCTCTGATACCTCGTTCATCTCACCCTCTACCATCAAGATGTTGTCGATAGTACCACCGACCATAATGTCGAGGTCTACATCGGCCATCTGAGAGAAGTTGGGGTTGATTACATACTCGCCATTGATACGTGCTACGCGAACCTCTGAGATTGGGCCTCCAAATGGGATGTCCGAAACAGCCAATGCTGCCGATGCTGCCAAACCTGCCAAAGCGTCTGGCTGGATATCCTTGTCAGCTGAGATGAGGTTTACTGTAACAAATACATCGGCATGGTAATCCGATGGGAACAAGGGGCGCAAAGCTCGGTCGATAAGACGAGCCACCAATACCTCGGCGTCGCTAGCCTTGCCCTCGCGTTTCATAAAGCCTCCGGGGAAGCGTCCGCATGATGCGAACTTCTCCTTATACTCCACCTGAAGAGGCATAAAATCTGTTCCTTCTTTAGCGTCCTTAGCGGCTACTACTGTTGCGAGCAACATAGTGTCGCCCATCTTAACTACAACCGAGCCGTCTGCCTGCTTGGCCAACTTGCCGGTCTCGATGGTAATCTCACGACCATCTGCAAGAGTGATGGTCTTTTGTACAGCGTTGTACAACTTTTGTGCTTCCATAAATCTTATAATCGTCAAAAAAATAATTTCCAAAAATAAGGGCTGTCGGCCAAAACCCCCGTACAGCCCTTATCACACCTTGCGAAGTATTACTTACGAAGGTTAAGAGTCTTGATAATAGCGCGGTAACGCTCGATATCAACCTCCTTCAAATACATAAGCAACTTGCGACGCTTACCAACCAAACGCAACAATGAACGCTGCGTACCAAAGTCGTGCTTGTTCTTCTTAAGGTGCTCTGTAAGGTGGCTGATACGGTACGAAAACAATGCGATCTGGCTCTCAGGAGAACCTGTGTCAGTGTTAGACTTGCCGTACTTACCAAAAAGCTCTTGCTTTTTCTCTGCTGTTAAATAAGCCATAAAAAAATAAGATTTTATGGGTCGTCTTTCTCTAATTTTTACAGACGAAACCCTGGTTCCACTCCACGACGCATTCCCCTTACCGTGAATAACGCCGGAGCGTGCGACAAAATTACTTTGAATTTCAATAAGAGACAAATATTTCGGGCGTAAAAATGTAATTTTTGTTACTAAAAATCTGTTTTTTGGTTACAAATATATTTTTTTTGCTAAATCTGTGTATCTTTGCAATATAAACCTCCTGGCCGATGGGCGTTTTGTGGGATTAAAAATTGTTGCACGAGCGCTTATTCGGTTGAACTAAATTGCAGAGTGGTTGAGTCGATTTTTATGGTATAGACTTGCTGTTGTGTGTAACGCAATGATAAAATGGAGGAGGGATTTGGTTATGAAAATTATATATTTACGCAATATTATCGTTCTGTTTACTTTATCGGCACTTCTGGCTTTGACAGGTTGTATTGCCGATAGGGGTGAGTATCGTGTGGTCGATGGTCAGATGTTGGGAACGTTCCTGCATTTGAGTGCGCAAACTACCGAGCAACCCAATGTAATCTACGATAAGATGATGTCTATCGATGCCGAGTCGAAACGTTCGATGTCAATTTTTGATGAGAACTCATTGCTGAGTCGTATAAATCGTTCCGAGACAGACTCTATTGATGAGCATATTCGATTTAATTTGGAGTTGGCAGCCCGTATTACAGAGGTTAGCGGAGGAGCCTACGATGTTACTGTTAAACCCTTGGTTGAGGCTTATGGTTTTGCAGGCAAGGAGCGTCGAACAGAGGTTAATGTCGATTCGTTGATGGAGTTTGTGGGCTTCGAGAAAATTCGCATCGAAGGCAATCGAATCGTGAAGAACGATAGCCGAGTTCAGTTGGATTTCAATTCGATAGCTAAGGGATATACAGTCGATTTGGCGGCGCAGACCTTGGAGTCGATGGGGATTAAAAATTATATTGTCGACATCGGTGGTGAAGTTCGTTGTAAGGGTGTCAACAAGCGAGGAGGTGCTTGGCGCATCGGTATCGAAACTCCGTTCGATGGCAACAATACAGCCGGTGAGCATATCCAACAGATAATTTCACTTAGTGATTGTGCCTTGGCGACATCGGGTAATTACCGTAGGTTCTATCTCGATGAGTCGGGTCGTAAAATAACTCATACCATCGATCCTCGTACGGGCAAAAGCGTGGTGAGCGATCTGTTGTCGGCAACAGTGGTAGCGCCAACTTGTGCTGAGGCTGATGCCTATGGTACGATGTTTATGGCTTTGGGTAAGGAGCAGGCTATTGAAGTTGCTCGTCGGTTGGAGTCGCAAGGAGTGATGGTCTATTTCATCACTTCGGATGCAAAGGGGGCGTATGAAATCTTTTATTCGTCGGCCTTGGCCCCGAGTTTGAAGGTGGTTGACGGAATGCACGCCATTTGATGAATGCGTGAGTAAACATCAGTGACGAAACATTATGAAAAGAGCAATATTGATATATAATCCGCAAGCTGGTCGAGGAAAAATCGAGCGCAATATTAGTCGTATTGTGGCTGTTTTTCGTACGGTGGATTGTGATCTTATACTTCATCCTATCGAGTTTGGAAAGAATCCTTTCGATGGTAATGAGGATGTTGAGTTGGCTATTATAGCAGGTGGTGACGGTACTGTAAACTATGTGGTTAATGCAATGATGCATAAGGGTTTATCGGTGACACTTGGAATCATTCCGGCCGGTACAGCCAACGATTTTGCTGGTGCATTGGGAATGTCGACTGATGTGGTCGAAGCTGCACAACAGATTGTGGGAGGAGTGATCGAAGAGATCGATTGCGGAAAAGTCGAACATATAGAAAGTGAAAAAGAATCGTCGATTTATTTTGTAAATATATTCAGTTTTGGTATCTTTACAACAACATCGCAACATACACCCGAGCGATTGAAGCATCGTTTAGGTCGTATTGCATATCTTTTTGCCGGTTTTAAGGATTTGAGAAACCTGCATGGGATACCACTTACGATCACGACCGACGATCAAACGTTCTACTATCCTACGCTTATGGGACTTGTTCTCAATGGCGAAACTGCGGGCCGTGTGCCGTTGGCTCGTAAGTCCAGTCTTCGAGACGGAGTCTTCGACTGTTTGTTTTTGCGTAAGAGAGAGACTGCATTCCAGTCGGCGTGTGATATGTTGCTTTATATGTTGGGTATTAGAACAGATGCAGTCAAGTTCTTGCGTACGAGTGTGTTGACGTTAGTGACGCCAACTGCTGAAGATACCGATGTTGATGGCCAGCGTGGTGGTCGTTTCCCGATGACTGTTAGGTGTTTGAAGGGTGTTCTTAAGATTGTCTGCCCTATGTAGGTAGGCATATCCGTTGGTCGGGTAGTAAGTAAATTACGTTGCCAGATGGCGGAAGTGGAGATAGGTTAAGAGAGAGAGAAGAATACAGATTAGTAAATTAATAATCATAGAATATGGAGAATACTGCTACCAAAGAGCGAATTAGCAAACTTTCAATTTCGAGAATAAGAAAGCATTTTATTGATTCAGGATACGAGTCAGAGGATTTTATGATTTCTCCATTGCTTAGGTTTAAGACGATGGAAGGTAGCCCTAGAATTATCGAGGGGGGAGTGACCGTTGGTATTGTGTGTAATGGAACAGCTAAGATTTCAGTCAATTCTCGCACTTATGAGTTGCGTAAGGATTATATCTTCCTACTTAATGAGGAGTCAGTTATATCAAATTTCAGATGTACAAAGGCTTGTATGGGTTATTTGATTACCTTCTCGCGTGAATTTGTTGATTCGATTAATGTAGAGGTTCCCGATTTTATGACAGCCCAGTTGTTGGTGACGCTTAAACCTTGTATCCCTGTTTCGCCGGTCGATATTGATCGTTTGCATAGCATAGCTACTGTGCTCTCTTCGTCGATCTTGAAGGATGATTTCCAGTATCGCGATAAGGTGGTGAGCTCGCTATTCACCGGTTTCTATTATACGCTTATTGCCGTGTTGAGTAAGTATGCTTCGCAGGATACAGTCAAGATTGGACATAACAGAGGCGATAAGTTGTTGGCTCATTTCATCGCTAATTTGAGCCGCGATTACGAGCGTGAGCATACGGTTGAGTATTATGCACGTCAGTTGGATATCACTCCTAAGTATTTGTCTCTTATATGCAAGAAACGAACAGGAAAGAATGCATCTACATTGATTGATGAGGCTGTTATTCATAAGGCAAAGGAGTTGCTCAAGCAATCAGGTATGAGTATATTGGAGGTTTCGCAACGCTTGAACTTTGTTTCGCAGTCTTTCTTTGGAAAGTATTTCAAAGAGCATATGGGAGTTTCTCCTTCTCGTTTCAAGGCTGCATCGGCCGATTGATAGGGTCTGGGGTTTATGATTAACGCGATATTAAGGTAATCAGTAATGTTAAAATAAAAATGCTGTCAGTTTAAAACTGACAGCATTTTTTGTTTTATGCTAAACTTCTTGATTACTCAAGAACCTTAACCTTGATGTTACGGAACCATACGTCATCACCGTGATCCTGGAATCCGATGTAACCCTCGTGGTTCTCACCACCGCAGTTGTTGAGCAAGTTAAATGCTACAGGCCACTTCTCCTCTGAGAACTTAGATTTCTGCAACATCTCAGTCCACTGTGGAGTCCACAAGTGATACTCTACAACAGGAACATCGTTCTGGAAGTGAACAACAGTACCTTTGTAAACCATAATCTTCACCTTGTTCCACTCGCCTGCAGGCTTAGAGTTCTGTGGCTTAGCAGGAATCATATCGTAGAGTGAAGATGACTGGCGGTTACCATCGATACCCAACTTAGCATCGGGGTGACGCTCGTTGTCAAGTACCTGGCACTCAGGAGCTGATACGTAGATAGGCTCCCATCCACCCTTATCGTTCTTAACCTCCTGTGCAAGGTAGAAGATACCAGAGTTACCACCCTTAGAAATCTTCCACTCAAGCTCCAACTCGAAGTTCTTGAACTTCTGTGCTGCGTAGATGATATCGCCACCCTCGCCAGTCTGAGCTTCGCCACCGCCTGAGCCCTTGAACTTCAAGCAACCGTCCTCGATAGACCAACGTGAAGGTACGTGATCCTTACCGTAACCACGCCATCCCTCCAACGATGTACCGTCGAACAATACGATTGTGTTGGGGTCTTCCTTCTGGCCGCCGCAACCTACGAGCATTGATACCATAGCTGCCATCATCAATAATTTTTTCATACTCTTTAGTTTTTGTTGTTAATCAATTATTTAGGCATATTAGGAAGATTCCAACCTGCACGGTAGTTGTGCTTGATAAGCTCAGCTGCAAACTGCTGTGCGTTGATAGGATCTGTATATGTCTTGTTGAATGTTGGGTGACCATCCTTTACAGAGAAGCCATCCTCGATCATGATACGGATAGTCTCGTCTGGACCGATGTTAGTGAAGCGCATATTCTCGCCATCCCAGTTGAGGATCTTGTGCAAGTTCTGCAAACGTACACCCAATACACCCATTACAACCATCTCGTTGAATGGACCTGCCTCAGAGAAGTCAGAGTTAGTCTTTACGCGATTCTCCTTTGACTCCTTACAAGCACGTACCCAATCCATCTCGTGAGAGAGCTCGACGTGGCGAGCACGCTCGGGAACCTTAGGAGTACGACCTGACAAGAGGAATGGATTAGCACCGTAGCAACCGCATACCAATGTATCCTTTGTACCGTAGAAAATGAGGGCACCACCGCCACCCTTGATGTTAAGATCCATACCGGGCTCCATACCTGCAGGACGCTCAGGCTTCAAGCCGCCATCGTACCAGTTAACTGTAACTGCTGGCAACTTGCACTTGTGAACCTTGCCACGAGCGGGGAATGTGTACTGTACGTACTCTGCCTGTGGAGCGCAATCTGTGAGCAATGATGTAGATGAACCCTGAACTGTATCGGGATAACCCAACTGAAGAGCCTTGAATACAGGGTGGAGGATGTGGCAAGCCATATCACCCAATGCACCTGTACCGAAGTCCCACCAACCACGCCAGTTCCAAGGCTGGTATACCTTATTGTAAGGACGGTAGGGAGCTGGGCCGAGGAACAAATCCCACTTCAATGTGTCGGGGATAGGATCAACCTCTGAGGGACGCATCAAGCCCTGTGGCCAGATAGGACGGTCGGTGAAAGCGTCAACGCGAGTAACCTCACCAATCTCACCATTCCAGATCCAGTTGCAAACAGTCTCAACGCCTACGTGTGAAGAACCCTGGTTACCCATCTGAGTTGCAACCTGGTGCTTAGCGGCAAGCTTAGTCAAAAGGCGAGACTCATAAACTGAGTGAGTAAGAGGCTTCTGGCAATAAACGTGCTTGCCGAGCTCCATAGCATAAGCTGATACCAATGCGTGTGTGTGGTCGGGAGTTGCACAAATCACAGCGTCGATTTCGTTCGCTGCCTTGTCATACATCTCACGCCAGTCCCAGAAACGCTTTGCCTTGGGGAACGCGTTGAATACGTTCTTTGCGTAACCCCAGTCGGTATCACACAAAGCAACAATATTCTCAGTCTTCTTTACGGCATTGATGTTAGCATTACCCATACCACCGATACCTACGGCTGCGATGTTCAACTTGTCAGATGGAGACTTGTGTCCAAAAGCTGCACCCATAACATTGTTGGGGACAACTGTCATTGCTGCCAGACCTGCTGTCGAGGCCTTCAAAAAGTCAGCTCGAGAGATTTTCTTTGACATTGTTGTAATTTTTAGGTTAATAAATAATTTAGATATTTCTTTTTATATCTCGTATTTTATCTTTTTTCGTAACAACTATCCGATATTGTTCGGATGTTAATATTGTGCGCTTGGTAACGCCTCTACATAGAATATGCTCTTCTCAACGCAGTTGATAGGGGGTTGCGTGAAGTTGTGTACCTCTATATATATATTATCTACGCCGTGTCGTGAGGCCTCTTTAAGCGTAGCGTCGAAATCAATTTTATCGCCATCGCCTACATTGTATTCATCGTGTAGATGCAGCAGTGCCACACGCGACCCAAAGTGCTTTATCAATTCCGTGGCTGCCATTCCAGCTTTTGCTGCTTCATAGGTGTCGATCTCAAACGAGAGAACCTTGGCGTCACATTGGGCGGCTATCTTATCAAGTGCCGACTCTCCATTTCGTGGAATCAAACTCTCGGTTTTCGGATGAAAGCACAACTGCATATTCTGTTTTGCTGCAATTGGGTGGATTAGGTTAACGTATGCTACAAAATCTGCAATTGCTTTGTCACTGTCACCCTCTGGTTGATAGGCCAGTGAAATGTATTTACAACCGAGTTGGGCGTAGGTAGCAATAGCGTTCTCCCACCACAGAGTATCGGGATCTTTGGTCTCCTTGCATTCCTCCTCTGTTATAATCTCACTATTCGCCTTGTTTACCCCATCACTTATTACCACATCTGAACTATCACTATCCGCTTTGTTTGCCCCATCATTTACTGTCTCGCTTGAGCTCTCACTAGCCGCCTTGGTTGGGGCTAAGTAGTTGGCTCTCTCCTCGGGGGTCATTGTAGGAGCCATTGTCAGATAGGCTACGTCGATTCGAAGTCCAGCCTTTTTCGCCAGAGCTTTGAATTCTGATGGTGGAAGAAGATGTACCTTACCGCGGTAGAATGCACTAACCTCGATAGAGGTGAATCCAAGTTGGGCTATTCTGTCGAGGGTAGACTCTGGACTGGTGTACATATCGTTGTCGAGCGTTGGGAGATGCAAGCCTATATTGGTTCGCACTTCACTCAATGCCTCGCTTACCGCTTCTGTAAATGAGTCGGCCGCCTTCTTGATCCCTATCAAAGAACTTGTGGCATCCAATACAGAGGATAGGCCCTGCTTAAAAAATGAGAGTCTGTCCATCGTATAGGTTTTTAAGCGTTGTCGGTCTCGTCATCGTCAGGACGGTATTCTGGATCCTGAGCAACGCCAAATGTAATGTTTCGACGACCATTGAAGTCGGAATTGTATGATGCATCGGCACCGCCTCCGAGTATGGTCTCTAACGAGTGTGGGTTATCCTCATAAAGCGGAGTATTGTCGTCACTCTCCTGCTTGTCAGATGAGTCGGACTGGCCTTCTTGCTCATCCTGGTTCTCCTGCTCATTCAGATTCTCCGATTCGTCTGAATTATCCTGACCTCCCTGATTCTGTTGCTCATTTTGCTCGTTTTCGCTCTCCTGCTCTGCTTTGAGTCGAGCCTCCTCTTCGGCCTTAGCCTTCTCGGCTGCTATCATGGCCTGATACTTAGCCTCTTCCTTAGCTCGGCGAGCCTCGATGCGACCTGCAATACGTATTCCGTACTCATAAAGAGCATAGCAAGGGAAGAAGATCAAAACCTGGCTGACAATGTCGGGAGGAGTGATGATGGCTGCAAAAATAAGCAATGCGGCAACAGCAACCTTACGATACTGACGCATACCCTGCGATGTAAGGATTCCCATCGTTGCAAGCAGACGAATGAGTAGCGGTAGCTGGAATGCAACAGCTGCAGCAAACGATACACTCATAACGGTTGTGAGGAATGAGCTAACATCGATGATGTTGCTAATTTGATCGCTTACCTGATAGTTACCCAAGAAGTTGATAGCCAATGGGGCGATGATGTAATAACCAAACAACAGGCCCATTACGAACCATAAGGGAGTCTCGATTGCGTAGCGGATACTCTGCTTACGTTGCTGAGCTGGGAGTGCCGGCTTGACAAATAGCCACAATTCCCAAATCAGGTAGGGAAATGCGATAATGAATGCGCCTATGAATGAACTCTTGATGTGCAGCATAAACTGTCCAGCCATCTTGTTATTGAACAGTTCCACGTTGTCGGGGTGTATCCTAAGCGTATCCGAGCCCATTAAGTCGGCCAATAGATTGAAAAGTCGATTGGTGGGGAATGTTTCACGAATAGGTGCAAATACAACATCCAACACAATGCCTTTCATTGCGAACAAGACAATGAAAAGAAGTGCAAATACAAGAGCTACGCGGACAAGAATTTTACGAATTTCGTCGAGGTGTTCGCCGAAAGTCATCTCCGCTTCATCGTTTATAGGGCGCTGATTACTCATCTCTACCTTTAAAACCGGAATTATCTGATTATGCTTGGGTTACTCAGTCTTTGTCTCCTCTTTCTTCGCCTCGGGCTTAGTGTCATCGTCCTTAGTAGCAGTGTTAACAGCATCCTTGAACTCGCGGATACCGCGACCAGCACCACGCATCAACTCTGGCAACTTCTTACCACCAAACAAAAGCAAAAGAACGAGTACGATAAGTATAAGCTCCTGTGCGCCGATTCCGCCGATAAACAAAAATTCCATAATTGTTGTGTTTTTAAATTTATTAATAAATAGTTTTAGTGCATTTTCAACCCGAAAGTTACAAACAAAAAATGACTTTTACAACTTTGTGGGCTATTTTTATGCGTAGCATAGTATTACTATGAGCAATAAACGAATGCTAATTTCTTGGTAGAACTTTGAGTTTTAATAGGTTTGGGGCTTATGGTATGAATTAATAATTAATTTTGGATAAATTTTGGCTACAAAACAGAAAGCAGTATTACCCATAAAAACAGAACGACCGACGTAATTTCACGTCGGTCGTTCTGTTTCTCATAGAGATGATTATCGCAGATAATCTTCGAAATAATTAGTGATCTTCTGGTGCAAATGTACGGCATCTTTACCAAATACATTATGCTCAGCACAGGGGTAGGGGAAGTAATCAACCTGAACGTTGTTCTTGATACACTCCCTTACGAAACTGAGAGAATGCTCCCATACAACAACGGGGTCGACAGCTCCCTGGCAAATCAAGAGCTTACCCTTCAAATCCTTAGCTTTGTTGATGAGCGAAGTCTTGGCAAAGCCTTCTGGGTTGTTGTGAGTGTTGTCCATATAGCGCTCTCCGTACATCACCTCGTACCATTTCCAATCGATTACAGGACCTCCTGCTACACCCACTTTGAAGATGTCGGGATAGTTGGTAATCAATGATATAGTCATAAATCCACCATAGCTCCATCCGTGAACTCCTATGCGGTCTGAGTCTACCCAGTCGTGTGTCATCAACCACTCCAAACCGGCCACCTGATCCTGCATCTCAGCTTGACCACATTGGCGGTGGATAGCTTTCTCAAACTCAGCTCCACGATTCGATGTTCCGCGATTGTCCATCACAAAAATTACGTAACCACGTTGAGCCATATACATCTCCCAGCGGCGCAACTGTCCGAGATAAGTATTCTTAACCATTTGAGAGTGTGGGCCTCCATAGACATATACGATTACGGGATATTTTTTCGTAGGGTCGAAATCGAGTGGCTTGATGAGGCGGTAGTAATTATCGTACTTGCCATCGGCGCTCTTTACCGAACCGAGTGTGATCTTTGCGAAATTGTATCCAACGGTAGGGTCATCAGCGCGGAAAATCTCGCGAGCGGGCTTGCCATCTGTACGTCCAACTTCTACAACACGAGGAACATCCAATGATGAATAAGTATCCACGAAATAGCGGCCAGAACCACTTACCGCTACATTGTGCCAACCCTCGGCCTTTGTGAGTTGAGTCTGTTTACCGGTAGCTACTTCAACCTTGAAGAGGTGGTTGTCGATAGGCGATACCTCGGCTGATGTGTAGTATACAAACTTCGCATCTTGGGCTACATACTGCACATCGGCATCGGTAGCTGTGAGACGCTTGATTACACCGCCATCGTTGCATAGATATAGATTCCAATAACCATCGCGGTTGTTGGTCGAGTAGATGAACTTCGAAGGGTCGTTCTTCATAAATACCAACGGATGCTGAGGCTCTACCCAACGGTCGTTGTGCTCGCTGAGTACCTGAGTAATGAACTTTCCGGTCGATGCGTTGTATACGTTCAGGTGAACATTCTTTTGAGGACGGTCGAGCACCTGAATGTAGATTCGCTCAGAGTCGGGAGACCAGGTGATATTTGTCAGGTAACGCTCCTTGTCAAAATCAGTAACCTCTACATAAGTGGTTTTGCGGCTTGCGATATCGTAAATTCCGAGACTTACAACCTCTGATGGCATACCATTCATAGGGTATTTGATGTTTTTAAGCGTGCCGGTGCGGGTTGTGATGTCCAATAATGGGAAGTTGGTCACAGCCGACTCATCCTTCTGGTAGAAAGCAATCTTCTTGGCATCGGGGGAAATGAAGATGCCGCCATTGATGCCGAACTCGTTACGGCTTACACTTTGACCACATACGATGTTGGGATCGCTGAATGAGGTGATGGCGTGTTCGCGCTCACCGTCGAAACAGTAGAGATTATTGTCGCGGGTATATGCGTAGATGCCGCCCTTGCCGCTCTGACGTGTGAGATTCTGACCAGCAGGAATCTTGTACTTGCTGGTTACTGTACGGCTCTTTAAGTCGATTGTGTTGCGCATTCCAAATGCAGCAACAACCAACGATTGCTCGTCGTCGAATGTGTATGGAGGGAACGACTTGAACGATGTTGAGAGGAGCGAGTTGAGCTCATCGAGCGAAATAATCGTGCGGCGTTTGTTGTTGCGGGCATCTGTTGCGCAGAGTGTAGTACCATCTACCCAAGCGTATGAGTCGCTTGCGCCGATCCATTGTGTTAAATGTGTTTTAGGAGTGAGATCGCGATTGAGTATGACGTCCTCCATTGTGAGGAGACGTCGCTCAGGCGTCTGAGCCTGTGTGGGGAGAGCTGTCATAAGTAGTGTAGCAGCTAAAATTATTAATGATCGTCTCATTGTTTTTGGGGTTAATGTATTTATATGGGTGCGAATGTACGCAAAAAATGCGAGATATACAATATTATTTCTTGAGCGGTAGACGCGTGTAATCTTTTGGCAGCGCCATGATCTTGCAGGGTTTGGAAATCGCAGATGCAAGGTAAGTGATATTTTTTGAGAGTGATTTTGGTTGGTATAGGTTAAAAAATGCATCTTTTTTAAGAAAAATTAAATTTTTTTTCGAAATGTTTTGCAGAATAAAAAAATATATCTACATTTGCACACCCAATTAAGGAATTGGAGCCCAGATGGCGGAATCGGTAGACGCGCTGGTCTCAAACACCAGTAGGTTCACCCCTGTGCCGGTTCGACCCCGGCTCTGGGTACCATGAAGAGAGAAACGAGAGTTTCTCTCTTTTTTTTGTCTCCGTAGCCAATAAGCCCCAATAAGCCGCGGAGTGGTAATGTTGCCGACGGACGGTTGTTTGCTTTGCAAATTAACTAGATTGTAGCGAGTTTGCTGAACGATAGTATAATTCTAAATATTACGCAAGTTGGGGCGTATAGAGGGTTCTAATAGGTATAACCCAACAGAGTGGAATTTAGAGGAGTGGGTGTTTATGCATACGTATGCGAGAATTTTGCATTAATATTTGCAAATTGATTAAATCTATATTATCTTTGCATGTAGAGAACCAAACTTAAAACTTTCAATACCTCGATCGCTGCATTATCCGCGTTGGGCGAGAGGTCCAACGCCGAGAGGTCGAAATTTTTCGATGGGCTTGTTGCCCAAAAAGAATCGGCGCTTTGAAGTTGTTATAATCCTAGCATAGTTTGAATTTGGCCTCTCATTAAGAGTTCTTTAATTGTATTTTGCAGAGGTCGGATTTGTCCTTTTTTTCTACTTTGATGGGCGATTTTCTCTTGTCAACCCGTTTTTTCGCCACAAAATGTAACAATTCGTGATAAAAAAACGATTATTTATTGAATTCCGCCACATTAATTAGGAAATTTAAAAATTAATTACGACCTTTGTATTGAAGAAAGACCTACTAATAACCGAATAATCAACGGTATGTTTACTACCCGTGTTGGGTGAGGTAATTATTTGGAGTAGGTAGCATCGAGAGTTTGCCCTTGTGGTTAAGTCTAGGTGTTTTAAAAATGGAATTCACTTCCCAAACAAATCCCTCAATATTTATTCAGGCCGTGCACATCTTTAGCGGCCTTTTTTTTGTCCCTTTTTGTCCCGATCCTGAATTAATGTATTGCGATATTTATTCAATTGAAACATAGGTTGTGAATAATTGCTATATTTGCGCAGAAATTATATGCAGTTTTTTGGAGTCGTTTTTTTATTATGGCAAAGATTTATATCCCGACGTTTGGTGAGGAGGTGGGGAATAGCGTTTCTCACGGTGTTATGAGTATTTTAATGTTGTTGGCTATGCCGTTTGCTGCAGTATGGACCTATGGTCGTAGTGGGGGAGATGTGCTGATGACCGTAGGTGTGAGTATCTTTTGTGTGAGCATCTTCCTGATGTTCTTGATCTCTACTCTCTATCATTCAATGCTCCACGACACACGCCATAAAGATGTCTTTCATATCCTTGACCATATTTTTATCTATTTTGCAATTGCAGGTAGTTATACCCCGGTCGCCCTTTCGGTAATTGGTGGCTGGCAGGGTTGGCTAATCTTTATTTTGCAGTGGGTAATGGTGATTTTTGGAATATTCTACAAGTCGCTTTCGCGGAGATCGATACCTGCTGTGAGTCTGACCATATATTTAGTTATGGGTTGGACTGTGGTGTTTTTCTTCCCATTGTTTATCAAGCAAGCGTCGTGGCAGTTTATATTGTTGATTGCTATCGGCGGAGTATTCTATACAATTGGAGCTATCTTCTATGCGAAGAAGGGTTTCCGTTACCATCATTTGGTATGGCATCTATGCATTAATTTGGCTGCCATATCTCATTTTATCGCAATCGTTTTCTATATATAGTTTTAGGCTGGCCGTTTGTCGGTCGATACGTTCATAAGAATCGGGGATGAATAGCTGTTGCTACTCATCCCCGATTTCTATTAGACTATTTCCATCTCAGTCCGAATACTCAGCTCTTGCTGAGCATCTAGAGCTGAATCTGGTATCACTCCTAAGGATCCGTTATTTCTCTGTAGGCTGTGAAGTGTTGCCCTTCTTACGGTTGTTGTAGAGGAAGCGGCGGATCTTGCTTGTAGGGCTCTTAACAAACTCATTCTCTTCCTCGACAACCTCTGAGATGCGAGAGAATCGGTTAACCTTTGAGTTTACATATTTAAGAATATCCTTTTTAAGCTCCTCCTTACGTGCATTCCACTCGTCAACCTTCTGGTTCCACTCGTCGCGAGTGATCTCCCACTTCTCCATCAACTCATCTTTGAGTTTTTCGATAGCATCCGTATCGAAGTGTACCAAAGCTACCAACTGACCATCCTGCTCGGTTACGATTGACTCCGAAACGTAGGCATTTGTATTGAGTACAGACTCAATCTCCTCGGGATAGATGTTCTCTCCGCTGGGGCCTACAATCATATTCTTCAAGCGGCCCTTGATGAAGATATATCCATCCTCGTCGATATAACCCAAATCGCCTGTGCGGTACCAACCATCTTCGGTAAATGCTTCGGCTGTAGCCTCAGGGTTCTTATAATAGCCACTCAGAGCAGATGGAGTCTTTACGACTATCTCGCCCTGCTTGGTCTCAGGGTTCACGTTATCCAATCTCACGCTCAGACCATTCATAGCTGGACCTGTGGCTCCCAACTTAGTTGCAGGCGATATCTGTCCTGCTACAAGTGGGGCAGTTTCGGTAAGACCATATCCGATAGCGTAGGGGAATTTTGCATCAATAAGGAACTGCTCAACCTGCTCATCGAGCTTTGCGCCACCGATAAACAGACGTGCTCTACCTCCGAATGCCTTCATAAGCTTTTTGCCTGCAATACGGTGAAGGTAGCGACGGGTGAAAGCGGTGTTGTAGAGTGCGCGCCAGAAGGCAGTCGAAGTGAACTTGCTATAAATCTGGCTGCGATATACCTTCTCGATAATCAAAGGTACGATAAGGAATGCCGTGGGGCGAACCTTGCGAAGTGCAGGTAGTAGCACTGATGCTGTGGGAGGTTTCTCAAGGTATGTATTGCTTGCTCCTGTAGCCACCACGTATAGCATACCCAACGAACACTCATATGTATGAGATAGAGGCAATACTGAAAGCATAGAATCCTCAGGGCCGATAGGATACAATCCGTAAATCATCTGAATCTGTCTTACAAGGCTCTGGTGAGTGTGCATTACACCCTTGGGCTGCGATGTAGTACCCGAAGTATAGATGATAACGGCCAAATCCTCAGGCTTGGGGAGCAGCTTTGACCCCTGCTCGGTAACTGTCTGTGAAATTATACCAAGATTCTTCGTGCGGATGACGATGTTGAGCGATGCAACCGTCTCCTTCGATAATTTGGTGAATAGTTTATCAGAAACAAGTAGAGCCTTTGCCTCGGAGTGAGCAATGAGCTTATCAAGCTCTTGGCCGGTAAAGTCAGGAAGAATAGGTACTGCAACCATGCCTGCTGTGGTGATAGCGAAGTAGCTTACACCCCAGTTGGGCATATTGCTACTCAAAATCACTACCTTGTCGCCAGCGTTCAAGCCAGCCCCAAGCAGCATCTCCTGAACCTCCTCCACACGCTTGCCAAACTCTGCATAAGTCACATCCTCGCCGCCAAGCATAGAGAATGCAATCTTATCCGAGAACTTCTCTATACTGTTTTGTAGAAGCTCGTAAAGAGTGTTCAATGCTTTCATTATAAAATAGTTTAAGTTATAAATATTTGTCACACTGCTTAATGGGCTTAGAGTGTTTGCCAGATCATTCGCGACATAGAACTAAAAACAAACTCCAGCTATCGTCTGCTTGAAAATCTTGATAAGTTGTAAATGTGTCATCCTCTCAAAATGTTACAAGCAGCTATTGTATAAAGCGGTGTGCAATAAAAATTTGGGTGCAAGTTAGTGAAAAAATATTAAAAATAGCTAATTTTGAGTCCAAATTAACGCTATGATAGATTCCAAGGAGATAAAATCAGTGGCTTCGCAGGTTGGTTTCGATCTGTGCGGGGTGGCTCGTCCACGTATGTTTGATTGTAATAAATCGGCATACGAAAGATGGCTTGTGGCAGGATATGATTCGACTTTGGAATATATGCGTCGAAATATCGACAAGCGATTCGATGTGACAGAGTTGGTTGAAGGGGCACAAAGTGTGATTGTGTGTGCGGTGAGCTATAAAAGTGATATTAATGCTGTATACAAGTATGAAACACCCAATAAAATAGCCTCTTATGCGTGTTGCAGAGATTATCATAAAACCGTCAAAAAGATGCTGCTACGGATGTTGTCGCAGTTGCAAAGCCGTTATCCGCAGCTGCAAGGTCGGGCCTTTGTCGATACAGCACCGTTACTTGAAAAGCAGTATGCCGTAGAGGCTGGTTTGGGGTGGATAGGCCGTCAATCGTTGCTAATAACACCACGTTTTGGTTCTTATGTTTTGTTGGGGGAGCTCGTGGTAAATATGAAGGCAAGCTCTTATGATAGGCCCCTTGGCGGAGTGGGCTGTGGTGAGTGCCGTCGCTGTCGGAAGTCGTGTCCTACGGGAGCTTTAGTAGATGATATGGTGGTTGATACAAGGCGTTGTGTATCGTGCCACACAATCGAGGCGGAATCGGCTCAGAATATAGATTTGAATGGTTGGATTTTTGGGTGCGATGAGTGTCAGATGTGTTGCCCATACAACAGTAACGCAGAGTATCATCGCAATTCTGCTTTCGATACGTTGTTCAATCCATTGGAGATAAGTTCAGAGCAATGGATGTCAATGAGCGAAGAGGAGTTCCAAGCACAATTCTCGGCTACTCCGTTAAAGCGTAGCGGATTGGAACGTATTAGATGTAGCGTCAGTCGGTTTGATAAAAGTGAATAGGTTATAATATATATAAATAAGTAAGGGTGCGGGATTATCCCGCACCCTTACTTATTGTGAGATACGCTCAAATTATTTCTTCTCCTCTGCTGCGGGAGCCTCAGGGTTGATGATGTCGTGCAACTCAACCTTGAACTGCAATGCCTCGTTAGGGCCGATTGAACCAGAACCGACATCGCCATAAGCCATATTAGCAGGAATCCAAAGAGTGATCTGGCCACCCTTGCCTACCAACTGCATACCGATTGTCCAGCCAGGGATAACTCCGCTAAGAGGGAACTCGATAGACTCACCACGCTTGTATGATGAATCAAAAATAACACCATCGCGAGTGTTTCCCTCATAGTCAACCTTAACTGTGCTCTGAGCTGTGGGCTTGTTGTTAGCATCACCCTCGCGGTCGATACGATATAGCAAACCGCTCTCGTGCTTCTTTACATTGGGCTGCTTCTCGATCTCTGCCAACCACTCCTTTGACTTCTCAGCATTCTTAACAGGCCAAGTAAGAGTGATGTAGCGGTGCAAGAAAGTCTGAGCCTTGTCGAACTCCAAACGGCTATCGAGCTTGATACCATCTTCCAAGCCCTTAACAAACCAATATGACTGCAACTCAAATGGCATGTTGCGCAAGTTGCTACCCATATCGTAACCCATAGCCCATGAGATCTCTTTACGCTCCTGCTCGTTCTCAAAGATGTCGATCTCGTTGAGGTCAAAGGCCAACTCCTGATTCATCTTTGTGCTATCGCCGCCGCCCTTCTCCTCGTTGAGCTTGTTCAAACGCTCGATACGAGTCTCGCCGAAGAACTTCTGCATTGTCTCGCCAGCCTTTTTGCTATTCTCATCGTTGATCAACTCAACTGTGCTGAGCATAGACTCCTCGCAAGTCTTTGCAGCGATATCCCAATCAACCTTAGCGTCGGGAAGGTTTGCCTTAAAACCATAGCTGTTCACATAACCCATATAGTAAGAGAGTGTGTCCATTGATGATCTCTTACCCTTGGTGATGCGACCTGTCTCGTTGGCTTTGTTACCACACGAAACAACGGCAGCAGCGCATACGATAACTGCCAATGTGTAAATTAATTTTTTCATTTTTCTGTTTGTATTTGTTAATTATGTTTATCTCTAAATACTCCTCAATGTCGAGGCAAAATTATTTTGAGCCGCTCTTCTGCTTTTTCTTATTGGTCGGTGCTGGACCTAAATCACCCTTCTGAACCTGCACGTTGGGATTATCTACCTCTAAAATCTCTATGTTGAATTGCAGGGCCTCGTTGGGACCAACAAAATTGTTGCCGCGTTCTCCGTATGCCAACTCTGCAGGAATCCAAAGAGTAATTTTACCACCCTTACCAATGAGCTGCATACCTTCGGCCCAGCCCTTTATGATGCGCTCCAGCTGGAGCTCGACTGGTTTACCAGTGCGATATGTTGAAGCAAACTTATGGCCATCGTGACAGATAGTTTCGTAGTCAACCTTTACACGAGCGTAGGGGTTAGGCTTGAGATTCTCGTCACCCATCTCATCGATACGATACAACAAACCGCTTGGAGTCTGCTTTACGTTCAACTCTTTGCTCACCTGGCTTAGCCACTTAGCCGATGCTTCAGCATTGATCAGGGGCCAAATTACCTCGTGATAATTGGTCATATAGGCCTGAATCTGCGAAACCTTTGATGCATTTTGCAGGTTTGTACCATCAAGCATACCCTGCTTGAACCAATGCACCTGAATATGATATGGCATCTTTCGGAAATTGTATCCCATATCATAGCCCAAAGCCCAAGAGATTCTCTCTCGCTCCTCTGGACTCTCGAAGATATCAATTGTGTCCAGAGCTGCACTGATATCGAATTTCTTGCTGGGATCGGCAGCCTCCTTCTCAGCTTGAATCTTCTTCAAACGGGTAACACGTATCGAGTCGAAGAATACAACGCACATATCAGAAACCTCCTCATGACGATCGTTAACCTCCTCTCCGATGGGTACCAACAACATCTCAGAGCAGACATCAATCACCTTGTTCCAATCGAGTCTCACGTCGGGCATACCACTGCAAAACTGGATGGTGTTGGAAAATCCGACGCAATATGATAGTGAATCGAACTTCGTTTTGTCGCCTTTGGTTATACGGCTAACGTTTGTGTTTGTATTATTGCAGGCAACCATCACCGAGGCGCTTATTGCAACAATCATTATATTTATGACTCTTTTCATTATTTTCTTATGTTGTTTGATTTAAAATATCTTCAGGTTAATTATTTTTTGATCTCCTTTATCTCCAGCTCGTAGCGTAGCATCTCGTTGGCTTTGATGCCTTTCTCTTCCGAGCCTGCTGAACCGTATGCAAGCGACGAGGGTATCCAAAGTGTAATTTTTCCACCTTCGCCGACCAACTTAATACCCTCCTTTAATCCGGGAATTAGTCTATTGACAGTCTCGCGAAGCTCTTCGTTACGTTTGCTCGCAGGGTCAACCTCCTCGCCCGAAAGACGCGATGCGCGGTATGTGATGACAATCGAATCACGATCACGGGTAGCCACCTTGTTCATATTTCCCAACTCGGCAACTTTATAGGTTAATCCGCTTTGCGTTCGGACTACATCCTTATCCGATTTTGCCAAGTCGTTGAGGTACTGCTCTTCGTAGTTTTTTACTCGCTCGTAGATATCGAAGTTCATATAAGCGAGAAAGTATGTACGAGCCTCATCGGTCGAAATAGCCTCCTGTTTGTTTAGCACGTCGTTTATACCGCTGACAACCGCAGCGGGGTTTAGCGTGGAGTCCATTTGCATAATGTTATATGCGATGTTCATACCAACGATGTACGACAACGAATCGCTCTGGTTGCTAAGCGATGCTGTGCTGTATGATGCCGCTTTGTTGTCACACGATAGTGTGAACGCAAAAGCCATCGATACAAAAATGGTAGTTAATATTTTATGCTTCAAAAACATACTTGTTGTTGGTTTAGCAATTGCTGCGCCAAGTTATATTGCGAAAACCGCCCAATTCGATGCTCTGTAAGAACACTTGCGGGCGTATGCTCGCGTATAATACGCGCGTAATTCGGCGCAAAGATATAAAAAAATCAATTTTTATCTATATTTGCATAACAAAATCAAGCCTAAATTGAGATGAAAGTTGTAATTGATAGTGCAATTCCCTATTTGAAGGGCGTTTTTGAACCATATTTTGATGTTGTGTATCAACCTGGTGTGGCTTTTACAGCAGCCGATATTGTCGATGCCGATGCTTTGATTGTACGTACTCGTACGAAATGCAATGCTGCATTGTTGGATGGGTCACAAGTGCGACTGATAGCCACTGCCACAATCGGTTTCGATCATATCGACCTCGATTATTGTTCGCGAAATGGTATCCGAGTGGTCACAGCACAGGGATGTAATGCGGCAGGAGTGTTGCAGTGGGTTGCGGCTGCGTTGGCTATTTTGTCGCGTCGTGATGGATGGGCCCCTTGCCAAAAAACGCTGGGAATAGTGGGTGTCGGAAACGTCGGTTCGCTAGTTGAACGATATGCTCGATTGTGGGGCTTTAATGTGCTTTGTTGCGATCCTCCTCGCCAGTCCAGAGAAGGTGGAAATTTTGTGGATTTTGAAACTATTTTGCGAAACTCCGATATTATTACCATACATACTCCGTTGGACTCTACTACATATCACCTTTTGAATTCCGATACAATATCACTCGTAGCTGATAATGGTGTGATAATTAATGCTTCGCGTGGAGAGGTTGCCGATACAGAGGCCCTTCTTGCAGCTCCTCAAACCTTGTTGCTGGATGTGTGGGAACGAGAACCCGTAATAAATTCGCAATTGCTCGAAAAGGCTCTTGTCGCAACTCCACATATCGCAGGTTATTCTGCGCAGGGAAAAGCCAATGCTGCATCGATGGTCGTGAGAGCTGTTGCCGAAGAGTTTGGTTTGCCTATCCGGGGTTGGTATCCTGATGAAGTAAAGCCGGTTGAACGTTGCCGAATTGATTGGAATGAGATGTGTAATTCGATAGACCAATATGCAGATTTGCTGGCAGAGAGCGCTATGTTGAAATCGAACCCTGCTGAGTTTGAGTCGATGCGTAATAATTATGCCTATCGTGAGGAGTGTTTTTAGCATTACGCTCGTAAATGGTGGCAAAAAAAGAAAATCTACTTTCCTAAATTTTGTACTCCCGAAGGCTTGTGTTATCTTTGCATGAGGCGATAAAATTTATTGTATGAGACAAAAATTACTATATATTTTACTCTCAACCGTTTTGCTTTCGGTTGGCTGGTTGGGCGGAAGTGGTTTGACTCTGCTTGTGGCGCTGGTACCGTTGCTTTGCATCAGTGCCTCGTATGGAGCTTCAGCTAAGGATTGGTGGCGTATGGCAGGCTGGGCAGCTTTGACTTTTGTGTTATGGAACGCTGCTACTATATGGTGGGTATGGATTGCTACTCCCGCAGGCCCGATTACCGCAACCATCTTCTCTACGTTCTGGAACCTTGTGGCATTTATGCTCTTTCACTATGTGTCGAAACGAGCTACAAAGTCGGTGGCATACACGATTTTGGTGGCATCGTGGATAGCTACCGAATATTGCTATATCAGTGCTGAGGTGTTGTCGTTCCCGTGGCTTACACTTGGAAATGGCTTTTCTGGCGATACTTGGGCTGTGCAGTGGTATGAATGGACTGGAGTACTTGGCGGCTCGTTGTGGGTACTGGTGAGTAATATCGCAATATTTGAGGCTTGGAAAAATCGCAGTCGTGCAGCATTTGTCAAGGCATCTTTGGCGGTGGTATTACCACTTATTACCTCGCTTGCTCTATATCTTTTCTGGCAGCCGGCGGAACAGAGTGTTAAGATTGCTGTTTTGCAGCCAAATGTCGATTGTTATGAGGAGAAATTTAGCGATAATGCACGTTGGCAGATGCAAAATATAGCATCATTGATCTCGGAAGTGCCAGCCGATTCCCGTATTGTAGTATTGCCTGAGACGGCTTTGCCAGAACGATTGGATGACGATGATGTGCAGCGAGGAGTGACGGTTAACGCTATTGCTAATCAGCTTCGTGAGGCTGCTCCCGATGCTATGGCGGTAGTTGGAGCTACCACAATTAAACGTTATGCCCAAGGTCAGCCAACAAGTTCGACGGCTCGTCGTGGTAACGGATTCTATTATGATTTCTTTAATTCGGCTATCGCAATTAATGGCGACTCGGAAGCCGATGTTCATCATAAGATGCGTCTTGTGATAGGCGTGGAGGCTATGCCCTTTACCAATTTCCTGAATAAGTTTGTCGATTTGGGTGGTATAACAGGACAACTTGGTCGTAATAGCCAAGCAACAGTCTTTGAACGCGATGGCGTAAAGGCTGGCCCGGCAATCTGTTATGAGGGAATTTATGGCGATTGCTTTGCTCGTTTTGCCCGTGAGGGGGCCGAAGTGATGCTCGTAATGTCGAATGATGGATGGTGGGGAGATACTCCTGGGCATCGTCGATTGTTTGATTATTGCCGATTGCGAGCCATCGAGACTCGCCGAGCAATTGCACGTAGTGCCAACACAGGAGTTTCGGGATTTATCAATTCGCGAGGTGATGTTATCCAACGTTTGGATTGGGATGAACGAGGTGTGCTTAATTCGGAGGTTGAGCAACGTGGCGAGCAGACGATTTATGTACGTTATGGTGATTGGATTGGCCGTTTGTCGTGGTTGCTTACCTTGCTTGGCGTACTCTACTATTCGGCCTATCGTACTCGTCGTAAAAATCATCTTGTAGATTAAAATTCAATCATATGAACTATTCTCAAACAATCGATTTTCTCTTCAATTCGTTGACAAGTTTTCAGCAGGTTGGAGCCGATGCTTACAAGCCTGGGCTTGATAGAATTACCGAGTTTTGTCGCCGCCTGGGAAATCCGCAGCGCAATTTCTATTCGATACACGTAGCTGGCACGAATGGAAAGGGCTCCGTTTCACATATATTAGCCTCGGTATTGCAGCAAGCCGGTTATCGTGTTGGATTGTTTACTTCGCCTCATTTAAAAGACTTTCGTGAGCGTATTAGGGTCGATGGTGAGATGATTTCGAAACAGAAAGTTGTGAATTTTGTTGATAAGAATTTCGACTCTATGCAACAGTTGGGGCTGTCGTTTTTTGAGATGACGGCTGCTATGGCGTTCGATTATTTCGACCAGAGCGATGTGGAGGTGGCGGTTATTGAGACTGGACTAGGCGGAAGACTCGATGCAACAAATATTATCGTGCCATTGTTGAGCATAGTGACCAATATCGGCTTGGATCATACCGATTTGTTGGGCGATACATTACAGCAGATAGCCTCAGAGAAGGCTGGCATAATAAAGAAGAGCGTGCCTTTGTTGTTGGGTGAGTCGAGTGATCAGTACGATGCTGTATTCGAACAGCGTGCAGCAGAAGTAAAGTCGCGAGTTATATATGCACAGCAACTTTTCCGTTGCCTGTCACATCGTGTTGAGGGTGATTTGCAGTGTATGAAAATTGAGCGAATTAACGATGGGCATCAATACGATTTGAAGATTGACCTTTTGGGTGATTATCAGTATAATAATGTGATTACCGCTTCTGCAGCCGTGCATTATCTTCACTCATCAACACCACTCACAATTAGCCGCCGTGCATTTGTTGAGGGATTGGAGTTGGCTGCCCGAACAACAAATTTGGCTGGACGTTGGCAGATTTTGGGCCGCTGGCCTTTAGTGGTGTGTGATACGGGTCATAATGCTCACGGATTGAGATTGGTATGTGATAAGTTGTGCAGTATGGCATCGGATTTTACACGTCAGATTTGCGTGGTTGGTTTTGTGCGCGAAAAGAATATCGATGAGATTCTGCCACTTTTGCCTAAGCAGGCATATTATATTTTTACTCAGGCTAATGTGAGTCGAGCTTTGCCGGCCGATGAACTTAGCCAGAAGGCTGCTGAGGCTGGGCTTATCGGTGAGGTTGTGCCGACAGTTGAAGGGGCATTGGTGAAGGCTCGCGAGATGGCCGTTTCGACCGATATGATTTTTGTTGGTGGTAGTAATTTTGTGGTCGCAGAGGTGTTATAATCGCGATGTGGCGACTGTGTAAGCTCAAGAACTAAAATATCCGCAAATAATTTGTGAGGAGTTGTTTGCCTGGAAAAATAAAGAGGTTGTCGAATGCTCGACAACCTCTTCTCACAACATCAAAACCGACCTATTATGAATGCACCTTGACTAGTGCAAAAACGATTCAAAAGTGATTTTGGCTTACCAATAAATTATGCGTTACCCATAGGGCCCATACCCAAAATAGGGTCATCGTTGGTGTGACCGGCCGGCTGTGGGATCTCAATTTTACCCATATTGCTTTCGTAACGAGTGATGTTCTCTTGAAGCGAGAGCAGTAAACGTTTTGCATGTTCGGGCGTGAGGATTACTCGGCTCTTGACCTTAGCCTTGGTAATTCCTGGAAGGACTGTCGCAAAATCGACAATGAATTCCGATGTAGAGTGCGATATGATTGCCAGATTGCAATAGTTACCCTGTGCTACGTCCTCGCTTAACTCGATGTTGAGTCCCTGTTTTTGTACTTCTGCCATATAAGCCTGATTTAATTGGTGCTACAAAGTTATTGAATAATCTCTCCTTGTGGACGATATGTCGGTTTTAGTTTTCGATAAATTATTAACAATTTGACAAAAAGTGTACAACGTTAAATCTTATCGCTTCAGTTGCTTTAATATTTCATATTAAATTCCTACCTTTGCCGCATAATTGTAAACGTTGAGTAATGATAGTCGGTTTGATCGATATATTCTTGAGGGGCTTGGGCGTTGGTTTGGCTTCGTCTGTTACCGTTGGACCTGTTGCAGTGTTGTGTATCCAGCGAACGTTGAGCAAAAATCGTCGCTCGGGTTTGGCATCAGGTCTGGGAGTGGCGTGTGCCGATATGTTGATGGCGATTGTCGCATTCTCATTCTATGCTATGTTGCAGGCCCAGATTGAGGAGTATAGCCTTATCTTGCAGGTTGTGGGTGGTATCTTCGTGGTGGGAGTTGGAGTTTACATCTATTTCCAAAATCCGGTACGTCAGATTCGCAAGAACCGTGCAGGAAAGCAGGATTTATGGCAGGATTTTTCGTCGATGTTCGCATTTACGCTGGCTAATTTTGTTGTGGTTATTCCATATTTGTTGGCATTTTTTGCGATGTTCAATGTGGGTATGCACTCTCACGATGTCGCATCGCTATTAATGAGCGGAGTTACGATTCTGGGATTTTTCGCAGGAGCTATGGGGTGGTGGACATTCCTCACCCTTACCATCGATCTGTTCCGCCGTCGTTTTCGTCCACGTCATATGCTTACTATCAACCATATTGCTGGAGTTATAATCAGCATATTGGGCGCATTTACTATTATTTCTACGTTTTATAACATCTTACCCCGATAATGAGTAAACTTACAAAGAAAATTGTGATTGCCATTGATGGATTTTCGTCGTGTGGCAAAAGTACCTTTGCGAAGGCTATTGCAGCCCGTTTGGGCTATATTTTTATCGATACAGGAGCCATGTATCGTGCAGTAACACTTTGTGCAATCAATCAAGGAGCCGTGAGTGAGGATTTGGTCAATGAACAGGCTGTTGTGGCTTTGCTTGATGGAGTAGACATCTCGTTTAAGTTTAATTCGGAACGCGAAGCGAGCGATGTGTATGTCAATGGAGAGTGTGTCGAGGATCAAATTCGTTCAATCGAGGTTAGTAACTGCGTGAGCCGCATAAGCTCGATTCGTGAGGTGAGAGAGAAACTTGTTGCTTTGCAGCAGCAGATGGGTCGCGACCGAGGTGTGGTGATGGATGGCCGTGATATTGGTACGGTAGTATTCCCCGATGCCGAGTTGAAGATATTTATGACAGCCGATGCCAAGGTTCGTGCTGAGCGTCGTTATGCTGAGCTTACAGCCAAGGGTGACAAAGTTACGATGGAGGAGATTCTTGAGAATGTAATCTCTCGCGATAAGGCTGATATGACACGTGCCATCTCGCCATTGCGTCAGGCCGAAGATGCCGTTGTGCTTGATAATAGCTATATGAGCGTCGAGGAGCAGATGGAGTGGTTTATGGAGCGTTATGAGTCGCTCGTTAAGGAATAATTTGCTCGATGTAAAGTAAATATCGGAGATAAAGGATAATAGCTATGTATGTAGAGATAGATGAGAACTCAGGATTCTGCTTTGGAGTGGTAAGAGCTATTTCGAGGGCCGAGGTGGCGCTGTCGGAGTCGGATGGCGAAGTGTACTCTTTGGGCGATATTGTGCACAATCGAATGGAGGTGCAGCGTTTGGAGGATATGGGCTTACGTACGGTTACTCATGACGATATGGAGGCATTGCAGGGTCGTGACCTGTTTATTCGTGCACACGGCGAGCCTCCCACAACATATACTCGAGCTCGGGAGTTGGGTATTCACGTCATTGATGCCACTTGTCCGGTAGTAGCGCAGTTGCAGCGTAAGGTGGTGGCTGCCCATGAACAGATGGAGAGCGTAGGAGGTCAAGTGGTGATTCTTGGCAAACGAGGTCATGCCGAGGTCGTAGGTCTTACGGGTCAGGTCGCCAACCATGCAATTGTGATTGAGCGCGAGGAGGACCTTTCTGCTATTGATTTCTCTCGTCCGATATTCTTCCTATCGCAGACTACACAGAGTGTGGGTCTGTTTTGGCGTTTGGCCGATAAGATGCGTGAGATGCTTGACGATGAGAGCAAATTAACTGTCGATGATACAATCTGTCGTCGCGTATCAAACCGCGAGAGTGCCTTGCGCGATTTCGCAGCTCGTTTCGATGTGGTGATATTTGTGTGTGGCAAGAAGTCGAGCAATGGAAAGGTGTTGTTTGACGTGTGTCGCAATGCCAATCCGCATAGCTATAATATTGAGGAGCAGAGTGAGCTTGTCGATGAGTGGTTCAAGGATTGCAATAGTGTAGGAATCTGCGGAGCGACATCGACCCCTGCATGGCTGATGCGACAAGTGGCCGATGCAATCAACGAGCGCTTTGCTTAATGATTTTTTTATGGGCTTATGATTTGTGTCGAGAGTTTGTGCTGTAGTAGTGATTTTTTCTAAAAAAAGATCAGAGTAAATTTTGAAAAAGATTGAAGTTGTTGAATTGAAAGAAATATTTTGAGAGTATGGTTAGATATATACTTTGTGCCGTAAAATATTTGTTGGCATTCATCGTTTTGTATTTGGGTCTTTTGTGGCTCAGCCAGCGTGTCGCGGGTGTTGAAGTGCCACTGCTTGATGCTGTGATGGCAACTTTGCAGACCCGCAAGGGGCAGTTGCTTGTTGTCGCGGTTGTGGTATTGGCAGCGTTGTATCCCAAGTGGGGTTTTATTACGCGCCGTGTGGAGTGTGATATGGTTGAAGATCGCGAGCAGATTCTGGCTGCATTCTCAGCATCGGGATTCGCGCTTGTGGCCGAGAATGATGACAAGATGGTATTTCAGGCTGATAGCGTTTTGCGCCGTTTGTCGTTTTTGATGGAGGATGAGATTACGGTTTCGCAGTATGGCCAGTGGGTTGAGGTAAAAGGTATCCGTCGTGCAGCGGCACGTGTGGCCTACCGATTGGAGATGTTTGTGACAAATAAAAGACGATAAAAGGTCTTGAATGGCGCGGTAATAAACGTCATTATGTGATAATTGAAATGTTCTAAGTAATGCAGATACAACGTATGATAAATTTTCTTAGACGAGTAGGGGTGCTGATGGTAATAGCTATCGTGGCCATTGGCGGCTTGTGGGCAACCAAGCAGGATTTCGGGTTGGGCCGTAATATGGAGATTATGGTCAATCTGATGCGCGAGTTGTCGTTGCAGTATGTCGATGAGGTTGCACCGGATAAGTTGATGAAGGATGGAGCGACGGGTATGGTGCGTAACCTTGATCCCTATACAACCTATATGTCGGAGTCTGAGATGAATGACTTTGAGATGCTTGCAACAGGTAAGTATGGCGGTATTGGTGCTACAATCCGTATGAAACGCGATAGTAGTGGCGTGGTGATAGCTCAACCATACAAGGGCTCTCCTTCGGATTTGGCAGGCTTGAAGATTGGCGATAAGTTTGTCAGCATCGATGGTGAGGATGTGAGAAAGGCTACTTCGGCCGATATATCTTCAAAACTAAAGGGGACGCCTGGTACCAAAGTTAAGCTCTCAGTGGAGCGTTTGATGACCGGTAAGGTGGAGGAGTTTGAGATTGAACGAGCTCGTATCTCAATTCCAGGTGTTCCGTATGCGGGTTTTGTTTCGGATGGCGTGGGATATATTCGTCATAACGATTTTACAGATGGCTGCTACGATGAGATGCGTGCTGCAGTGGAGCGTTTGCGTAGAGAGGGCGAGTTGAAGGGTCTGATTCTCGACTATCGCGACAATGGAGGAGGCAGCCTGCCCGAGGCGGTTAAGATATTATCTATCTTCTTGCCAAAAGATACTAAGGTGGTTACTATGAAGGGCCGCACGGATCGTTCAAAGCGAGAGTATGTGACCGAGTCTACTCCCGTTTTGCCTGACGTCCCAATGGTTGCGCTTATCAATGGTAACTCTGCTTCGGCATCCGAGATTGTGTGTGGCGCATTGCAGGATATGGATCGTGCAGTGCTGATGGGCCAGCGTTCATATGGAAAGGGATTGGTGCAATCGCTTATGCCATTGGGTTATAATGCTTATGCCAAGATTACTACGGCTAAATATTATATTCCATCGGGACGTTGCGTGCAGCGCATCAACTATTCGTCTCATGATGGTAACAAGGAGAATATCCCCGATTCGCTTATTCGTGAGTTCAAGACTCGCAATGGCCGTAAGGTTTACGATGGCAAGGGTTTGATGCCCGATGTCAAGACTGATCCGGAATATATAAGCACGTTTGCCATGATGCTCTATAACCTGGGATATGTCGAGGACTTCTTGGATGGATATATGCGTCGTAATCCCAATTTGAAGGTCGACAATCGTTCGTTCTCGATTAGCGATAGTGACTATGAGGATTTTGTGAAATTTATGTCCGACAAGGATGTCCCATATGAGTCGCGTACGCGTATAGCATTGGAGAATCTGAAGAAGATATCGAAAGAGGAGCGATATGATGCCAATTTTGCCGACGATTTAAAACAGATCGAGGCGAAGTTGAAAGACCAGACTGCTGATAATTTACGCCACTACCGTGCCGAGATGATGGATTTGCTTAATGGCGATGTGGTTATGCGTCACAACTATTTAGAGGGTGTTGTAGAGCATAATTTGGTGTCGGATAGTACGGTGATGAAGGCAGTAGAGCTTTTGCGCGATGGTGACCGATATAAGAAGATTCTTTCGGAACAGCATACTTCGAAAAATTAGTTTGTCGTAGGGCCGAGTTAGGGATATAGTAGTGGCAGTGTTGTTATGAAATTATTTGGTGCAGGAAAAATATCATTTCGTAGTCGCATATCGATTCTTGTAATTGGTATGGTCTTGGCTGTGCTGTCGCTATTCTATACCAACTATCTGGCCGATGTACTTCGCCAAAAGGAGCATAACGACGTGAAGTTGTGGGTGGCGGCTATGGAGCGAGTTAGCCGCGATGCTTTTGGAAATTACCTGGTTGATCCACTTATCACCCATATTCTCAGTTCGCAGAATAATATCCCTTTTATTATTACCGACGAGAATCTGGAACTCATTATGAGTAACCGTATTCCCGAGGAGGTATTGAGCGATCCGGAGCGATATCGTCGTAAGTTGGATGAGCTGACAGAGGAGAATACTCCTCATCGTGTGCGTCTTATGTGGTCGACAGGCCATTATCATATGATTTTTTATGGCAAGTCGCAGTTACTTAGCGCGCTATATTATTTCCCGTATGTGCAGTGGCTTATCATATTTATCTTTATTATCTTTACATATATTGCTCTGCAATCCACCAAGCAAGATGAGCAGAATCGTGTATGGATTGGATTAGCCAAGGAGACGGCACATCAGTTAGGTACACCCATCTCGTCGTTGCTCGGTTGGGTGGAATATCTACGATCGCAGGAGGTTGATCCTTCGGCAGTTGATGAGATGAATAAGGATTTAGCTCATTTGATGAAGATTGTCGATCGTTTCTCAAAAATCGGTTCTGAGACAGTGTTGTCGCCCAATAACGTAAACGAGGTGGTGGGAGAATCGGTGATGTATTTCCGTAAGCGTATACCGCGTAATGTGACACTCTCGTATAATGGTTTAGCTATGGCGCCTGTCAAGGCGAATATCAATGTGGCACTATTTGAGTGGGTGGTTGAGAATCTGATGAAGAATGCACTCGATGCAATGCAGGGCCACGGCGAGATAGATGTGAATGTATCATCGAACAATAAATTTGTTATTATCGATGTCTCGGATACAGGTAAAGGTATTGCCAAGAGTAATTGGAAACGAATCTTCGAGCCAGGTTATACCACTAAAACCCGCGGATGGGGTTTGGGCTTGTCGCTTTCACGTCGTATTGTCGAGGATTATCATCACGGTAAAATATTTGTCGCTCGCAGCGAGGTGGGTCACGGTACAACATTCCGTATAACTCTTAAAAGAATTTTTGAACAATGATAAACTCTTCCGATTCATTACGTTTGACAGGGCTCGACACCTTGTCGGAGAGAGCTTTGCGCCGTTTGGTGCAGCCTTGGACGGGGGAGTTACGCTCGATTGATTCGCTGTCGATCGAGGGTGATGGGGCGAGAGTAGCTGATGAGTCGACGTTTGAAAATATCGTGGATAGTTGGCGCAGGAGTCGTGATGCCTATATCGATTCCGATGCTGGGTCGGTGATGGGCCAATCTTCATCTCTTGCCGATGGAGTGATTCAGCTTTCGGATATGGCTCAACCAGTATCAGATAGTTTGAGTACGAACATAACCGAGGTGGGTGATGTTGCAGGAGGCGTGTCAAACGTGGCGATAGATTCATTCGCAATGAGTGGTAATGTTGTGACAGAAGTGGCCGACAATGCCCGCTATGCCGAGCAGTTGTTGCAAGGAGTGGCTTCATTTAGCGGCAGCGGTATGTTGTGGGTAGATGTGTTGCTTAACCTATTTATCTTCGGCGTAGTGTTAGGCTATATGTTTTGTGTATATAGATATTATGATGATGTTGTTGCACTCTTCTCGTCGGTGTTCAGTCGTAGTGTAATTTCGGCCGATAGGGTTGGCGAACGCCGCAGAAGTGAGATATTTTATGGCTTTTTGGGTAAACTTTTTTTGCTCGGAGCAGCATTTGTCGGAGTGTTAGCAATGTTAAGTATTGTGGGTGAGCATACTATGCAGGTGGGCTTGACTCAAGATGTAATGATGGCTGTGCCCTTAATTGCTGTTGCTGTATTTTTGGTTGTTATAGTTTTTCAGTATATAGAATTGCTTATAGTTGGAGTAGTAATACGCTCATTGCCAGAGGTTTTTGCTATTATGCGATTGCGTCTCACCTACTTCGTATTCTTTACCGTAATTGCTGCGCCCATTTTGCTTATCTCGCAGATGGGTCAAGCCGAGTCGTATGAGGTGTGGGGTAGCCTGGGGCTTGTGGCAACATTTTTATCGCTAATGCTCTATTTACGAGAAAGTCTGCAATTCTTTATTTCTAAAAAAATTTCAATTTTACATTGGTTTTTGTACCTTTGCACCGTCGAAATTCTACCGCTCACACTTTTATGGCAGTTGGTAGTTCGCATTTGAGAGTAAATTAGTAGTAATGGTAAACAAAATTTTAATATCGCAGCCTCGTCCTGCGGTGATTGAGAAGTCTCCTTTTTACGAATTGTCGACAAAGCACGGTCTTGAGATAGATTATAAACCGCTGATTCGTGTTGTCGGAGTTACATTAAAGGAGTTTCGGGCCCAAAGGATCGAGATACTCGACCATACGGCTGTGATTTTTACGTCGCGTACAACAGTAGATAGTTTCTTTAAGGTGTGTGAAGAGGCTCGCATTACGGTTCCTGAGACGATGAAATATATTTGCAATACGGAGGCAGTTGCGCTTTATTTGCAGAAATATATTGTCTATCGCAAGCGTAAGATATCTTTTGCCGATGGCACCTTTACCAATCTGTTGGAACTTATTATCAAGCATAAGAGTGAGCGTTTCTTGTTGGCGTTGAGCGAACCTCATAAGCCAGAGTTGCCCGAGACACTCAGCAAGTTGAAGATTAATTTCGATCCTGTAATTTTGGCACTTACCGTATCGGCTGATATGGAGAATGTGACTCCATCGCAGTATGATATGATGGCCCTCTACTCGCCTTCGGATGTGAAGAGCGTAGTAGAGAACTTCAAGCAGGAGGAGTTGCCTGTTGTGGCAACCTTTGGTGAGGCAACTTTGCGTGCAGCACTCGATGCGGGTATGCAGGTGAAGGCTTCAGCTCCAACTCCTGAGGCACCCTCAATGGCGAAGGCTATCGATTTGTATATCTCGAAAGTTAAGCGAGGTGAGGATGTGGCAGTTGTAGAGCTGCATAGCGATGAGGCTAAGGAGGAGTTCATCCGTACACAGCAGAGCAAGTTGGCTAAGAAAGTACGTACACGCAGTACATCGACTGAAAAGAAATAGTAACCCGATTATTGTATTATAATGCCCGATTATTCACTTCCGCGTGTGGAGCGATTGCGTTCGCTTACTACTATCCGTCGGATGTTTGCCGAGGGTAAGGGCGGATTTGTATATCCGTTTCGATATACCTTTTTGGTAAGGAAGATTGATGATGCGGAGGTTGAAAAGGGACGTACGGAGGTGATGTTCTCGGTTCCTAAAAAGTTTCACAAGCGGGCGAATAAGCGAAATTTCTTGAAGCGTCGTACGCGTGAAGCTTATCGACTTTCGCGTGAAGAGTTTCAACGCCGAGTTACGGAGTCGGGGGCCGTTGTAGATGTGGCATTTGTCTATTCAACCAAAGAGATTCACTCCTATAAAACTATTTCGTATGCAGTTCAGCGAATTCTGGAGCAGATTGGTGCACGTCTGTAAAAGAGTTTTGTCGTGGCCATTTATTGTATTGGTAAAATTTTATCAATATTGCATATCGCCACTTACGCCGCCTTCGTGCCGGTTTACTCCCACTTGTTCGCAGTATTCATTGGAGGCATTTCGAAAATATGGCCCATTAAAAGGTTTGTGGCTCACCATAAAGCGTCTTCTGCGTTGCCACCCGTGGGGTGGAAGTGGGTATGATCCTGTACCGTGATAAAAATATGAAACTGTCTTGCAAGGCTCTTTTGTCGTTTCTCTTGCCCTCAAAATCCTCACATACGTTAAGTATGCTGCGGTTTATCGGGCTTCGAGGGCCTAAAAATAGCTCTTGTTATACAACTTCTGAAACATAAGTGGTTGTCCGACAAACTTGTTGGGCAACCACTTATGTTTGTGATATTATCATTATCTATTTGTTGTCGCAAATGAGTAGCGATGAGTCACCATAAGAAAGGAAACGGAAGCCATTGTCGAGTGCGAACTGATACATTCTCTTCCAATCATCGCCAACATATGCAGAGATGAGTAGCAATAGCGTCGATTTGGGTTGATGGAAATTGGTGATTATGCGATTTACAATGCGGAATCGGAATCCGAGAGGGGTGATCATGATCTGCGTTGCAGCCTTCAATCGGTCGATACCCTCGCGTTGCATATACCCAATCAAATCCTCCAAAACATCCTGAGCGGTGTAGCCTGCTGGAATATCGTAGCTCTCCCATTGGCCTACAACCTGCTCGGTAGATGGCGTCCCGGTCTGTCGTATACGCCAGGCGAGTACGGGCAACGACTCCAATGTGCGAACCGATGTTGTGCCTACGGCAGTGATGTTGCCTGAGTGTACAAGCAGATTCTTCAATGTCGAAAGGCGGATTTCGAAGTGTTCGGTGTGCATCGGGTGCTCTGCGGCGTTTTCACTCTTTACAGGGAGGAACGTGCCAGCTCCGACATGCAATGTAACCTCATCGAAGCAGAATCCGTTCTCCTTCATCTCTTGAATCATATCGTCAGCAAAATGTAGCCCGGCTGTGGGGGCTGCAACCGACCCTTCGATTTTAGAGTATACGGTCTGATAACGTGTCAAGTCAATCTCTTCACTCTCGCGGTTGAGATATGGAGGGATAGGGATTCTACCCAACTCTTCCAACAACTCTCCGAACGACAGCGGGGCGTCCCACTCAAATCTTACGATATGCTCTCTCTCGCCTCGTTCGGCAATCCAGGCACGAAGTGTATACGAAGATTCGTTATAATCAAAGTTAATCTCAACATATCCCTCTTTCCACTTCTTTGCATTGCCTACAATACAACTCCACTCGCACTTCTCGCGTGCTGCAAATGCACGCTCATAGTCGGCCGGGTTGTGCGGTTCAAGACAGAATACCTCGATTCTTGCCCCTGAGGGTTTATGCATAATAACTCGAGCTCGAATTACTCGTGTGTTGTTGAATACAAGCATAGAGCCCGCGGGCAGATGGTCGGCGAGATTACGAAATCGGCTCTCCGATACATCACCATTGCGATAAACCATCAGTTTGGAATCGGTGCGATTCTCTAATGGGAATTTCGCAATACGCTCTTCAGGTAGAGGGTAATCAAATGAGTTTATGTCGATGTGTCGTTCCATATTTGAGTCTGTTGTGAGGCAAAGGTAGTAAATAATGCTCAAAGGTGGATAGTTTTATTATTATTAATATAAGGTATGTGTTGCTTAACCATCTTTTTTTGTGTACATTTGTAATTACCTAAGACTAAAACATAAAATGAAAAGATTCTATTATTTTCTTTCGGCTATCATTGTAGCTGCTGTTGCTATTGCATGCAGCTCATCAGATATGGAACACAACTTCAAAAATCCGTCTGAGCAGGTGCAGACTGCGGTGTATTGGTATTGGATTTCGGGTAATATCTCAAAAGAGGGTGTTGTTGAGGATCTGAAGGCGATGAAACGTGCCGGTATCAACAGAGCTTTTATTGGTGATATTGGGCAGGATGGATTATACACCGAGCGTAATGTCAAGATATTTAGCGATGAGTGGTGGGAAGTGCTTCACACTGCACTTAAAACTGCTTCGGAGCTTGGTATAGAGATTGGAATTTTCAACTCTCCGGGCTGGAGCCAGTCAGGAGGTCCGTGGGTTAAGCCTGAGCAAGCAATGCGATATCTTGCCTCGTCGAGTTATATGGTCGAAGGTCCAAGGATGGTGGAACTAAACGTAACGCCCAAAGATATTGCCGACAATGGCAAGCCATTTCAGCATGTAAAGACGATTGCATATCCTGCCCCAAAAGGATCTGCGGATTCGCTGTCGGTAGAGGTAAAGATTGTAGAGGGCGGTGCAAAGGATATGACCGAGTTGACCCGAGCCAAGAAGAATGTCTTGATACTCAATTTGGCGGAAGTGGCAACGTTGCGTTCTTTGACATTGCAACCAGCGTCACGCCCAATGTTGTGTGCGGCGCATCTTGAGGCGGAGGTTGAAGGTGAGTGGCGAAAAATTGCCGATTTTAATATCGACCGTTCTAATGCCGGGCTGAATGTTGGTTTTACTCCATATGCACCTGTAACAGTGTCGTTCGCAGCTGTGCAGACCAAAAGTCTACGCCTTACATTGGATGCGACTTCGCAGGCTGGTGGATTCTTGAATGTAGAGGTATCAGCCCAGCCGCGAGTAGCTTCATATGCGGAAAAGACGCTCGCCAAGATGTGCCAGACTCCACTTCCATATTGGGATCATTATATGTGGCCAGATCAGGTTTGCCTCGACGATGCAGCCTATGCAATTGACCCCTCTAAGGTGTTGGATATTAGTGATAAAGTTGATGCGAATGGGGTGCTACGTTGGCACGTGCCTGCGGGCGAGTGGGTTGTGATGCATACGGGAATGACTCCGACGGGCGTGACAAACTCACCTGCAACCCCTGAAGCAACTGGCTTGGAGATTGATAAGATGAGTCGCGAGCATGTGGCGAGCCATTTCGATGCCTATATTGGCGAGATTCTCCGCCGTATTCCGGCTGAGGACCGTACTACTTTCAAAGTTGTTGTCGAGGATAGTTATGAGACGGGAGGTCAAAATTTTACCGATGATATGATTCACGACTTTGAGTCAACCTTTGGTTACTCAATGATCCCATATTTGCCGGCATATTACGGTATGGTGGTAGGTGATACGCAAAAGAGCGACCGTTTCTTGTGGGACCTCAGACGCTTCATCGCTGATCGTGTGGCTTATGAGTATGTTGGTGGGCTCAAGCAAGTAAGCAATGCTCACGGCTTGACTACGTGGCTGGAGTGTTATGGCCATTGGGGATTCCCCGGAGAGTTTTTGCAGTATGGAGGTCAGTCCGATGAGATTGCTGGAGAGTTTTGGAGCGTGGGCAGCTTGGGCGATATTGAGAATCGTGCAGCTTCGTCTTGTGGCCATATCTATGGTAAACGCCGAATCTGGGCGGAGTCGAATACCTCTGGTGGCCCGGCATACTCTCGTTCGCCAATTGATATGAAGCAACGTACCGACCGATTCTTTACCGAAGGAATCAATGCATCGCTTTTGCATCTATATATTGAGCAGGCCGATACTAATCGATACCCAGGAATAAATGCCTGGTTTGGCAATGAATTCGATGCTCATAACACCTGGTATTCACATATTGATCTGTTTACCACCTATTTGAAACGTTGCAATTACATGTTGCAGCAGGGTATCAATATCGCTGATGTTGCATACTTAATCGGAGAGGATGCTCCTAAAATGACCGGTTTACAGCATCCGGCCCTACCTAAAGGTTATCAATTTGATTATATTAATGCCGAGGTTTTATTGGTTGATGCCAATGTCGCTAATCACAATATAGTTTTGACTAACGGTACATCGTATCGAGTATTGGTGTTGCCTCCTATTGACAATATGCGTCCTGAATTGTTGGAGAAGATCAAGCGCATGGTAGCTGATGGAGCTGTAGTTTTGGGCACGCCACCACATCGTTCGCCCAGTTTGCAGAACTATCCTCAGGCCGATGCATCGGTTGAGCAAATGGCCCGAGAACTCTGGGGTGATTGTTATGATAAGCGAGGCGTTAACAACTATGGCAAGGGGCGTATCTTTAACGGATACACGCTCGAGGAGTTGTTCGCCGAGATAGAACTTGTGCCTGATTGCGCTACCGATGAGGAGTCTCCGTTGCTCTTCTGCCACCGCTCTACTATGGGTGCAGAGATCTATTTTATCTCCAATCAGAGCAATAAACCAATCTCCATTGCTCCGACATTTCGCGTGAGTAAGCGAGTGCAGCCTGAGTTTTGGAATGCCGTTGATGGATCAATTCGCGCATTACCTGATTTTGAAATAACCGATAGTGGCACACGAGTGCCGTTGGAGTTGGAGGCTTTGGAGAGTGGTTTCATTGTTTTCCGTATTAGTAATACCAAGAGTTTGGGTGGAGTAAATTTCGACAAGCCGGAGAGTGTAGATGAAGTAGATGGAGCGTGGGCTGTGTCATTTAATGGAAAGCTATCTTCCCCTAAGTCGATTGCTCTTTCTTGCCTAGAGGATCTTTCGCGTAATTCCGATGATGAGGTACGTTATTTCTCAGGAACGATTAATTATACAACCCACATTGATGCCAAGTCTACTGAAGGTCGCGTGGTGCTCGATTTGGGTAGGGTAGAGTGTATGGCTAAGGTCTATCTAAACGATGTGTATGTAGGTGGAGTATGGTGTGAACCTTTCAAGATCGATATTACCGATAAGTTGCTCAAAGGTCATAATGATTTGCGGGTGGAGGTTGTCAACAAGTGGGTCAATCGCATTGTCGGCGATATGCAACTTCCTGCCGAAGAGCGCAAGATTTCGCTTACGGCTAATCCGTATAATGCTAAATCTGCCATCCCAGCATCAGGATTGATTGGCCCGGTAAAGGTGGAGTATTACGAGTAGTCTTCGCGCGAGATTATGCGTGGGGTTTTTAGCTTACTTGCATTTATGTAGGTGGTTGCATTCAATTTGTTGTGACAAAAAAAATAGGTTATCCCATGCGGGATAACCTATTTTCGTATAGAGTGTAATTTGATTACAACTTTGGACCAGCTGCTACGAGAGACTTACCCTCCTCGTTGCCAGTGAACTTAGAGAAGTTCTTGATGAAGCGGCTTGCCAAGTCCTCAGCCTTAGTCTGCCACTCAGCTGCGTTAGCGTAAGTGTCGCGAGGATCGAGGATTGCGGGATCAACACCAGGAAGAGCTGTAGGAACCTTGAAATCGAAGATAGGTATCTGCTTAGTCTCAGCCTTGTCGATTGAGCCATCCAAGATAGCGTCGATGATACCACGTGTATCCTTGATTGAGATACGCTTGCCAGTACCATTCCAACCTGTGTTAACAAGGTAAGCAGTTGCGCCAGATGCCTCCATCTTCTTTACGAGCTCCTCACCGTACTTTGTGGGGTGCAATGAAAGGAATGCAGCACCGAAGCAAGCTGAGAATGTAGGAGTAGGCTCAGTGATACCACGCTCTGTACCTGCCAACTTAGCTGTGAAACCAGAGAGGAAGTAGTACTTAGTCTGCTCTGGAGTCAAGATTGATACTGGAGGCAATACACCGAATGCATCAGCTGAAAGGAAGATTACCTTCTTAGCAGCAGGAGCCTTCGATACACCCTTAACGATGTTGTCGATGTGGTAGATAGGATAAGATACACGAGTGTTCTCAGTTACTGACTTATCAGCGAAGTCAATCTTACCTGTAGCCTCATCAACTGTTACGTTCTCCAAGAGTGCGTTAGGACGGATAGCGTTCCAGATATCAGGCTCGTTCTCCTTAGAGAGGTTGATAACCTTTGCATAGCAACCACCCTCGAAGTTGAATACGCCCTCGTCGTCCCAACCGTGCTCGTCGTCACCGATAAGCTGGCGCTTAGGATCTGTTGAAAGGGTAGTCTTACCTGTACCAGACAAACCGAAGAAGATAGCTGTCTCACCCTTCTCGTTAGTGTTTGCAGAGCAGTGCATTGAAGCTATACCCTTCAAAGGAAGCAAGTAGTTCATGTAAGAGAACATACCCTTCTTCATCTCACCACCATACCAAGTGTTGATGATAACCTGCATCTTCTCAGTGAGGTTGAATACAACAGCAGTCTCAGAGTTAAGACCGAGCTCCTTGTAGTTCTCAACCTTAGCCTTAGAAGCGTTCAATACTACGAAATCGGGCTCACCGTAAACCTCCAACTCAGCGTCAGTAGGACGGATGAACATATTCTTTACGAAGTGTGCCTGCCATGCAACCTCCATGATGAAACGGATCTTCAAACGGCTGTTCTCGTTAGCACCGCAGAAAGTATCAACTACGTAGAGCTTCTTGTTTGAAAGCTCCTTAGAAGCCAATGCCTTCAACTCAGCCCAAGCCTCCTTAGTAACAGGCTTGTTGTCGTTCTTGTACTCCTCAGAAGTCCACCAGATAGTGTCCTTAGAAGTCTCGTCCATTACGAAGAACTTATCCTTAGGTGAACGGCCTGTGTAAACACCGGTCATTACGTTAACTGCACCCATCTCGGTAACCACACCCTTATCGTAGCCAGTGAGGCCGGGCTTGGTCTCCTCGCGGAGAAGCTCATCGTATGAGGGATTGTAAATAACCTCAGTTGTGCCGGTAATACCGTACTTTGTCAAATCAATTTTTGCCATAATTTTAATTATTGTTATTTAGTTAAACTACTTCTTCTTTTTCTGTTTGCCTAAGTGCTGTGGGCGCAGTTTTGTCAACATTTGCCATTCTTGTTGCCTTCGAGCCACACAATTCTGTACTTAATTCTATGGGCCTTTCGTTTTTGCCCCTTTTTCAGCGCTACAAATATAATCAAAGTAATTGATTTGTGAAAAGAATAACACAAAAAAATAATAATAAATTAACCTTAGGTTAAATATGTGGCTTTAAAAGGTTGTCGAGGTGGTTATTTGTAGCATATTTAGTGCCAATTATTTTGCTTCGGGAGGAAGTTGTTTTTCTCGAATTTATACTATATCTCTGGAAAAATCTAACGAATGAGGGGAAATAATGATGGCGGCACTGGTGCTCAATGACTTATGAAGACTTTTGATGAAAGCCTCGCCGATGCAAAAGTGCAAGGAAATGAAAGGTAATGAGGGCGGACGGTTTTCAAATCATTACCCGATAATGAGGTAAGTTTATAGGTCGTTGGAGTTTATTTCTACTCTCTGCCATATTCTGCATAACAGTGTACAACTCGCTGATAACTAATTTTGTAACCAAAAAGAATTGGATTATGCGAAGTACATTTAAGGTGCTGTTCTACGTGAACGGAAGCAAAGAGAAAAACGGTATTGTCCCCATTATGGGGCGAGTTACAATCAATGGCTCGGTGGCACAATTCAGTTGCAAACTAACCATTGCAAAAACAATGTG
>SUZC01000002.1 GCA_015060165.1 Rikenellaceae bacterium
ATCGGCAACCGCACGTACTACCTGCCCGAAGATGTAGAAAGCATTGTAACGAAGGTGGAGGACAGACGAAAAGAAGCTAGATGGAAAGGGCGAGAAATCTAATCGATGTATAACAATAAAACCAATTAGAATATGTATCAAGAGATGAGAACTAAAGATGATGCGTGGATGCAGTCCATTCACGAGAGTATCGACCAACTATCGGAAATTCTCGATAGTATGCCAATAGATGGTTCAGCCTTACAAAACGATGATGAGTATTTATGCGACAAAGAAGTTGCGTATATGCTTAAAGTGAGCCGAAGAACATTGAGCGAGTACCGAAGCAATGGCACATTGCCTTACTATGTGCTCGGTGGCAAAGTCCTTTACAAGCGAAGTGAGATTGAGCAGGCATTGAAACGGGAGTACAACGGCAAGCACCTGATGAATAACAGCGGATAAGCACTCTATATTTTTGGAGGGAGTGAAATTTACCGCTTGCCCTATATTCATCTGATGCAAAATAATAGCGCCCCTATGGAATAGAAACAAGAACAGCATACAAAAGGGTTATCAATGCAAGACCCCTTTTGTATGCTGTCTGTTTATCTTTTTCTACATTTTCGTCAGTCGTTCATTTCCGTTGCCGTCTGCATTCCTAAGTACAGACATTGAAAGGGGAAAGGTTTTCGGGCTGAATACTCTCCGTAGGAGGAAGATTCAGTCCGAAACGGCTTGCCGCCCCGACCTTTCAACTTTCAAGGGCTGATGTACTACCTTCGCAGACGAGCAAAGGAAAGGGGCGAATGACGGAATCGGGAAACTCATAATATCGCAGATTGATGATAGACCAAATCAAATATTACACTGCAATAATGAAAAACGCACCACCTTTTTGCTCGTTCATAAAAAAGTTGTACCTTTGTTCCAAGATGAGTTGTACATCAATGCAAATCACGCAAGTATGTAGAAATCAGAACAGTTGCCAACTCATTACCTCGTTCTTGAACTTTCCGCATAAACTTTTTATTCTTAGCGGATTATGAGATTATTCCAAAAATAAATAATATATTTGTAATGTTTCAGGTGGGGTAATTGTAGTAGTCCCTTTGCCTTGAATTCGAAGATTGTGGCTGGATTGTATTTCCATATTCCTTTCTGTAAGCGTATATGTGCTTATTGTGACTTTTATCGTTCGGCCGATTTAAGTCTCATTGATGATGTCCTATCGGCTATGGGAGCGGAGTTGGAAGAACAACGTGATTTCCTTCACGATAAAAAAATTGATACAATATATTTTGGGGGTGGTACACCTTCATTACTTGAGCCTTGTCTGATGGGTGCGTTGATTGAGCATGCTGCTAAATTATTTGATTGCTCCGATGTTGTGGAGATTACTGCTGAGGTCAATCCTGATGATATCACACCTAAATATGTTAAAGGGCTACGTGATGTGGGTTTTAATCGAATAAGTATAGGCGTTCAATCGTTTGACGATGAAGAGCTTCGATTTATGAATCGCCGACATTCAGCGGCAGGTGCTGAATCGGCTGTGAAGATGTTGCAGGATGGTGGTTTTGAAAATATTACACTCGACCTGATTTTTGGCGTTGATGGATTCGGCGAGCGTGTTTTGCAACGCAGTATAGAGAAAGCGTTGGAATTGGATGTGCAGCACATCTCGGCATACCATTTGACAATAGAACCCGCAACAGCTTTTGGCCGTCGTTTGGCAAGAGGTAAGATCAAAGAAGTAGCAGAGAGCCAAAGCGAGAAGGAGTATGCTTTGATTGAGAGTATGTTATGCAGTGCGGGTTTTGAGCATTACGAAGTTTCGAATTACGCTCGTCCTGGGTATAGGTCCAAGCACAATTCATCGTATTGGCGTCAGGTTGAGTATCTTGGAGTTGGACCCGGTGCTCATTCGTATAATGGTCAAGAACGTCATTGGAGTGAGCAGGCACTTCGGGAGTATGTTGCGGGACGAGAATATAAGAGTGAGATTTTATCGGCTGTAGATCGTAGGAATGAGTATATTATGACTTTACTGCGCTGTGCAGAGGGTATTGATGTACAGGATTTTGAGGCTAAATTCGGTCGGGGAGAGTCGGTGGTGTTGAGGGGGTTGGCCTCGCGTTGGATCGAGTCGGGCGATTTGGTGTGGGAGAATAATAGATTATATATCCCGACATCGAGATTTTTAATTTCCGATGCGGTAATCGAATCTTTATTTGATGCGTAATTAACGATTTTACTTTGGAAATTTGACTTTTACCCTGCCAGAAAATAGGGTAGGTGTAACTATGGCTCATATTTTGCGCAAGAAGAGCCTGAAAAAGCAATTAATAAAAAATATTAATTTATTGTTAAATTATTTTATGAAATCACTTCTTGCGCGATTAATGTGCTGAAATATAAATATAAAGTATTATCTTTGCAGCGCATTTTAGACCATAAAACTTCACTTGTACTCGGATTTAAGTAAATTCGATGTGGCTTTGTTTTTATATGTTTGGTCGAAAAATGTATATGTGTCAACGGAAAATTGATTAGAAGATATATATTAATTTAAGTACGATTTATGAGTAATACGAATCAGATGCCCAACTATCTATTTGAGGTTAGCTGGGAGGTATGTAACAAAGTTGGCGGTATCCATACGGTAGTCTCTACCAAGGCATTGACTGTCAACAAGCTTATGGGCGATAATTATATGGTTATCGGTCCCGACTTGATGCAGGAGGGTACCAATCCTGAGTTTGAGGCAGATGCTGCTCTTTTATCGGATTGGCGCGAGAGCCTATATGCTGAGGGTATTCGCGTGCGTATCGGTCGCTGGAAGGTTGCCGGTAGCCCGATTGCAATTTTGATTGATTTCAAGTCTTTCATCTCGCAGAAGGACGAGGTGTTGAAGCATATGTGGGAGGATTACCACGTTGACTCTATCTCAGGTCAGTGGGATTATATCGAGCCTGTGTTGTTTGGATATGCAGCCGGTATGGTTATCAAGTCTTATGTTGACAACTTCTGCTCTTCAGCAGATAAGGTTGTAGCCCATTTCCACGAGTGGATGACAGCTTCAGGTGGATTGTATTTGCGTAAGCACTCTCCATACGTGGCAACATTGTTCACTACTCACGCTACTGTGGCTGGCCGTTGCATTGCCGGTAATGGTCTTTCGCTTTACTCTGATATGCATAAGTTCAATGCTGACGAGTTGGCTCGCCGTTACAACGTGATGGCTAAACACTCTATCGAAAAGATGTCAGCTTTGTATCACGATGCATTCCTTACAGTGAGCGAGATTACAGCCAACGAATGTAAGTATTTGCTTGGTCGCGAGGTAACTCACATCACACCTAATGGTTTCGAGAACGATTTCGTATGGCAGGGTGAGGAGTTTGCCGAGAAGCGTGCAGAGGCTCGTAAGTCTATGATTCAGGTTGCAGAGGCATGCTTGGGTCATAAGTTCGAGAAGGAGCCTTTGATTATAGGTACAAGTGGTCGCTACGAGTATCACAACAAGGGTCTCGATATCTTTATGGAGTCGTTGAAGCGTTTGGCATCATGTGCGTTGGATCGCGAGATCTTGGCATACGTTACAGTTCCTGCTGCCAACAATGGCGCACGTGCCGACTTGGTTCGTCACTTGCAGGATGCTTCGCAGCCTATCGACGCTAATCAGTGGCGTTTCTCAACTCACTACCTCGACAATATGCAGTGGGATCCTGTAACACAGGCAATCAAGGGTAGTGTGTTGGAGCGTGAGGGTTCGAAGGTTAAGGTTATCTTCGTGCCTTCATATTTGAACTCTGCCGATGGCGTATTCAACAAGAACTATTACGAGATGTTGGTGGGTATGGATATTACCGCATTCCCATCATACTACGAGCCATGGGGTTATACTCCGTTGGAGTCAATCGCATTCTCGGTTCCTACACTCACATCTAACCTCTCAGGTTTCGGTCTTTGGGCTGTTAAGCATGCAGACCACTCAGGTGTTGAGGTTATCCGTCGTGATGATAACAACGATGCTTACGCTGTTGAGCAGTTGGTATCGGCTACATTGCGCTTTATGCAGCTTTCTGAGGCAGAGGTTGAGGCAGTTCGCGCGTCAGCACTTGAAATGTCGAAGAAGGCTTTGTGGTCGAATTTCTACAAGCACTATCAGCGTGCGTACGCTGAGGCTATGGAGAATGCAGCAGCTCGAATCAATAATATCTCAGTTGAGGATGGCGGTAGTTCTAGCGAGCAGATTAACTTCGTTCGCCAGCAGCTTACCTCAAACAAGCCCTCATGGCACCGCATGATGGTTGAGAAGCGTCTGCCTGCACGTTTGAGTGCATTGGAGACTATCTCTCACAACTTGTGGTGGTGCTGGACTCAGGATGCCCGCGATTTGTTCGAGAGTATCGACGCAGAGTTGTGGAATAAGGTAGACCGCAATCCTATTGCTCTTATCGATAAACTCCCCATTGAGCGTATCAACGAGTTGGAGAAGGATAAGGATTTCTTGAAGCGTTTGGATGCTGTAGCAAAGCAGCTCGATGATTATATGTCGGAGAAACCCGACGAGAAGAGCGCAAAGGTGGCATATTTCTCAATGGAGTATGGTTTGCACTCATCGTTGAAGATCTATTCTGGTGGTTTGGGTATCTTGGCAGGTGACTACTTGAAGGAGGCATCTGATAAGAATGTTCCGATGGCAGCCGTAGGTTTGTTGTACCGCTACGGATATTTCACTCAGCAGCTCTCTTCACAGGGTAGTCAGGTGGCTAACTACGAGGCTCAGAACTTCAGCAAGTTGCCTATCTCGCCCGTACGTGACGAGTCTGGTAACTGGGTTACAATCCAGATTGCATTCCCAGGTCGTACTTTGTCGGCTCGCATTTGGAAGTGTCAGGTAGGTCGTACCGACTTGTTCTTGCTCGATACTGATTACGAGGCAAACCGCGACGAGGATCGTCAGATTACATACTTCCTCTACGGTGGTGATTGGGAGAACCGTTTGAAGCAGGAGCTCTTGCTTGGTGTAGGTGGTATCCGTGCATTGCAGAAGATGGGTATCAAGCAGCAGGTTTATCACTGCAACGAAGGTCACGCTGCATTCATCGGATTGGAGCGTTGTCGCAACCTCATCTCGAAGAAGCGTTTGTCGTTCTCTGAGGCTATGGAGGTAGTGCGTTCGTCATCACTCTTTACAACTCACACCCCAGTTCCTGCAGGTCACGATGCATTCCCAGAGTCGATGATGCGTCAGTATATGTCGCACTATCCCGATGTATTGGGTATCACATGGGAGCAGTTCATCAACTTGGGTAAGACTAACCCTAACGATGTGAACGAGCGCTTCTCAATGTCGGTATTGGCTTGTAACTTGTCTCAAGAGGTTAACGGTGTGTCTTGGTTGCATGGTGAGGTATCGAAGGATATTTTGGGTAATATGTGGCCAGGCTACTTCAAGGATGAGTTGCACATTGGCTACGTAACCAATGGTGTTCACTTCCCAACATGGGTAGCATCTAATTTGCGCCGTTTGTATGAGCGTTATTTCCCGAAGGGATTCAACGGTCACGTATATAATATTCCAGAGTGGCAGGGTGTTCACAAGATCGATGATGCCGAGTTGTGGCAGGAGCGTATTGCGTTGAAGACTCGCTTGATTAACCACATCCGTCAGCGTTATAGCGATCCTAAGCAGGCAAGCTTCGATTCACCACGCCAGATGGTTCAGGTTGTTGAGAGCATTCGTCCCGATGTGTTGACTATCGGTTTTGCTCGTCGTTTCGCAACTTACAAGCGTGCTCACTTGCTCTTCACTAACTTGGAGCGTTTGTCGGCATTGGTAAATAATAAGGAGCGTCCTGTACAGTTTGTGTTCGCAGGTAAGGCTCACCCGCACGATATTCCTGGTCAGGATTTGATCAAGCGTATCGTTGAGGTTTCTAAGATGCCTGAGTTCTTGGGTAAGATTGTATTCTTGCAGAACTATGATATGGAGTTGGCTCGTCGTATGGTTCAGGGTGTTGACGTATGGTTGAACACTCCTACCCGTCCTTTGGAGGCTTCGGGTACATCGGGCGAGAAGTGTGTGATGAATGGTGTGATGCAGTTCTCTGTTCTCGACGGTTGGTGGGTCGAGGGATACAAAGAGGGTGCTGGATGGATGCTTCCTATGGAGCGTTCATACGCCGATCAGAGCTTCCAGAACGAGTTGGATGCCGAGATGATCTACAACACTATCGAGGATCAGATCGTACCTCTCTATTACGATCGTGGCGAGGATGGTATTCCTCACGGTTGGGTTAAGAGCGTTAAGAACTGTATCGCCGATATCGCATCGAACTTTACAACAAACCGTATGCTTATCGATTACGAGGAGCGTTTCTATAATAAGTTGGTAGAGCGTAAGGCTCGTATGGTGGAGAACAACTACCGCGAGGCTCGTGAGATCGCAGCATGGAAGCGTAAGGTTTCGGCGGCTTGGGACGATGTTAAGATCCTTGGCGTTCAGCGTGTCGAGTTGGACAACGAGGCAATCTTCGTTGACAAGAAATATCTCTATGAGGTTACTTTGGATGTTGCTAATCTCTCGGCTGATGATTTGGGCGTAGAGTTGGTAGTGGCTAAGCAGATTGAGGCTGGCGAGAGCGTTAAGGTTGTTGCCACTAAGCCGTTGGCTGTTAAGAATGTCGATGGTCGCGAGGTTACATTCTCTATCGATTACACACCTGCACGCACAGGCTCATTCGATGTAGCGTTGCGTGTATACCCCAAGAACGATCGATTGCCACATCGTATGGATTTCGCACTCGTTAAGTGGGCATAATTTCTCTTTACTATCAAGTAAATTTTCAATATTGAGTCATCCGGGCGAGCGAGTCTCGTCCGGGCTGATTCAAAATCTATCAAATTCTGGGGGATATAAATTTTGGGCGATAGATTAATTTATTAAGGTAAAAATTAACCAAGTTGCCAAAATTTTTATTAACTTTACTGAAAATAAATAATTTTTCAAAAACTTTAATATGTCGGCATTAACTTTTGACAAGAGCGAGTTGGGTAATTTGGAGTATTCGCTTCAGCGCGAGATGTTGGCTACCGACCGCAAAGGCGGTTATATGAGCACAACAATCGTATGTTGCAATACGCGCAAATATCACGGTCTGATGGTAGCTCCCATCGATCAGAGCGATGAGGCATACGTTTTGCTCTCTTCACTCGATGAGACCATTATTCAGCACGACCAGTCATTTAATCTGGCCTTGCACCGTTACAGAGGTGTTTATGAGCCGCGTGGTCATAAATACATCACAGATTTCGAATATACTCCCACCCCCACAATCACCTATCGTGTGGGCGGTGTAATCCTTCGTAAGGAGCTGTTGTGGATTCACAAACGCACACAGCTTATGATTCGCTATACTTTGGTTGATGCCCATTCGGATACTACATTGCGTTTGCGTCCGTTCTTTGCTTTCCGTAACAAGCACTCCTTGTCGAAGGCAAATATGGAGGCTAACGGTCGTTCGTACCCAATTACGGGTGGTGTTAAGTGCAAACTCTATGAGGGTTATCCTTGGCTCTATTTGCAGACCAATAAGAAAGACGTTGAGTTTGTAGCTGCTCCCGACTGGTACTACGATTTCGAGTATCCCGAGGAGATTAAGCGTGGTTACGACGGCTATGAGGATTTGCTTACAACCGGTTATTTCGAGATGTCTATCAAGAAGGGCGAGAGCATTATCTTCTCGGCGGCGACTGATGAGATGGCTACCAACGAGACAATTACTCAGATTTATGAGGCATCGCTTGCTCGTCGTACTCACAAAATCGATTTCTTGAGCTGCCTGCACCACTCAGCACGCCAGTTTATCGTGCGTCGTCCGGGTGGCCGTACGGAGATGATTGCGGGCTATCCATGGTATGGTACCGTAGGTCGCGATACATTCATTGCTTTGCCAGGTATCGTATTGGAGCAGAAGTACAAGGAGGACTGCTTGGATGTCTTGGATACTATGGTAGCCAAGATGCAGAACGGTAACTTCGCTGACTCAGCTTCAGCGTGGGTTGCTGCCGATGCTCCACTTTGGTTCTTCTGGACTTTGCAGAATTTGGAGAAGCACATTACTGCCAAAAAGCTTTGGGAGCGTTATGGCGAGGCTATGAAGGCTGTATTGGAGGCTTATCGTCGTGGTTTTGGCGAGAAGGTTAAGTTGCACGCCAACGGCCTTGTATGGGCTGCTGCCGATGGTGAGGCTCTTACTTGGATGAATACCAAGGTTGATGGTCAGCCCGTGGCACAGCGTGCAGGTTATGCCGTAGAGATTCAGGCTTTGTGGTACAATGCAGTTAGTTATACTTTGGCATTGGCACGTAAGATGAAGGATAAGGAGTTTGTCGAGAGCTGGAAGGATGAGCCTGCTAAGACCAAGGAGTCATTCCTTGAGAAGTTCTGGCTCGATGCTGAGTATTTGGCAGATTATGTAAATGATTACGAGACTAACGATTTCCGTCGCTCTAATATGCTCGTTGCAACAGCTTTGGATTACACAATGCTCAACGAGGAGCAGACAATGGATGTGTTGACAGTTGTTCGTCAGCACCTGCTCACATCGCGTGGTGTTCGTTCGCTCTCACCTCGCAACCCTCACTATGAGCCTTCTTATGCAGATGATCAGCGTTCACAGGATTTGGCAAGCCGCAATGGTTCAATCTGGGTATGGCCATTGATGATGTATGTCAAGAGCTGTTTTGCAATTGCAGGCGAGCGTTTCTTGCCTGAGGCAGAGGAGATCTTGGCTGCATTCAACGATGAGATCCAGACTGCTTGTATCGGTTCAGTGAGTGAGTGCTTCGAGGGAGATCCTCCATTCCACGCACGTGGCTGCTTGTCGCAGGCTACCAGCGTAGGTGGATTGCTCTACATCAGCGACCTTATCGGTGAGTGGAAGCAGAAGTCAGGTAAGACTGTTGCTGAAAAGAAGTCAGTAGTGAAGAAACCTGCCGCTAAAAAGAGCACTAAGGCTACCAAGAGCGCTGATGTTGCCGTTGAGCAGCAGAGTGTGAGCGAGGAGCCTAAGCCCAAGAAGAAGTGTGTACGCAAAAAGAAATAATAAAAGATATATAGAATGAGAGTATTAATGTTTGGCTGGGAGTTCCCGCCTCATATTGCCGGTGGCTTGGGTACTGCGTGCTATGGTATGACCCGAGGTCTGGCGCGTAACGATGTCGAGGTTATCTTCGTGATGCCTCGCGCATCGGGAGATGAGGACGAACGATTCGTTAAGGTTATCAATGCCAGCGATATCGAAGCTCGTTATAGTACGGGTTCGACTGTCGAGGGTGCCGATGACATTATGCGTAAGATATCGTTCATTCACATCGATTCTAATATGGTCCCCTATATCTCTCCCGAGGAGTGGGATACCTATCGCGAGGAGTACGAGCGTACGGGTCGTAAGATTTGGGAGCGTGAGGGTGATAGTTGGACTCAACGTTACACCTTCTCGGGTAAGTATGGTGCAAACCTTATGGAGGAGGTTGCGCGTTATGCAGTAGTTGCGGCTGAGGTAGCTCGTCAGTTGGAGGGTCAGTTCGACGTTATCCATGCTCACGATTGGCTTACATATTTTGCAGGTATAGCAGCAAAGCGTGTATCGGGCAAGCCATTGGTGGTGCATATGCACGCGACTTCGTTTGACCGCTCGTCTAGCGATAATATCGACACAAGAGTATACGAGATCGAGCGTGCCGGTATGGCTGCTGCCGACCGTGTTATCGCGGTGTCGAACTTGACTCGTAATATCGTTATCGAGAAGTATAACATTCCAGCAGAGCGAGTTGTAACGGTTCACAATGCAGTTCGTTTCGTGAATAGCGATATGGAGGCACCTGAGCGTGGAGTGGAGGATAAGATTGTTACCTTCTTGGGTCGTATTACCTTCCAGAAAGGTCCCGATTACTTTGTCGAGGCTGCTGCAAAGGTGTTGAAGCGAGTACCTAACGTTCGTTTCGTTATGGCCGGTTCGGGTGATATGATGAACCACGTTATCCGCCGTGTGGCACGTTTGGGTATTGCCGACCGTTTCCACTTTACAGGTTTCTTGAAGGGTGACGATGTGCATAAGATGTTCCAATTGTCAGACGTATACATTATGCCTTCGGTATCGGAGCCATTTGGTATCTCTCCGTTGGAGGCTATGCGTGCCAACGTACCTGTAATTATCTCTAAGCAGAGTGGTGTTGCCGAGGTATTGGACTACGCTGTGAAGGTTGACTATTGGGATGTAGATGCAATGGCCGACGCTATCTATGGCTTTGTGAAGTATCCAGCATTGGCAAAAATGTTCTCGCAGAAGGGCCTTGAGGAGGTTACTGGCTTGAAGTGGAACAACGCTGCGGCAAAGGTTAAGGCAGTCTATGAAGATGCCATTAATGAGTGTGCAAAATAAAATAAAACGATATTAAGATATGAAAACAGTAAGCTTATATTTTCAAGTGCATCAGCCTTGGCGTTTGAAAATTTACCGCTTCTTCAACATCGGTAAGGACCACAACTATTTGGACGACTTTACCAATCGCGCCATTATGCAGAAGGTAGCTCGTCAGTGCTACTTGCCTATGAACGCATTGTTGTTGAAGCTCATTAAGGAGAATAAGGGTGCTTTCAAGTGTTCGTTCTCTATCACAGGTTCTGCCGTTGAGCAGTTCCGTGCCTATGCTCCTGAGGTGTTGGATTCTTTCCGTGCTTTGGCCGAGACAGGTTGTGTAGAGTTTTTGGCCGAGACTTACTCACACTCTTTGGCATCACTCTCATCGAAGGAGGACTTCGTAGAGCAGGTTAAGTTGCACTCAAAGATGATTAAGGATGAGTTCGGTAAGAAGCCCGTTGCATTCCGCAATACGGAGCTTATCTACTCTGACCAGATCGGTGAGATGGTATCGGAGCTTGGCTTCAAGACTATCTTGGCCGAGGGTGCTAAGCACGTGATGGGTTGGAAGTCTCCTAACTACATCTACACTAATGCTATCGACAACCGTTTGCGCGTGTTGCTTCGTAACTACAAGCTCTCTGACGATATTGCATTCCGTTTCTCTAATCAGGGTTGGGATCAGTACCCTCTCACAGCTGACAAGTTTGCAGGCTGGGTTAAGGAGGATGCTGGTGAGGTTGTTAACCTCTTTATGGATTATGAGACATTCGGTGAGCACCAGAAGGCATCGACAGGTATCTTCGACTTTATGAAGGCGTTGCCAAAGGCTATCTTGAAGCAGGGCGATGCGCAGTTTGCAACTGTTAGCGAGGCTGCAAAGGCATACCAGCCTGTAGGCGTATTGCACTGTCCTCACGTTATGTCGTGGGCTGATGAGGAGCGTGACGTTACAGCTTGGTTGGGTAACGAGTTGCAGAATGAAGCTTTCACTAAACTCTATGCCTTGAAGGATAGAGTGAAGGCTTTGAAGAATGCAGATTTCGAGTATGTATGGAACTTTATGCAGACTTCTGACCACTTCTACTATATGGCAACAAAGTGGCTTTCTGACGGTGATGTTCATTCATACTTCAACCCCTATGGTTCGTCATACGAGGCGTTCATTAACTATATGAACGTATTGGCTGACTTCGAGATTGAGGTAGAGAAGGCATTGGCTGCAAAGAAGTCACGTAAGAAGGAGACAGCTTCGGCTTAATCTCAATTTCTTAATACAAATAGGCTGCTAACTTGCGGGTTAGCAGCCTATTCTTTTTGTTGTATGTAATATCCGATTCTATTTTAGTGTATCTATCCAACGCAGAGCATAGTCGATACTGATATATGCCTCCACAAGGTCTGCTGTGATGTAGAAGTATTGGTTAGCCGATTCGAAGGCTATCTGCGAGTCGGCAGAGAGAACCGGTAGCATCTCACGAATGAGGGCCTGCTCAGTTACGCACGCTTTTCGCATTATAGCTTTGCACTCAGCCTTTTCTGAGGCGTCGTTACTCTTCAGATATCGATCACGTGCCTCAAAGAAACGAGCTTGCTCTACGGATGATTGTAAGTGAATCCTTACGGTTTCGGCTCGGCTGAGCTGAGTCTTTACGCCGTCGCGGTATTGCTTGTCGGCAAGGGTATAGGCTTGCTCAAGCAGTTTAACACCTTCGGCAAAGCCTTTGGCCGACTTGCTCATCAGTTCAAGCCATACGTCGAAGGGATATATTGCGTGCCAACCTTGCCAATGGTCGTAGGGGAACCCATATACCATAGTAGAGCCGTAGTTCGTGGGCGTTGTGTAGAACGGATTAGCCGGACCTTTGTGCTGTGGACCGTAGTAATTAATGCTGATGTGGTATGGATAGTTGGTGAATCCCTCCGAGCAGGCACGCCAAGCCTCTCTTACCAACGGACCAACTTTTGGTCCATACTCGTTAAGTGCAAATTGGTCGACTGTTTTGCCGGCATCGGCTCCCTTGCGGAACGATTGGAATAGTTTGAGGTTCTCCGATGGACATCCTCCCAAACTCCAACTAAGCATTACGCCGTTGACACTCTCTTGTGTAAGATTCTGGGCGTGTTGTGCCACTAGGTCAAGAACAGGGATTTGAGGTACAGTAGCTATTTCCCAAGTGCAGTTCACTTGAACCTTTGCCACACACTTCAAGCCAGCTTTGCGGGCTGCAGCCCAGTTCCGCAGTGCGCGTGGTCCAGGACCAACATTTGAGATTGAGTACTCACCAACGATTGATTTTACGCCACCTCGTTCAAATGGTTTCGACCACTCGCTAACCGACATAAACCAGCACTCCTTAGGTAGCTTGTTGATGATGGCCTCGCACTCGTCATCGCGCCAGCCCCAATCCCATACAATCACTTTAGCGTCGGGTGCAGCTTTGTGAACACCCTTCTCGATGGCGCAGTTTACCTCTGCTATCAGGTCGGCATAGGCCTTATCCTTGCAGTGTGGACAATTTAGGTGATTACGTGATACGCAGCTAGTGTAGTTCTCCGATGCGGTGATGGTAAACACTCCTCCCAGGCCCTCGACCTGCGAGAAGATACTCTCCATAGAGCGCGAGAGCCAATCGAGTACTTCAGGGTTTGAGGTGCAGAAGGCATTGAGACCTCCCCACTCGGGACCCATATACTCCTTGCGTTTGGGCGACGCATCGAAATAATCTTCATCCATAGCTCGCGGCTCGTTGACGTAGAGATATATCTTGATACCATACTTTGCGGCACGGTCTACAAGACGTTTAAGGCCCTTGATTCTCTCTGAAGCCTTCTCATCGCCGGGGAATCCCTTTTGATCGGGCTCCACCATCATACGCATCACAGAGTGTAGCCACACACCGTTGACTCCCACCTCTTGCAATTGGCGGAACAACTCCTCGGGATATGAACTCATCTTCTCATCGAGCAGCGGATCTCCAAAGTCGGAGAAGTAGGGGAATATCATTCTCAGTTCGAAAGCTTCGTTATTATTGGTTGCATCACTTACGTTGTTGAGAGCTGCGCCCTTTATATTGGGGGCTGGTGCTTGCAATTTTTCGAAATCACGCATAAATCCGAATCGGGGTTCTTCGACCTTCATCGCATCCTTGCCCAATGAACTTACCGTTTTGGCAATCTCGGCGGCACGATTGCGCATATCGTCGGTTGGCTCTGTGTAGAGCAGGGGTTGGCAGTAGGGTTTTATGCTACCTAACTTTATATACAAAAAGTCGTCTTCAATAAGGCGGAACTTCAACTCCTCGCGGTCCATCCCGAGCAGCTGCATAAGCTGTTCGTACGGGAGCAGATGCCAATTACGCTTCAGTACAGTGATGTAGCCTCGTGTGGTGGCCCACTCGGGCTCAATCTGCTGCTTTGATGGTAATCCCATTGATTTGGCGAGCGACTCAACATTCTTTACCGAAGTTTGCAACACCTCAGCAATGCGGTTTTTATCGACTACGCTCCAATTCCTCCACACAAAGGCGTATTGCGGGTGGGGAAAGTAGTCGAGCGTAATGGCGGCCTTGCGACCCTCCTCGCCGGGGAGTACTATGCTTGGCTGTGCTTGCGTCTGTGCTTGTAATCTGATGCAAGTAATGGTAGATATCACTGTTACAATCAGCAATAAGTTCAGTAGTCGTTTCATGATGCAGTAGCTTTAAGCTGATTTATATTATATGAATTTTATAGCGCGACCTGCACCCGTGTATCCTGCGCCAACAGTGTATTGTATGGCCGAGGGTGAGAAACGCTCCTCGAAGAAATAGTGGGTATGGCCACAAAGGATGGCTTTCAGCAAAGGTTGCTCTTTGAGCCAGGCGATGAAGTCGAGTGTAGGTTTGTCGGCACGCTGTTGGATAGAACGGTTACGCCACTTCTGGTCAGGTGCGAGGTTGGGATACTCTTTGTATTTTGACGTAATCTCCAGCGGGGCTCCCGTAAGATAGGCAGCAAGGCCATTGGTTTGTTTGAGCCCATACTCGCAATGTTTGGGAGTATAGAGAGGCACGTGGCACATCATAACGATTGGTAGACCACGTTTCACCTCTTTCTCCATAAGTTCGTGCTGCTGTTCTGTGAAGTTGTAGTATACGTCATCAATGGCTACGAAATTCACCCCATTTACCACCTGCGATGCCAATGTGAGGTTGTTGGGGTAGGCGGCTTGCACTTTGTCGTAGGATTGAGCCTTATATGCCGCATCCTCCTTAGCTTCGCCTACAAACTGAGAGTATTCGTGGTTACCTGCTGAGGCGAACCAATTGCCTATGCTGAGCTGTCCGGCAATGAATTCAAGGTTGGCTTCGCTCACAAAGTCAATCAAGTCGCCCGTGTGTAGAAGTAGCATATTGTTTTCGGTGGCGTAGCGTATGTGGGCATCGAAGTAGTGTTCAGCCCAGGGGAATATGCGTTGACGGTGACGCGATAGGTCGCGTTTACGGTCAGATTCGGTATCGAATACTCGCGTGAGGTGTGAGTCTGAAATATGCAGGGCCGAGAAGGGCTTTTCGGCTCCGACGTTGATAGTCAGAGGACGTATGTCGAGCTTAATGTTGGGTTGCACTTCACCCCTTAGTGCAGCAGAGGGATGATTTATCGTGGCCAGATTGTCGGCATGGAGTAGATTTGGTAGTTGGCTGGCGAGCAGCGTTCCTCCAAACAATTTCAGGAATTCGCTTCGTTTCATACTCTTGATGATATATTTATTCTTGTAATCTATTTTCGAAATAGTTTTGGGTCACACAAATTTATAAAAAAATACACCAACTACAAATGTGCAGTCGGTGTATTTTTCTATGATTTGTGGCTATGCCATTCAATTCAATCTTGAACGATTAGGCTAAAATTATTTAATTGTAACCCATGGCATATTCTTTTTTGCGAAATCCTTTACTCCAACAGCCATATCGCAGCATAGTGCGTCGGCTCCGAGTGCTACGCCGAGAATAAAATCTTCGATGGATTGACCAGGCCAGAGCGATACGATCAGACCCTCTTTTTTTGCCTTATCGACCATCGTGCGGCTTGTGCCGCCCATATTGCAAGCCAAACGTTTTACCCCCAAATCCTTTGCCTGTTTGATTGCATCATCGGTAATGGGTGTGCCGAGGATAAACATCAAATCGGCATCGGGGTGGAGGCGTTGCATGGTCTGCAAAGCTCGTTTGTCGAACGAGGTGAACAGGTAGGTAGAGTTGACAGGTTTGCGGGCCATAGCAATCTTGTAGAGTTTCTCGCAGTAGACATCGAGCTGCTCCTGAGTGTAGTCGTTAGTCTTCATCTCAAACTCCACATACATACCATTGCACTCTGACAACCACTCGCACATCTCGTCGACAAAAGCTATGGGATTGCCCTTATCGGTGCGGACTTTGCTAATTTGCTTGCGGGTCATCTCCTCGACCTTGCCCTGATGGGGAGTGAGACGGTCGAGCGACGAGTCGTGAGAGATTACCAGCTCGCCATCTTTAGTGAGGCGTATGTCGGTCTCGAAGCCGTTGATACCCTTGTCGTGCATACCCTTGAAAGCAGCCATTGTGTTTTCATCGAACTCAAAGCGACTGCCGCGATGGCCAAACAGAATAACCTCACGGGTGTGTTGTGCCATAGCGGTTGCACCCATCAGCAGAGCCGCAATGAATAATATTGCTCTCTTCATAATTTTGTGGTTATTATTGTTCCTCTATTGTTTGGGCGACCCTACACGGTCATAATCTCCTTCTCCTTAGCCTCCATAAGTGCGTCGAGCTGCTTAGAATACTTCTCCAACAGCTTCTGGGCTCTTGTCTCGCCGTCCTTGGCCTCGTCCTCGGGCATACCCTCTTTCTGGGCCTTCTTGAATGACTCCACTGCATCGCGACGTGCATTACGCAAACTGATACGTGCATTCTCTCCAACACCCTTAACCTGCTTTACAAGTTCCTTACGACGCTCCTCTGTGAGAGGTGGAATAGTAAGACGGATGGTCTCTCCATTGTTCGAAGGGGTGAGGCCGATGTTAGAGTCGAGGATAGCCTTCTCAATAGGGCGAATCATATTCTTATCCCAGGGCTGAATCAAAATTGTGCGTGCGTCGGGAACAGTCACACTTGCTACGCCCGATACGGGAGTCTGTGAGCCATAATAATCGACAAATACGCTATTCAATACGTTGGTTGACGCCTTACCTGCGCGGATGTTAGCAAGCTCTTCGTCGAGGTGCTCTACTGTACGCTTCATACGGTCAGTTGCCTCATTGATAATAGTTGTAGTATCCATAGTAGTTTACGTTAAATAATTTTCTTGTGTTATATTAGCTTTTCTTATCTCTATATTTAATAGATAGCAGGGTGTGTGTTATTTCAATGCAGCATCGATTGTTGCAATCATCTCGGCAAACTCCTCAGGAGTATAGCCTACCGACAGGTAGATAACTTTGCCATCCTTGCCCACCACGAAGTTTCGTGGAATGTAGTTTTGGGCGTAGAGTTTGTAGATTGACTGCTTAGGGTCCAATCCCATTGGGAAGGTGTAGTTCATCTTCTTGCGGAAAGCCTCTACAACCTCCTTCTTCTCGCCACGCGAGATGGGGAGGAATACAAAATCCTTGCCCTTGAAGTGGTCGATAATCTGCTTTTGTACGTGCTTCAGCTCCTCACGGCAAGGAGGACACCACGTTGCCCAGAAGTTGACAAGTACAACCTTGCCTTTGAGCTTAGAGAGTTGAATTTTACTGCCATCGACCATCTCGACAGTGAAATCAGGGGCTTTGTCACCCTTTTTTACGATTGTAGTCTTTGCCACTTCGTCGTCCTGACTCTGTGCCTGTGCAGCAGATGGTGCTATTGCAAGCAATATCAATGCTGCCAATGCAATATATGCTTTGCTAAATAGTTTTTTCATAGTTTTCAATTTTTGTTATACGTTGGTTTGTTGTGTGCAATTATTGAGCCTGTCTAAACATACATGCGGATAACTTTCCCGGGCAGACTACATCTCCTTGCATACGAGTGTTCCGATTTGTTCACCCTGCATAACTTTTTCCAGGTTGCCCGGGGTGTCCATATCGAATACGATGATGTCCAATCCGTTCTCTTTGCAGAGTGTAAAGGCTGTCATATCCATCACCTTCAGGTCACGATTGTATACCTCGTCGAATGTGATGCGGTCGAATTTGGTTGCTGTTGGATCCTTCTCGGGGTCGGCTGTGTAGACTCCGTCGACGCGAGTTCCCTTGAACATAACCTCTGCTTCAATCTCTATGCCACGAAGTGCTGAGGCGGTGTCGGTCGAGAAGTATGGGTTAGATGTTCCACCTCCGATGATTACCACATAGCCTGCCTCCAAATACTCGATTGCCTTAGCCTTTGAGTAGTACTCGCCGATTGGCTCCATGCGAATCGATGTTAATACCTTGGCTTTTACGCCATTATCTTCCAATGCAGAGTGTAGAGCTAGCGAGTTGATGATTGTAGCCAGCATACCCATCTGGTCGCCCTTCACGCGGTCGAAACCCTTCTTGGCTCCTTGCAAGCCACGGAAGATGTTACCACCTCCAATTACAATTCCAATCTGCACACCACTTTCGGCCACAGTTTTGATCTGCTCGGCATACGATTGCAGTACGGCGGGTGAAAGACCATATTTCTGCTCACCTTGGAGCGATTCACCGCTGAGTTTGAGTAGGATTCTGTTGTATTTCATAGTTTTAACATTTAATTTTCGTTCGTTAATTTGTCGTTGTGTAATGTTTTGCTTGCCCACAATTTGGTTCTTGTCGTCAATAAGCCTAATATATCAAATGCGAAGATAAGAAAAAATCTATAAAATCGCAATCGAAAAATTAAAATTGGGTCTTGCAATTATTATGTATGAATATCCTCAATAAGTATAAATACCTATTTTGGTCGAGAGCCTATTCTATTTGTGGCTTTTGGCGGCACACAATAACCCTTTTTTCGCTATCTTTGCGTAAAATTAGTAGTATGAGAATCGCTAACCTCTTTTATTTTGCGCTATTGTTTTTTGTGGCGATAGGTTGTGACCACCGTACCGAGGTGGCTCGTCGTCTGGAGAGCGTGCCTAATTTGGTGGCTTATTGGGATTTCTCGGATGAGGATTATCTTACCGCTACGGGCGTGGATGCTACACTGCAAGCCGCCCGAGAGGCTATGCCTACACTTATCGAGCAGGGACCTTTGTCGCAGCGTTCTCTGCATTTCGACGGCAATGATTATCTCTATATCCCCTATGATAAGAGTGGCCGACTAAATGTTAAAAGCGGTGAAGTGACCGTTGTGGCGTGGGTGCGTTGGAGTGGTGAGCAAACTGGCTTTGTGGCTGGTATGTGGAATGAATACGAGGACGGCGGCAAACGCCAATATGGATTGTTTGTGTCGTTGCCTCACTATAATGGTGCCAATCAGGTGTGTGGTCATATCTCACAGACGGGTAAGCCGACACCTCCGTTTCCATATTCGATTGATTATTCAGCCTCAGCCCAGCAAGTGCCTGCCAATGAGTGGTGCGCAGTGGCGTTTACTTATGATGGCGAGTATATACGCTCTTACCTGAATGGCCACTTTGAGCAGCGTGACGAGGAACTTATTAACCACACTATAGGTTTTGAAGGTTATCCTGAGGGTCTGCGTCAGGTGAAGAATCCATACTATTTCCCCGATGGTATAGGCGATAACGGCTCGGACTTCACTGTCGGAGCAGTCTTCGTGGCCAATCGCATCGGTAACTACTTTAAGGGTGACATTGGAGGCATAGCTATCTACGACCGTGCATTATCGGCAGAAGAGGTTGAATATGTAAGTTGGTGGGAGAAAAATTAATGACCTAAATATTGAATGAAGCATAATCTATTATTAGCTATTTTGCTCTGTGTAACAACCGCATTGTCGGCCCAGCAGAAAATATCGATTAATCCCGAGACTGAGTATCAGACCATCGAATTCTTCGGTGCAGCCGATGCGTGGAGCGGCCATTTTGTTGGGGAGTATTGGAGTGATATAGCAAAGCGCGATATTGCCGATTTGCTCTTCTCTGAGGAGATAGATGCTGCGGGGAATCCCGTTGGTATCGGCCTTACGATGTGGCGCGTGAATCTCGGCGCAGGCACATTGGAGCAGCCTGGGGCTGACATCAACCCCTATCAGCGTCGTGCCGAGTCGTACCTCTCGCTTGATGGCAAGAGCTATGATTGGGGCAAGTGTGCTGGTCAAGAGTACTTCATGCAGGCGGCTAAGGATCGCGGCTGTAATCAGTTTATCCTCTTCTCTAATTCGCCACTTGTGCAATATACACTCAATGGCAAGGGATATGCCCCGACAAATAATAGCGCCAATATCACCAATGATGGTTATGCGGCTTATGCCAAGTATTTGGTAGATGTTACCGAACACCTGATGGATAAGGGCTTTAACATCTCTTACATCAGCCCCATCAATGAGCCGCAGGTGGAGTGGAACACCCCGCATCAGGAGGGTTCGCCGTGGCGAAATAGCCAGATAAGTCGTATGTTCCGTTCGCTTGATAAGGAGCTCTCTCGTTCAGCTAAGTTCGATCGTGTGCGTATGAGTGTTGCCGAGACTGCACTTCTTCGAGCTGTCTATTCGCAGTATGAGTCAATGAATGCCCGTTTTGATAACGATACTATGGAGTCTCCAGGCCGACAGCTATATATGTTCTTCGACAAGCAGTCACCACACTATTTGGGCGATCTTAAGCATGTCGATCAGGAGTTTACGGCCCATCCCTACCACAACCATTTTACCTCGGAGGATATGCGCTCAACTCACCTTTTGGCTGCTACTGAGGCTAAGAAATATGGTTTGGATTACCACTCGTCGGAGTGGTGTTTGTTGCCTAATTCGAAGCGTTACGGAGGTATTACCGAGGATTGGCAGAAAGGTAATCACGGCGATATTCAGGCCGCACTGATGATGGCAAGGGTGATGTATAGTGACTTTGTCGATATGAACGCTGTGTCGTGGTGCTATTGGAAGGCTATGGAGTTGCGTGGTGACCACGCCCTGATTGCGTTGCATGCTACCGATGGCGATATACATAAGGGTGGTTACATATCGTCGAATAAGATGTTGTGGGTGCTGGGCAACTTCAGCCGTTTTGTTCGTCCCAACTATAAGCGTATTGACCTCACGGGCGCTGACGACGTGGATACATTGGCCGCGACGGCGTACCTCTCACCCGATGGGAGCGAGATTGTTGTCGTATTTGTAAATTCCGATTTCAAGAATCACAATGTGGAGATCTCGCTTCCCAAGCAGTGGCGAAAGAGAATAAGGGGCGTAAAGAGTTACCGCACCGATGCCCGTCATGATTTGGCATATGCTTCGCTACCTCCCAATATGGCGTACGACATAGCTGCCAGAGGCGTAACAACGCTTGTTATTGATTTGCAATAAGAGATAATAGAACAAAAATTTGTCAAATAGGAATTAAATGTGTTTCTTTGCATAGCAGATAGAAAACTAATAACTCAATATAAAATATTATGGTAGATATTTTTGAAAGATTAGAGAAGAACACCGGTGGCCCGATTGGTCAGTATATGCAGTTGGTACACGGTTATTTTGCATTCCCCAAATTGGAGGGTGAGTTGGGTCCTCATATGCGCTTCCGTGGCAAGATGATGCTCAACTGGAGTTTGAACAACTATCTCGGCTTGGCTAACCACCCCGAGGTACGTAAGGCTGACGCAGCAGGTGCTCAGGAGTTTGGTATGGCAGCTCCTATGGGTGCTCGTATGATGAGTGGTCAGACTAAGTATCACGAGCAGTTGGAGCGTGAGCTTGCTGAGTTCGTAGGCAAGGAGGACGCTTTCCTTTTGAACTTCGGTTATCAGGGTATGATCTCTATCATCGACTGTTTGCTTACTCCACGTGACGTAGTGGTTTACGATGCCGAGTGTCACGCTTGTATCATCGATGGTTTGCGTATGCACAAGGGTAAGCGTTTCGTGTATGCTCACAACAATGAGGAGTCATTGCGTTTGCAGCTTAAGCATGCAACCGACTTGGCTGAGGAGCAGCGCGGTGGTGTGCTTGTGATTACCGAGGGTGTATTCGGTATGAAGGGCGATCTCGGTTTCCTTGATGTTATTGTTAAAGCTAAGAAGGATTTCAACTTCCGTCTGTTGGTTGACGATGCTCACGGTTTCGGTACTATGGGCCCTGGCGGTCGTGGTACAGCAGCTCACTTTGGTGTTGTTGATGGTGTTGACGTATTGTTCAATACTTTCGCAAAGTCGATGGCAGGTATCGGCGCATTCGTAAGCGGTCCACGTTGGCTCATCAATTTGTTCCGTTACAATATGCGTTCTCAGCTTTACGCTAAGTCGCTTCCAATGCCTATGGTAATCGGCGCGTTGAAGCGTTTGGAGCTTATCCGTAACCACCCTGAGTATCAGGAGAAGTTGTGGGAGATCACTCGCGCTATCCAGAACGGATTCAAGGAGAACGGTTTTGAGATTGGTGTTACCCAGTCGCCTGTTACGCCTGTATATATGAAGGGTGGTAACGAGGAGGGTACCAACCTTATCGTCGATCTTCGTGAGAACTACGGTATCTTCTGCTCAATTGTAATCTATCCTGTTATTCCTAAGGGTGAGATTATCTTGCGTATTATCCCTACTGCAGCCCACACATTGGAGGATGTAGAGCGCACAATTGAGGCATTCAAGGCTGTACGCGAGAAGTTCAATGCTGGTTACTATGCATCGATGCCTATCCCAATGAAGGCAGACCCTGAGTTCAAAGTACGATAATACGATAAATTGAATTCATAAATAGTTAAATATCCCGTCTAACATTGAGTTGGACGGGATATTTTTTTTGTGACTTTCGCTTTGGAAATTTTAAATTCTATTTTTTATATAACTCTTCTCCCTCTAAGTCCTGGAAGGTGTTTTGATGTTACGGAAGAGTGTGTTGCATCAAAGGAAATCATCGAGAGGCCGCAAGACCTTTCAGAAAGGCTTTACGTTTGGGCTTTCTGTCAAATGTGTATTTGCCGGCTGTGATATCCTCCACCGATATATTTTTATAGACTATCGAGTAGCCTCCTCCGCGAGTCGAGCAGTGGGTCTCCTCCTCATATAGGAAACCTATGCTGCCATCGCTTTGTTGCGTCATTGTTGAGTATGCAGAGCCGAGGTTGGTCACCTGAAGGAATCCCTCCCAATTGCGAGCTATGATGTCGGGCGACGAGTAGTCGGCAGGCGAGCTCAACACTTTATAATATATACCCACATCGCGGCGATACGGCCCGAGAGGTACCGACTGTAACAACAGATAGTGGCGTGAGCGGTCAACCTTGCTGCGTACGGGCAGTAGCATCAACTCTCCGTTGCAAGCCTCCTTCTCACACACAACGCCCTCGTTCTTGTCGCCCGATAGAGCCATCTTACCCCAGTGACCCTTTGCCGACTCTATGTCGTCAAATGTGTAGCGGTTGAATTGGCGGCCTCCCCAAATGCGTGAACTGATGACGATTGAGCCGTCGGGCATCTCCTCGACTTTGGCCTCATCGGCCTTTTGCGGAATAGCCATATCCTCCTTGTCGCCCAGCAGCTTCCAGTTGCGGCCGAAGTCGTCTGAGTAGATTACGGCATTAATCCATACACCGCTTTTGATAGTTATGAGGAGTGCTGCATAGATGCGGTAGTAGTCGCCTACCTTTACTTGCTGGCTCTGCATAATGCGTCCCGATGCCATAAACATAGCTCTTACGGGACCGTATGATGTGTGGTCGAACATTGAGTATATGCTCTCGGCCATATCGTGGGGTTTGCTCCACGTGTGACCGCCGTCGTTGCTGCGTATGCATACCATATTCTGATGCAGGTTACGCTGTCCGCGAGTGTAGGCCACGTTGCCAGCACAACTTACAACCAATACCTCGTCGCTTTCGCGGTCGGCTACAATACATGGATCTCCAAATCCTACATTCATAAAGTCGGGTGATGCCGCCCCCTTACCTTCGGCGATTGTAAGTTCCTTACTCCAGGTAGCGCCGTTATTGTTGCTGATGCGTACTTTCAAGTCGATACGGCCATCTTTTACCAAACCGATATCGCTACGGCTATAACGGTAGTCGGCTGCAGCAATCAACTCGCCACGTCGGTTCTGAGCTATGGCTGGAATACGGTAGGGTATTGCTTGTTCAGATGGAGTGGTAAATACCTCAATAGCCTTTTTGTTGAGATGATAGTGCTTTACTGTGGTTGATTGAGGTGTAGTTTTCTGAGTGTTCTGATTGTTTTGAGCAGTGACCGATGTTGTGGTCAATGTGGCTACTATACCAATTGCCAAAGTCCATAGCGTTGTGCGAAATGCTCTCTTCATAAGTTTTGCATGTTACGTTAGTATTCAACTCTGTTAGGTTGGCGACCACCAATTTGCGTGAGCTGTGAGGCTAATTGTGTGGTAGACCAATCCGATGTTTTACAAATATACTGAATTTATTCGATTTTTGGAGTGCTTGATATTGCTCTTGTGTCATTTTTTTATAAATTTGTAGGACTGTTCGGCTCAGCCGATATATCAGAAAACTTTTATTATGGGTAAGATTGTAACTTTTGGCGAGATAATGTTGCGCTTGGCAACTCCCGACAATTTGCGTTTTTGTCAGAGCAACTCATTTTCGGCTACCTTCGGAGGTGGCGAAGCTAATGTGGCCGTTTCTCTGGCTAACTATGGTGAGCAGGTGGAGTTTGTGACTCGTCTGCCACATAACGACATCGCACGCTCGTGCGTTATGGAGCTTAAAAAGTATGGCGTTGGTACGCAGCATATTATCTATGGTGGCGAGCGTTTGGGAATCTACTTTCTGGAGACGGGTGCTGTGGCACGTCCGAGCAAGGTGGTTTACGATAGAGCACATTCGTCGATTTCAACCATAGAACTGGGTATGATTGATTGGGAGCAGGTCTTTGCTGGGGCCGATTGGTTTCACTGGACCGGCATTACCCCCGCAATAAGTGCCTATGCTGCAGAGGTGTGCTTGGAGGCTTGTCGTGCGGCAAATCGCTTGGGCGTGAAGGTGTCGTGCGATTTGAACTATCGTAAGAATCTGTGGAAGTATGGCAAGTCGGCTGCTGAAGTTATGCCTCAGTTGGTTGAGTGTTGCGACGTGATACTCGGTAACGAGGAGGATGCCGAGAAGGTCTTTGGCATCAAACCAGATGGTTTCGATGTAACAGCTACCGAGGGTAGGGTTGAGGCTGCGGAGTTTGAGAGCGTATGTCGGCAGTTGATGGACCGTTTCCCACGTGCTGAGAAGGTTATAATCACACTCCGAGGATCAATCAATGCAAACCATAATACCTGGGGTGGTGTGCTCTACGATGGAGAGCAGCTGTACTCGTCGAAGCGCTACGATATTACCCACATTGTCGATAGAGTGGGCGGAGGAGATTCATTTATGGGTGGCCTGATTTATGGTCTGCGTCACTACTCCTCATCGCAGCAGGCACTGGAGTTTGCTGTTGCTGCATCTGCCTTGAAACACACAATCTATGGCGATTTCAATCAGGTTACGGTTGCTGAGGTGGAGACTCTAATGGGTGGCGATGGCTCAGGCCGCGTGTCGCGATAAAATGATTGAATTGAAAAAAGACAAAACAATATGGCAAGATTTTCAAAAATAGCCGTTCTTTCGGCAATGCAACAGACGGGTATGGTCCCCGTGTTCTATAATGCCGACGTGGAGCTTACGAAGCAGGTGGTAAAGGCTTGTTACGAGGGTGGTGTACGTGTGTTTGAGTTTACTAATCGTGGTGAGTTCGCTCACGAAATATTCTCCGAATTGATCAAGTGGGCCGCTACGGAGTGTCCTGAGTTGATTCTCGGTGCGGGTAGTGTGGTCGATGCTCCCACGGCAGCGCTTTATATCCAGTCGGGTGCTAATTTCATTGTAGGCCCGATGTTCAATGCCGAGGTGGCCGTGTTGTGTAACCGTCGTTGCGTACCATATACTCCAGGTTGTGGTACAGTAACCGAAATCACTACTGCGCAAGCTGCAGGTTGTGATCTGGTGAAGATATTCCCAGCTGGGGAGGTGGGAGGCCCATCGTTTGTAAAGAACGTGAAGGCTCCAATGCCGTGGTCGATGATTATGGCTACAGGAGCTGTTGAACCTACCGAAGAGAGCCTTACGGCCTGGTTTAAGGCTGGAGTGACTGTGGTAGGTATGGGTTCGAAACTCTTTCCCTCAAAAGCTATTGCAGCAGGCGATTGGGCTGTCGTTACGGCTCTATGTCGTAAGGCCCTCGATATTATTGCCGCTGCACGATAGCAGATTGTAGAGGCTCAAATAAGCCTCGGATATAAAAGGAAAACCAAAACTACTAAGATATGACTAAAAGCAATACTCAGAAGATGACCTCGCAGCGTTGGGTTATCTGCTCTTTGCTCTTTTTTGCGACCACGATCAACTATTTGGATCGTCAGGTGTTGTCGCTTACGTGGGAGGATTTCATCCGTCCCGAATTCCATTGGACCAACTCTCATTATGGCTGGGTAACGGGAATCTTCTCGCTTGTCTACGCTGTAGCGATGCTATTTGCGGGCCGTATAGTGGATAAGCTGGATACCAAGCGTGGATATATGTGGAGTATAGGAATATGGTCGGTGGGTGCCTGTGTGCACGCTTTGTGTGGTGTAGCTACCGAGTGGATTGTCGACTTGCCTGATGCCGAGGCTTTGCGTGCGGTGGTTGACAATGCGGCCCTTGTGTCGAAGATCGCATTGGTGTCGCTCACTTTCTTTATCATAGCTCGTTGTATACTTGCAGTGGGTGAGGCTGGAAACTTCCCGGCTGCAATCAAGGCCACAGCCGAGTACTTCCCCAAGAAGGATCGTGCCTATGCTACAAGTATATTCAATGCTGGCTCTACAATCGGAGCGTTGCTTGCTCCTTTTACCATTCCTGTGCTGGCGCAGCATTTTGGATGGGAGGCCGCTTTTATTATAATAGGAGCATTGGGATTTATATGGATGGGCTTCTGGCAATTCCTATATAAGAAACCAGAGCAGAATCCGTTGGTCAATGCTGCTGAGTTGGAGTATATCAATTCCGATAGCGACGAAGAGGCTGCCGCTGCTGTGAAGGCTGCGAAGGAGGCTGCTACAGCTCCGAAGGTTTCTTTGTGGAAATGTTTCTCGTTCCGCCAGACTTGGGCGTTTATCTCGGGTAAGGCTATTGCCGACGGAGTGTGGTGGTTCTATCTGTTCTGGATGCCGTCGTACTTGAAGAATGCTTGTGGAATGTCATCGACAAGTTTTGAGTTCCAGTTGGCGTTGGGTGTATTATATCTTATCGTGATGATCTCGTTGGTAGGTGGTTATCTGCCTACAATCTTCATCGAGAAGTTCAAGATGAATCCCTATGCGGGTCGTATGCGTGCAATGCTTATCTTCGCATTCTTCCCCTTGTTGGCTCTGTTGGCACAGCCATTGTCGCAATACTCATATTGGTTCCCCGTTGTGATTGTTGGTATTGCTGCGGCAGCTCACCAATCGTGGTCGGCAAATATCTTCTCGACTGTGGGCGATATGTTCCCCAAATCGATGATTGCAACTATTACAGGCATCGGAGGTATGGCAGGAGGTATCGGCTCGTTCGGTATCCAGCTCGGAGCAGGTCAGCTTTTCGACTATGCTGAGCAGAGTGGTTTGTCGTTTATGGGTTATGAAGGCATCGAGGCTGGATATATGATTGCCTTCTCGTTCTGTGCTGTGGCTTACCTTGTAAGCTGGCTTGCGATGAAGGCCTTTGTACCAAAGTATAAGCCTATTGTGTTGTAATGCGAGGCGCAATAGCACGACTCGTAAGGGGTTGGTGCAGATGTATAAATATGGGGCAGAGTTAGACTATCAATCTACTCTGCCCCTTTTCTCGCTCTATCTTCAATTGGTGAGTCTTTACATATTTGCTTCACGACGCTTGATGAATCTCACCTCAAGAGGTGAAGCTATGCGCTGTGCCTGCTTCTCCACCTCTATCACCCACTTCTCGTGGCTCTCCATATCGGCACCGCTCCAAGCTGAGCCGTTCCACATCCTTATAGTGTCGCCGGCTCGTGCCTTTCGAATAGCTACTGCGTGATTGTCCATATCTGAGGTCGATGCCGCCGACTCCAAAATTACAGCCAACGATATGTCGCCATCCTTTTCCGGGTCCTTTGAGTCTGATGCCTGCTCGGTGATAGCCACGTAGTTGTCGCCATCGCTGCGACTGCTCACTGCATGCATAATGACACCTGCTGCAACCTCAATCTCACCGTCAAACCCATCCAAGATATATTCCTGGTAGGTAAATCGGCTGTTGGCATCAAGCCATATTTTGCGTTTCATCTTTACGCTTTTGCCGCCCAGTTTATGTGGTGCATATTCAAATTCTGCTTGTGTGCGGATGGGGCCGTTTGTAAGGCATTGCTGATGGGTGTAGTTGCCAGCGAGCAGCAACTCCTCGCCATCGACAACTGCCAATGCTCCACCTCCGAGAGTGCCTCCCACCTTGTAGCAATCCATTCCTTCGCCGTAGTTGTGGTGGTAGTCGTTACGAGCAAACCACTCGTCGATGATTAGCTTCGGGGTGTTCTTCACCCACACATCGACACCTTGCGTGCGAGGATCTTTGAGACGAGGGCCGTATATACGATACGCCGTGAGGTTGTTCTCCCACGCATAGTCATCCATACGCTCAGGAACGTAAAGGCCAAATACCTGCGGAGTATACTCCTCGCGTACGCTACGCTGAATATTGTACGATGTTGAAGAGTTAGCTCCGACACTTGCCAAAAAGAGTAGGTGCGTGGGGTTGCCTTCTGAGTCGAATACTACCTGTGAGGGTATTTGATTGTCTTTGTGGTCGAATACGACCACCTTCTCGGGTGTGATGGCTGCTCCACGCAACTCGCCCCACTCGATGCTCACGACCTCTTCATTGCGGGCGAAATCGAGGTTGTTCTCCACCTCGACAAACAAGCCCGGCCCAACCACGCCGCACGACGTGAACAGAAGTCCTAGAAATAGTGTTATTGCCCTTCTCATTGGTGTCTGGGTTAATTTAATTATGCCATTATTTGTTGCCCGATGGGTCGCTTATTGTGGCCCGCGACCTATGTAGGCCAATATTCCACCATCGACGTAAAGTATGTGGCCATTCACAAAATCCGAAGCTGACGATGCCAAGAAGATGGCGGGCCCCATCAGATCGTCAGTCGTACCCCATCGCTCGGCGGGGGTCTTTGCTACAATGAACGAATCGAATGGGTGGCGTCGTCCCTCGGCATCACGCTCGCGTAGTGGCGCGGTTTGAGGGGTAGCTATATAGCCAGGACCTATGGCGTTGCATTGTATGTTATAGCGACCATACTCTGAGGCGATGTTACGTGTGAGCATCTTCAATCCTCCTTTAGCGGATGCGTAGGCCGATACTGTTTCGCGGCCAAGTTCTGACATCATCGAACAGATGTTGATAATCTTACCGCCCCCACGTTCCATCATTGACGGAATCACCGCCTTGGCCATAATGAAAGCGGCAATAAGGTCGATATCTATTACCTCGCGGAACTCCTCGACCGACATCTCGTGCATTGGGATGCGTTTTATTATGCCTGCGTTGTTAACGAGAATGTCCACTGCACCAAGTTCCTGCTCAATATTGCTTATCATCTGTGCGACAGCCTCTTCGTCGGTTACATCACATAAATAGCCTTTAGCCTCGATGCCTTTGGCTGAGTAGTCTGCCAGCGCCTTGTCGAGATGCTCTTTGCTACGGCAGTTGAATGCAATTTTCGCACCAGCCCCGGCCAACGCCTCGGCAATGGCGAAACCTATGCCGTAGGCTGCACCCGTTACAAGAGCTACTTTACCTTTGAGTGAGAAAATATCTGTCGGATTCATTTCCTATGGGTTAACTAAGTTGTCGTTGTGTTGATATGTTTCGGGTTATTTAAGGTCGGTTATAGCAGAGAAGTCTTGGTCTCCATAGTCAAGATTTTCGCCACCCATACCCCAAATGAAGGTGTAGTTGTGTGTTGCTGCTGCACTGTGGATTGACCACTCGGGTGAGATAACTGCCTGATCGCCCTTCATCCAAATGTGGCGAGTCTGGTCGGGCTCTCCCATAAAGTGACAGATTGCGTCCTGCTCAGGTAGCTCGAAATAGAAGTAAGCCTCCATGCGTCGAGAATGAACGTGGGCGGGCATAGTGTTCCATACGCTGCCTGTCGCCAGCTCAGTCATACCCATCTGTAATTGGCAGGTGGGTAACACCTGATTGACTATCATCTTGTTGATGTTGCGGTCATTAGAGCCCTCCAACGATCCCATCTTTGCAACTATAGCATCGGCCTTGGTGATTTTGCGGTCGGGGTATTTACGATGAGCTGTGGTGGAGTTAAAGTAGAATTTTGCTGGCGCAGAGTTGTCGTCACTCTCGAATACAACCTCTCTGTTGCCAGAGCCCAAATAGAGAGCCTCCTTGAAATCGAGATGGAAAGTCTCATCGCCCACACGGACCGTACCGGCTCCTCCTACATTGAATATTCCAATCTCTCGACGAGTGAGGAAGTAGGGGGCTTTTAGTGGGTCGATAGCCTCCAATGGTAGAGCCTCATCTATAGGCATAGCTCCACCTACAATCATTCGGTCGTACATTGAGTAGACCATATTTACTTCGTTGGCAGAAAAGACATTCTCGATAAGAAAATCCCTGCGCAGACGCTCGGTGTCGTATGAGCGTGCATCTTCGGGGTGTGCAGCATATCGCACTTGGTAGTTGGTTTTCATATAATATTTATCTTTTTTTTGCTTTTCTATGAGTTTTGAACTCGGTTGAAGTTTCAATGTTAGAACTTGAAGAAGTTTTTAGCGTTGTTGTAGCTGATGTTCTCGACCATCTGGCCCAAGAAATCTATCTCGCTGGCAGGTAGGAGCCCCTGCTCTACATCGTTGCCAATCAGGTTACAGAGCGTACGACGGAAGTACTCGTGGCGCGGATAGCTTAAGAAGCTGCGTGAGTCGGTGAGCATACCCACAAAACGGCTCAGCAGACCGAGTAGTGAGAGTGAATTCATCTGACGTTCCATTCCATCCTTTTGGTCAAGGAACCACCATCCCGAACCAAACTGAATCTTGCCGGCAATGCTACCATCTTGGAAATTGCCAATCATTGTTGCAACCATCTCGTTGTGGCTGGGGTTGATGTTATAGAGGATTGTTTTTGTGAGCTTGCCCTGAGAGTCAAGTCGGTCGAGGAACTTTGCCATACTCTTAGCTACGGGCTCGTCGCCAATCGAGTCGAAACCTGTATCGGGACCGAGCAGAGCCATCATGCGGCTGTTGTTGTTACGAATAGGACCATAGTGGAATTGCTGAGTCCAGCCCGATTCGTAGTCCATAATGCCAAACTCAACGAGCATAGCGCTTTTGTATTTGCGAATCTCTGTATCGGACAACATCTCTCCACCATATACTTTTGTGAAGATAGCTTCAATCTCGGCCGACGTGTAATCCTCGGCATAGAACTCTTCAATTCCGTGGTCACTCAATCGACAGCCTACACTCTCAAAGAAATTGTGGCGTACTCGTAGAGCGTCGAGCAACGATGCAAACGAATTGATCTCCACCTCGGCTACCTCAGCCAAACGGTCGATGTAGGCCTTGAATGCTGCGGGTTGCTCTACGGCCATAGCCTTGTCGGGTCGCCAAGTTGGTAATACCTTGCAGTTGAAACCATCTTCGCGGCACTTAATGTGGTGCTCAAGCGAGTCAATCGGATCGTCGGTTGTGCATACGACCTCCACATTGTAGCGTTGCATAATACCACGAGCAGAATATTCTGGTTGTTGCAACAGAGCCGAGCAGTGGTCGTATATTTCACGTGCTGTCGATGGGTTGAGCAACTTCTCTACACCAAAAGCAGTTTTGAGCTCGAGATGTGTCCAATGGTATAGCGGGTTACGCATGGTGTAGGGGACAGTCTCAGCCCACTTTTCAAACTTCTCCCAATCAGAAGAGTCTCCTGTGCAAAAACGCTCTTCCACTCCATTGGTGCGCATTGCACGCCATTTGTAGTGATCGCCTGCAAGCCATATCTCCGATAGGTTACGGAAACGATGGTCGTTTGCTACGTATTCAGGATTGAGGTGGCAATGATAGTCAATGATTGGCATCTTAGATGCGTGGTCGTGATACAAACGCTCTGCTGTTGGGGTCTGTAACAAGAAATTTGAGTCGTTAAATTGTTTCATATCAGGAGTAGATTTTTGTTCGGTTATAGTTATACAAAGATAATTTATTTATGTCGTAAAATCAATTTTTGGGCCGACTAGTGTCGAAAAATGTGCTAAACGACTCAACAAGAGAGAAGTTTTTGTATATTTGTCATTGTGAAACTTATTCAGTTAATAAAATATCTGGCGAGTGCCGATTTCTCATTTCGCGTCAAACGTTGGTTGTGGCGTCGTGCATCGCGAAGTGCGATAGGGCGTTATATGCTCCATCAGCGCTTTGGAGTGCCTGCTGCGAACCTACATCGCGACGTGTTTGGAATGCACTTTTTCTCGCCCATAGGATTGGCCGCAGGATTCGATCGTGATGGTGAGATGATAGATGCCATGGCAGCAGCAGGATTCGGATTTGTCGAGATAGGGCCTGTTACTCCCAAACCACAGCATACTCCTGAAAAGAGCGGTGATTTGCTCCTGCTCAAAGGCGACCGTGCTTTGATTTATCGTGCCGACATCGAGAGCGCTGGTGTGGAGCAGGTTATTGAAAATGTTAAGCAGCGTAGTAGTCGAATAGTGGTGGGATGTAATATCGCCAAGGGAAGTAAAACAGATTGTGAAGGTGCCCCAAAAGATTATTTGCGTCTGTTCCGCCCATTATATCAGTATGTCGATTACTTTACGGTCAATGTGTGTTGCAATACCACACCTGAGCCGTATGTGCCTACCTCAAAGCAGGAATTGATGGACATCCTAGTTCCATTGTTTGATTTCCGACGTGGTCAGAATCAGTATCGTCCTATTTTATTGAAGATTTCGCCCGATTTGAGTGATGAGCAGATTGATTTGATGACCGATATTATGATTGATACTCCGCTCGATGGTATTGTAGCTTGTGGAGGCACTATCGGTCGTCATTCGCTGTCGAAGTCTACCGAGCAGATGCGCTCGATTGGCCGTACTCACGGTGCGATGTGTGGTCGACCTTTGAAAAACAGAGCCATCGAGGTTGTGAAGCGAATCTATTCACGTTCGAAGGGTACTTATCCCATCATCGGTTGTGGAGGAGTGTCTACGCCCGATGATGCTATGCAAATGTTGCAGGCGGGAGCTACGTTGGTTCAGATTGGAAGTGAGTTTATCTATGGCGGGGGAGCTTCGCTACGCAATATGCAGTTGGGGCTTGATGAGCGTATCCGTAAGGCCGAGCAGCGTACTGCAGCTGAGAGTTCGGATGCGACCTTAACGTCAGGCGCAGCTAAGAGTTGTGATGTCGTGGCCTCTGATGCACCAACGACATCTGATGCCGCAACAGAATCAGGAACTCCTCCTGCTGTAAATTCTAATAATTCAGCCCAGTAAAACATAGAGCAATGATTAAAGCTGCAATCGTAACTATAGGCGATGAGATTCTCATCGGCCAAATTGTCGATACCAATTCAGTTAGCATATCCAAACATCTTAATTCTGCGGGTATAACCGTTGTCGAGAAACTTTCGATAGGTGATAGTGCCGAGCAGATAACCGATACTTTGCATCGTGTCATGGAGATTTCCGATGTGGTAATAATTACGGGTGGCTTGGGACCTACTAAAGATGATATCACCAAATTTACTCTTGCAAAGATATTTTCTTCATCAATGCACGAGGATAGCCGTGTGGCCGAGCACGTTCGTCGAATGCTTGCTGCGCGAGGTATTGAGTATAACGAATTGAATCGTTCACAAGCTATGGTTCCTGATTGCTGTGAGGTGTTGTTCAATGCTCACGGCACAGCTCCTGGAATGTTGTTTGTGGGCGAGAAGGGGCAGATTGTGGTGTCGCTTCCGGGTGTACCTTTCGAGATGGAACACTTGATGAGTGAGGAGGTTATGCCTCGACTACGGGAGCGTTTGTCGCTACACGCCAATATCCATCGCACGATGATTACAGCCGGTGTTGCGGAGTCGATCTTGGCCGAGCGTATATCGGAGTGGGAGGATTCTCTTCCTGCGAGTATTAAATTGGCGTATTTGCCAGCTCCGAATGTGGTGCGATTGCGTCTGTCGGCATACGATGTGGAGGATGAGGCTGAGATGCGTCAAACGATAGATGCCCTCTTTGATAAACTCTATAAAATAATCCCCGATAATATTGTTGGTTTTGAGAACGCATCGATGCAGGAGTTAGTCCATAATATCATGTGTGATAAGGAGTTAACGCTTGCTACTGCGGAGAGTTGTACAGGGGGTACCATTGCATCACGATTTACCGCAATGGCGGGGGCTTCGGCCTACTTCAAATGTGGTGTGGTGGCCTATGCCAACGAAGCGAAGCGCGATGTGCTGGGTGTGAACTACGAGGATATTATGCGCTACGGAGCAGTAAGCGAGCAAGTGGCTCGTCAGATGGCAGAAGGGGCTCGTCGTGTGGGCGAGGCCGATTATGCTATAGCTACCACAGGCATTGCAGGCCCAACAGGTGGCTCTGCAGAGAAACCTGTGGGTACGGTGTGGATTGCTGTCGCAACACCTACACATACGGTGGCAGTGATGAGAAATTGCGGAACAGACCGTGGCCAGATTGTAAATCGTGCATCGGCCTATGCAATAGAAATGCTCTATAAGGAGCTGAAAAATAGCCTTGCCATAGGGTAAATTCTCTGCTTTGCAGCCTGCGGACAACAAATTTACTCCCAAAAAGCAAATTTTAAATTTTGAATTTTGAATTTTGAATTTATTTTGCTTATCTTTGCGCACCCTTATTGTGAGGGGATAGAAATTAAAATGTAAAAAACAATGAGAGTTTGCGAAATTACAGGTAAGACCGCAGTAGTGGGTAACAATGTTTCTCACTCAAACCGCAAGACCAAGCGCAAGTTCAATACGAACTTGAAGACTAAGCGTTTTTGGTCAGAGGAGGAAGGCCGCTGGCTCACTTTGAAGGTGACCACCGCCGGTATGAAAACAATTAACAAGAAGGGCTTGGCTGCCGCTTTGAAGGAGGCTGCTGCACCTAAGAAAGTTTACTAAAAATCAGAGTAACAAATGGCAAAGAAAGGTAACAGAGTTCAGGTGATTTTGGAGTGCACCGAGCAGAAGGAGAGTGGTGTTGCAGGAATGTCACGTTACATCACCACCAAGAACAAGAAGAACACACCCGACCGTTTGGAGCGTCGCAAGTACAATCCTTACTTGAAGAAGGTGACAGTACATCGTGAAATTAAGTAATTTTTGTGTAAGTTATGGCAAAGAAAGTAGTTGCAACCCTTAAAACGGGTACCAACAAGAAGTACACCAAGTGCATCAAGATGGTGAAATCAGAGAAGACTGGTGCTTACATCTTCAAGACTCAGAACATTCTTGAGGAGGCTGACATCAAGGCTTACTTCGCTGAGAAATAATTTATTTTTGTATGAGGCTGCGAATTTCGCAGAACCTAATGCAAAAAAGGCGCTTCCCGTGGGAGGCGCCTTTTTTTTGTGCAGAGTCGATTCTTATATATATTTGGTAGTACGGTAAAAAAAATGTAACTTTGTACAATAATTTGCCACACAGAATGTGTTGGCTTAAAAATAGATAAGAGTATGGGATTTTTTGATCTTTTTAAGAAGAAAAAAGATAATTCGCAGGAGCCGCTTTCTACTGAACAACAAGTAGCCGTTGAGCAGCAGAAAGCTGAAGAACAACAGGCGCAGAAGGAAGAGTTATCAGCTGGTTTGCAAAAGACTAAGGAGGGTTTCTTCTCTAAGTTGGCACGTGCTGTTGCGGGTCGTTCGACTGTTGATGCCGATGTGTTGGATGATTTGGAGGAGGTGCTTATCACTTCTGATGTCGGAGTTGAGACTACCGTTAAGATTATCAACCATATTGAGGAGCGTATTGCCCGCGATAAGTATATGAATACCTCGGAGCTGAATGCGATTCTACGTGATGAGATTGCTCAGTTGATGGAGGAGTCACATTCGTCGCAGCAGGATTTTGGTTTGGAGGTAAAGGAGGGTACTCCCTATGTTATGATGGTTGTAGGAGTTAATGGCGCTGGTAAGACCACTACAATCGGAAAACTTGCTGCGCAACTTACCAAGGCGGGCCGCAAGGTTTACATCGGTGCTGCCGATACTTTCCGAGCCGCAGCTATTGACCAGCTGGCGGTGTGGGCCGAGCGTGCAGGAGCTACTATGATTCGCCAGGAGATGGGTTCTGATCCTGCATCTGTGGCTTTCGATACTTTGAAGTCGGCTGTGGCCAATTGTGCCGATGTGGTGCTGATTGATACGGCTGGCCGTCTGCATAATAAGGTTGGCTTGATGAATGAGCTTACGAAGATTCGTAATGTGATGGCAAAGGTTATTCCCGATGCACCCCATGAAGTGATGCTTGTGTTGGACGGCTCTACAGGCCAAAATGCCTTCGAGCAGGCTCGTCAGTTTACTCAGGCTACGCAGGTTACTTCGCTTACAATCACCAAGTTGGACGGTACTGCAAAGGGCGGTGTGGTAATCGGTATCAGTGACCAATTCCATATTCCTGTGCGATATATCGGTATTGGCGAAGGTATCGACCAGCTCAGAATCTTTGACCGTCACCAGTTTGTGGATGCCCTTTTCGGGGAGAAAAAGTAATACGATAAGAGGTTTGCAAGATGAAGAAAATCAACGTCATAACTTTGGGTTGCTCAAAGAATACGGTCGATAGTGAGCATCTGATGGCGCAACTTGCAGCAGCAGGTTACGAGTTGGAACACGATAGCGACAGAAATGATGCTGATGTGGTTGTGATCAACACCTGCGGATTTATCGGTGATGCCAAAAAGGAGAGTATCGATACGATTCTTGCGGCTGTGAGAGCCAAGGAAGAGGGCCTTATCGAGCGATTGTTTGTTGTAGGTTGCCTTAGTGAGCGATATGCCGATGAACTCCGAGATGAGATCCCAGAAGTTGATGAGTATTTTGGTGTGAACGATTGGGCTGATATCGTAGCTGCATTGGGTGGCCAGCATAAGGCAGAACTCGCAACTGAGAGAGTACTTACAACTCCGGCCCATTATGCATATTTGAAGATTTCTGAGGGGTGTAATTGGTTGTGCGGATATTGCGCTATTCCACTTATTCGAGGTAAGCACATCTCTGTGCCAATGGAGAGCATTTTGGAGGAGGCTCGACTATTGGCCGAGCGTGGAGTGAAGGAGTTGATGGTTATCGCACAGGACACAACCTATTATGGTATAGATCTTTATGGTTGTCGCCGTTTGGCTGATTTACTGTCGGAATTGTGCCGTATAGAGGGTATAGAGTGGATTCGTTTGCATTATGCTTATCCTGCTGCATTCCCCGAAGATGTGATTGAGGTGATGGCTCGCGAGCCTAAAATCTGTAAGTATCTTGATATCCCATTCCAGCACATTTCGGATAAGATGCTCTCTGCTATGAAGCGTCGCCATACAAAAGCTGAGGCAATGGAGCTCATTAAGCGTCTGCGTCGACAAATTCCCGACATTGCTCTGCGTACGACCCTACTTGTGGGATATCCTGGCGAGACATTGGAGGATATTGCAGAGTTGGAGGAGTTTGTACGTGAGGTGCGTTTCGATAGATTGGGTGTTTTCCCCTATTCGGAGGAGGAGGGGACCTATTCGGCCACAGAACTTACAGATGATGTTCCTGAAGAGGAAAAAGAGCGTCGTGCGGCGCGAATTATGCAGATTCAAGAGCAGATATCGTTGGAGAACAATATCTCACGGGTGGGCCGAGTTATGCGGGTTATGGTCGATTCACGTCAAGGTGATTACTATGTCGCACGTTCGGAATATGATTCGCCAGAGGTTGATCAGGAGATCCTTATTCCGTGCGAGTTGCGCCAGTTGCGCAGGGGTCGTTTTTATGATGTTCGCATCACTGGGGCCGAGGATTATGACCTTTTTGGAGAGGTGATTGCACCTTCACGAAGTGTGCAAAGTCGATAGAAAGTTTTGCAAATCGAGTATAGATTGCCCTAAAATTTGCGGAAGATAGATTTTTTTTCTATCTTTGAGAGTGAAAAACGTTACAAACTTTTGGTGAGATGGCTTGTAAAAGCATCATAAAGCACATTGAGGCACAGGCAGAGCGTATAATTTCGCAGTACGAGAAGATGGAGGCCGATTGCGAACAACTTCGTGTTGAGCGCGATGAATTGCGTGCACAATTGCGTGAGCAGCAGGAGCAGTTACGAGAGTTGAAGGCTGAAGTGCAACGTCTGCGTTTGGCTGAGAGTTTGAGCGGAAATACTACCGATAAAACCAAATCGCGTGCGCGACTTAACCTGTTAGTGCGGGAGGTTGATAAGTGCATTGCGTTGCTTACTAAAGCAGAAGAGAATTAATTGAAACAATGGCTAAGCAAAAGATAAATCTCAAAGTGGCCGGTAAGGCATATTCGTTGACAATTGACAGCGATAAGGAGGAGGTGTATCGTTTGGCGGAGCGTGAGGTGAATACCAATTTGGCTACCTTGCAGAAGACCTTTGGCGATAATTTCGACATTAAAGATTGTTTGGCCATTACTGCATTGCAATTGAGTATAAACAATATTGCCATTACGCGACAAAATGAATTAGAGAGCGATGATATGAAGGCTCTTGATGCATTGTCGCAACGACTCGACAAGCATCTGAATCGTTTGCCACGAGCAAAGTCGGCAAAGTAGTATGCTTTTATATTTATAGGCTTAAAGATTGTTGTACCTCAATTTTGACTGGTAAAATAGATTGGAATACAACCCTTTACCCCAATTGGGAATTAGAAGGTTGAAAAATAGTTCTTTATATACAAATCTACCCGCATAGATTTCCTTATAGCTTTGCGAAACTGAACACTTATTACATTGGGTCAACTCTCGGTTTCTCAAAATCAGGCCTTAACTTCGCATGAAGTGTGTCTGTGGACACCGTTGGACGATTGCGAACTCCGGAGCCCCACACCTTGACTTATCGGCAGATTCGTCAAACAAGAAAAGGAACTTCTATGCGGTTTTTTTGTATGTGTACGATTGTTGGAAACATACTTATAACCAAATATTTAACAACATTATTAATTACAGCAATGACAACAGTTATTATAACAGCTATCGTGTCGGCGATTGTGAGTGTGAGCGTGTATTATCTGGTGACGCTCTACATCACAAAGAATACGATAAAAAAACAACGTGAAGCAGCTCTCCGCGAGGCCGAGGCCGAGGGTGAGATGATAAAGAAGGAGAAGATTTTGCAGGCTAAGGAGCGATTTATAAAGTTGCAAAGCGAGCACGATCGTCAGATAAACGAGCGAAATCAGAAGATTGCTCAAAGCGAGCAGCGTGCAAAGCAGATTGAGTCGAATTTGCAGAATCAGCAGCGTGACCTTGACCATAAAATCAAGGAGAACGATCGCCTTAAGGAGCAGATGACTGCTCAGCTCCAGAATCTTAACACTCGCAAGGAGGAACTTGCTGCAGTGATTAAGGAGCAGAATATTCGTTTGGAGCAGATTTCTGGAATGAGTACAGAGGAGGCTAAGAATATCCTTATCGAGAATATGAAGACCGAGGCTAAAGCCGAGGCTGACGCATATATCAACGAGACTATCGAGGAGGCTAAACTCACTGCGACAAAGGAGGCAAAACGTATCATCGTTACCTCTATCCAGCGCGTAGCCACTGAGACTGCTATCGAGAATGCTGTGACAGTATTTAACATCGATAGCGATGAGGTTAAGGGTCGTATCATTGGTCGTGAGGGTCGTAATATCCGCGCATTGGAGGCTGCTACCGGTATCGAGATTATTGTAGATGATACTCCAGAGGCTATTATCTTGAGCGGTTTCGATCCTGTTCGTCGCGAGATTGCGCGTTTGGCATTGCACCAGCTTGTAACTGATGGTCGTATCCATCCAGCCCGTATCGAGGAGGTTGTGGCTAAGGTTAAGAAGCAGATTGAGGAGGAGATTGTTGAGGTTGGTAAACGTACTGCAATCGACTTAGGTATTCACGGTCTGCACCCCGAGTTGATTCGTCTTATTGGTAAGATGAAGTATCGTTCTTCGTATGGACAGAACTTGTTGCAGCATGCTCGCGAGACCGCAAACCTTGCAGGTATTATGGCATCGGAGTTGGGATTGCCGGTTAAGGCTGCACGTCGAGCAGGTCTGTTGCACGATATTGGTAAGGTGCCTGATGATGAGCCAGAGTTGCCACACGCAATTATTGGTATGAAGCTGGCAGAGAAGTACAAGGAGAAGCCAGATGTATGCAACGCCGTAGGAGCTCACCACGACGAGGTCGAGATGAATTCGATGATTGCTCCGATTATTCAGGTATGTGATGCTATTTCAGGAGCTCGCCCGGGAGCACGTCGTGAGGTTGTAGAGTCTTACATCAAGCGTTTGAAGGAGATGGAGGATATCGCACTCTCATATCCTGGTGTGGTTAAGACTTACGCTATTCAGGCAGGTCGTGAGTTGCGCGTAATCGTTGGTGCTGATAAGCTCTCGGATCAGGAGTCAGAGTCATTGTCACACGATATAGCAAAGAAGATTCAGGACGAGATGACTTATCCTGGTCAGGTGAAGATTACCGTTATTCGCGAGACTCGTTCGGTAAGTTACGCGAAATAATAGTTAACCCGTAAAGCGTGGCTCTCGTAAGGTAGCCACGCTTTTTTATATTTCATCATAGAAGATGTGTATGGCGACTGCCATACGCAGTTTCAAATAACCTTAACACTTCGATATAATATGCGAATCAGTAGATTATTTATGTTGGCGATGGCTGGCATAGCATTGCTGGGCATCGGTTGTAATTCATTTCCTAAGCAGCAGACCGATGAGGCTATCCAGGCTGTTATGAGCGAATTCAATGCAGTGGGTATTTCGGCCGCTGTGGTTAAGGATGGCAAAATTGTATATAACAACTCGTTTGGATATAAGGATTTGGCTACCAAAGCACCCCTGTCAAACGATGATGTTATGAGAATTGCATCTATCTCAAAGTCATTTACGGCAACATCTCTCTTGCAGCTTGTCGATAAGGGCGTTATCTCGCTCGATGATGATGTAAGTGACTTGATAGGTTTTAAGATTCGTAATCCTCATCACCCCGATATTCCTATTACTCTGAAAATGGTGCTTTCACATACGGCAAGTATTAAGGATAAGGCAGATTATTTTACTCTCGACCATTTGAATCCTGCGGTGTATGGTAATTGTGTTGAGTCATATTTTACCTACAAGCCTGGCGAGGGATACAACTACTCTAATATGGGTTTGAATCTTGCGGGTACCATTTTGGAAAAGGTTTCGGGCGTAAGATTTGATGAGTATGTAAAGAAGAATATTATCGAGCCGCTCGGCCTATATGGAGGTCATAACGTCGATTTGCTCGATAGCGACAAGTTTGCACGCATCTACAATTTTCGAAATGGAGAGTACGTAGAGTCAACAGGTGCATATCGTAGCACTGCCGATGCTATGGCAGATTATAAGTTTGGTTATTCTTCGCCCATCTTCTCACCTACGGGTGGTGTGAAAATCTCGGCATACGATTTGGCTAAGTATATGATCATGCATATGAATTATGGTGAGTATGGTGGTGTTCGCATCATATCGGAGCAGAGTGCCAAACTGATGCAGACCCCAGTTAGCTCTAGTGGTTATGGCTTGTGTCTTACCGAGTTCGATGATAAAGTTGAAGATGAAAAGTATAAAGCACCAGGCAATTATCTCATTGGTCATACTGGCGGAGCGTATGGTCTAAGTAGTATCATGATTTGGAGTCCCGCCGACGGTTGGGGTATTGTTGCAATGACCAATGGTTGGACATCGGTTAAAGGCAAGAATTTCCTGAACGAATTGACTAATGCAATCTATCAAGCCTGCATAGCAGAGAAGTAAACAGCCTATTCTTTACAAAACGAGGCTCCTAACTTAATTTGTTAGCGAGCCTCGTTTTGCATTGTATCCTATTGCTTTATTCTATCGGGATTGTTTCTTAGGAATGTCTCCCACGATGAGGAACCCTTCACTGCTTTCTTGCCTCCGCCAAGTCCCTTTACTCGCTCTGTACCCATTGCAACCGATATGGGAGTGCGTGCGGTAAAGTAGTGACACATAGCAACAGCCATACCATCGGTAGCATCCAGTCGACGGGGTGTGTAATCCAATTTAAGCATACGTTTCACGATTGCTGCCACCTGCTCCTTCGATGCCGAGCCGGAGCCAGCAATGGCCTGCTTGATGCGTGACGGTGCATACTCAAATACCTCTTTGTCAAAGCTTAGAGCTGCAGCCATAGCCACACCCTGAGCACGCCCCAATTTGAGCATACTCTGCACATTCACCCCAAAAAAAGGCGATTCCAAAGCCACTTCGCGCGGTTGATAATCCTTTATTAGCTTGCTCACTCGGTCGAATATGTAACGCAGTTTGCGATAGGGGTCGCTCATTGTGTGCAGATCGATGTCACCCATCACCACCGAACGCAGTTTATTGCCCTCGACCTCTATGATGCCGTAACCCATATAGTTCGTGCCAGGGTCGATGCCCATAATGCGATATGTCGATGCTTTTTCGGCCATTGCGTGTGGTGGTAAATTTTCTACAAGACAAATATAATGAAAATTCCCAAACCCAACAAAGTGGGTTTGGGAATATCTTATATTGTATTTCTTGTGGAGTAAAATCTTTTCTATGCGGAGATTACTTCAACAACTCCTCAATCTTCTTCTCCAAAGCCTCACCGCGCAGATTTTTTGCGATGATTTTGCCCGTTGAGCAATCTATCAGGAAGTTGGCTGGAATAGCCGTGATATAATACTCTTTGGGTGCGGGCGAATTTCCCACCTTCAAACCGCTCACATTTATCCACTCCATTCCAATCTTTTTCATCGCACTTTCCCAATCCTTTTTGTTGGCATCGAGCGACGACGCATAAACCTCAAATCCCTTTTTGTGGAATTTGTTGTATGTCGCTTTGAGGTTTGGCATCTCGTTCATACAAGGGCCGCACCACGAAGCCCAAAACTCCAACAATATAAATCTGTTACCCTCTTTTTCGACAACGCTTTTCAATGAAATCTCCTTGCCGTCGGCAGTTGGCTCGGTAACGTCGCTGTATGGGTTGCCAATCTCGAAGCGAGTGGCACGTTTGGCCTCCTCGATTTGCGTGGCAAAATACTCCTGCTTGTGTGGTAAAAGAGCGTATAGCTCCAACTGCTCGGTTGGCTCGAACTCATCGGCCATATAATCTGCCACGAAAACACCAAACTCGTTCTCGGCATTATCGGCTATCTGTTTGTGAACATATTCAAATCCTAAGTTGAGGATCTCCTCCTCGTCGAGACCATCTTCCTCGGCTTTCTCTATTAGTGAGTTGATATCGTTAAAGAATGTGAAGATTTTATTGTTTAACTCTGTCCCGATAGGTGCGTGTATATCATTGCTGAAAGCGGTCTTGATTCGTCCCTCTTCGAGGATAAAACGGTGTACAATCATAGGCTTGTCGAATCTGAGCGAGTCGTTATAGACACGTGTCATAACGTAGGCGATAGTCGGCTGCTCGATTGTGCCCTCAAATCGGAATTGGTTGTTCTCGATTCTTACAGAGTCGATGTAGTCATAGTCGCCAGAACTATTCTTCTGAATGCAGAGGTATGCCCACTCCCCGTCGGGGCAACGGCCTGTTGTGTCTTTTCCCGTTACGATGTACGAGTTGGGAGCTGAGCAACCAATGGCACAGCACGCAACGATGCTTGCAATAGCGATAAAGCAGTAAATCTTTTTCATAGTGATAAAAGCGTTTGATGTTAATTTGTAATTAGTATATTATGATTGTTGGATAATTGGTAAAGGCTTGTGTATTAATTAATTACCCCGCCCTGCTATTGCGAGGAGGGGTAATCATATCATTGTCGCGAGTTATTACTTCAAAAGCTCTGCAAGTTTCTCCTCCAACGCAGCGCCACGCAAGCCCTTAGCTACGATTTTGCCTGTTGAGCAGTCGATAAGGAAGTTTGCGGGGATAGAGTTTACAGCGTAGTCGTTGCGAGAGGGAGTATCCCAATACTTCACGTTGCTAACGTGCAACCAATTCATCTTCTTATCTTTGATAGCCTTCTCCCAATTCTCCTTCTTCTGATCCAAAGATACAGCGTAAATCTCGAAGCCCTTCTTGTGATACTTGTCATAAGCTGCCTTCAAGTGGGGAACCTCCATCATGCAAGGACCACACCAAGATGCCCAGAAATCGAGCAAGATATACTTGTTCTTCTTGTTCTCAACTGCGCTCTTCAATGAAAGCTGCTTGCCGTCGGGTGTTGGCTCGGTGATGTCGATATAAGGATTACCGGGAGCTACCTTCAAAGCCTGCTCTGCGCCCTTCTTCATATCGGCCAATTTCTCCTGCTTATCAGCTGGCATAGCTGCGATGATATCGAGAATCTGCTGAGGCTCGAACTGATAGTATGATCTGCTGAGCTGATCGCTACCAAACTGGTTAGCCGCATTCTCAACGATAGTGTTGAAGCGCAAGTCTGTGAGCTCCTTCTGTGCAGCCTGAATAGCAGCATCATCCTTAGCCTCGTAAGCCTTGTTGACACGCTCGTAGATCTCGCTCAACTTTGTGCTGAATGCAGTGTTGGCATCGTTCAACAAGCTACCTGTTGCGTTGTAGTTCTTTTTCTCTGCATCTACAACGTTGATTACGATCTTGCCAGCCTCTACGTATACGGGAACTGTAGCCACAGCCTCGCGAGGGTTAGATGAACCAACAGCGATGTATGCCATATATGCAGCTTCAGGAGCCTCACCCTTGAACTTGAATGAGTTCTTCTCAACTACAACTGAATCTACGGGAGTCATCTTGCGGTTCTCGGTCTTAAGCATATAGACCATCTTGCCATCCTCAAAAGCAGCGTTGCTACCAGAGATGGTGTACTTTGTACCATTGTCGCAGCTTGCCAATGCCGCAGCTGCCAATACGATTGTAAAAATCTTTTTCATTCTATTATTTTTTATTGTGTTGATTAAATCTCTGCGTTGATTGAGTCTGTTTTTGTTATACGATGTTACTCATTATTCTTTGCAGTATTCTCCTTTGCTGCTTTCTCCAAAGCTGTTACTCTACGCTGCAGCTCTGGCAGGGTCTTGAATACGGCGAATGAACGGTGGTAATTGATTCCTGCCAATGCGGGCGAGCCAAAGCGAATCTCTCCATCGGGAACATCTTTGTCCAATCCCGACTGTGAGCCGATCTTTACATAGTTGCCCACTGTAACGTGGTCGGCAATGCCCACCTGACCTGCGAGGAAGCAGTTGCGGCCCACCTTCGATGTGCCCGCTATGCCTGTTTGTGCTGATGATACGGTATTCTCGCCCACTTCCACATTGTGGCCAATCTGAATCAAGTTGTCGAGCTTTACGCCCTTGCGAATAATGGTGGAATCGGTCTTTGCGCGGTCGATGCAGGTGTTTGCTCCAATCTCTACATTATCCTCAATAATAACATTTCCCAACTGTGGAATCTTGTCGAATGTTCCATCGGGCTTGGGCAGGAATCCGAAACCATCAGCTCCGATAACTGCGCCAGCGTGGATAATACAGTTGGCTCCCACTCGGCAACCCTCATAAATCTTCACACCCGGGTAGAGTGTGGTACCGGCTCCAACCTTCACTCCGTCGCCTACATATACCTGCGGATAGATCTTTGCTCCGTCACCAACTACTGCGCCGGCCTCGATTACTGCAAAATCACCTATGTAGCAGTTCTCGCCGATGGTTGCCTTCTCTGAGATAGATGCCATCTTGCTAATGCCTTTCTTCTGAGGTTTCATTGCGTTGTACATCTCCAGAAGTTGGAGTACCGCTGCTCCCACGTCGGGAATTTTGATAAGCGTAGCCTTGACTTCGCTCTTAGGCTCGAAGTCATTGCTTACTAATATGATAGAGGCATTGCTTGAATATACAAACTGTTCATATTTGGGATTAGTGAGATAGGTGAGAGAACCCTGCTTGCCACCCTCGATAGAGGATACTGTGTGTACTGCTGCGTTCTTGTCGCCTACCACCGTGCCGCCCAAAAGACCGGCAATCATCTCTGCTGTAAATTCCATTTTGTAGTGTTGTTATCGGGTTTGCTTTATTTGTGTGTCGTGTGTAACGGATATTGTATAATATCCTAAACTGCAAATATATAAACTATTGTGCGATATTGCAAACCCTTTGTCGTATATAGGGACAAAAAAAGCCGCTTATGCGGCCTAATTATTAAAAAACAAGACTTTGTTGCTATCCTTAGAGATAATTTTCAAGCTTAATGCCGTCTGGCATTATTTCATCGGTATTTATTCCAAAAGCGTGTAGTTCGCGGACTGTAGATGAAGAGATATCACTATATTCAGCAGGCGTAAATAGCATCACGCTCTCCAACTCAGGGAAGAGACGGCGATTGGTTTGAGCCATTGTGCGTTCGTATTCAAAATCAATCGTATTACGTATTCCGCGGATGATAGCTGTGGCTCCCACTTGGCGAGCGATGTCGCCAGTCAACGAAGAGTATCTGATTACTTCGATGTTAGCATTGCCCATATAGTAATCGCGTATCAACTTCTCGCGTTGCTCTGCGGCGAGTAGCGATGTTTTGTTTACATTCTCGCCTATGGCAATAACAATCTTGTCGAATAGTCTGAGAGCCTGCTCTACGAGTGCTGCGTGGCCTCTGGTAAAGGGATCGAACGATCCGGGAAATATTGCTGTCCGCATAAGTTTAAGTTCTATTTTTTGCTATTATAAATCTGTTCCATTGCCGCCGCGATACGTTCGGCTGCAATCGACATATAGGGTCGATTGTCGATGTGGGCGGCAGCCGAAATACCTTGATAGCTCCCTAGTAAAACCTCATCAGCCGACTCCAGCTCAAGAGCCGAAAGTTGCATACGTTGTACTCCATATCCTACTTTCATCGCAGCCCGCTCAACAAGAGTACGCTCTACGGATGCCAGGTTTGATGTTTGGGAGTATAGGGTATATCCTTTGATGGTAAATATCGGGTTTGCAGAATCGCTTTTTATCTCGCCTTTGGGGCCAATCATTATAGCTGAGTGGTAACCTCTGCGTCGAGCTATGGCATTGGCTAAAGCCTGAGACTCTATTGAGGCTGAGGTGGGGTAGTCGCCAAGTGGGTTCGACATTGGGAGGGTTGCTATCTCGGGGCGAAGACTACGCATTACGTAGCCTTGGTATATAGAGTTGCCATGACAGCGAAGTCTATGATTCCCATCCGCGTCGAGCGAAAGTTCAATACCAATCGTCGCATTGCGAGATAATCGATTGGCTTGCAATAGCATCGAAGCTTGTCGTTCAAGCTCGCGCGAATCGATATCCAACTCTGTGTCAAATAGTTTTTTTGCCGATTGGTTGAGCAGCTCAATATGTTGAGCTATGTGTCGGCAACTATATCCCAACGAGTGTATGTTTTGATAAACGAACGGCATCGAAGAGGCTTGCTCAGTACAAAGCTCTCCGTTGAGAATCATATATTTTTCGCACTGTTGGCTCATAGTTGGCGAGGTTGTTATTGCATGAAAATTTTTAGTAATAATTCGCGGCGAAGTTCACCTTCGTCGGCTGCTCCAGCATCGATTCCCTTGCTCTTTCCGTCGTATTCGCGAAGTAGCCCCAGAATATTGAATACTCGACGATTCTCCCAACGTGCCGATTGTTGTTTTAGCTCATCAACGGCGTAGACATTGCTCTTTTTGAGAGTTCGCATAAGCTCCATATTGTCGGGAAACGCGATGCCTTTGCGTTTGCTTAGCCAACGTAGATAGTTTATTATAAACATATCGTGGAATAATCCGAAAAGTGTTGAGATTGTGAGTAGCAACGGGTATTCCTTCGGGTTGCGCGACATATGGTCGGCTATTTGCAATGAGCGAGCTACATCAAAAGTTGCCACTGCATTGCAAAGTTCAAAATTGTTGAACTCCTTCGATATACCTACGCTTTGCTCGATATGCGTGTCGGTAATCTGTTTTGTGCCTTCGGGGAGAGCTATGATCAACTTGTCCAGTTCGTTTGAGATTTTCGAAATGTCGCAGCCCAGATGCTCGATTAACATCTGTAATGCTTTCTGGGTCATAGTCATCGATTTTGAAGCCACAAATTTCGATAGCCAAGCACCTATTTCGTAGTCACGAGGACGCACCGATTCGAGCACTGCACCCGATGCTGCACATTGCTTGTATAGAGCCGAGCGTTTGTCAATATTTTTCTCCTTGTGACAGATGATGAGTATGGTCGAGGCCTGAGGTTTTGAGGTGTAGTGCGATAACTTCTCTATGTTGCGAAGTTGCTGTGCTTCCTTGACGATAATCACTTCGTATTGTCCCATCATAGGCATCTGACGGCAGAGGTTTACAATCTGTCCTGCCTCACTATCCTTGCCATAGACTGTTATTTGATTGAATGCTTGCTCGGCGGGGCTCAAGATACTCTGCGATAATTTGTCGCAAAGAGCATCTATGAAATAGCTCTCCTCGCCCATAAGTAGGTATATCGGGGCAAACCGGCGAGCTGCAATATCAGCTTTGAGTTGCTCGAATCGCTCGACGCTATCCTTGAATTTTATGCTCGATTTAGCCATTGTCTAAATAGTCTCTTTGGTTATACGCAATACCCATTCGCTCTTGTCTGTAATGCGGAATTTGTGTCCTATGCGTCGTCCCACCAACCACGCAATTTCTCCATCCGAACAGAGTACGAACTGGCGTGATTTCTCGGCCATAGATATTTTACGATCAATCAGATAATCACTCACTTTCTTGCTGCCGTTCATGCCATAAGGGATGAATGAATCACCATCGTTCCATCGTCTAAGAAGTAACGGGTATGATAGCTTTTCTGCATCGAGAAGGGCTATATTGTCGGCTACATTGTATGTGGGCAGACTATCGACGTCGCACAATTCGAAATAGAGCACCGAATTGCCACAATAGGCTCGTTGTTGCCCCTTCTGGACAAGAATTTCGCAGGGATCTTGATCTTCTGTTCTGGCAACAACAATGTTACCGCGATCTGCGTAGGCAACGTGTGTGCGGGAGTAGAATCTTTTGCCCGTAGAGCCTGTTTCAAGAGCCTTGCATAAGCTGTCAACCACATCTCCTTTGAATCCAAAACGCGAACTCAAAATTTCATATATTACGAAACTTCGTGTTTGTACATGTTCGATTGTCTCTATGTTGATGGTGCATAAATCGCCATCTATGTGTGCTGCCTGTTTGAAGATATTATCGATTGCGTTGTCGATGAACTGTTGGGCTGCGGTTAGTCGTGCCACATTTTGATTCATAATGAACGCAAAACGAGGATTAATCTCTTTTAGGCGCGGGATAAGTCCCAATCTAATCTTGTTGCGCAGGTATTTGGTCGAGCGGTTTGAAGAATCTTCTCGATAAGTGATATGTTTGTGCAAAGCGTAATCGAGAATCTCTTTGCGAGTGGCAAACATTAGTGGCCGCACAACTCGTCCAACGCGATTGCTGATGCCGGTCAGACCTCGCAATCCAGTACCTCTCAACATATTAATGAAGAAAGTCTCTATTGAATCATCTATATGGTGAGCTATGGCAATAACCGTGTAGTCGTGAGTCTCGCACAACTCGTAAAACCACTCATATCGCAGGCGTCGAGCGGCCATCTCCATCGATTCGCCCGTACGCTCCATCTCTCCTTGTGTGTCGAAGCGTTTGTTGTGGCACTCGATGCCATAGCGGCGGGCAGTCTCTTGTACCATAATTTCATCCTCGTCGCTCTCGCGGCCACGTAGACTGAAATTACAATGAGCGATGCCGACATTATAGCCACTATTGACGCATAACGACATTAACACCATCGAATCCACGCCACCCGATACTGTGAGTAGAATCTTGTCCTGTCGTGTGAAAAGATTCTGGCGGTTGACATATTCCTGAAATCTCTCTATGAGCATAATCCTTACTACAAAATATTTACTTCTGGCTCAATCTTGATGCCGAACTTGTCGTATACACTCTGCTGTACGCTTTGTGCGAGGGCTATGACGTCTTCGCCCGTAGCTCCTCCCAAATTGACTAGTACCAATGCTTGGCGTTCGTGTACCCCAACTTTTTCATTACGATAACCCTTTAACCCTGCGCGGTCGATAAGCCAACCTGCGGCCAACTTGCATTTCGATTCATCGGCCGTAGGATATACGGGCATATCTTCGTGGAGCTCCTTTAGCTGGTCGGCGACTTTTTTGTCGACGACGGGATTCTTGAAAAAGCTACCGGCATTGCCTATCTTCGATGTGTCGGGAAGTTTGCGGCGACGAATATCGCATACAGCTTCGCGGATATTTATCAATGTGGCACCACCTCTGGTCTCAGTCTCGGCTGCAAGATCGCCATATCCGAGATTGGGGGCCGGATGTTTGCTTAGGCGGAACTCTACAGATGTGATAATGGCGCGACCTTTGAGTTCCTGCTTGAAGATACTATCGCGATAGCCAAATCTACACTCCTCATTGGTGAGGGTGTGATGTTGGCACTCTTCAGTGTCGAAATAATGCACTCTCGAAATAATATCCTTTGCCTCTGCTCCATATGCACCAATGTTTTGCACTGGTGAGGCTCCTACACTGCCAGGAATGAGCGATAGATTCTCAGCACCCCATAGAGCTCTCTCAACGCAATTCTCTACCAGATCGTCCCACTCGACGGCTGCTTCGGCCTCGATCGTTATTGAATCATTATCTTCGCTAATGATGTTTATTCCGCAACCAACGGGGTGTATGAGTGTACCATCGTAACGTTTGGTAAATAGAATGTTGTTTCCTCCGCCCAGCACGTACCATTTTTCGGGACGATTGGGCGCAGAGAAGATTATATCCAAATCGGATGCAGAGTCGAACTCTATTATTTTGGCGGCTCGCTCCTCGACATGGAAACTATTTAACTCTTGAAGTGGAAAATCTATATATTCTTTAATCATAATTGCTGGCGATTATTTTTTCTGAGAGTCAATCTCCTCAAGCAGAGCCTTAACGGCAGTCTCCAACTGCTCGTCACGACCAGTGATGACAACCTCTGGTGAGTTTGCAACCTTGATATCGGGCTCAAGTTGAGTATTCTCCAAATATTGACCGTTGGCCATTCTGTATCCTACGATGGGGATACCAAATGTGAGAGTTGCATCCTGCAGACGCTCCCATGACACACTAGTCATAGTTCCAGGAACAGGCATTCCGACAACCTTGCCTATTCCCATAGTCTGGTATACCCAAGGTGTACCGTGGGCATTCGAATAGTTGGCCTCGCATGTAATCATAATTGATGCCTTATTCCATCGGCGGCTCGGCATATCGCACGACTCTTTGCCGCGAATTACCTGAGTGAGGTACTTCTCTCCGCTGAAAAGAATCTCAACATCCTCATGCAGACGACCACCGCCATTGAAACGGGTGTCGATAACGATTCCCTCGCAGTGGTTGTATTTACCCAGAATGTCAGCATAAACCGTACGGTAACTGCCATCGTTCATCGACTGGATGTGAACATAACCCAAGCGTCCGTTCGAGAGGCGTTTTACATCCTCGGCACGCTGTTTAATCCAGCGGTCGTAGAGAAGGTTACTCATCTGACCATAAGAAATTGGAAGAACAACCTGCTCCCAGCGTTTGCCGTCCGATGGACGATGCATCGAGAGGAGTGTACGCTTGCCTGTCTTACGGTTGAGTAATGGGAAGAAATCCATACCCTCCTTAATCTCTACGCCGTCGATTTTTTCGATAACGTCACCCTTCTGAATATCGATAGAGGCCTTGTCGAGTGGACCACCGGGGATGATCTCGTCGATTTTCAAACCATCACCCTTAGCGTTCCAGTCGTAGATAGCTCCCAATTCGGCAGTAATATCGCTATTTGAGTTTGACGGGCGACTGTATGAACAACCGGTGTGCGATACGTTCAACTCTCCGAGCAGTTCGCTTGTCATCTCGGCAAAGTCATAGTTGTTGTCGATGTATGGTAAGAATTGAGCGTAATTTTTGCACATTGCATCCCAATCAACGCCGTGCATTGTGGTGGTGTAGAATCGCTCCTTCTCCTGTCGATAGATGCGATCGAACATATATTCACGCTCCTCGGCAGGGTTGAATTTCAACTCGCAGCGTGCACTAATCGTTGTGGCCGATGCGGGAGATCCACCCTTGAAACGTTTCATCGAGCCGCCGAGTTGGAACATGTTCTCGCGCTTTTTGTCCCAAACCAATGCTCCTGAGCCAAAACCCTTCTGAACAACCTTATTTGAGCGGTCGTGCAGAGTTATCTGCCACAAATCGTAACTACCTTCGAGTGAGATGATGTAATAGAGCGACTTGTTGTCTTTGCTGAGTGTATATCCGCTTACATTACCTGAATATGGAGTAAGGCGAACGATTCGGCGATCAATGCCCTCGAATTCAATCTCGATATCCTTCGATTTGGGTTCCTCTTTCTTTACTTCGCCCTTCTTGCTATCCTTTTTATCGTTGCTCTTTTCAGCCTCGGTAGCCTTTGCCTGGTCGGCTTTTGCCTTCTTTTCGGCCTCCTCATAGAGTTCAAACTCCTCCTTGCTCATACGGAAGAGCTCATGGCTCTTGCGGTTGAGGAATACAATCATCACATCCTCCAATGAGCCCCACGATGCGTGGCTACGCATACCATAGCGGTCAGTCTTGAAGAGCAATGCGTTGCCATCTAACACCCACTGTGGATTAGAAGAGAAATAACCAGTGTTGGTGATGTTGAAAATCTCACCACCCTGTGCGCTGACGATTCCGATGTCAGAATATGGATCGTGGCGGTTGCCAGTATAACTCAGGGCAAACCATTTGCCATCGGGTGACCACTTATAGTCTATTCCGCCGGCGGTGTTGAAGTGTTGTGTACCGTCGGTAATCTGGCGTACCTTGCCCGATTCCAAGTTGAGCACCATCAGACGGCAGCGGCCCTCGACAAATGCCAACTCCTTACCATCGGGTGAATATTGAGGATATGCACGATCAATCTTATTGTCTTTGAACAAAGGCTTCTCGTCGATGAGTGTAGCATTTGGGAAATTAGGATCCTCTTCGCGAGCGATTGTTGCGGTGAAGATATTCCAATTACCATCGCGCTCCGATGCATAGGCAAGCGTACGGTTATCTGCTGCAAATGTGGGTGAAGACTCACTCTCGACCGTCGATGTAATGCGTCGAGTTGTGGTGTAGTCAACCGAAGTGACGAATATCTCGCCACGGTTGACGAAAGCAACCTGCTTGCCATCGGGCGATATGGTCGAATTTCCACCTCCCGTCACAGAGAGGATGGTATTGATGTCGGTAGGATTCTCCTCCAGAATCTCAACATTGAGTTTGCGAGGTGAAGAATTTCCTTGTGAGGTGTATATCTCACCGTTGAATCCATAGCACAACGTTCCGTTGTCGGCAACGGTGAGGAATCTTACGGGATGAGTATTGAATTTTGTAATCTGCTTGGCCGCAGATGGGTTGTCAGCAGGGATCGACCATACGTTAAACGTACCACTTCTCTCGCTCAAAAAATAGATGGTCTTGTCGTTGTCGGCAAAACGAGGATAGCGATCCTCGCCCTCCCAATTGGTTATTTGCGTGTGCTTGCCTGTCTTTGTGTCGTAGATCCACGCATCGCGAGTGATTGACGAAGTGTGGTGCTTGCGCCAATAGTTCTCACCGCCCTTGCGGTCCTGATAGAGGAACTTGTCGCCACTCTTGTTGAAATCGATGTATTGGGCAGGGGTGGCTAAAATTCTCTCGGGACGACCTCCTTCGACATTAATGGCATACAATTCGCTCATTGACCCCTTGGGGAATAGGGCGCTCTGAGCTGGGTCGTAAGCAGAAGCTCCGTAATATATGCGCTTGCCATCTGTAGAAAAGGCATATGGTGTATCTGAGCCTGAATATGTAGTTACACGCCTGGGGGAGCCGCCTTTTGCCGAAATGGTGAAAATATCGAAATTGCCATATCGGTCGCAGGCATATGCCAAAGTCTTAGAATCGGGTGACCAAACGGGGTTATAGTCATAATTCTCTGTTGGGGTGATTCTGGTAGCCTTGCCGCCTGTTGCGGGGACTGTGTAGATGCTACCTTTGTAGGTGAATGCAATGGTTGTACCATCTGGAGAGATGGTAGGATATCGTAACCATAGTGGGGCTGCCTGACTAAAAAAGGCAACGAAAACGAATGTGATTAATGTAAAAAAATGTTTCATATGTATAGCTTTTTTATTGATTCCTTGTGTAATGCATCAAAAATAATCTTCATTATTCCACAAAGTTAGAAAATATTTTGTAAATTTGGATAATTTTTGAGCCGCTACCTATCTGTAATTGGTAAAGAAATTATGTGAATTAACTCATCGGGAGTCCTATTCTTTGGCTTACCGATAAACCGAGAAGTAACAGACGAACTAAAACTATATTATGCCTATGTTTAGCAAAGAAGATTTACAACAGATTCAAGATCATGGTTTAACCGTGGAACAGGTCGAGCAGCAAATCGAGAACTTCCGTAAGGGATTCCCATATTTGAAGATTGTGCGGGCGGCGGCTGTCGGAGACGGCGTACTGAAACTCGATGATGAGCAGTTGTCGAAGGCTGTGGCTCGTTACGATGAGCAGTCGGCAGCTTTGCGTATAGTGAAATTTGTTCCTGCATCGGGTGCAGCGACACGTATGTTCAAAGAACTATTCGAGTTTGTTAACGACGATAAGCGTGGTAAGGGTATTGATACCTTGTTGGACAATATCGAAAAATTTGCCTTCTGGCCTGAGTTGTCGCAATACATTACCCCTGATGCATCGGAAGATGAGATTGTTGAGGCGATCGTTAAGTGCGGTTTATGCTATGGTTCTAAGCCAAAGGGCTTGGTTACGTTCCACGCCTATTCTGACGGCAATCGTAAGGCTGTCGAGGAGCATTTGGTTGAGGGTGCATTGTATGCCCGTTCGGGTGACGATGTGTATATTCACTTCACTGTATCTGCCGAGCATATGGGCGGATTCTGGGATGTTTTGGGTGCTACCCAGCCCATCTACGAGGAGAAGTTTGGTGTTAAATACAACATCTCGTTCTCTGTTCAGAAGACATCTACCGATACCATTGCTGTAAATCCCGATAATACCCCATTCCGTACCGACGAGGGTCAGTTGCTTTTCCGTCCGGCGGGTCATGGTGCGCTTATTGAGAATCTGAACGATATCGAAGCCGATGTTATCTTTGTTAAGAACATCGACAACGTAACAACCGACGCACGCCGTGGCGATACAGTTACTTACAAGAAGGCGTTGGCTGGAATTTTGTTGGAGTTGCAGGAGCAGGCTTTCGAGTATATGAAAGTATTGGAAGTAGGTGGTGGTGATTTGGCTGCTATTGCTGACTTTGTCGAGAATAAGCTCTGTGTGAAACTTCCCGAGGATTATAACTCGGCTGTATTGAAGGCAATTTTGGATCGTCCGATCCGCGTGTGTGGTGTAGTACGTAATCAGGGTGAGCCTGGTGGTGGCCCGTTCTGGGTAAGTGCAGCCGATGGTACAGAGTCGTTGCAGATTGCCGAGTCGAGCCAAATTGCTCCCGATGATATGCATCTGATGAAGTCGGCCACTCATTTCAATCCCGTAGATTTAGTTTGCGGAGTGAAGGATTCTCGTGGTCGCAAGTTTGACCTTAATAAGTATACTGATCCAGAGACTGGCTTTATCTCATCAAAGTCGAGCGGAGGTCGCGAGTTGCGTGCGCAAGAGTTGCCGGGTTTGTGGAATGGTGCAATGGCAAATTGGAATACCGTTTTGGTTGAAGTCCCTATTACAACATTCTCGCCTGTTAAGGTTGTTCAAGATTTGTTGCGTCCTGAGCATCAGTAGAATGTAAATAATGAGATAAACGTTGTTATACGGATTGTAAAGCAAAAAATATGGGGACTCAAAAGGCCCCATATTTTTTTGTAATATCCTATGTGTAATATTATTTACGCTCGTAATATCTCACGTAGTCAATCTCCATCTTCACGGGTAAATCCTTTGGTTCAACAGCACCAGCCCAATCGCCTCCCAGCTGTGCTGATAGAATCAGATAGAATGGGTGTTCTGAGAATGGGAACTGATCCTTCTTGTCGGGCTTGATACGCTCGTATGAACCAGTCTTTACATCGTTGATATAGAATTCAATGGTGTTGTAATTTATTTCCACCGAATACACATTGAATACATCCTGGTCAACTTTTGATACGAATCCCGATTGGGTCTCAGGCTCACGCCACTCCCATGTGTGTAGCGAATGTGCAGTTTGGAAGATTTTAGGGTCGCGATTGATATGCTCCATAATATCAATCTCTCCGCCATCAGGCCAACCTATCTCTATGTCAGGCATAAGCCAAATGGCTGGCCAGAATCCCTTTGCGCAGTCGAAACGTGCTCTTACATCGATGCGGCCAAAATGAAACGAGCGCTTGCCCATAGTCTCAACTCCGCCTGTAAGGAAAGGACGCTTATCATCGCAACCTTCGGGCCGGTTGATGGCGTGAACCGATAAAAGGCCGTCTTTTTCTTGACACAATGAGTCGGCATCGGTCATGTAGATAGCCCACGGCGCACTCATTATGGGGCAACGACTCCAGGCCGATTTGTCAATCTTGTTGTCGTTGAACTCATCGGCCCATACCAATCTCCAACCCTTGTGGGCTTTGCGGGCACCTTTGGCCGAAACGGGATTGGTGTTATCGCTTGTTGGAGGAATAATTTGGGCATTACTCATTTGAGCCGCAAAAAACATTGCGAGTGCCATCGAAATGATGAAAAATTTTCTCATTTTATAGATGTTTAAGGTTGTTATTTTTTGAGTTGATAAAATCTTACATAGTCAATATCCATTCTTGCGGGTAAATCCTTTGGCTCAACTTCGCCAACCCAAGCACCTCCTAACTGGGCCGATAAAATTACATAGAAGGGGTGATTCGAGTATGGGAATTGGTCTGGCCTGTCTGGATTCATACGCTCGTATGTGCCTGTTTTTACATTGTTTACATAGAACTCTATTCGATTCTCGTAGATTATTACCGAATAGACATTGAATAGCTTCGGGTCGATCTTGCTTACGAATCCCGATTGGCTTTTTGGCTCGCGCTTCTCTAATGTGTAGGGCGAATGTACGGTCTGATACAAATCGTTCTCGTAGCTCAAATGTTCCATTATATCAATCTCGCCACCTTTTGGCCAAGGTATATTTGCATCGGGCATAAGCCAAATGGCAGGCCAGAAACCCTTTGCGCAATCGAATCTGGCGCGAACATCGAAACGTCCTAGTTGCATGGAGCGTAAATCCTTACTTTGCACGCCTCCTGTTAGAAATGGACGTGGATCATCTATCCCTTCGGGGCGATTGATGGCGTGGAGTTGCAACACACCATCTTTCTCTTGACAAAGTGATTCGAGGTTTGACATATGCTTTCCCCAGTCTGCATTATTTGCTGGGCAGCGACCCCATGCTTTTTCGTCGATTTTGTTGTCGTTGAACTCATCAGCCCAGACTAATTTCCATCCCTTGTGTGCCTTGCGAGCACCTTTGGCAGATACTGGCTGAGTACCATCTTCAGTTGGTAAAATAGCTTGCGCAAAGAGGGTATTTGATGCCAACAGGGTTGACATAATCAAAGTTACAATTAGGTTTCTTCTCATTTCAGTGCTGTTCTAATTATTATTTGTTATTTATTCACTCTGTTTGACTTTGGAAGGTAGAATCTTACGTAGTCTACTTCCATCTTTACTGGAAGTTGGTCGGCTTCGATTGGGCCAATCCAGTGGCCACCCAATTGTGCCGATAGGATCATATAATAATCGTAGTCATCGAAGGGGTATTGGCCTTCGGGTTCGGGGGATAGACGTGAGTAGGTGAATGTCCTGCGATTGTTGATATAATATATTATTTCAGAGTCTGTTATCTCGACGGAATACACATTGTAGCAACTCAAATCGACAGGCTCTTTATGGTCGTGCTGAGTCTTGGGTTGGCGTAGGCCTTCGATGTGTCCCGAGTGTACAGTTTGGTAGATGTATGAGTCAAAATTTAGATGCTCCATAATGTCAATCTCTCCTGCTTCAGGCCAGGGTAGTTCTGATTCGGGCATAAGCCAAATCGCAGGCCAAAATCCTTGCGCACAATCGAATCGAGCACGTACATCGATACGCCCGTTGCGGATGAATCGCATACCCCGACTTTCCAAACCTCCTGTTAGAAAATTTAGCGAATCTTGATATTTTTCGGGCTTATTTATTCCATAAAGTTGCACCACTCCATTCTTGACTTGGCATAGTGAGTCAAGCATTGACATATGGCGATTCCACGGAGAACCATAGCGGTGGCATCGACGCCAAGAACTGGTGTCGATTTTATTGCCGCTAAACTCGTCGGCCCAGACCAATTTCCAACCTTTGTGAGTCCTTTTTGCGCTCTCCTTTTTGTGGTGATACTCAGTTGCCTGATTCTTATCCTCTGCTCTCTGCTGGGCTAGAGTTGAGGTAACCCCAAATATCGAGATCAGTAGCGTCGCGATGGCTAATTTGCAAGTATTGAAATGCATAATTAATTAGTGTTTGTTGTGAACAATATGCTATTACAAAATTATGGAAAAAAAAGTCTTAGTGCAAATCAAATTAAATTGTTGGTTGAAATGTGCTGTAAATTAGAATGTTGTGTTTGGCTGAAATGCGTAGTGATGGCTTTTTTTTAGCATGAGTTATTCTGCAAACGAACAATCGAAGGAGAAAATGGGGTGTAAATTTTGACAATGTAGATAATTATCTTAACTTTGCGACGCTTTTTTTATAAGGTTTTTTGCGTCCGCGCGTGTAAAGCCGGAGTCTTATGCCTTTTGGAATAGAATGAACAAATAGAAACAAAATATTTTTTTTATGGAAAACACAAAACTTCAACAATTGACCGATAAGCTCTATCAGCAGGGCTTGGAGAAGGGTCGTGCTGAGGCTGATAACCTCGTAGCTCAGGCTAAGAGTGAGGCCCAGAAGATCGTGGCCGAGGCCGAGGCTCTTGCCGCTAAAATTGTAGCAGATGCAGAGACAAAGGCCGAGGATATCGAGAAGAACGCTATGACTGAGATTACTTTGGCAGGTAAGCAGGCAATCGCTAAGATTAAGGCCGAGATTGAGAACCTTATCGTGGTAAAGAGCACATCAGAGGGCGTTAAGGCTGCCAATATGGATGCTTCGTTCATTAAGGATATGCTTTTGGCTGTAGCCAAGAATTGGAACAACGGCGATAAGGCAGAGTTGTCTGTATTGCTTCCTGAGGCTAAGAAGGCAGAGCTTGCAAAGGGTATCGAGGCGGCTGCTAAGACTCTTTTGACTGCAGGTGTTGAGGTTGGTTTCTCGGCTGATGTAAAGAGCGGTTTCAAGGTAGGCGAGAAGCAGGGTGGCTATTACATCTCGTTCTCAGACGAGAGCTTCGAGGCATTGTTGAGCAACTATTTGCGCGATAAGGTATCGCAGCTTCTGTTTAAGGCATAAACGGCAAGGAGTATGTTCGAGACGAATTATTACTCTTTAGTTGCAGGTCTGCGTGAGTATACCCTCGATGCCGACACCAAGGGTTTTGACGCTACGGAGATTGTAGCCGAGATCCTTGAGGAGTTGTCAAAGTCGGATGCGCGTGCAGTGCGCTTGATGTATGCTTATTACGATTGCGAGAATCTGATTGCTCGCAAGGCATCACGTGCGGCGTATAATCCGTTGGGAAATATTGCAGCCGAGGAGTTGGACGATGAGCTTTCGTCGCCCAAACGAGTTGCAGAGCCTATGGCGCGTGTGATTCGCGCGTATGCTGATCCCGAGAGCGAGTGGGCTGAGGGCCTGGATATGACGCAGAGCTTCGAGAAGGCGTTGCTTGCTGCCTACTATGAGGCTTGTAGCAATGCTAATTGTCGTTTCTTGCGTGATTGGGCAGAGTTTGACCGTACATTGCGTAATGTGTCGGCTGCTGCGGTAGCTCGTTCGTTGGGCCGACCCATCGATAGTGTTACAGTCGGTGGTGGAGAAGTTGTAGAGCAGTTGCAGCGTTCGTCAGCAGCCGATTTCGGCTTACGTGGCGAGGTGGCATATATCGATGCTGTGATTGCCGCGGTAAATGATGAGCAGAATCTATTGGAGAAGGAGCATAAGATCGATATGGTACGTTGGGAGCAGGCATTGGAGCTTGCAGGATTTGATTATTTCAACATCAACGCCATATTGTCATACTTGGCTCGTATCAACATCGTGGCACGCTGGTCGCTTCTGGATGCAAAGCGTGGTCGTGAGATGTTGCAGCGTATTATGGCCGAACTCGACGGCAAAGATTTGGTAAATAAACAATAAAAACAAAATAAATGAAAACGTTAGGACGTGTAAACGGTATCATCTCAAACATCGTGATCGTGAAGGCAGACGGTGCGGTGGGACAGAACGAGATATGTTATGTCTATTGTGGTGAGACCCGTATGATGGCTGAGGTAATCAAAGTCATCGGTGATGATGCCTATGTTCAGGTGTACGATAGTACGCGAGGCCTGAAAATCGGCGACAAGGTGGAGTTCGTAGGCCATATGTTGGAGGCTACGTTGGCTCCTGGTTTGTTGTCACGCAACTATGATGGTTTGCAGAACGACTTGGAGAAGATGGATGGCTTATTCATCAACCGTGGTTCTATTACCGATCCCATCGACTTCGAGAAGAAATGGGAGTTTACTCCATTGGCAAAGGTCGGCGATAAGGTTTCGGCCGGTGATTGGTTGGGTCAGGTGAAGGAGCAGTGGGTTGACCACAAGATTATGGTTCCTTTCATTATGCAGGCAACCTATACAGTTAAGAGCGTTGCGAAGGCAGGTGAGTACAAAGTAACCGACACTATTGCAGTCGTTGCGGACAAGGATGGTAACGAGTACAATATCACAATGGTTCAGAAGTGGCCCGTAAAGCAGGCTATACGTTGCTATACAGAGAAACCTCGTCCATCACGCGTGATGGAGACTGGTGTTCGCGCTATCGATACTTTCAACCCATTGGCAGAGGGTGGTACAGGATTTATCCCTGGCCCATTCGGTGCGGGTAAGACTGTGTTGCAGCACGCTATCTCGAAGCAGGCTGATGCTGATGTGATCATCATCGTAGCGTGTGGTGAGCGTGCAAACGAGGTTGTGGAGATCTTTGCTGAGTTCCCAGAACTTATCGATTCTCGTACAGGTCACAAGCTTATGGAGCGTACAATCATCATCTGTAATACCTCAAATATGCCCGTTGCAGCTCGTGAGGCATCGGTTTATACAGGTATGACAATCGGTGAGTACTATCGTGCTATGGGATTGAAGGTGCTCGTAATGGCCGACTCTACATCTCGTTGGGCTCAGGCATTGCGTGAGATGTCTAACCGTTTGGAGGAGCTTCCTGGTCAGGACGCCTTCCCTATGGACCTCTCGGCCATCATTGCAGCGTTCTACGCTCGTGCAGGTTTGGTTAAGTTGAACAACGGCCAGACAGGTTCTGTGACATTCCTCGGTACTGTATCACCTGCGGGTGGTAATTTGAAGGAGCCAGTTACAGAGTCAACAAAGAAGGCAGCTCGTTGCTTCTATGCACTTTCGCAGGGTCGTGCCGACTCTAAGCGTTACCCAGCTATTGACCCGCTGGATTCTTACTCTAAGTATTTGGAGTATCCCGAGGTTGCATCTTACTTGGATAGCCACATCGGTAAGAATTGGGTTAATACTGTTTACGAGGGTAAGACTATCGTACAGCGTGGTAAGGAGGCTAACGACCAGATCAACATCTTGGGTGATGACGGTGTGCCTGTAGCATACCACGAGCGTTTCTGGAAGTCGGAGCTTATTGACTTTGTGATTTTGCAGCAGGATGCATTCGATGATATCGATGCCAACTGTCCTATCGAGCGTCAGAAGATGATGTATGAGATGGTGTTGGGCGTGTGCCGCAAGTCATTTGATTTTGCCGATTTCGAGGCCTGCTCAAAGTTCTTCAAGGGTCTTATCAACCTCTTCCGTCAGATGAACTACGCTGAGTGGCAGAGTGAGAAGTTCTTCGACTATAAGGGTCAGATTGAGCAGATGGTTAGTAATCAACTCTCTAAATAAGCATAGATATGACAACACGAGCATTTCAGAAAGTATATACAAAGATTGATAATATCACCAAGGCTACCATCACACTCCGGGCTACGGGTGTAGGTAACGACGAGTTGGCTACCGTAGGCGGTAAGTTGGCTCAGGTGGTGAAGATTATGGGCGAGAACGTAACGTTGCAGGTTTTCGCAGGTACAGAGGGTTTGGCTACAAACTCTGAGGTAGTGTTCCACGGCGAGGCTCCAAAGTTGCGCGTATCGGATAATTTGGCAGGTCGTTTCTTCAACGCTTATGGTGAGCCGTTGGAGGGTGGTGAGCCTATCGAGGGTGAGGCACGCGAGATTGGAGGTCCTACTGTGAATCCATTCCGTCGTATTCAGCCATCGGAGTTGATTGCTACCGGTATTGCAGGTATCGACCTTAATAATACAATCGTATCAGGTCAGAAGATTCCATTCTTCGCCGATCCTGACCAGCCTTACAATGCCGTTATGGCCAATGTGGCGTTGCGAGCAAAGGCCGACAAAATTATCTTGGGTGGTATGGGTCTTACCAACGATGACTTCCTCTACTTTAAGCAGGTGTTCGAGAACGCAGGTGCGTTGGACCGTATCGTGTCGTTTGTAAATACCACAGAGAATCCTCCCGTAGAGCGTTTGTTGGTTCCTGATATGGCCTTGACAGCAGCTGAGTATTTTGCAGTAGATAAAGGTGAGAAGGTGTTGGTGCTTTTGACCGATATGACCTTGTATGCCGATGCATTGGCTATTGTGTCGAACCGTATGGATCAGATTCCTTCGAAGGACTCTATGCCTGGTTCACTCTACTCGGATTTGGCAAAGATTTACGAGAAAGCCGTGCAGTTGCCTAACGGTGGTTCAATCACTATTATCGCCGTTACAACACTTTCTGGTGGTGATATTACTCACGCTATTCCCGATAATACAGGTTATATCACCGAGGGTCAGCTCTTCTTGCGTAACGACTCTGATACAGGTAAGGTTATCGTAGACCCATTCCGTTCGTTGTCTCGTTTGAAGCAGCTTGTAATCGGTAAGAAGACTCGCGAGGATCATCCTCAGGTGATGAATGCCTGCGTACGTTTGTATGCCGATGCAGCCAATGCTAAGACCAAGTTGGAGAATGGTTTCGATTTGTCGGATTACGACGAGCGTGCATTGAAGTTTGCACACGACTATTCGGAGAAGTTGCTTGCAATTGATGTTAACATCGAGATCGAGCAGATGCTTGATACAGCATGGACTCTCTTTGCCGAGTATTTCTCGAAGGAGGAGGTTGCTATCAAGGCCGAATTGATTGAAAAGTACTGGAAAGCGTAAATTCTTGCCGAAAGGATAAAGATTATGGCAATTAAGTTTCAATATAATAAAACTTCGCTGGGCGAGCTGGGTAAACAGCTGAAGATGCGCCAAACGGCACTCCCTACAATTAAGAGTAAGGAGTCAGCTCTTCGCTCGGAGGTTAAGAAGGCGAAGGACACGGCACGCGACTACCGTCGTCGTCTCGATGCACTTGCAGCCGAGTACGACTATATGGCAGCTCTGTGGGGCGAGTTTGATGCCACATTACTCCGTGTGGATGATGTGATGCTCTCGACCCAGAAGATTGCAGGTGTGCGTACTCCGGTGTTGGAGCAGGTCAGCTTCTCTGAGAAGCCTTACGACCTCTTCTCGTCGCCGGTATGGTATGCCGATGGTGTCGATTTGTTGAAGCGTCTGGCTCAGTTGGGCATCGAGTGCGAAGTATATAATCGCAAGATGGAGCTTTTGGACTATGCTCGTAGAAAGACCACCCAGAAGGTTAACCTTTATGAGAAGGTTCAAATTCCCGGCTACGAGGACGCTATCCGTAAGATTAAGCGATTTATGGAGGACGAGGAGAACCTCTCTAAATCGGCACAGAAGATTGTTAAAACTCGTCAACAACAGGCTGCGGAGGGGTCTATGCTATGATAGTAAAGATGTCACGTTACGACTTTGTGGTGCTTGCATCACAGAGTGATGATTTTGTAGCTCGTTTGCGCGAGTTGGGTTTGGTAGATGTCACTACCACTGGTTGGGAGCCTCGTGAGCAGGATCGCCAGTTGGTGAGTGATATTGATCACTACCGCAAGGCTGTAGATACACTTCGCGAGTTCAGCCAATCGGAGGCTATGCAGACCGATGCTGAGGCTTATGTTTCGGGTGTAGAGGCTCTTGAGGTATATAACGAGGCATCGCAGCGTAAGGCTACACTTGCTGGTGAGGCTGCCCGATTGGATAAGCTATCTGAGGAGTTGGAGCCTTGGGGCGAGTTATCGGCAGAGTCGCGTGAGCAGTTGGCAGAGAGCGGTGTCGTGTTGCGTTATTTCACTACTCAGGCTACTACGTATGACGATAATTTTGCAGCGTGGAGCGAGCAACATACTTTGGCGGAGATTAACCGTACGGCCTCTACCGTATATTTTGTAGTTGTTGCTACGGCCGATGAGGAGATTTCGTTCGATGCTCAAGAGGTAAGAGTACCTTTGATGGACTATCGTGCAGCAAAGACTGAAGCTGATGCTAACCGTCAGCAGATCAAGGAGCTCGATTATCAGTTCTCGCGTTGTGCCGCATCGTTGGATGCTATCGAGGCAGAGCTTGCGGCTCTTACTTGTCAGTTGCAGAATGTTAAGATTCGCGGTACGGCTCAGGAGGCTGCCGATGGAGAGTTGGTAGTTATGGAGGGATGGGCTGAGGCTGATAAGTCGACCGAGGTCGATAAATTGCTCGATGAGTATCCCGATGTAATCTATTTGAAGAGTAATCCTACGGAGGCGGATGATACTCCGGTTAAGTTGAAGAACAACCGCTTTGCGCGATTGTTTGAACTTATCGGAGGTATGTATGCATTGCCAAAGTATGGCACTTTGGATTTGACCCCATTCTTTGCTCCGTTCTATATGTTGTTCTTTGCAATCTGCTTGAACGATGCTGGATATGGTGCAATTCTATTCTCGTTTGGAGTAGCTCTCTTTTTGAAGGGAGGACAGGCTATGCGTCAGGCCTCGATGCTTACTATGATTTGCGGAGGTGCGACCACGCTGTTCGGCCTTTATACCGGTTCTTTGTTTGGACTTAGTATCCCCGATATGTTGGGATATGAGAGTATCGCCGAGTCGCCGTTCCTTGATTTCCAGAATGACTTCTTCTCGCTGGCTTTGGCGCTGGGAGTTGTTCAGATATTGTTTGGTATGCTGCTTAATATCTGCTTCAAGGCTCGATATTTCGGCATCACATCGGTATTTGCTCAGTTGGGTTGGTTTATCGTGTTGCTGTCGGCTTGCCTGGCAGGCGGTCTGCAAATGATTAACCCAAATTGGGTTATTCCAGGCTTTACAACCTCTTCACCTGCGTTCTATGTGGCATTGGGTGTGGGAGCAGTATTGATGTTGTTCCTAAGCGATGTGAAGCGCAATCCGCTTATTAATTTTGCGGGAGGCTTGTGGGATACCTATAATAATGTAACAGGATTGCTTAGCGATGTACTCTCTTATATCCGTTTGTTTGCAATTGGATTGTCGGGAGGTGTGTTGGCGCAAGTGTTTAATTCTCTGGCATTGGGTCTTACGGGCTTGGATAGCGGAATTGGTGAATTCGGAGTGGGAACCATCTTCCAGTTTTTGGGTGCTACTGCAATTTTGCTTGTAGGTCACGGAATCAACCTCTTTATGTCGTCGATTTCATCGTTCGTTCACCCTATGCGACTCACCTTTGTGGAGTTCTATAAAAATGCAGGCTTCGAGATGGGAACTCGCTCTTTCGAGCCTTTGACAAATAATGATAAGAAATAATAAACAATAGTAAAATTTAATAACAAAAACAATTATGGAAAATTCAACAGCTTTGATTTTGGCCTACGTTGGCGTTGCCATCATGGTAGGTTTGGCAGGTATCGCATCAGCAGTAGGTACCTCAATCTGCGGCCAGGCAGCCGTAGGTGCAATGAAGAAGAACAGCGGAGCCTTCGGTAGCTATATGATTTTGTCGGCTCTTCCTGGATCACAGGGTCTTTATGGTTTCGTATGTTTCTTTATGGTTCAGGGCCTTTTGACTGCCGAGATTACTATGTTGCAGGCTGCTGCAGTATTTGGCGCAGGTTTGTTGGTTGGTATCGTTAACTTGGCTGCCGCTATCTATCAGGGTAAGGTTTGTGCTAACGGTATCGCTGCTATTGGTAACGGTCACGACGTTATGGGTAAGACTCTTATCTTGGGTGCGTTCCCTGAGTTGTACGCTATCTTGACAGTTGCTGCTACATTCCTTATCTCTTCAGCAGTTGCTTAATCGAGAGTACGAAACATTTTCGATAGAAAAAGGTCACCCGTGGGTGGCCTTTTTTGTTATATAATGGTAAACTCTCTGTCAGAGGAGTTATTCTTCGGGATTATGATGAGCGATGTTTGCAGAAAAATCATTATATTTGTTTCCAAATATACTTTTTGGAATGAAGAATTTTTTATTGACTTTGATTTTGTCGGCTGCGGTGGCCGCTTGTGGCTCGCAGACTAATAATAAGCCGCTTACTCCGACGGTGGTTGAGCCGGTGCAATATGTCTATAAAGTGAAGGCTGTGTATCCTCATTTGACAAGTAGCTATACTCAGGGCTTGCAATTTGTCGATGGTGAGTTGTGGGAGGGTACTGGCGAGTGGGGTCGTTCGGTATTGCAAAAGGTCGATTTGGAGAGTGGCAAGGCCGAGGTGCTGGCCCGTTTGCCCAAACGTGAGTTTGGAGAGGGTATTACTGTATTGAAAGATAGAGTATATCAGCTCACGTGGACCAACAATACGGCCCATGTCTACGACCTTGAAGGAAACCTTATCAAGGATGTGCGCTACCCTGGAGAAGGATGGGGACTCACGACCGATGGCGAGAAATTATATATGTCGGATGGCTCGGAGAAGATCTATCGTATCAACCCCGACGATTTTAAGCGAGAGGCAACCATAGCTGTTACGATGCGTGGCGAGCCTGTGGAGTTTCTCAATGAATTGGAGTGGATCGATGGTAAGATTTGGGCGAATGTATACACCTCGGATTATGTTGTAATCATCGACCCGAAGAGTGGCGTTGTTGAGGGGGTAATTGATTTCCGCGGTTTGCTCAAGAAAGAGGATATCAAGGACGAGACAGATGTCTTCAATGGAATTGCATACGATGCCGCAACGAAGCGGATATTCGTCACCGGAAAATTGTGGAACAAACTCTTCGAGGTGGAGATTATAAAACGATAGCAGATATGGATTTGATTCGTTCTATGGTTAAAGGTATTCTTACGCTCGATGGAGCTATGGGTACGCAGCTTTTAGCTCAGGGTAAAAGTGGTTGTTTGGAGCTACTCAACGTTGAGGAGCCTGCGATTGTTGCGGCTTTGCACGATGAGTATCTTGAGGCAGGAGCTGATATAATCTCTACCAACACCACCTGCGTCGATGCTTTGTCGCTTAGCCAGTACGGATTGCAGGAGCGTTCTTATGAATTGGCTTTGTCAGGTGCAAAGATTGCGCGTGCTGCGGCCGACAGATTCTCTACAACTGAGAATCCTCGATATGTGGCAGGTGCTGTTGGCCCAACTACAAGAAATATTTCGTTGGCAAATGATACTACTCCAGAAGAGCTTGCGCAGGCTTATTCGACCGTAATAAAAGCTCTGATTGATGGAGGTGTGGATATGTTGCTTATCGAGACTGCAATGGATCCGCAGAATGTGAAGGTTGCAATCGAGCAGGCGCGTTTGCTGAGTGCAGATATGCCGATTGTGGTCTCTGCTGTTTTGTCGAGGATTGAAGGTCGAGTGGCGAGCGGTGCTACAATTGCAAAATTTTTGGAGGATATCCCGATGACAGAGGTCACGGCCGTAGGATTTAATTGTAGCGATGGTGTCAGAGCGATGGCTGGTTCTTTGAAGATTTTGGCTGCGGAGTGTCGAAAGCCTATTATTGCATATCCATCTGCGGGCCGGGAGAAGCTAGCCGCGAATCGTTTTGCAAAGGAGCTGGAACCATTGTGTAGAGCAGGGTTGATAAATATTGTTGGCGGTTGTTGTGGTACAACCCCTGAGCACATCAAGGCTGTGGCTAAGGTAGCCAGGCGTTGGCGTCCGCGTAAGTTTGAAAACAAATAAAACAGATATTATGGATACCAAGGAGTTTCGTCGTCAATTGCATCGACATCCCGAATTATCATTCGAGGAGCATCAAACGGCTCGATTTATTTCAGAGCGATTGTCGGAGTTGGGTATCGAATTTTACCCTATTGCCCAAACTGGTATTTTGGCTCGTGTGGAGGGGCGTCGTGGTAATCTCAAACGATGTGTAGTGTTGCGTGCCGAGATCGATGCTCTGCCTATCAGCGAACTTACCAACGTAGATTGGTCATCGGAGCAAGATGGTGTGATGCACGCGTGTGGCCACGATTGTCACGCAGCGGTGCTGTATGGTGTATTGAAACGATTGCATCTGAATCGAGACTTCGAGGGTACAGTCTTAGCTCTGTTCCAGCCCGCGGAGGAGTTCTGTGCCGGGGGAGCGTCAAAAGTGTTGAGCGAACAGCCGTTCAAAGATTATGATGTGGTAGCTGTGATTGGCCAGCATGTGGATTCTGCATTGGATGTTGGCGAAATCGGATTCTGCCCAGGCAAATTTATGGCATCAACCGATGAACTGAAATTTGTAATCAAGGGTGTTGGTGGAGGTGCTGCCATGAGAAACCAGATGAAAGACCCCGTGGTGGCAATGGCCGATTTGATTATGCGCCTGAATATGCTCAACAGTGATGTGTGCCTGATGTCAGTGGGAAAGGTCGAGGCCAATGGTACGGCCAATTATGTTCCCGATAAGTGTAGCTGCGAGGGTACCATGCGTGCATTCAACGAAGGACTGAGAGCGAGGATCAAAGATATGATTAATCATATAACTCAGGAGATAGAGTATAAATACGATGTTGAGGTCGAGTTTTGTGTTCGGGAGGGCAATCCATGCTTGGAGAACGATACTCAACTGTCGTATGAGGCGATGCTTTTGGCCGATAGCTGTGGCTATAAAGTGCGCGATTTGGAGATGTCTCCTGTAACCGACGATTTCAGTTTTTATAGCCAGCAATACCCTGCACTATTCTATTCACTAGGCGTGGGCGCAAAGTCGGGACGCAGGCATACAGCTATGTTCCTGCCTGATGAGCGTGCATTGGAGGTAGGCGAGGAATTTATGTGGCAATTAGCGTTAAGTATTTTGAACAAATAGGAGGGTCAAAATGAGAGAGTCAAGAAAAAAGGGTTCGCGTCGCGATGGAGCGTTGCGGACAGATACACGAAGTGTCCGTTCGGCATTTGTTGTGAATATGTTTCGTGAATTTCCCGATAGGGTGTTCTCGTTGAAACAACTCTCGTCGGCATCGGGAGGTAATACTCGCGAGGGCCGTTATATTGTGCGTGATATAGTTGAAGCACTTGTCGCTGAGGGTGTGGTTGATTGTCACGGTCGTGATAAGTATCAACTTTCGATGGCGCAATTGCCGCGTTACGAGGGTGTGGTCGATATGATAGGCTCTGGAGCTGCATATGTCAAGGTGGAGGAACTGGAGACCGATATATATGTCAACCAGCGGAATATGAATTTTGCTTTGGATGGTGATAAGGTAGAGGTTGTCTTGCAGCGTCAGGCTCATCGTGAGGGTGATCACCCCGAGGGTGTGGTTGCCTCGATTCTGGAGAGAAGCAAACGCCAATATGTTGGAGTTGCCGAGGTTAGTCGTGCTGCGATATTTGTGCGATCGGATTCGCGAAAGCTGCCATTCGATATATTCTTTCCGCGTAAGGAGTATCCCAAGGTGAATGATGGTGATAAAGTTGTGTTTCATATCACAGATTGGCGACCGGGTGATAAATCCCCACGAGGTGTGATTGTCGATGTGTTGGGTCGCGCAGGCGATAACGACACCGAGATGCATGCAATTATGGCCGAGTTTGATTTGCCATATAAATTTGAACAGGAGATTCTGGATGCTGCATCATCGATAGATGGAACTATTACCCAGCAGGATTATGCCGAGCGTCGTGATTTTCGTGATGTTACCACTTTTACCATCGACCCTGCCGATGCAAAGGATTTCGACGATGCATTGTCGATAAGAAAGATTGAGGATGGAATATGGGAGGTCGGAGTGCATATTGCCGATGTGACACACTATATCCGCCCTGAATCGGTTCTTGATTGTGAGGCTCGTGATCGAGGTACATCGGTATATCTGGTTGATAGAACAGTGCCTATGTTACCCGAAAGATTGTGCAATGAGCTATGCTCGCTGCGTCCTAATGAGGAGAAATTGTGTTTCTCGGCGGTCTTCAATCTTAACGAGGATGGCGATGTTTTAAGTGAGTGGTTTGGTCGTACGGTAATCTATTCTGACCGCCGCTTTACATATGCTGAGGCGCAAGCCCGCATAGAAACAGGTGTGGGCGATTATGCTGAGGAGATAGGTGTGATGAACCGTATGGCGCAGACTATGCGTCAGCGCCGATTCAAAGCCGGTGCTGTGAGCTTCGAGCGTGCTGAGTTTAAGTTCATTCTTGATGAGAATGGAAAGCCGCTCGGCGTGTACACTAAGGAGCAGAAGGAGTCCAATCAGCTTATTGAGGAGTTTATGCTTTTGGCCAACCGCCGTGTGGCCGAGTTCTGTACGTATCGCGTAGAGGGTAACCGTAAGGTGCCCCGTTCGATGGTGTATCGTGTACACGATGAGCCTAATGAGGAGAAGTTGACCCGTTTCCGCGACTTTGTCCTCAAGTTTGGTTATCAGTTCCGAGCATCGAAGGGCCGAGCAATTGCCAAGGCGTTGAATAAATTGGTTTCGGAGGTTAGAGGCCGAGCCGAGGAGAATGCTATTCAATCGCTGGCTGTGAGAAGTATGTCGAAGGCGTTATATACGACCGACAACATTGGCCACTATGGTTTGGCGTTTAAGTACTATACCCATTTCACTTCGCCCATTCGTCGATATCCTGATATGATGGTGCATAGATTGTTGGCTCGCTATCTGGAAAATGGAAAGTCGGCCGATAAGCAGCGTTTGGAGTCGCAGTGTGTATATGCTTCGGAACGAGAGATTGTGGCTGCTGATGCCGAGCGTGCCTCTATCAAATATAAGATGGTGGAGTTTATGCAGGATAAGATTGGCCAAATGTTCAAGGGGCACGTTTCGGGTATGAGCGAGTGGGGTATATATGTTGAGTTGGAGGATACCCACATCGAGGGTATGGCCTATTTGCGCGATATCGAGGGCGATTATTATGCCTACGATGATGCCCGTTTCGAGGTTGTAGGTCGTGCTTCGGGTCGTAGAATTGCTTTTGGCGACGAGGTATGGATTCGCGTTAAGGGCGTGGATTTGCGTCGCCGCACACTCGATTTTGAACTTATTGTGGGAAATAAATTGCGATAGTGTCGATGGGTATGCGTAAAGAGGAGATATTCTCGAAGGTCCTTAATCGGGCTTCGTTGTCGGCTGATGAAGCTTATTGGTTGTGGGAACAGGCTCCGTTGGAAGAGCTTGCTAGTGTGGCCGACGAGGTTCGAAGAAGAGTTGTCCCCGATCCTAATGTTGTGACGTGGCAGATAGACCGTAATGTGAATATTACGAATGTATGCATCTCTGGGTGTAAATTCTGTAATTTCCATTGTAAACCGCATCAGACTGAAAAGGCATACATTACCACCATCGAGGAGTATATCCCCAAAATTGAGCGAATGTTGGAGTTGGGTGGCGACCAACTGCTATTGCAGGGTGGAATGCACCCCAAATTGGGTATAGAGTTTTATGAGGAGTTGTTCCGCGAGCTGAGACGACTCTTCCCACAGGTGCGTTTGCACGCTCTTGGAGCTCCGGAGGTGGCCCATATTGCGCGATTGAGCAAGCTCTCTTTTCGTCAGACATTAGAGCGACTTGTTGCTGCGGGCTTGGATTCGCTGCCGGGAGCTGGCGCTGAGATTTTGTGTGATGATGTGCGACGAAAGATATCTCCCGCCAAGCCAGATGTGCAGGCGTGGCTCGATGTGATGCACGAGGCGCACTTGATGAATCTGCCAACATCGGCAACTATGATGTATGGCCATATTGAAACTCCACGCCAAAGAATAGATCACCTTCTTACGATTCGCGATTTGCAGGCTCGTTGCCCCGAAGGTAATTGGGGTTTTATAGCCTTTATTCCCTGGATCTTCCGCTCGATGGGTACCCGTCTGGAGCAAGAGGGTGTGGTGTCACACTTCTCGCCGCTGGAGTATGTGCGCCTTATAGCCGTCAGTCGATTGATTCTTAATAATATCGACAATATTCAGGCCTCGTGGCTAACGGTGGGAAAATCTACTGCGCAGGTGACACTTCACGCCGGAGCCAACGATATGGGTTCAATTATGATTGAGGAGAATGTGGTGTCGAGTGCAGGAGCTCATAACGAATTTGATGCTGAGGGCATCCAACGAGCCATCCGTGAGGCTGGTTTTGAGCCTCGTTTGCGTGATCAGCTGTATCGTTTGCGTTAAATCTGTAATAAAAAACGAGATAAGGGGTATTAATTAATTAAAATTAATTACCTTTGCACTCCGAAAATGGCTCAATAGGAATAAACGAGATAAAATTATATAGACAGATTATGAAAATTACAAGAGAACAGCGTGAATTAGGCACTTCGCTTTTGAAGGTTGTCGTAGGTGAACAGGATTATGGCGAGGCAGTAGAGAAGATGCTTCGTGACTACAAGCGTAAGGCAAACATCCCCGGATTCCGTCCAGGTATGGTTCCTATGGGTGTAGTTCGCAAGATGTATGGCAAGGGTGCTGTAGCAGAGCAGTCATACCGTGTAGCATCGAACTCAGTATTTGAGTATTTGCAGAAGGAGGGTATCGACTATGTAGGCGATGTAATCCCTTCAGACGAGCAGGGTGATTTCGATTTCGAGAACAATACCGAGCACGAGTTTATTTTCGAGATCGGTGAGGCTCCCAAGGTAGAGTTGGAGCTCTCTGCAAAGGATAAGCTCACTTACAACAAGATCAAGGTTGATAAGAAGATGCTTGCTGCTTACAAAGATAACTACTTGCGTCGTTATGGCCGTTTGGTAGACGTTGAGAAGGTTAAGAAGGACGAGGCTTTGACAGTTGTTCTCGATAATGGCGATATTCAGGTTGACGATGCTTACGTTGGTCTTATCTCAATGAGCGACGAAGAGCGTAAGCCTTTCGTAGGTAAGAAGGTAGGTGCAAAGATGGAGGTTGATATCAACGAGCTCTATAAGACTGCATCACAGCGTGCCGCAATCTTGAAGGTTAAGGAGGATGAGTTGGAGTCAATCAATCCTAAGTTCAACCTCGAAATCAAGCAGATCCGTCAGTTCGCTAACCCCGAGCTCAACGAGGAGTTCTTCAAGATGGCATTCCCTGCTGGCAATATCAAGTCGGAGGAGGAGTTGGATGCATTCCTTTCAGCTGAGGTTGAGACTGAGCTTTCACGTGAGGCTGACTACTTGTTTGCTAACACAGTTCGTAAGTTTGTAGTTGAGAAGGCTGCATTGCAGATGCCTACCGAGTTCTTGAAGCGCTGGTTGTATGTTATCAACGAGGGTAAGTTCACTAAGGAGGATATCGAGAAGGATTTCGATGGCTTTGTTCAGATGTTCACTTGGAACTACTTGCAGAAGCACTTCATCCAGACTGCAGATTTGAATGTTAGTGCCGAGGAGGCAGAGGCAGAGGCAAAGGAGTTTGCAAAGGCTCAGTTCGCTCAGTATGGTATGCCTTCTGCACCAGAGGAGATGATTGCAAACTTCTCAAAGCAGATTCTCGAGAACAAGGAGCAGGCTCAGAAGATTTATGAGAAGCTCTACGAGATGAAGGTTGTTGAGTATGTTAAGTCTCAGGTGAAGGTTACAACCAAGGCCGTGTCTTCTGAGGATTTCGCAAAGTTGGCTCAGGAGGCTTAATTTGGCTTCATAAGGACCGATAGCTTACGATAGTTGTAGGATAAGGAACCGAACTTTTGCTCCTTATTGCAGTTATTGGTCGAAAATGTATTATAATACTCTGAAAATTGGACTCTGGGCTTAATGTTTGCAGAGTCCAATTTTTGATATAATCGTAATGCTATGAGTGAATTTGAAAAATATGCCAGAGGCTATTGTGGTATCAGCAGCTTGAAGTTACACAACTTTGAGTCGATACTCTCTTCATACGTTTCTCCAACAATAATTGAGGAGCGCCAGTTGAACGTTGCAACGATGGATGTCTTCTCACGTTTGATGATGGATCGCATTATATTTTTGGGGGCTCCCATTTATGATGATGCAGCAAACATTATCCAGGCCCAGTTGTTGTTCTTGGAGTCGGTGGATCCATCAAAGGATGTCCAGATTTATATCAACTCGCCTGGCGGTTCTGTATCGGCCGGATTGGGAATCTACGATACTATGCAACTTATTTCGTGCGATGTGGCAACCATCTGTACAGGCTTGGCTGCATCGATGGGCGCAGTGCTTTTGACAGCTGGCGCTGAGGGTAAACGCTCGGCGTTGCCCCATTCAAAGGTGATGATTCACCAGCCATTGGGAGGTGCTTCGGGTCAAGCTTCCGATATCGAGATTACAGCTCGCGAGATTGTGAAGACCAAGCGTGAACTCTACGAGATTCTATCAAAGCACTCGGGTGTGGGAATCGAGAAGATAGAGCAGGATGCCGATCGTGACTATTGGTTGAGTGCGGCCGAGGCTAAGGAGTATGGTCTCATAGACGAAGTACTTGGCAAGCGAGCAAAATAGTGGCTGAAAAATTAGAGTAAATTATGGCACAAAAATATAAAGGAACAGGGTCGAAGGGTGAGGATTGTTGCGCATTCTGTGGGGCAAAACGAAGCGATGTGGCACTGTTGTTTCAGGGAATGGGTGGAGTGAACATCTGTAATAATTGCGTTGAACGTGGCTATCAGATGCTCTCCGAGAGTGAACTCACTGCTGACGGCCGCAAGAAAAAGAAGAGCGAGTTCGAGATGTCGGAATTGCTTAAACCTCATCAGATCAAGGAGTTTTTAGACCAGTATGTGATTGGCCAAGACGATGCTAAACGATATATGTCGGTGGCGGTGTATAACCACTACAAGCGATTGATGAGTCGTGCGGACAACCGTAACGACGAGGTCGAGATTGATAAATCAAACATTGTACTTGTTGGCCCTACGGGTACAGGTAAAACACTGATGGCCAGGACTATCGCGCGAGTGCTGAATGTCCCATTTACTATTGTCGATGCGACAGTCTTGACTGAGGCCGGTTACGTTGGAGAGGATGTGGAGAGTATCTTGTCGCGACTGTTGCAGGTTGCCGATTATAATGTCGAGGCAGCTGAGCGAGGTATCGTATTTATTGATGAGATCGATAAAATTGCACGCAAAAGCGACAATCCAAGCATTACTCGCGATGTGTCGGGTGAGGGCGTACAGCAGGCCCTGTTGAAGATTTTGGAGGGTACGGTGGTTAATGTTCCGCCTCAGGGTGGTCGTAAGCATCCCGATCAGAAGTTTATTCAGGTCAATACGAAGGATATTCTCTTTATTTGTGGCGGTGCTTTCGACGGCATTGAGAAAAAAATTGCGCAGCGATTAAATACGCGTGCTATTGGTTTTGGTGTGCAGGAGGGCTCACAGATCGATCGCGACAACCTGATGAAGTATATAATGCCCCAGGATTTGAAGTCGTTTGGTCTGATTCCGGAGTTGGTTGGTCGATTGCCGGTATTGACCTATATGCAGCCTCTTTCAGTTGAGGCTTTGCGTAAGATTCTCACTGAACCAAAGAATGCTATCGTAAAACAGTATGAGCGTCTGTTCGCGATGGATGATGTTGAACTTCAGTTCGATAATGAGGTGCTGGACTACATCGTGCAGAAGGCCGACGAGTATAAGTTGGGTGCGCGAGGTCTGCGTTCAATATGCGAGGCTATAATGATCGATGCGATGTATGAGGTGCCGATGTCTGGCGAGTCGCAGTTCGTCGTTACACTCGATTATGCAAAAAAGAAGATAGAAGGCTCGAATTTTTTGCATCTAAAACGGGTGGGATAAAGATATTATTATTATCTTTGTGAATCAGGAAAAGAAAACCAAAATATATGTTTGCAAATTCAAAACTCAACAAGGCTGCAGATAATATTCGTATATTGGCGGCTGCTATGGTAGAAAAGGCCAAATCGGGTCATCCCGGAGGAGCTATGGGTGGGGCTGATTTTATCAATTTGCTCTATACCGAGTTTATTCATTTTGATCCGGAGAATCCCACATATCCGTTCCGAGATCGATTTTTCCTCGATCCCGGCCATATGTCGCCGATGCTATATTCGGTGCTGATGTTGTCGGGGTTCTATAAAATGGAGGATTTGCAGAACTTCCGTCAGTGGGGTAGTGTCACTCCAGGCCACCCAGAGGTGGACTTTATGCATGGCGTGGAGAATACATCGGGCCCATTGGGTCAGGGTCACGCTATGGCTGTCGGTGCTGCTATCGCTGAGCGATTTATGGTAGCACGTTTCGGCGAGTGGATGGCTCATAAGACCTATACATTCGTATCGGATGGAGCTATTCAGGAGGAGATCTCTCAGGGCGTTGGCCGTGTGGCAGGTCACCTTGGATTGGCAAACCTTATTATGTATTACGATGCCAATAACGTGCAGCTATCTACTAAGGTCGATGAGATTGATTCTGAAGATGTTGCTGCAAAGTATCGAGCGTGGGGCTGGTTCGTTCAGGAGGTTGATGGCCATAATGTAGATGAGTTGCGAGCTGCACTTACAGCGGCAAACGCTCAGACCGAGATGCCATCACTTATCATCGGCCACACTACAATGGCTAAGGGTGCAATGGGTGCCGATGGCGAGAGCTTCGAGGGTAAGGTCTCTACTCACGGTCAGCCTTTGTCGGGTGCAGGTGCTGATTTGGCGGCTACGGTGCGTAACTTAGGTGGTGATGCTGAGGAGCCATTCAAGCTTTTCAACGAGACTAAGGAGATCTATGATACCCGTCGTTGTGAGCTTAAGATGTGGGCTTCGCAGCGTAAGCAGGTTGAGGCAGATTGGCGTGCTGCAAATCGAGAGTTGTCGCGCAAGTTGAATCTCTTCCTTTCGGGTGAGGTTCCTGAGATTGATTATCATAAGATTGAGATAAAGCCTGATACAGCTACCCGCGTAGCATCAGCTACTATGTTGGGTGTATTTGCTGAGAAGGTTGAGAATATGATTGTTGCATCAGCCGATTTGAGCAACTCGGATAAGACCGATGGCTTCTTGAAGAAGACTAAGGCCTTTACCAAGGGTGATTTTACAGGTCAGTTCTTCCAGGCAGGTGTTGCTGAGCTTACAATGGCTTGTGTAATGAACGGTATGGCATTGCATGGTGGTGTAATCCCTGCTTGTGGTACGTTCTTCGTATTCTCGGATTATATGAAGCCTGCAATTCGTATGTCGGCATTGATGCGCTTGCGTGTTATATATATCTGGTCTCACGACTCATTCCGCGTGGGTGAGGATGGACCTACACACCAGCCTATCGAGCAGGAGACTCAGATTCGTTTGATGGAGCACGTACGTAACCATCAGGGTGAGCGCTCGATGGTGGTATTGCGTCCGGCAGATGCAGAGGAGACGATGGTTGCTTGGCAGTATATTATGAACGAGAAGCGTCCTGTGGCGTTGATTCTCTCTCGCCAGAATATCAAGACTCTGCCGGCACTTAATTGTAGCCGTCGTGAGGAGGCCAAGCAGGCTGTGAAGGGTGCATATATCGTAGCAGATTCGGCTAAGGCTCAGGTGGTGATGTTGGCTTCGGGTTCTGAGGTTTCGACTTTGGTCGAGGGAGCAGAGCTGTTGCAAAAGGATGGCATTCCTGTTCGTGTAGTAAGTGTTCCGAGCGAGGGCTTGTTCCGCGATCAGCCAAAGTCTTATCAAGATAGCGTACTTCCTAAGGGGGTAATGAGATATGGTCTCACATCAGGCTTGTCACTCAATTTGAGTGGCCTTGTAGGTGAGAATGGAAAGATTCATGGTTGCAACCACTTCGGATACTCAGCGCCTTATAAGGTGCTCGACGAAAAGTTCGGATATAACGGACAGACAGTCTACGAGGAGGTTAAGGCAATGATAAAGGGCTAATTAATCGAGCGGGTTGCAGAGCGGCCCGCTCGTTTGAAATCAAGCTATTTTCTACCAATAAAACTAACGACCAACTAATCCCACTACTCAATATTTATAAAATGGAGAATAAAATTAAACTTCTCGATAAGACTTTCCGTGTGATGATCCCTGCCAGCGAGATTGACAAGGCTGTGGAGCGTGTCGCTGAGCAACTCAACAAACGTTATGAAGGTCATACTCCTGTTTTTTTGGGAGTACTAAGTGGCTCGTTCTTGTTTTTGAGCGATCTGGTGCGCAAGACAACATTCGATAGCCAGTTGGCATTTGTGAAGATCTCATCATACGAAGGCACAGAGTCTACGGGTAATGTGAAGCAACAGTTTGGTGTTGACTTCGATATCGAGGGTCGAGATATTATCATTGTTGAGGATATAGTTGAGACAGGTCATAGTATGAATTATTTGCTTGACCACTTGCGTCGCAAGAATCCTGCAAGTATCTCAATCTGTACACTCTTCTTCAAGCCGGAAAAGTTCTTGTATGAGTACAAAATTGATTATACGGCACTCTCTATCGGCAATGAGTTTATCGTGGGTTATGGCCTTGACTATAATCAATTGGGACGTAATTTGAAGGATATATATGTCATCGACGAATAGCGAATTGCTTGATGGCGGTCGTCAGTTGCCGCTTGTAGAGGATTTTTATACTATTCAGGGTGAGGGTTTTCACGCTGGTAAGCCAGCCTATTTTATCCGCTTGGGCGGATGTGATGTGGGTTGTCGTTGGTGCGATGCCAAGTATACTTGGAATCCACGCATATTTCCCCCTGTCGATGTCGATGTTGTTGTGGCAAGGGCTAAGGCTTGTGCTGCTCAAGCAATCGTAATTACGGGAGGTGAACCATTGTTGTATCCGTTGGGAGTGTTGACCTCTCGTCTGCGCGATGCAGGGTTGGAGATTTTTCTTGAGACATCGGGTACGCACCCATTCAGTGGAGAGTTCGATTGGGTATGCTTGTCACCAAAGCGTCAGATGCCTCCTTTGGATGAGGCCTATGGCCGGGCTCATGAGTTGAAAGTTATCATTCAGAGTGCAGATGATTTTGAGTGGGCAGAGCAGAATGCTCGCAGAGTAGGTCGCTATTGTCGTTTGTATTTACAACCAGAGTGGAGTGTCTATGAGGATATTATGCCATTGATGGTTGAGTATGCCAAGGAGAATCCGAAGTGGAGTATATCTATACAGACACATAAGTTCATGCACATACCGTAAATCGTTCTAATTTGGATATTTTGGCGTCTGGCTTGAAGCTGAAATCCTCATTTGTTATGAAAATTATTGGGAAATATTTGTATTTGGGTTAGTAGAAATCATATATAAATAGTTGTTGTGGGGTTGAATATCAGTAAAAGAATATGGCAATGTGTTACGGCTGTAATATTTATATACACAGCTGTGCTTACCGTGCGCAATCTGATTACAACCATCAAAATGCGTCATCGTATCTCTCGTATGGAGGAGCAGCGTGATCACTATCGTGCTCGTATCGAGGAGGATAGTACAATGCTGGAGCGATTGAATTATGACGAATTTCTTGAGCAATATGCTCGTGAGAGGTTCCATATGCAGCGCCCCAACGAGTATATCTATATTATGGAGGATTAGCTTTTCTGTATGTTCGAGTGTGGCCACCAAGAGGTATGGTAGATAAAAAAAAGTGGTTGTCCGACAAACTTGTTGGACAACCACATTCTATTTTTTGCAGTTGCTTACAAAAGATTACTCAGTTGAGGGAAGATTCGAATCAGTGACTCAATGACAGCATTGCGGTTGGCATCTTCTCGCATAATTATTAATACGGTATTGTCACCTGCAATAGTACCAATGATGTTCGGACAATCCAGATTATCGATAGGTACCGATATGGCACTGGCATAACCCGATTTGGTTTTCAATACTCCTAAATTGCCTGAAAATACGAGACTTGTGATATTGTCTGAAATATTTGCAGAGACGCTGACTTCGTGATGAGCCGTATTAGGGAGCACGTAAATATAGCCTTTGTTTTTATGCGGGACTTTGGCTACATTCATAAATTTCAAATCTCGTGATAGAGTACTTTGCGTAATCTCTATGCCGCATTCGTGTAGACGGCTAATGAGCTCATCTTGAGAGCCGATTAGCTCGCTACGAATAATTTTGCGAATGGTCGCAAATCGTTGGGTCTTTTGATTCATTCTTTCAAAGATTAAGGATTGATGTATATTTATGCAAATATATTGCATATAATTTATATTTGCAAATTTTTTAGCATATTTCTCTCGAATTTAGCTGTTTACATTAGATGTTCGGTCAAAATCCCAATCGACTTTCGTGTCGGCGATCGTATAGCGAAGAATATTTATGATTACTGCATAAATATGTCAACAATATGCAAATATGCGGATATTTTATATTATATATAAATATACATAATCAAAAATTTGCATATCGCGGATTAATATGCAATCTTTGTGCATTCAAAAAATATTAACGCTTTAAAGGTATATTTTACAGTAATGAAAATTGATGTAATGGTTGCTTCTGAGGAGCATTTGCGTTTCGTTACGCAGATTAATGACTCCATCGACGAGGCTGCTAAACAGCGAGGAACGGGTATTGCCCGTCGTACCGACGAATATATCGCCGATAAGATAAACTCAGGTAAGGCTATCATAGCCGTAAACCGTGATGAGTTTGTGGGATTTTGTTATATCGAGTCTTGGGGCCACGATGAGTTTGTTGCCAATTCGGGACTTATCGTGCGTCCACAATATAGAGGAATGGGAGTGGCTAAGCGTATCAAGCAGGCGGCTTTTGAACTCTCTCGCAAGCGTTTCCCCAATGCGAAACTCTTTGGATTGACAACGGGTGAGGCTGTGATGAGAATCAATACTGAGCTTGGTTATGAGCCGGTAACATTTGCAAAGCTTACCGATGATGAGGCTTTTTGGGCAGGTTGCCAGTCTTGCGTGAATTACGATGTGTTGCAGCGTACAAATATGACCAAGTGTCTCTGCACAGGTATGATTTACGATCCCGAGAAAGTAGCCCAGAAGCGCGCTGCTGAGTTGGCCGCTCAGAAGGACGAGAAGAAGAGCGGTTCATGGTTGAGCCGATTGCTGGGTAGATAACCATTGGGAAGGGAAAATTGCTTTATTTAGAGAAATAATAAAAACGAAATAGTATGAAAAAAGTTGTATTGGCATATAGTGGAGGTCTTGACACTTCGTTCTGTGTGAAGTATCTCACCAAGGAGTTGGGTTATGAGGTTTATACCGCTCTGGCAAACACCGGAGGTTTTTCGGCTGAGGAGTTGGAGCAGGTTGAGAAGCGTGCTTATGCATTGGGTGCAAAGCAGCACGTAAATCTTGATGTTACGGGTGACTATTACCAGAAGTGTATCAAGTATATGGTTTTTGGTAATGTGTTGCGTAATAAGACATATCCTATCTCTGTTAGCTCGGAGCGTACGTTCCAGGCTTTGGCAATTGTGAATTATGCCAATTCAATTGGTGCTGATGCCATTGCTCACGGCTCAACAGGTGCTGGTAACGATCAGGTACGTTTCGACCTTACATTCGAGGTGTTTGCTCCTCAGGTGGAGATTATCACTCCTACCCGCGATATGAAACTTTCACGTGAGTATGAGATCAACTATCTCAAGGAGAATGGCTTTGAGGCCGACTTTACCAAGATGGAATACTCTATCAACAAGGGTGTTTGGGGTACATCGGTAGGAGGTAAGGAGACTCTCTGCTCGGCTACCAATCTGCCCGATTCGGCTTATCCTTCGCAGCTTAAAAAGGAGGGTACAGAGTCGTTGGAGATCGAGTTTAAGAATGGTGAGGTCGTAGGTGTCAATGGCGAGGCTTTGAGCGGTGTGGCAGCAATCAACAAGTTGGAGGCTATCGGTTCGGCTTGGGCAATCGGTCGTGACACTCACGTCGGCGATACAATCGTAGGTATCAAGGGTCGTGTAGGTTTCGAGGCTGCAGCTCCTATGCTTATCATCAAGGCTCACGAGTTGTTGGAGAAGCACACCCTTACAAAGTGGCAGCAGTATTGGAAGGATCAGCTGGGTACTTGGTACGGTATGTTTATGCACGAGGCTATGTATTCTGAGCCTGTGATGCGCGATGTGGAGAAGTTCTTGGAGAGCAGCCAGCGCAATGTGTCGGGTAAGGTGTTCATCACTTTGCGTCCCTACACCTTCACTTTGGTCGGTATCGAGTCGGCTCACGATTTGATGAATGCCAAGTTTGCCGAGTATGGCGAGATGAACAACGCCTGGACAGCCGACGATGTGAAGGGCTTTACCAAGATTGCATCTATGCCATTGAAGATATATCACGCTGTAAACCCAGATGAAGAATAGGTGTCTGCCTTAAAAGGTAATTTCGGCGTTACGCTCGTCCTTGAAATCCTCATTTACGACAAGTAAACTGCGGTTTTAAGGACTTCACAAGCCTTGAAATTCCACTTTTAATACAAACACCGAATAAATATAATAATTACCCAATAATGATTAGAGTAGGTATCGCAGGAGGAGCGGGATATACAGCTGGCGAATTGTTGCGCTTGCTGATTAACCACCCCTCGGTTGAGATTAAATACATTCAGAGTGAGTCACATAAGGGCGAGCCTATCAGCTCGGTGCATAGCGATTTGCTCTATTCGCAGTTGGTATTCTCGGATATAGATTTCGAGGATATCGACGTGCTTTATATCTGTATGGGTCACGGTAACTCGGCTAAGTTCCTGGCCGAGAATCCTATGCCCCAGAGCGTTAAGATTATTGATTTGAGCAACGATTTCCGTTTGAAAGCCGATGCAGGAGAGTTTGTGTATGGAGCTCCGGAGCTTAACCGCGAGCAGATCCGTGAGGCTCGATGTGTGGCTAACCCCGGTTGCTTTGCCACCTCAATCAATCTGGCATTGCTTCCGTTGGCAGCTGCGGGATTGTTGCCCGAGGAGGTGACTGTTGCAGGTATCACAGGCTCTACCGGTGCGGGTCAGAAGCCTACGCCCGATACTCATTTCAGTAACCGTAATGCCAATCTGTCGAACTATAAGGTCTTTACCCATCAGCATCTTGGTGAGATTGGAGAGACTGTTGTGGCGGCCGGTGGCAGCGAGCAGACCGATATCGCATTCGTTCCGGTGAGAGGATGTCACGCTCGCGGCATTATGAGCGATGTGGTAGTGCGTCTGGATGCCGATTTGGAGCAGATTACAGCTATTTACAAGAAGTATTACGCCGAGCACCCCTTTGTGTGCGTGAGCGATAAACCTGTCTATATGAAGCAGGTTGTGAATACCAACTATTGCTTCCTCTCGTTGCAGAAGGAGGGTCGCAAGTTGCTCATAACGTCGGTTGTAGATAATTTGTTAAAGGGTGCGTCGGGTCAGGCCGTTCAGAATATGAATCTGATGTTCGGCCTCGACGAGATGGAGGGTCTTCGATTGAAAGCCTCGTATTTTTAATTGATGCAAGATTATGAATCTGTTTGATGTATATTCTCTGCTCGATATGGAGCCTGTGAAGGCCCAGGGAGCCTATTTGTGGGATAAGAATGGAGTGGAGTACCTCGACTTCTATGGCGGCCACGCTGTGATTTCGATTGGTCATACCCACCCTCATTATGTCGGGAAGATATCGGAGCAGCTCTCGAAGATTGGATTCTACTCTAATGCAGTTGTGAACAGCTTGCAGGTGGAGTTGGCCGAGAAGTTGGGCGAGTTGTCGGGCTATGCCGATTATGAGCTTTTCCTCTGCAATAGTGGTGCCGAGGCTAATGAGAATGCTTTGAAGCTGGCATCGTTTACTACTGGCCGAGAGCGAGTGCTCGCTATGCACGGTGCATTTCACGGACGTACAAGTTTGGCTGTCGCAATCTCGGACAATCCTGCAATCCAGGCACCTGTAAACAAGACCGATAAGGTATCGTATATCGATTTGAACGATGTGGAGGCTTTGCAACGTGAACTCGCAGGTCAGCAGTATGCAGCGGTTATCATCGAGCCTATTCAGGGTGTGAATGGTATTCGCGTGGCGAGCGACGAGTTCTTGCAGGCTGCACGTGAGGTGTGTGATAAGACGGGCACGATGCTCATCTGCGATGAGGTGCAGGCTGGTTATGGCCGTAGCGGACGATTCTTCTCGCATCAGTGGTCGGGTGTGAAGGCCGACATTATCTCGATGGCTAAGGGTATTGCAAACGGATTCCCCGTAGGAGCCATTATGGTGTCGCCCAAGATTCCTGCAAAGAAGGGAATGTTGGGAACAACTTTTGGTGGTAGCCATTTGGCTTGCGCTGCGGCGATTGCAGTTGCCGATGTGGTTAAGGCCGAGGGCTTGGTTGAGAATGCACGCGTGATGGGCGAAAAGATTGTCGAAGGCATCAAAGGCGTAAGCGGAGTTGAAGATATCCGTGGTCGTGGTTTGATGATTGGAATCGATTTGTCGGTACCGCAGGCCGACTTTAGAAAGGTTTTGCGCGAGAAATATCATATTATGACGGGTCTGAGCGGTAAATACACTTTGCGTCTGTTGCCACCGCTTATGATCACGGATAAGGAGGTGGAGCGTTTTGTGGAGGCTTTCCGAGCTACTGCAGCCGAGATGGGAATGTAGCGCAAGTCGTGGCCGAGCCATTTTAGGAAGATTGTATGAAGATAAAAGTTATAAAAATCGGCGGTAAGCTGATTGAGAATCGCGAAGTATTAGCTCGCCTGTGTGATGGACTCTCATCGCTTGGCGAGCCATTCGTTTTGGTACACGGCGGTGGAGTTATGGGGTCGCAGTTGGCCACAAAACTCGGCGTGGAGGTAAAGATGCACGAGGGACGCCGTATTACCGATGAGGCTACGTTGGAGATAGCTGTTATGGCTTATGCCGGATTGGCCAATAAGCGAGTTGTAGCGGCATTGCAGGCACGTGGTGTGAATGCGTGCGGTTTGTCGGGTTGCGATATGGCGGTAGTGAAGTCGCATCGTCGTCCGGTGAAGGATATCGATTGGGGATTGGTTGGCGATGTGGATAGTGTCGATGCCGATGTGCTGGCTATGTTGCTGGGTGCTGGCGCTATACCGGTGGTGTCGCCCATCACATTCTCGCCAGAGGGTGAGTTGCTCAATACCAATGCCGATAGTGTAGCCTCGGCTGTGGCTATGGGGTTGGCCTCGAAGTATGAGGTGGAGCTGGTCTTTACGCTCGACAAGGCGGGTGTGTTGCTTGATGTTGATGACCCCACGTCGCTCATTCCGACTATCACCCCAACTCTCTATGCCGAGCTTCGCGAGCAGGAGAAGATACATTCGGGAATGATTCCCAAGATTGACAATGCCTATAAAACTATCGAGGCGGGAGTGGATAAGGTACGCATCACTTCGCCCGATAATCTTACAGGCGGCACGGTAGTAGTAAAATAGCGAGTATGAATCACTCACAAGCCATAGAGTTACTGAAAACATTAATCTCGACACCTTCGGTTAGTCGCGAGGAGTCGGCTGCGGCCGATATCGTCGAGGCGTGGTTTCGCGAAAATGGCTTTGTGCCTAATCGTAAGGGCAATAACGTGTGGGCGTTGGCGAGGGCCTGGCAACCGCAAAAGCCTACCATCTTGCTCGATGCCCATCTCGATACAGTCAAACCCAATGCGTCGTGGAGCCGTAATCCGTTCGAACCAATAATCGAGGGTGACAGATTGTATGGCCTGGGTAGCAACGATACGGGTGGAAGTCTGGTCGCAATGCTGGCAGCATTTTCCGAGCTTGCGCAGGGTGAGCAGCCCTATAACCTTGTAATGTTGGCCTCGGCCGAGGAGGAGGTTACCGGCGTGGGTGGTGTCAGAGCCGTTCTGTCGGAGCTGCCGAAGATCGATTTTGCCATCGTCGGAGAGCCTACATCAATGCAACCCGCCATTGCCGAGAAGGGACTTATGGTATTTGATTGTGTGGCACGTGGCAAGGCAGGTCACGCAGCACGCAACGAGGGCGAGAATGCCATCTATAAGGCGCTGAAAGATATTGAGTGGTTCCGCAGCTATCAGTTTGAGCGTGTGTCGCCATTGCTGGGTCCGGTGAAGATGACCGTTACGGGTATCCAGGCAGGAACACAGCATAATGTAGTGCCCGACGAGTGTCGATTTATGGTCGATGTGAGGGTCAACGAGTGCTATAAGAACGAGGAGCTGCTCAGCGAGGTGAGAAGTAGGGTAGAGTCGGAGGTGGTACCTCGCTCGACTCATCTCTCATCGTCGTATATCTCCACTGAGCATCCTGCCGTAAGGCGACTTGTTGCCGAGGGTAGAGTGCCGTTTGGCTCGCCTACGATGTCGAATCAGGCAGTTATGCCATTCGATACGCTGAAGCTGGGTCCGGGCGATAGTGCCCGTTCGCATACGGCCGACGAGTATATCCTGCTCTCGGAGATTGGCGAGGCTATCGATGTGTATAAGAGGATGTTGGATAATTTGATAATAGATAAAACCGAGATATAATGAAACTTTGGGATAAAGGTTACTCGACCGATTCGTTTGTCGAGGAGTTTACGGTTGGCCGCGATAGGGAGCTGGATCTCTTTTTGGCCGAGGCCGATGTGTTGGGTAATATGGCCCATATGAAGATGCTCAACTCGATTGGACTTATTTCGGATGAGGATAGAGAGCAGCTGGAGCAGGGCTTGAAGGATATATATGCTAAAGTGGCTCGTGGCGAGTTCGCAATCGAGGAGGGTGTCGAGGATGTTCACTCTCAGGTGGAGTTTATGCTCACCGAGATGTGTGGCGATGCCGGTAAGCGAATCCATACGGGTCGTTCACGTAACGATCAGGTGATGGTCGACATTAAGCTCTTCTCGCGCAGTGCACTCATCGCTTTGCAGCAGAGTGTCGAGTCGCTCTTCGAGGTGCTGATGGCCAAGGCTAAGGAGTATCAGGATGTGTTGATGCCCGGATACACCCATATGCAGGTGGCTATGCCCTCGTCGTTTGGTATGTGGCTCAGTGCCTATGCCGAGGCATTGGCCGACGATTTGTTGATGCTTAAGGCGGCCTACTCGCTTGTCAACACCAATCCTTTGGGTTCGGGTGCGGGCTATGGCTCGTCGGTGCCGCTGAATCGCACTATGACCACACGCCTGCTCGGTTTTGAGGATTTGGCTTATAACTCGGTATATGCTCAGATGCAGCGCGGTAAGACCGAGCGTACGGTGCTTACGGCTATTGCTGCGGTGGCTGCGACTGTGGGTCGTTTGGCGCAGGATGTGTGCCTCTATTCGTGTGCCAACTTCGGCTTCGTGAAGTTGCCTGATGCCTTTACAACTGGCTCAAGCATTATGCCTCACAAGAAGAATCCCGATATCTTTGAGTTGATTCGCGCAAAGTGCAATCGTATGCAGGCCCTGCCTATGGAGGTTACGCTGATTTCGACAAACCTGCCATCGGGTTACTTCCGCGATATGCAGCTTACGAAGGAGATTTATGTGCCTACATTCAAGGAGATTGTCGATGTGCTTCGTATGGCCTCGGCCGGATTGGAGCAGATGTGGATTAACCGCGATATCCTTGCCGACGAGAAGTATAAGTATCTCTTCACTGTCGAGGATGTCAACGACGCGGTGGCAAAGGGTGTCCCCTTCCGCGATGCTTATCGCGAGGTGGGTATGCGAGTGCAGAACGGAACTTATCAGCACGATGGGCGTGAGCTGAACCACACCCACGAGGGTAGTATAGGAAATCTCTGTTTGGATAAGATTGAGGCGAAGTTTGCCCGCCATAAGTTCGATTATTCCGCAGCCTTGGAGGCTGAGCGAGAGCTTATGGAGTAGGATTTCAAATTCAAAATTGGGTTTTGAATTTTGGATTTGAGAGCCAAATCATAAAACAGCCGTAAGACCCAATTCAGAGTGTAATAATGTTTTGGATTTACTTGCGGCTAAGGATTTGTCGGGCGATGGTTAGGGCCTCTGCGAATGCCTCCATACGCATTGCAGCCGATGCCGATATGTAGACTACCACACCTGTCAGGATTTTCATTGCCAGGCGCATACCCACACTCCAATCGGTCAGCCACTCGGCCTCAAACATAATTGCCCCATACATCACGGCTGTCACTATGGCGATGGGTAGGAGCGTACGCACAAAATCCCAAACCGTAAGCGACGCATAACGACGCGAGGCCACGTAGTTGAGAATCATCTCGCTGGCCGAGGCTGCGACCAATCCCCAGGCTATGGCCATCACACTTTGTGGAATGGTAGCCACGAGAATCAGCGTCATAATCAGCTTCTTAAGTATCTCCAAACGGAGGATTATTGCGCCGTTGCTCCTCACTTTAAGCACGTTGTACGACACCGCAGCTATGGGGTAGAACAATCCCACCAGGCATAGCGTCTTGAAATAGGGCACAGCCGGATGCCATTGCGGTTTGAGCAGTAGGGTGTAGATGTCGTCGGCCGTCGAGATAAGGCCTACCATAATCGGGAAGATGATGTATGCCGTCAGCATAACCACTCGGCGGTAGCTGTCGATAAACTTCTCTTCGTTGTCGTTAATCTTTGCGAGTGCGGGGAATGTGACGCTCTGAATCGACTGCATAGTCGAGGTGACGGGCATATCTTTCAGCTTTTGCGCCTGGTTGAAGAAACCAAGAGCGTCGGCCGAGTAGATTCTTCCGATGAAGAGCTGCGAAATGTTGTTGTAGAGCGAATTGATAAGGTCGGTGCCCATCAGTCGCATACTGTATGGAATCATCTCGCGGAACGTGGAGTCGTTGCACTTAGCTTTTGGTCGCCAATTGCTTGTCCCCCACAGCAACACAGCTTTTACAACCATTTGGCTCACTCTCTGTCCCACCAAACTCCATACTCCGTAGCCGTTCAGTGCCATTGCAACAGCCACTATACCACTTACAAGTGCAGCCACGAAGATGATGGTCGAGAGGCTGGCGAATCGGAATTCGCGCACCATAATGGTGTTTTGAATCACACATACCGCGTTGAGTGGAATAATGAGGAACAATACGGGAGCAACCTTGGCAAGTATGGGCCAGCCGTAGAATCGTGCCAGCAGTGGTGAGCAGGCAGTGAAAATTGCGTATAGAGCAAATGCAGTGATGATGTTGAAGAGAAATACCGCGCGGAAGTCGCCCTCCGTAGGCTGCTGCTTGCGAATGAGCATCTGCGAGAATCCGCTGTCGACAACTACCTGAGCCAGGGCTGTAAATACGGTCAGGATAGCCATAATACCCATATCCATAGGCATGAGCTCATTGGCGACGATGATGCTGACGGCTATCTGCATCAACGCCGAGCCAACTTTCTCGCCTATACTCCAAGCTACGCCCGATGCGACTCGTTCGCGTAGCTGTTGCTCTTTTGCCATTGAGATATGATGGTATTCTATGTTGTAAGAGTTTGGGCGTGTCTCGATCTACCCAAGCAGAGCCTCTACTCCCAAACGGTATGAGTCAAGGCCAAAGCCCATAATAGAGCCCTTGGCTACGGGAGCAATCATCGAGATGTGACGGAACTCCTCGCGTGCCAGGATTGATGATATGTGAACCTCCACAACAGGAGTCTTTACAGCTGAAATGGCATCACGCAGAGCCACCGACGTATGGGTATAACCTCCTGCGTTCAACACGATTCCATCGTACTTGTCTACGCTCTGATGTACGGCATTTATCAACTCACCCTCGATGTTTGATTGAAAGTAGTCAAACTCCACTTTGCCGGCATATCGCTCTGCCAGCGAGGCTGTATACTCCTCGAATGTAGTGGTGCCATATACCTTCACATCGCGTGTGCCTTGCAGATTGAGGTTGGGACCATTCAGAATAAGTATCTTCTTCATAATTTTTCTTTCGCTTCTGAGTTGTTTAGTAATCTTGTGCTTGGGTTTGGCCTCGCAATACTCTCATTGCATTCATTGCAAGTGCCATCAACTCATTCTCTCCCGGATATACTCTGATGGGGGCTATGTAGCGGCAGTAGCTGCTCACCTTTTCGACTATGAATTTGCTGTTGGCGATGCCTCCCGTGATGAGGATAGCATCCACATTGCCCCTCAGAACGGTTGCCATTGCACCAATCTGCTTGGCTGTGGTGTAGCACATTGCATCGATTGCCATCTCGGCCTGGTTGTCTCCGGCTTGCGCTCTGTCGCACAACTCCTTTACCGAATTGCAGCCAGTCAATGATACCAGGCCTGCCTTGCCTACTATCATTGAATTTACCTGCTTGAGAGTGTATTCTCCCGAGAAACAAAGATTTACCAACTCTCCTGCTGGCAGTGTGCCAGCTCTTTCGGGAGCAATCGGGCCCTCGCCATCGAGAGCATTGTTTACGTCTATCACTACTCCCTTCTCGTGGGCTGCGACCGAAATTCCACCACCCATATGTGCCACCACAAGATTCATATTCTCGTAGTGTTCGCCAATCTCCTCGGCATATCTTCTTGCCGTAGCTTTCTGATTCAGAGCGTGGAAGATGCAACGCGAGTGAATCTCTTTCACGCCACATATTTTTGCCACCTCGGCTCTCTCGTCAACCACAATGGGGTCGGCAATGTAGGCGTTTATGTTGCACGCATCGGCGATGCCGGCTGCTATGATTGCACCCAGGTTTGATGCGTGTTGCGGTGTGCAGCAATGCAACTCGTCAATCATCTTCTGATTGACTTTGTATACACCGCTCTTGACGGGACGCAATAATCCCCCTCGGCCGATTACAGCCGAGAGGGTATCTATTGCAATATTCTCCGTCGCAAGTTTGTTGAGAATTATCTCCCGACGCCAATCCTTCTGTTCGATGACATTGCCAAAGCGAGCCAGCTCCTCGGTCGAATGGTAGAGCGTATGTTCGCAAATCGGCTCATCGTTCTGGTATACAGCTATCTTGGTCGAGGTCGAGCCGGGGTTGATTACCAGCACCCTGAAACTATTCGATAGCGTATTCTGGAACGATAATGGCTCACATTCGTGCATTTGCCGATTGATGTTTGGGATGGAATTAATTCTCATTTGCGTTTGTGCTTACAGTTATTAACGAGCTGCCAAGCAAGCCAATGCGATTGAATACTTCTTGGTCAAGGCAGAGTCACCGCGTGATGTGAGTACGCAAGGAACCTTCGTACCCATAACCATTGCAGCCAACTCCGAACCGCCGATGTGAGTAGCGGCCTTGAAGAATACGTTTGCCGACTCGATGTTGGGGAAGAGCAAGCAGTCGGGCTCGCCAGCTACGCTCGAACCTGTAACCTTCTTGTGCTCGGCAACCTCTTTGTAGAGAGCTACGTCCAACGACAATGGGCCGTCAACGATAACCTTACCCAACTGACCGCGGTCACCCATCTTAGCCAAGATAGCACCCTCGGTAGATGATGGTACTGAAGGCAATACCTGCTCAGAAGCCGAGATGCAGGCAATCTTTGGAACATCCACACCGAGAATCTTGGCAGTCTGTGCCAGGTAACCGATGAGCTTCTGCTTCTGCTTGAAGTCAGGTGCAGGGATAACGGCAACATCAGAGATTGAGAGCAGCTTGTCGCGGCCTGGAAGCTCGATAACTGCAACGTGGCTCAACACACCCTTTGGAGGGAACAAACCAGCCTCCTTGTTCAAGATTCCACGCATATACTTGTCTGTTGATACCAAACCCTTCATCAAGACATCAGCATCGCCGGCTGTTACTGCTGCCACTGCCATTCGTACGCAGTTCACATCGCTTGGCTCGTGTACGATGTTGAAGATGTTGGGGTCGATATTGAGCTCGGCACAAGCCGCCTCGATAGTGGCCTTGTCACCATACAAAGTAGCCTCTACCAAACCCTCTTTCCAAGCGTTATATACTGCCTCGATGGTGTGAGTATCCTGTCCGTATGCAACTGCAAGGCGTTTTTTGCCACGAGCTACGGCAGCTGCTACGATTTCGTCCAAATGCTTAATCATTGCTTTTTGAATTTTTATTTGTTTATGAAATTATATTTTTCTAATTGCTCAGTCAAGTCCTCGATTACAAGTTCTTTGTGAGTTCGTATGTGTCGGTAGCAATCACGAGCTCCTCGTTAGTAGCGATAACGGCAACCTTAACCTTTGAGTCATCGGTTGAGATGATAGCATTGTCGCCGTGGGTAACGTCGTTGACAGCATCGTTGAGCTTGATGCCCATAAACTCCATATTCTTACATACGTAACGGCGCAAGTCAGCAGAGTTCTCGCCTACACCGCCTGTGAAGATTACCAAATCCACACCGCCCATCTCGGCTGCATACTCACCAACAAACTTCTTCACGCGGTTGTAGTACATATCGCGAGCTACGATAGCCTTCTCGTTGCCTGACTCGTAGGCAGCGTCAATGTCGCGCATATCGCTCGAAAGACCTGTCATACCATAAACTCCCGACTTCTTGTTCATCATTGAGTTGAGCTCCGATAGATTCATACCCTCACGCTCGCCGATGTATGTGATGGCGCTGGCATCGACATTTCCGCATCGTGTACCCATTACAAGGCCATCGAGTGGAGAGAATCCCATCGAGGTGTCGAATGATTTGCCATTCAGGACGGCTGTAATTGAGCCACCATTTCCAACGTGGCAAGTGATGATTTTTGAGTTGTTGATATCCAAGCCGGCAAACTCGGCACCGATCTTAGCTACATATTTGTGGCTTGTGCCGTGGAAACCATACTTGCGTACACGATACTTGTCGTAATACTCGTATGGAAGAGCGTAGAGATAGTTGATGGCAGGAATGCTCTGGTGGAACGAAGTGTCGAATACACCCACCTGAGGAACACCAGGAAGCACCTTCTCGATAGAGAGTACACCCTCCAGGTTTGCGGGGTTGTGCAGAGGTGCAATCTCGAATAATGAGCGGATATTCTCCTTAGCCTGCTCGTCGATTAGTGCGCTGCTCTTGAAATACTCACCGCCGTGTGCTACGCGGTGACCAACAGCCTTAATCTCGTTGAGCGAGCTGATAACTCCGTGTGTTGCATCTGTCAAAGCCTCCAATACCAAGCTGATACCGGTTGTGTGATCGGGTATGGGCATCCTTACCTCATACTTCTCTTTGCCCGATGGTTTGTGGGTAAGACTACCTTCGCTGAGACCGATACGGTCAACCAAACCTTTGGCCAAAAGAGCATTGCTGTTGTCGTCGATATCAATCACCTGATACTTAATCGACGAACTTCCACAGTTGAGTACTAATACAATCATAGTTGTTTTATTTATTAATTTATTAAGTTTGTTCGGTCAAAATCGGTTTTGTGGTCTGATTGAGCTGCGCGGTATTGCAAATCGCTATCCACACAAATTCCCGCCACCAAGTATCGTGCCTTGTGGATGTTAATCCTATGGCAAGATATAATCTGGGGCGATTCTCAACCGTGACCAAAAGGCCTAAAAAATATTCCTCTAACAAAGATACAAAATAAAAGTTGACAGATGCAGAAAAGAGGTGAAAAAATATGCATTTTCACCTCTTTTATCACAAACTTGTTATCGCGAGTCTATTTTTGTTCGGTATTGTACCTTATTATGCGTTCAATTGCACGCTGACACACGGGGCAGAACTGAGTGGCGACGTTGTCTCTCATACGGCACACGACAGCTGGACGATACATTCCTTTGGTCATATATCCACCACCTTCGTAGACTCCTACGGTGTAGTTTTTCTTACGTTTCTCGGTAGGCTCGGTGGGAATCTTTGTCCGTTTGTCGAGCATATCTGCCCACTTTGAATTGAAGTCTACCAGCGATGAGATGTTCTGCTCCCACGGCTCGTAATCGAGTTTGTAGAAATTCTCGGTATGGTCGGGCTCGTCGTAGAAATACTCATCGGCCAATGCTCCGAACGAGTGTCCGAATTCGTGGACAACGACTGGCTTGAATAGCGGGTTGTGGGCGGTAGTCAGGGTGTATGAATTATAGATTCCGCCGCCTCCATAAGTGTCGGTATTGGCTAAAATAATCAGGTGCTCGTAGGCGATGCCCGTCAGGCAGTCGTGAATCATATGCACGCTGTTGGTGGTCAGATAGCGAGGTGAATAGAATGTCATAAAGTTGGAGTTTACGGCACTCTTTTTCCACACTCCGTCCTGCGGAACACTCACGTTGCTCTGCTCCGAAGGCGACATTACGGCTACTACGTTGAATCTCTCCTTCATCGTGGCAAATGGCTCATATCGGAATATCTCGTCGCAGGCCGTTTGGGCATCTTTCAGGAAGATATCCATCTCTGCTGCGGTGTAGCCTTCGGCGATAATAGCGATATCGATTTTCTCCTCGGCGGTGCCGTTTTTGAGCAGATATTTGTGGGGAGTTGCGGCCTCCGAGGGTAGTTGTCGTATGAGTTTGTCCTGAGGGTTGACTTCGTGGCTGAGTTTGGCTTGCACCTTGCCCTCATTGTCAAGCAGAGTGGTCTCTACGATAATGTTCTGTTTGGGAAATGGTACAAGGAATGTTGCTTCAAAGCTTTTGGTTAGCTTCTGTGCTTCGTCGGTTGTCAACCACTCCTGAAAAAGGCTCGAGAATGAGTTGCAATATAGAATTTTGCCACTTGCGGGGTCGATGACCTTTATATCGCCATTGCCCCTGACGGGAGTTTCAGCCATATTCACTCTTCGGCCTGCCCAGCCATCGCTTTGCGATAATTCATCGAGGGCAACAAACTGATTGGATGAGTTTCCTGCAAAGATATAGTCTATGCGAAGTGTCTTATTTTGGAAATATTCGCTAAATTCTTGTGCGTTCAAACCGGTGATTCCAAGCAGCGAAATCACCAGTGCAAATAATCTTTTCATATATTGTGTTTGTTTGTCTCTTTGGGTGTGTTATGCTTCAGCCGTAGCTGTTGTTCCAACTACTTCTGCTGTATCGGTCGACGCTGCATTATCCGGCGCGTCTTGCGACTCTCCGGCGTGCTCAAACTTGTATCCGAGGCCTTTGACTGTTACGATGTGATTATCACCGATCTTCTGGCGCAATTTGCGGATGTGAACGTCGATTGTGCGATCACCCACCACGATGTTACCCCATACCAGACGATAAATCTCTTCGCGTGTGAAGAGTTTGCCGGGCTCGGAGTACAAAAGATGCAGAAGAGCAAACTCCTTGCGAGGAAGTATGATTGTCTGATCGCCTTTGCGTACGAGATGGTGTTCGGTGTCGATGGTGATCTCTTGCGATGACTCGGTGAGTACGATTCTCTTCAAGATGGCTTGTACGCGGCTGCGCAAGATGTTCATCTTTATGGGTTTGTTTATGTAGTCGTCTGCACCTGCATTGTAGCCTTGAAGTTGAGTCTCTTCGCTGCCTACTGCCGATAGGAATACAACCATTACGTTTTTCAATGCCGGTGAGTTGCGAATGGCTTTGCAGGTCTCAATACCGTCGAGTACAGGCATCATCATATCGAGTAGTATAAGATGAGGCTTGACTTTGAGAGCAACGTTCAGACCTTCTGCGCCGTTCGAGGCTGTAAACACCTCGTAATCATCCCGCTCTAAGTTGTATTTCACGAATTCCAATATATCGTCTTCGTCATCGATGAGTAGAATGCGGTATCCCATAATTGATTCAGTTAGTGATAAATTTTTACAAATATAGTAAATTCTATGTAAAAAAGCGGATAACGATGCAATATTTTGATTATATTTGCGCGTCTATATACGTAAGTATATAACGAATCCCTAAAACAAAAAAAGATGACTACTGAAAATTCTAACCTTACGACTCCCGTGGAGTCTGTCGGCAATGCCGATGATGTGCAAAATGTAACTATGACAGTTGATCAATCTGCCGAGCCGGCAATTGAACAAAACAATGAGGAGCAGACTGCTGCTGAACAGCCCGTTGTTGATGTGGCTGATTTTACAGAGGAGGATGCTGAATTAGATGCCGAGCAGGCGGGTCTTTCGCTCGATGAGGAGACTGCAGAGGAGCAGGCTGCTGAGGAGGTCGATAAAAACGACCTTGGCGGAAAGAGTAAGCAAGAGTTGGTCGATATGTTTGCTAACTTGCTGGAGAATGAGCCTGTTCAGACGCTTCGCAAGAGCGTCGAGGCAATTAAAATCGCCTTTTATAAACTCCACCGTGCCGAGGTTGATGCTGCACGCAAGGCATTTGAGGCTGCGGAGGGTGAGGGCGCAGAGTTTACCCCGCAGGTAGATGCGTTGGAGGTTCGTTTGAAGGATTTGTTCAAGGTGTACCGTCAGCGTCGTGACGAGTATATTGCCAATTTGGATCAGATCAAGGAGGAGAATCTCAAAATTAAACTCTCGATTATCGAGGAGTTGAAGGAGCTTGTCACCTCGGATGAGACTTTGAACAATACCTTCGCTAAATTCCGTGAGTTGCAGCAGCGATGGAAGGATACAGGTGTTGTACCACAAGCAAAGGTGAAGGATTTGTGGGAAACCTACAATTTGCATGTTGAGAATTTTTATAATTTCATCAAGATAAATAAAGAGCTACGCGATCTCGATCTTAAAAAGAATTACGAGCAAAAGCTCTCGCTTTGTGAGCAGGCTGAAGCTTTGATGGTAGCTCCTTCGATTGTCGATGCGTTCCATAAGTTGCAGAAGTTGCACGATGAGTGGCGCGAGACAGGCCCTGTGGCAAATGAATACAAAGAGTCGTTGTGGGAGCGTTTCAAGGCGGCATCAAGTCGTATCAACAAACTGCATCAGGAGTACTTCGAGGAGTTGAAGCAGGAGCAGTTGAAGAATCTGGAGCTCAAACGCGAGTTGTGTGAAAAGACCGAGGCTTTAGCCGAGCAACCTTATACCTCTCGTAAAGAGTGGAATAAATCGAGCGAGAAGTTGTTGGAGATTCAGAAGATCTGGCGTACGATAGGTTTTGCACCTAAGAAGGATAATACCCGTATTTATGATCGTTTCCGTCAGGCTTGTGATCGTTTCTTTGAGGCCAAGCGTGAGTTCTACGCAGGTGTGAAGAGCGAGATGGAACATAACCTTCAACTCAAGCAGGAGATTTGTGAGGCAGCCGAGGCTTTGCAAAATAGCGAGGATTGGAAGCACGCAACCGACGAAATCATAGCTTTGCAGGCGAAGTGGAAGAGTATCGGCACTGTGTCACGTCGCTATGCAGATCAGGTATGGAAGCGATTCCGTTCGGCTTGTGATAAGTTCTTTGAGCGCAAGGCTCAGCACTTTGCAAGTGTCGAGGGCGAGTATGAGTCTAATCTTAAGCAGAAGTTGGCTTTGATCGAGGAGATATCGGCAGCCGATGTTAATGCCGGTGGTTACGAACTCATCAAGGAGTACCAACGTCGTTGGAGCGAGATAGGTTATGTCCCCATCAAGCACAAGGAGTCTGTCCAGAAGCGTTACAAGGAGGCTGTTGATGCTATGTTTGCAGTTTTGCGTGGTTCGGAGCGTGATCGTTCGATGAATCGTTTCAAGGAGCGTTTGCAGAGTATGAAGGGTGCAGGCGACAAGCGTATGCGTAATGAGCGTGAGCGCCTCTACAATAAAGTTCGCCAGATGGAGCAGGATATTGCGTTGCTGGAGAATAATATAGGATTCTTCTCGAAGTCGAAGAATGCTGAGGCTATGATTGCCGATATCAAGGAGAAGATTGCAAAATCGAAGCGCGAGTTGCAGGATACTATCGAGAAGATTCGTCTTATAGATAGCCGCTCGGAGGAGACTGCCGATAGCAAGGAGTAGTGCCGGGCCTATTTTGATTAAAGTGAAAATATTAACCTGTTGATGTAAGTTTCGCAAGTTGTGTGATGGCAGCTTGCGAAATTTACGTTGACATTAAAAAGAAGTGATGGATAAAAAAACGATTATTGGAATTGTACTTATGGCAGCCATCTTTATCGGCTACGTGATGTATAGTTCAAAACAGCAGGCAGAGTATCAGGAGTATATGGAGCAGGTGCAGGCCGAGGAGGTTGCAAAGGCTGAGGCTGAGCAGGCTGCGGCAGCGGCCCAACAGGCAGCAGCTGCTGTTCCGGCAGACTCTATACAAATGGCTACGGCTGCCGAGCAGGCTGTTAACCGTGAGATTGAGATGTATGGCGAGACCCTTTCGGCTGCCCGTAATGCCGAGGCTGCGACCTATACAATGTCTAACGACTATTTGACGGTCGATTTCACTACCCAGGGTGGTATGATGTCGAAGGTTACACTCGAGGAATATACCAAGTATGCTCCCAAGGATGAGCGTAATGAGAAGGTGGTGCTGTACGATCCAGAGAGTGCTAAGTTCGATATGGAGTTCTACGTTAAGCGTGGCTTCAATAATTTGAAGGTTAACACAGCAGAGTATGTATTCCAGAGCGAGGGTGTTCGCAAGGAGAATGGTTGCCAACGTCTTTCGATGCGTTTGGAGGTGAGTGCAGGAGCTTATGTTGTCTATGAGTATGTGTTGTATGATGAGAAGAATCCATCACGCGACTATATGCTTGATTTCAATGTTAAATTCGATAACCTCTCTCCGATTATGGCGCAGCAGTCGACAGTAGGAGTCGAGTGGAGCAACCGTACATATCAGAATGAGCGTAGCTATAAGAATGAGAATATGTATACCACACTCTCATATCGTCTTCCCGATGATGAGGATGTCGAGGATTTGGGTATGAGCGAGGGCGAGACTTCGGAGTATATCGAGGAGCCTGTCAATTGGGTGGCATTCCGCCAGCAGTATTTCTCGCAGGCATTTATAGCTCACGATAATTTTGCGTATGCCAACTCAGGCTTTACTACCGAGGAGGCTGGTTCTGGCTTCTTGAAGCACTATACATCGAAGATGGGGCTTACATATACCCCTCAGACCGATGGTTACGCAATGTCGATCTATTGCGGTCCTAATAAGTATGCAATCTTGTCGAAGGTGGTAGACCCTAACGGTGAATCAATCGCAATGGAGCGCCTTATTCCGTTGGGTGGATGGCTTATCGGATGGTTTAACCGTTGGATTGTAATCCCTGTGTTTGACTTCCTCAGTAAGTATATTGCAAGCTTTGGTGTCATTATTTTGATACTTACCATTTTGGTCAAGGCTCTTATCTTCCCACTTACATATAAGAGTTACCTTTCTACGGCAAAGATGCGCGTCATCAAGCCTGAGATGGATGCTTTGAACGAGAAGTATCCTCGCCAGGAGGATGCTATGAAGAAGCAGCAGGAGATGATGAACCTCTATAAGAAGGCAGGTATTAATCCTATGGGTGGTTGTATTCCGATGCTTATCCAGTTGCCATTGTTGTGGGCTTTGTTCCGCTTCTTCCCTGCAAGTATCGAGCTTCGTGGTGAGCCATTCCTTTGGGCTGATGACCTTTCATCATACGATAGTGTATTGAACTTGCCATTTACCATTCCATTCTATGGCGACCACGTCAGCTTGTTCTGTTTGTTGATGGCTATTGCGATGGTCGGATTCTCATACTTCAGCTATCAGCAGAACTCTGCTTCACAGCCACAGATGGCGGGTATGAAGTTTATGATGGTGTATATGATGCCGGCGATGATGCTCTTCTGGTTTAACGATTATGCATCTGGATTGTGCTACTACTATTTGGTATCGCAGATTATCACAATGATTCAGATGACTGCAATTCGTCGTTTTGTTGATGATGGTAAGATTCGTGCCATTATGGAGCGCAATGCATCGAAGCAGAAGAATAAGAAGAAGTCGAAGTTCCAGCTTCGTTACGAGGAGTTGATGCGCCAGCAGGAGGAGATGATGCGTCAGCAACAGCAGGCTAAGGGCGGTAAGCGCAAGTAAGGAGTCTGATTTGTTGCAAGCAAGATAAAACCCTACAAGCACCAGCTTGTAGGGTTTGTTGTTTCCTTTAATCTCCTTGATACCTATTTATATTTATAACAAAATATGAGTCTGGATTCACTCTTGCTCGGGATGGCACTCCGAGGCATCTTTTTTTAGCTGACCTTTTAGGGCGTCAATCGTATCGAAACGTTGCTCATCGCGTATTTTGCGAATTAGCTGAACCTCTATATGCTGTCCATATAGGTCCCCGTCGAAGTTAAATAGATGAGTCTCCAATAGGCGTGTGTTGCCATCGACCGATGGGCGTATGCCTATATTCGACATAGCGTTATATACTTTCCCTGCGATAGTTACGCGAGAGTAATATACGCCATTGTCGACTTTTATGTTGCGTGCGTCAATATTGGCCGTAGGGAATCCCATCTTTCGACCAAGTTGCGCACCATGAATCACCTCTCCTTTTATAATCATTTTTACTCTTTCAAAATGTAAATGTATGGGAACTGCTCATCAGGATATTTTGGTTATATATTCTGTGTCAGTTTTTGTACAAGAGAGAACTCCGAGAAGAACTCCTTTGCCAATACTCGAAGTACGGTATACGACGGTATTGCCAACAACATTCCCAATATTCCAGCCATATAACCGGCCATAAGAATCACCAAGAAGATCTCCAGCGGGTGAGCCTTTACTCGCTCGGAATATATGGTAGGTTGTAGCACAAAATCATCAAATCCCTTGATGCAGAACAATGTGCAACATATAATTATTACAGTATTGATAGCTGAGTATCCCTCTATCGGAGTTACGATGCCTACAAATGCCGATATTATGCCACCAATTAGTGGGCCAGCATATGGCACTACATTCATTACGCCCATAATAAGGCCAATAAGCAAGGCGTTGTCGGTCTTCATACCGAATAGAATCATTATTGTCGATATGATAACCATCAGTATCAAGCTCTCGGTCAGCAGTCCCGTAAAGTATCGCGATAAAAGCAGAGTTATAGAGTCCAGTGCTCGTGTAACATTCTGCTGTAATCTGTCGGGAAACATAGCGGTTACCATAGAGTAGAACAATCCATCCTCCTTGAGGAAGAAGAACGTAATGAATGAAATAGAGAATATGGTAATCAGCGTCGAGAGTGCTATGTTGAAAATTGAAGTAAATGTATTGTTTATTGTGTCGTAGTTAATCAGCTCCTTCATCTTCGAGATGAGAGTGTCGGTGAGCGAAAAGCTTGTTTCGGGCATCGCAAACGTACGTTGCATATATGCCTGAGCGTGAGCTATCGGCTCTTCAACGGAAGCCAATACCGACGGGAAATCCAGATGTGCAAACTCATTAATCTTATTGAAAATAAGAGGAATAAAGAGTGAAAATATAGCCAGCAGCACGACGAGTATAACCACCAGTGTAATACTTGCGGCTGTCCATCGTGGCATAGTGTGTTTCGCGATGCGTAGTTTCAGCAACCAACTGACAAGAGGGCGTCCGATGATGGCAAGTACGGCAGATACTAATATGTATATGACAACCGAGCTGAAATACCATATCAGAAAGAGTATGGCGGCTGTCACTGCCATACCTACCAAAAAACGCACAACTCCTTGTAGTGTTACTGCCATATGCTCAATTGCCCATTATTGGTTTATATCAATCCTTGCTTTAAACTCGTTTCTTATTTACCTTTCTTGACTGCACTTCGCATCACTCCGCACGTATGGTTCTACCTGGGAGCAGTCTAGCTTCTTTTTAGTGGAGTCTTACAATAGGAGTTTGAGAACCCACCACCGGATCTCCAATTTCAACTAAGAGCTCGCTATTCTTTGGGACAAGTACATCAATGCGTGAGCCAAACTTGATAAATCCGAATACATCATTCTGATTTACTTTGTCGCCAACTTTGATATACGATACAATTCGGCGTGCAATCAAACCTGCCACCTGGCGGAACAATACACGTTTGCCATTTTCCAAGCGGACAACCGATGTAGTGCGTTCGTTTTCAGTTGATGACTTTGGATGCCAAGCGATGAGGAAGCGGCCCGGGTGATATTTGTAATACTCAACCTCACCAGCAACCGGTAGCCAGTTCATATGAATGTTGGTTATCGACATAAAAATCGATATCTGCAACATCTCCTCCTTGATATACTCATCCTCATATACAACCTCCGTTACAACAACACGACCGTCACAAGGCGAGAAGACAAGCTCCGGGTCGTGAATCTTTACACGACGAGGCTCGCGGAAGAATGCCACGATGAAGAACCAGAACGCGAGCAGGGTAATGGTGCTTGTGATCAATAGACCGAGCCCTGAGTCATGGCTTAGGAAATAGTAAATCAACGCCCAAATAATAAGGCAGATAAGGCCTGAAGTGGCGATTATTTTATAACCTTCTTTGTTGATTTTCATATCTTTATAGTTTAGGTTTTAATTTCTGTTAATTACGGTTAGCGTAGCTACGTTTCGATTAATTGTTTATTGTGTTATCTTGCTGCACAAATTACTAGATATATGAACGCAAACGGAACCGAAAGCAGCAGCGCATCAAAACGGTCGAGCCAACCTCCGTGGCCAGGCAAAACCTGTCCCGAATCTTTCACGTCTACCGAGCGCTTGAACAACGATTCAACTAAGTCGCCGAATACTCCAGTGATGGCCGCAATAAGGGCCATTCCAATCCATTTGATGTAGTCGCCACCCATAATCGTAGCTGCCACATATCCCATAGCCATTGCGCCAATCAATCCACCAACGAATCCCTCCCACGACTTTTTGGGTGAGATACGCTCAAATAGGCGGTGCTTACCGAATGAGATGCCAAATAAGTAGGCAAACACGTCATTGGCCCAAATAATGAATATGTAGAATAGCAGAGTCCATGGCTTCCACTCTCCGTTACCAAGCAGTAGCGGAATGAAAAGCAGAAGCGATAGCGGCATTGCTACATAAATCACGCCCATCAGCGATGTGGCGATGTTGGCGATCGGAGTTGCACTCTTGCGGAAAAGCTCGCGGATGAACATCATCGGCAAGAGCAGGATGATGTAAAGTACAAGACCGATGGTAATCATCAAATATCTCGAATCAAGTTCGCTATTCTTATCCAAGAGCCACATTAGTACGAATGCAACGATGAAGATAAGCGTTCCAGATGCTACTCCCATTATTTTCTGGGGCCAGTAACCTGCCTTTTGTGCCATTCGGTAGAACTCAATCTGACCTCCTACGATTATGGCCATAATCAATGCTGCAAAGCTCCATTTAGACCATAGAATTGCTCCGAGTACAACGCCAAATAGTACTACGCCGCTGGCAGCACGTATCAGGAGGTTTCTAATTTTATCGCTCATAAACTCTTATTTGGGTTTGTGGTTTTCTAATTGCTATTTCTTATGCCTGAGGCTCTTCAGGCGATATGGTTACACCCTCGCTTGGCTCTACATCCTGTTCAGCCTTATTATCCGCAGTAGGTTTGAACTCAGACTGCTCTGTGTGCCCGTCTTGCATCTGCTTAGCTTGCTCAGCCTCTTTTGCCTTTTCGGCTTTTGCTTTAAGACTTTGAGCTGATGGGCCCAAAATAGGCTCAATATCCTCGGCGTAGATAGTCTCTTTCTCCAACAACAGATCGGCCATTGCGTTAATCTTGTCGTTGTTCTTTTCAATAATCTCGCGTGCACAAGCATAGGCCTCCTCCAAAATGCGACGTACTTCGTCATCTATCGAGCGAGCTGTCTCCTCGCTGAATGGTTTTGTGAATGTATCTCGCGTGCCGGTTGAGTCGTAATAACTTATCGGGCCAATCTTTTTGCTCATTCCATAGAAGGCTACCATTGCGTAGGTCATCTTCGTTGAACGCTCCAAGTCGCTGAGTGCACCAGCTCCGAGCGTGCCGTAATTCACCTCCTCGGCTATGCGGCCACCCAGCATGCCGGCTAATTGTTGCGACAAGGTAGTATTGGTAACGTGAACTCGCTCCTCGTCGGGTACTGACCATGTTGCTCCCAGGCTATTGCCACGAGGTATAACTGTGACCTTCAATACAGGGTCACATTCGGGCATCAGCCACATTACAGTTGCGTGGCCAGCCTCGTGTATTGCTGTGGCTCTACGCTCGGCTTTTGACATCGACTTATTACGCTTCTCCAAACCTCCGACTATGCGGTCGATGGCGGCGATAAAGTCTTCGCGTGAAATCTCCTTCTTGTCGTTTCGTGCTGCAATGAGTGCGGCTTCGTTGCATACATTGGCAATATCTGCACCTGAGAATCCAGGGGTTTGCTTTGCAAGGAATGTGCGATCGATGCTCTTGTCGAGTTTTAGGTTGCGCATATGGACATTGAAAATGGCCTCTCGCTCCTTCACATCGGGCAACCCGACATCAATCTGGCGGTCGAAACGACCTGCACGCATAAGTGCCTTATCCAAAATGTCCACACGGTTTGTAGCAGCCAATACAATCACTCCTGCGTTTGTCTGGAAACCATCCATCTCGGTAAGCAACTGATTGAGTGTATTCTCGCGCTCATCGTTGCCTGAGAATCCTGCATTCTTGCCACGTGCACGACCTATGGCATCAATCTCATCGATAAACACAATGCAAGGTGATTTCTGCTTAGCCTGTTCAAAGAGGTCTCTCACTCGCGATGCGCCCACTCCAACGAACATCTCAACGAAATCTGAACCAGAAATCGAAAGGAACGGAACGTTGGCCTCACCAGCCACCGCCTTTGCCAGCAATGTCTTACCTGTTCCCGGAGGGCCTACAAGCAGTGCGCCTTTGGGAATCTTGGCTCCGAGTTCGCGATATTTGTCAGCCTTGCGCAGGAAATCCACAATCTCCATAATTTCAACCTTGGCCTCTTCCAAACCTGCAACATCTTTGAATGTGATGCGCTTTTTGCTGTTGTCGTCCTTGTCGAACACCTGAGCCCGAGCTTTGCCGACATTCATAATATTGCCGCCTCCAGCACCTCCTCCGCGCATTCCACGAATCAGGAAAAACCAGATGCCGATAATGAATACCCAAGGTAGAATATTGAGCAGAATGTTGCTCCAGCTGTGATCCTCATACTCGTAAGTGATACTGATGGGGTTATTCTCTACATTAGACTTTGCTACTGCATCTTTAACGTCTTGGTCGAGAATCTCAACAGATCCAAACGTAAGTGTAAGCTGCTCTCCGTTTTGGGGTATGTTCTTCAAAAGGTCGCTATCGGCGCCGTTGCGGTATTTTTCGATAGCCTGATCGGTAAGATAAACCAAGGCGGAGTTATCTGAGGTAACGGTAATGCGTTTAACTTCTCCATCTTGAATCATCTTTTCTACCATATTCCACTCTCCCTTGACTGGTGCCGATGGGGTACCGGCAAAGAAGGAGTAGCCTATGATTATCAGGATTACAACACCCCAAATCCACATGGGGTTGATTTTGATAATCTTTATTTGATTATTTCTCTTTTTAGCCATATTCATTGAGCCGCCTAATGGCGGGCATCGGTGTAAAATCTAAATCTGTGCCGCACTTGTTGCTGCGGCCATATAAATGAAAATTAAAGCTCGTATTCGTATCTCTTCATGGGAGCATCGGCCCACAATTCCTCCAATTTGTAGAAGTCGCGCAATTCGGTCTGGAAAATATGTACCATCACATCCAGATAATCCATGGCGATCCAGAATGAGTTTTGCTGACCTTCGATGCGCCATACTTTCTCCCCTAACTTCTCTAAAACATCCTTCTCAATGCCATCGGCAATAGCGCTTACCTGAGTTGTTGAATCTGCGTTACATACGACAAAATGAGAGCATATAGCTCCATCGAATCCGCTCAAATCGAGCGATACAATATTTTGTCCTTTTCTGTCTTGAATTGCTGTTACTATTGTTTCAATTAATTTCTCCATATTCTTATGTACATATAACTTTGCAAAGATACCAAAATTTTATCATATTATGAAATAAAAATAGCTGTATGAGGTCTTTCTTCTGCAACTTTTTGGGCGAATTAGGTTTGTGGTATTGGTAATCGTATTAAATTTGGTGCGTGGCTAGGTTTGGATTCATCACAATAACGAAAAAATACGGAGTCTATTTCGTGGACTCCGTATTTTTGCTGACTTGTTTCAAATTAGGTGCTATATAGACCAATTTTATGAATAAACGATTAGTGCATAAACTTTTGTACATTACCGACTTTGTCTAGGATAGTGCTCTCCAATGCGTTGATAATCGAGTTCTTAACGTATGTGCGACGTATGGCAATGGCAATTCTTCGCGATGTGGCACCTTTGGCCAAACTCTTAATCTGTGATTTGCGGTCGTTGGGAATATATTCCAATGCCATTTCTGGTATGATAGTCATACATGATGTACAGTTTACGATTCGCATCAGTGTGTCGAGTGAGCCCGATTCGAAGTAGTAGTGAGTAGGTACGTCGCGTCGTGCTTGACACAGCTCAATAATCTGGTCACGCATACAGTTACCTTGACTCAACAGAATCAAATCTTTCAGGTCGATATCCTCTATTCTGATGTTGGAACGCTCGTAAAGAGGGTTCGATGGAGATACATAGGCGTAGAATCGGTCGCTGAACAGGTCTCTTTCAATGATACCTTCTCCGCATGTGCCGCTTGCAACAAGTGCAACGTCAATCTTGTCACGATGCAGGGAGTCTACTATATCGGCTGTTACCATCTCTCTGATCTCCAACTCCACGCGAGGATAGCTCTTTACGAAGTCGGGGATGAATTTGTGTAGCAAATAAGGTGCGATTGTGGGGATTACTCCGAGTCGGAGTTTTCCTGCGGTTTCGCCTTTCAGCTCTGCAACCGACTCACGAATCATATTGTATGCCTTCAATGTCTCTTGTGCTTGGGCAATCACCACAGCTCCCGCCTCAGTAGGTATGACAGGCTTCTTTGAGCGGTCGAGTAGTACAACTCCAAGCTCCTCTTCAAGAGCCTTAATCTGCATCGAGAGCGAGGGCTGAGTAACAAAACAGTGCTCAGAGGCGGCTGAAAAACTACCGCAGTTGGCCACCTCGATAAGATATTGTAATTGAATGATAGTCATATGTTTGTAGTTATTATGGATTAATATTCTATTTGCTTTTGTGTTGTCGGATATAATCCTGCATCGTTTCGTCGAATGGTGAAAACTCGAATCCTGGTAGAGCTGATGGGTATCCCCTCAACTCGTTGTCAACAACGATAGCCGAAAAAATTGTGCGTTCGTCCATGTTATTCGATTTGCGTAAACTATCTTGTGCATCAACGATTGCGATGATTTTCAGCCCTGTAGATTCAGCAACTGATCTTACGGTAGGTAAGTTTTCGGAGGTGGTCGCGAAGTAGAAGATAAAATCAAAATCGCTATACCTCTCTATCTGCTGTTTCAATAACTCTACATTGGTGAACAAGACATTTTTACCAATCTTAGGCGAGATTATTTTGGATATAACCACCTTTGGCCGTCCGTTTGATATAATCTGTTCAAATGGCTTATCGTATGCGTTATAGGCAATTTCGCATTCGGGCAGAGCTATGCGTTGGGTGTTTAGGTTGCTGCAACCTGCAAATGCTACTGTCGCGGTTAATATGCTTAATATTAGTGTTTTAATTTGCATAATACGATGTGATGTTTGTCTCTATTACTAAGTTTTGATTTGTCGAAATTCGTGAGTTGTGGGAATTTCTCGGTAAATTCGTTGATGTGACCTTCTTCCACCAGCAAGACTAATTCATCATCTTCGGTCAAATTTTTTATTGTCTTGTAGAACAAGTTGTCGTTTCTACTTATCTTGATGTTTTTCCATCTGTTTTCGTGACCGTACGCAAAAGAATCGAACTTGTTATCGGGGTTGCTGTTTGTGTTACATTCGATGTATATTGCTATTATGTTTTTGTTTGCAAATAGTTGGTTTATTGTGGCAAAGTCTGATTCGAGCAGGGCCTCTGCGGCCTCCATTGGTGAGCTTTGGGTATAGTAATTTGTTGGTATGGAGTATTTTCCAAAGTCAAAATTCGCAATTTGCTTTGCTCCTGAATGTGTGAACGCATAGATTCCGTTTGAGAATGTTTCTCTCAATAGTAACCCATTCTCGCTTGGTACAAACACATCTTCAATCTCCATCATCGAGAGAATATTGGCGTCAGTAGGGTGCAACTTCTCTGTGATTTCTCCATCGTGATTCATTCTTACAACCCGCTCTTTCATCTGTCCGTTGCCGTAACCCATATACCCCCACCAGCCATCGGCCGTTTTGTAGATGTTGTATGGTGTGTGCGATAATTCCTTTTGGGTAACGAATTTTCCGTCGTAGTCGTAGAAAAACACACTCTGTCGCAGATGTGAATAGACCATAATCTCATTGTCCAAAAGTTGTATGCTTGCCATATCGAGATACTCTCCTGGGCCTCGCCCTTTTGCTGCAATTGTTGCGCGGTAAGAGCCATCTTTGTTGAAAATGTGTATGCTTTTACTGTGCAGACGGTCGATAATTAGGATTACATTGTTGTTGAACTTCACCATATTATCGTCACTCAAAAGTACGCTTTCGGGGTAGGTGAGTGGCAGTATCTTGATGTCGGAGATAATCTCCTCCACGCCGAGAAATGTACTCTGTTTGTCTAATGGCATACTCACTCGCAAAGGGTCTTTATGCCCTACATTGTTGCAGGCCAATGTGAAAAGAGATACAATCAGTAAAAATAGCTTTTTCATAATGTGGCACAATTATTTAGCCGCTTTGTAATCCTTTCTGAATGAGGGCTTTTTTGCTGTCGGAAAATCTGCGGGTACGGGTTGTTTTACCTTGCCTGTTGCAGCCCACTCGGCACCTCTTAACAATAGAGTTTGGAATCCTGCACACTGCATAGCAGGGTTATTTTCGAGTGTAGGGCCGCAGTGTCCAAGCATAATATGGAAAATACGAGCCTTGCCGTAGTCAACCGTAAAGACAAGTGGCTCCTCTCGGCCTGAACCTCCCTTCGTGGGGTCGGCATAGCCCGTGTAGAGTAGGTCTTTGATGTTTGCGGGACCTCGCATACGGTCATACATCTCATCTTGCGAGTGAATCCAGCCATCGGGCAATCCTTTGGTTATCGGGTGTTTAGAGTTGCGGCAATTCATCGGATACTCCCTCTGTGAGCCGTGTGAGCCACCCGCGCCGGCCGAGTTGTCTATTACAACCTTTCCATCACGCAGATAATAGTATGGGCCCGATTTTTCGTTGCGACCTTCCCAACCTCCAAGTGCAATTATACGATTAAACTCCTCCCAGTCGGCAAAAGCGTTGTCGGCAGCGTGATAGACCACTACTCCTCCACCGGCCTGTACGTATTGCAAAAATGCTTCGTCGGTTTGTTTCGACCATCTGTCTCCGTTATAGTCGAGAACCACCAAATCGTAATCCTCAAAGCGGGGATTGAATTTGCTCATATCGCCCCCTTTGGGTGGAGTCTGGGCGATGTCGCATTCAAACATATCTGATTGTTGTAGAATTAGTTGTAGTGCAATGTGGCTAACGGGCCAATTGTGATTGTTTTGGCCTGTAACAATCAGCGTTTTGATGGATTTCTTCTTGGCTGATAATTGGTCGCAACCTGCTGTAAAACCCAGTATCAAAATTACGATGCATACTATTTTTGCGAAGTTCTTCAATTTTAGCTATAATTTAATGGTTATTCACATCTACAAAATTATAAAAAAAAATTATAGCTACAAAGTTTTTTGGAGTGTCGAGGATAAATTGTTACATTTGTATTTATTTTATGGCCGAAAATTGTTGCGGGCTATCAGAATTGAGTGATGCTGGTCGATAACGGTCTAACGTTTTGAATGTTGATAAATTAGAAATAGATTAAAATATGGGAAAAATTATTCTTACGGGCGATCGTCCCACAGGAAAACTTCATTTGGGCCACTATGTAGGTTCGTTGCGCCAGCGTGTTGAGTTGCAGAACTCAGGCCTATTCGAGAAGATATTTATTATGATTGCCGATGCTCAGGCACTTACCGATAATGCAGATAACCCCGAAAAGGTGCGTCAGAATATTATCGAGGTAGCGCTTGATTACCTCTCTTGCGGTATCGACCCTACAAAATCGACAATCTTCATTCAGAGTATGATTCCAGAGCTTACCGAGCTCGCATTCTACTATATGAATCTTGTGACAGTAGCGCGTTTGGAGCGTAACCCAACAGTTAAGACCGAGATTGTAATGCGTGAGTTTGGAAAATCAATTCCTGTTGGGTTCTATACATATCCTATCTCTCAGGCGTCTGATATCACAGCATTCCGTGCTACCACAGTGCCTGCCGGTGTTGATCAGGAGCCTATGATTGAGCAAACTCGTGAGATTGTTCACAAGTTCAATTCGGTATATGGCGAGACTTTGGTTGAGCCTGAGATTTTACTCCCTAAGAATGCTGCTTGTTTGCGATTGCCAGGTACTGATGGCAAAGCCAAGATGTCGAAATCGTTGGGTAACTGCATATATTTGTCGGACTCTGCTGAGGATTTGCGCAAGAAGGTGATGAGTATGTACACCGATCCCAATCATATCCGTGTTGAGGATCCGGGTTCAATCGATGGTAACTGCGTATTCACATATCTCGATGCATTCTCTTGCTGTGACCATTTTGCAGAATTTTTGCCCGATTACGCTTGCCTCGATGAGTTGAAGGCTCATTATCAGCGTGGTGGTTTGGGTGATGTGAAGGTTAAGAAGTTCCTCTATGCTGTGTTGCAGCAGATGTTGGAGCCTATCCGCGCACGTCGCAAGGAGTATGAGCAGGATATCGAGGGTGTATATGAAATGTTGAAGAAGGGTTGCGAGGTTGCTCGTGAGGAGGCGGCCGAGACTCTCAATATGGTACGTCGTTCAATGAAAATCAACTACTTCGAAGATCAGGATCTTATCCGCCAGCAGTCTGCGATGTATAAGGCTGGTAAGTAGTAATCGAATGGTAAACATTTATTTAGAGGGCGTGCTATGCCCATTACTTGATGCGCGAATTAACGGATAAAATATTAGGATGGTGCCGGAGTAGAATCCAGCAGTTGACCAATCGTCTGAGCAATCGTCAGATGATGGCCCTGTTGGCTATCGTTGTGGGGCTGTTTGCAGGCCTTGGAACCTGCTTTTTCGAGATGTTGTTGCATGGCGTACGTGCGGCTTTGGTCACGTGGTTCCCTGTAGATAGGGCTCAGGTACTATTCTTGATCTATCCGGCCATTGGTATCATTCTCGCCACGCTATTTGTGAAGTATATCGTTAAAGATGAGATTTCCGAAGGTGTGACCCGGGTATTGTATGCTATGTCACGCCGGGATTCGCGTATTGCTCGACACAACTGCTGGTCATCTATTGTCGGTGGTGCAACAACCATTGGATTTGGTGGATCGGTAGGACCTGAGGCTCCAATTGTACTTACGGGTGCCGCCATAGGATCCAATGTGGGTAAGTTGGCCAAACTCAACTATAAGGAGCTAACTTTGATGCTCTGTTGCGGAGCTGGAGCTGCTGTTGCTGCTATTTTCAAAGCTCCGATTACGGGAGTGGTATTTGTGTTGGAGATTCTGATGCTGGATATCACGGCCGCATCGGTCTTCCCTCTAATTTTGGCCTCTGTGACAGCTACCACAATAGCTCTGGTATTTAGAGGTTTCGATCCCATTATGGCCATTACACTTAGTGCAGAAGATGTTTTTCTGATTAAACAAATTCCACTCTATATTCTGCTTGGTGTCTGCTGTGGATTGATGTCGTACTATTTTACCTCGATAAATTCTATCGTTGGTACATATGTCAAGAGTATCTCATCACAATATAAACGCTGGGCATTCGCAGGCGTGGTGTTGGGCTTGCTCATATTTATCTTTCCTCCTCTGTATGGTGAAGGATACGAGGGTATGACTGCATTGATGCACGGCCAGGTTGCCGACCTGTTCGATAATTCGTTGTTTTTTAAATTCAGCGGCATTGAGTGGGTTGCAATTGTTTATGTAACGGCCATCATGTTCTTTAAAGTTATCGCTATGGCGACAACTAATGCTTCGGGTGGAGTCGGCGGAACATTTGCGCCATCGCTATTTGTGGGTGCATTTATGGGCGCAATTGTGGCGTTGATTTGCAATGCTTGCTTCGATTGGAGTGTATCTGTGGTCTCGTTCTCGCTCGTTGGTATGGCAGGTGTGATGTCGGGCGTTATGAAAGCTCCTCTCACCTCGATTTTCCTTATTGCTGAGTTGTCAAACGGTTATGGTTTGTTCATTCCACTTATGATTGTGGCAGCCATATCGTTTGCGGTGGATTATGGCCTGGACCGCGATTCAATTTATACCAAGCAGTTGCGTATGCGTGGAGAGTTGCTCACTCATGATAAGGACCAGTCGGCTTTCGTCTTTATGCGATTGGATGAGTTGATGGAGACCGATTTTATCCGAATCAAGGAGCATTTTACGTTGGGCGATGTTGTACAGCTTATCGCAAAGGCTCGCCGCAATATATTCCCCGTGATTGATAATTTTGGCCATTTGTTGGGCGTTGTGCAGTTGGATGATTTGCGCGAGGATATGTTCAATCGCGATAAGTGGGGACGTTCGATTACTCACTATATGATCCAACCTCCTTATAAAATACTCCAACATGAAATGATTCAGAGTGTCTTGCCACGTTTTGAGGAGAGTCATACCTGGATGTTGCCTGTTGTTGATAAACAAAATCGTTATTTGGGATTTATCTCGAAGTCAAGGGTGTTGAATGCATACCGTGAGGCTTTGATGAAGATTTCGCAGTAGCGGGAGTTGTTAATATTAAATGCGTTACGCTATGAGTAACATCAAGAATGTAGTATTCGACTTTGGAGGTGTGCTGGTGGATTGGAATCCTCACCACCTCTACGATAAATATTTCGGCAGTTCGGAGAAGGCTACTTGGTTCTTGGAGAACATCTGTCGCTATTCGTGGAACTTGCAGATGGATAAGGGCAAGCTCTTTTCGGAGGGTGTTGCCGAGTTGCAGGCCATCTATCCCGAATGGAGTGAGGCGATTGGCATCTACCACACCCGCTGGATTGAGATGATGGGTGGCGAGGTGGAGGGTACTCCCGACCTGTTGCGTCGCCTGAAGGCTGCGGGATATAGAGTGTTTGGTCTGTCGAACTGGTCGATGGAGACCTTCCCGCTGGTGCGTGATGAGTTCCCCATCTTCAAGGAGCTGGAGGGTAAGGTTATTTCGGGCGAGGAGCTGATGGTTAAGCCTGAGCCTGAGATTTACCACTGCCTCTTTGAGCGCTACTCGCTTGTGCCCGAGGAGTCGGTATTTATCGACGATAATGCCGACAATGTGGCAGGAGCTAAGGCTGTTGGAATGAAGGCTGTGCAGTTCGTTGGTGCGCAAGCATTGGAGCGAACGCTAAGCGAAGAGTACGGATTGAAATTTTAGCTCAATAATATGGATATAGGCCTCTTTATCATTGTAGATAGAGGGGCTTTTTTATAAATGTACAATATGTAGAAGATGTGGGGTAATGGATGCAAAAAGTGGCTTGAACAGCGTTCAAACCACTTTTATCTTTAGTAGATTTGTTGTCGGACAGTTAGAATAGATCGATGATTATGTAGTAAAGCATAAATCCCGTTACGATGAGTTTCAACCCCGACCCAACCAAAAACGATATAAGCGAGCCGAACCCAACGGCGATAGCCTTTTCGAGATTTTGCTTTTCGTGTAGTAACTCACCTGCTACCGCACCTACAAATGGTCCCAGTATGATGCCGAGCGGACCCATAAATACGCCAATAAATACTCCAATTGTAGCTCCTGAAATACCAGCCTTTGTTCCTCCAAATACCTTGCTGAAATATCCGGGAAGAATATAGTCGAGAATAGAGATTACAATGGTTATTATGCCCCAAACCCAAAGCATCCTTACGGTTATGGTATCTCCTCCGTTAAAATAAGCCAATACCATTCCTACGAACGATAGGGCGGGGCCGGGCAATACGGGAAGAACCGATCCGAGTATTCCTATTATGCCGCACAATATGGCGCATATTGTAATGAGTGTATCCATAAGCGTGCTCTATTACATTTTGCTAAACGTCAAATCCAGCCAAGTATTCTCTTTCCTATGTAAATAGATGACTTGATGATATTTCCCCATCTCTGTTGTCACCCGTTCTCGCAACCTGTTGTTCGGGGTAGTTATTTTACGAGGCGGTTTGTTGTTGAATCTGGGAAAATCACCGAGGGCTTAAATTGCTTAGCCTCCTCGAAATCCATCAGGGCATACGATACGATAATCACCAAATCATCAACCTGCACTTTGCGTGCTGCGGCGCCATTGAGGCAAATACAGCCCGAACCACGCTCGCCCTTGATGATGTATGTCTCTAAACGCTCACCGTTGTTGATGTCAAGTATCTGCACCTTCTCTCCTTCGATCATACCTGCAGCATCCATCAAATCTTCATCAATGGTAATGCTCCCTACGTAATTGAGGTTGGCTTGTGTCACTCTGACGCGGTGAATTTTCGATTTTAATACTTCGATAAGCATAATTCTACTTTATTTTTACGTTGTCGATGAGTCTGATCTCTCCGGCCTGCACAGCGATACAGCCTTGTATGCGAGTGCTCTCTTCCCACGTTGCAACCTGCTGCATCGAGAGGGCATCAACGGCCTGGAAATATATAACTTTCAATAGCGGATTATTCTCTACCTCGGCAATAACCCATGCAGTAAGTTCTGTTGGAGTCATCTCTAAAGCTTTGCCGGCACATTGTTTCAACACTTCGTAGATGTGTGGTGCGGCTGCACGATGAGCCTTGTCGAGGAGCGTGTTGCGCGACGAGAGAGCCAATCCGTCAGTATCACGAATAATTGGACACTCCACAATCTCGACATCCAACCCCAGTTGATTAACCATAGCCTTGATGATTGCAATCTGCTGGAAATCCTTCTCTCCGAAGTATGCTTTTGCTGGGTTTACCATATTGAACAGACGGCTTACTACCTGAGCCACGCCGTTAAAGTGGCCTGGGCGAGTAGCACCCTCCATCACCTTGTCGATTTGGCCGAAATCAAATACACGAGTATCCGGCTCGGGATAAATCTCCTCCACCGATGGCATTAATACGAAATCGGCACCAGCCGCCTCCAACAGAGCTGCGTCAGCTTCGGGGGTACGCGGATAGTTTCTCAAATCTGTTTTGTCGTTAAACTGTGTAGGGTTTACAAATACACTAACCACCACAACCTTGCACTCTTTGCGAGCCTTTTCAACTAGCGAACGGTGACCCTGGTGCAATGCTCCCATTGTGGGCACGAATCCGATATCGGCGCGCTCTACAGTCGAAAGAGCCTCTTTGAGCTCGCTAACTTTTGTAAATGTCTTCATCTATTTATCCAATTGGAAGCTCTTACCTTTGGTAAGGCCTCAATACAGCGACAAAGTTATATAATTATTTTGATAAACAAATTTCACGTTCCGATAAAAACGCCCAATAAAGCAAAAAGTCCGCTTTGTATAGCGAACTTTTCGAGTTTTGTGGTATAATTTCAAACTATTGGATGATTATTTGTCTTTAGAGTCGATGTATGCCCAAGTCATAGCAGCGGCACAAAGTGCAAGAATGATATACGATGCAAGGCCCGAAAAAGCGTTTGCAAAGGTGAACCACATGGCAGTAAACGACAACACTACAATCAACACATAGCACCACTCTCTGTGACGCCATGTTGCGTGTTTTATGTGGCCATTGAGGCATAGAGCGTCGATTGAGTACTTACCAGCACCTAGGGCGATGATGAAGATGTAAATACCCAGGAAGAGCAAGGGTAGAGCCTTTGTGAAGAATGGGTCGAAGAAGTGATATTTGGTTGCGACAGCCATATGAAAAGCAAGCAAAATCGCCATGATGCGAGTTTGCAGACCCATAATCAAGAATATGCTGAATCCCACCTGTGCTGCAATTGTAAGTATTAGCGAGGGTTCCATTCCCAATCCTATTGGATCGCCAAAGAACTCTAATGCAAGTTCATCATATCGCTCTATTTTGCTGACTCCGTATGGGATCATAAGCAGTCCTGCAAATATTCTCAGCGCCAAGAGTGTGATGCTTCTGCGCTCACTTGCAAACGAGTCGGCCGAGAATGCCCAAAGTGATAATTTTTTAATCATAACGTAACTGTTTTGAGCCCGTATGGTTCAGTCTCCCTTGGGGACTAAATTAGGGCGAGAAGATAAAAAATGCCGCCGACCATAGTGGTGGCGGCACTCTATTGTGTTTAGTTAATTGATGGCAGGAAAGAGTATTTTGTAGAGTACTCCATCATCTGCTCAGTATAGTTGTATTTGTATACAAGCTTCACGTCTACAATCTTCCCATCCTTCTCAACAAGTTCATAATCGGGATTGACGAATCCGCTATAAGGTTCGATGCCCAATTTACCGTAGCGCTCCAATACCTCTTTGTGAAGGTCGTAGTCGATCTTCACCGCGTAATCCTCTACCAACTTGCGGCCAGCCTCGTAGTCACCTGTTGACTTGATGCGCTGTACCTCAAAGAGAAGTTCTCCGAAGAGTTTGCGTAGAGCATCAAAATCGTTAACTACGATATATGATTTACCATCTTTCTTTACCCACTCGATTACGTTCTGTTTTTTACCCTTCTCGTAACACCACTCCGAGATAAGCTTGCGGTTGCGCATGTGTGACTCCTCGACGTTCTTGCCAAGCTCGATGCGAGCGAATTGGGTCATCATACCGTTCATAATGTAGTCTGCGTATTGGGCTTTAGCTACGTCCAGTGATGGAATCAATCCAATCTCTACCATCTTCGGATCCCCCAAGTAATAGAGACCGAACAAATCGGCACGAGCCTCCTCCAAAGTCGATGTGTAGCTCTTTAATTCACCACCTTTAACACCTGGTGCCAACTGGCCTGAGCCGTGACCTAGACATTCGTGAAGGTCGGTGTGTAGGTCATCGCCCAACTTGCCATACTCCTTGATACGGGCACGATCCTCCTCGCGCAACATAAACTCCTCGTTGAAGCCATTGCCCTGAGCAGCCTTGTCGTAAGCATATGTGATGTTGTCGATTGTTACCGATTTAGAGCCATACTCCTTGCGGATCCAATCAGCGTTGGGAAGGTTGATTCCGATTGGTGTTGCGGGGTAGCAGTCACCACCCAACATAGCAACGGTAATAACTTTTGCTGATACACCCTTCACCTCCTTCTTGCGGAATGCAGGATTAATTGGGGCATTGTCCTCAAACCACTGCGCGTTAGCTGAGATGATTTGAGTTCTGCGGCAAGCCGTACTGTCCATAAAGTTTACAGTACCCTCCCATGAAGCCTTGCGTCCCAATGGATCGCCATAATCCTCAATGAAACCGTTTACGAAGTCAACGTTCGATGCGTTGTCGCTAACCCAAAGGATGTTGTAGCGGTCGAATTCACGCAGATCGCCTGTGCGATAGTAATTAATCAATGCGCCGATAATGCTTTTCTGAGGCTCTTCGGCTACCTGCTGAGCCTTCTCAAGCCAATGTACAATTTGCTGGATAGCATCAGAATACATTCCACCCAATTTCCAAGTGCGTTCTACGATATTGCCTTTCTCGTCTTTTGTCAGCTTAGAGTTCAATCCGTACGAAATAGGCTTAGGGTCTTTTTCGTCGACCATTGCGGCATAGAAATCCTCTACCTCCTTCATCGTTACACCCTCGTAGTAGTTGCAAGCCGACTCTGTGACCATATCCACTCCGTCTGTCTGATTGAGTCGTGATGCATAGAGTTTCTCGTCGAAGATAATATCACACAACTCTTTCTTCTCGATTGGCAACTCTTTGGTGTCGACATACTTGTCAAGCATCTTCTCAAACCAATCACGAGGGAATTCCGCGCGGAATTTATCGTTAGAGTAGTGGTGGTGAATACCGTTGGCAAACCACACCTTCTTCAAATACTTCTCCATTGCCGCAAACTCCTTTGCCGAGCGGTCGCCATCATACTTCGTGTAGATAGTCTCCAGTGCGCGACGAACTGTGAGGTTGTATTTGAAATTCTGGTCAAACAGAATATCTCGACCACATTTTGTAGCCTCGCTCAAATAATAAATGAGCATCTTCTGCTGCAGTGGCAGATTCTCAAATCCTGGTACCTCATATCGAAGAACCTTTATATCATCGAAACGGTCTACAATCCAGCTTGCAGGCTCGGTTGGTAGCTCCGCATCTACAGCCTTTTGTTGGCATGATGAGAGCATAGTGAGCGAAATAGTCATAATTGTCGCAATTAAAATAGTAATAATCTTTTTCATATTTTCTTCATTCTGAGTTGAATATTCTGTGCCAAAGTTACCTATTGAAATCGAGATTTCAAAATCCGCGATTCAAAATAGTTGTTTTAGCCATTCGTTATTAGTCTTTTGTATTGCTTAAACGCATGGAACAACAAACAAAGACTGCTAACAGTGGTGTTAACAGTCTTTGATGTAGCTTTTATTTGTAATCTTCAATTTAATCCTTGCAGTTGTGGCTGCGAGCCTCGAACCATGGATTCTTTAAGTCGGCTTTGTTGTATGCAAGGGATTCGCCATCGGGATAAGAGAGGGTGGAGCCTCCTGCCTCGGCCAAAATCAGTTCTCCGGCAGCAGTATCCCATTCATATGTGTTGGTGGTGCGGATGTAGTAATCAACATAGCCCTCCGCAAGCAAACAGAATTTATACGAACTACCTTGCTCGATAATTTCCAAATCGGGATGTAGCTGGCGCATCTGCTCAACTCGTTGATGTGTTTCGGGAGTTTGATGAGAACGCGACAATGCCACCCTGAAACCCTCGTGACGAGCCGATTCTAACGGCAGACGCTCCATGAGTTTTGAGATCTGCTCACTTTCGTATGTTGGACTCTCCTGAGGAATGATATCACGAATCAGGAATGCGCCATACTCCTTTACTGCGACATACATCTTGCAGTGGTATGGCACATACAATACCGAAGCCACACACTCATTGTTGTAAAGCAGGGCAATATTGACCGTAAACTCATTGTTACCTTTGATAAACTCTTTTGTGCCATCGAGCGGATCTACAAGCAGGAACAGCTCCCAATTGCGACGCTCGTCGTAAAGCATCTCTCTTCCCTCTTCGCTGAGTACGGGGATGCGTGTCGTGCCGAGGTGCTCTTTGATGGTGTTGTGAGCTACTCGGTCGGCTACTGTGATGGGTGTCATATCGCTTTTGAGCGATATGTCGTAGTCATCTTGATTCTTATAGATTTTCATAATTGCCGCACCGGCTTTAACGGCTGCATTGAAACATTGCGGCAAGATATGTTCTAATATGTGTTGCTTTATTTGCGTATCGGCCATCATTAATTAGTGGTTTTTTGAATTACTTTCGTAAAGTTAGTCATAATTTATGAAACAATAAATTTTCGGTGCTAAAAAATCTACTTTAAGCGATGAAAATAACACAACATAGTCCGAAGTGAACATTTATCTATGCCACATGCTATGAATTGATAGTGGGCAATAGCCTTTAGGGCAATTGTTGTGGCAAGTGCAGCCGATGTGATTAATATCGAATGGTATGCGAAATAGTAGAACAGATTACCGGAGGAGAGCTTGGCAATATCAAATATCCAGACAATGGCTAATGCCACAAACAACCCTGCTGCCAATCTGCCTATATGACGATTCTTGGGTAGTGGGTGGATAGGCTTGTGAATAAATGATTGGTTTGTATGCAGGATATTGGATTGGGATATTTTTTTTGGCAGGCTTGTTGAAAAGCCTCCGTGCAAAATAATCGTTTCGCGTTGAAATATATAGCAAGGAGCATCCCCATTCGAAAATAGTAGCTCTGGAGTCTGCTCCGTGGCATCAGATAATATTATGGCAATGTTTTCGATGGCGTATGGGCGTAGGTAATAATTACCAGTTATGGGGATTATATAGCTGTAAGATGTAATCTTTAATACTTCGTTGAGAGTAGTGAAACTGTTGACTTCTGTAGAAGAGTCAACAATGACCAGCCTCCTGTATCTGCGTTCTGCCGAACGATATATCGAGCGAACGATTGTCCCTTCAGAGGTATTTGTAATAGGGTTGTTTACTTCAAGCATTCTATACCTCAAGATAAGTGCCGAATATAATTCGGTCTGCAGTTGTGAGTCGATGATGGCAATAACCTCATAGCGGTCATATTTTACGTTGAGTAGGTTTTCAATATGCTCCAACTCCTCAACCCGATGACATATTACAGAAAATCCCACCCAACCCAGCGAAGAGTGTATGCTGATGCTTTGGTCGGTGAATAATTTTTGTTGGCGTTCAGCGCGAATAATACGCATGCTATTTATCGCTTCAGTTATGATAATAGTGATGAATAGTAATATAAGAATCAGTTCGAATACCAGCATGCCAAATCACGTTTGTATGAGTTTATAAGATCTTTAGTATAAAGAAGTTCGCTTTCCGAAAATAGTGCTTGTAGCGATGCAAGTGAGTAACCCTCGCGACATAGGTGCAGGCATAGTTCTCTGCGGCTGTGGTCTGGCATAATGGTAAGTTGTCTCCTTATTGGTTGTCGTCCGAGTGGTCGCCCAAGAAGTGCTAACGTATAGATAGCTTCGCGGACAATGCTTTGGTTTGTTGTCCTTGCTATGATATTGTATAGATGTTTATCAGCAATACCGATTTCGAAATTGCGTACAATGGCTATTCCGAGCCGTAGCAGATTGTGGTTATCACTTGTGAGTAACGGTTCATAGGCAATCGGCAATATTCCACGTCGTAGGAGCGATATTATACGCGATATGTCGTATGGCCTTAATTCGAAACAAAGATTGGCTATAATGCTTATTGCTTTGGTGGGCGATGCTGCAAGAATCGCAATCAGGGCGGCAATCCGCAGATGACGATTTCGCGAACTGAGATAACGTGATATTACCCCTATGGTTATATGGCTAATAGAAATTGTACTCATATAATTTAAAATCTCAATTTTCTTTGTTACGCTGGCCCATCTTAGTTTGCTGAGTAGGAACTCTTCAATTTTGTAATCTTTAGCAAGCTTTTGAATGGTGTCTGTTGGAGTGGAGTAGGTGTGAGCCATAACCTCATATATCGCTTTTGCAATTGCCATTCGTTCGGATTCGGATTCTGTTTGATCCCGCGAAGTGTGATTCTTATTCCCATCACCCCAATTTATATGGATCCCTTTTGTTTGGTATTGAGGGTAATGGTTACATATATATTCGGATACGATTTGTTTGATGTGTTGTTTCGTGAGAATATTGTAACATAGCGAATTGCTCTGGTGTCGTATCGTTTTGCGAATGGCTATACCATAGGCTGCGCCAACGAGTAGAGCCATTATTATATATATGTATATAGTATCAGTCATCTCCATAATTATCGCGTCTACCTAATATTTGCTCGTAGACCTTGTTTCGTAGACGATCAATGCAAATAGGAAAAGTGAGGTATTGGTCAATTCCCGACTCCAATAGCGATAACACGCTTTGCTCGTCTTGTTGCCAGGTTATTACATAAATTGCACTTCGTATGTGAGATGTAGAGTGTAACGCTTTTGTTGTTATTTTGCGCAAAAGAGTCACGATGTCGAGCCCGTTAATGAGTGGAGCTATATCTAATATTATTATCAGTCGAGGAATCCCCAGCCTGATTACACCCAGCAACTCTTCGACTGAGCCGACCCTTATAATTTCAGCTCCGAAGCCCGCAATCATAGCCTCTATAAGTGCTCCTGCCGTGTCGTTTGGCGAGTAAATAATAACCAATTTCCTGCACATCTGTTTCCTAAGAAAAAGTTATTTTTTGTCAATCGAATAGTGTGCCAAATGAGTGATTGTGAAAAAAATATGGCCAAAGGTGTTGTACGCGGAAAAATTTTTGTATATTTGCAGGCCGAATTACGGCAAAACTTATATTTTATTTTTAGAAATGTACGTTATAGTAGAGATCGCAGGTCAGCAGTTCAAGGCTGAAAAGGGTCGTAAGCTCTATGTTCACCGTCTTCAGGGCGACGTAGAGTCGTCAGTGAGCTTCGACAAAGTCCTGCTTGTAGACAACGACGGTCAGGTTAAGGTAGGTGCACCTGCAGTAGAAGGCGCCTCAGTAAAGTGTAAGATCTTGAAGCACCTCAAGGATGATAAGGTCTTGGTGTTCAAGAAGAAGCGTAGAACCGGTTACCAGAAGTGTAATGGCCACCGCCAGTACCTTACTCAGGTTCTCGTAGAGGATATTGTTGCATAATTAAAACGTTAGTAGAAAATGGCACACAAAAAAGGAGTAGGTAGTTCAAAGAACGGCCGTGAGTCAGAGAGCAAGCGACTCGGAGTAAAGCTTTTCGGTGGTCAGTTCGCTAAGGCCGGCAACATCATCGTTCGTCAGCGTGGTACTGTTCACAACCCTGGTAACAACGTGGGTATGGGTAAGGACCACACTCTTTTTGCATTGGTCGACGGTACAGTTGAGTTCTGCAAGAAGTCGTCTGGCAAGTCATACGTTAGCGTAACTCCTCTTGCAGAGTAGTTCGTTGGCGTGGTGATTATAACCGAATTGAATTGGGCGAGACTTTTTAGTCTCGCTTTTTTTTGTTTGAAATTTGGATAATTGTAAGAAAAATAATAATTTTGAACGCAGGGAATGGTATATTTAATTGACTAAATTTCAAAAAGATGTTGCGCCATAACAATAATTCAGATTTTCTTTGCGGCCTTGTTGCAACTCCATCTTTGGATGGGCGGTTGCAGGTTGTACGCGTTGGGTATGGCGTAATCCTACCCCCCCCCTATATGTCTTAATTATCATATAATCAGTAAATTATATAAAAATATCTTGAAGCGCTCTCGGCGTGGGCTTTGTTGTGCCCTGCTGTGAGCGTTTTTTTTGTTTATACATTCACTAATAACAATACAAAAACAAACAATTATGGAGAACAAAATGAATTACATCGCACCCGAAGTTGAGGTACTCGAGGTAGTAGTAGAGCAGGGTTTTGCTCAGTCAGGTGGTCCTATTGACGATATGGGCTATGGTAGCAACAATTGGTAGTAACAATTAAATCAAGAATTAAGATGAAAAAGATTTTCTATTTATTCGCTGCTACCGTAGTGTTGGCAGCCGTAGGTTGCAGCAAGGATGATGCTGCCCAGGAGGAGGTGAAGTATGTATCGGAGATTAAGATTGGCTTTGAGGGTGATACTCGCGTAACTGCCGAGCAGATCGCATCAGGCTTGAAGTTCTCATTCGAGGATGGCGAAGAGATTGAGGTATATGCTGTTGATAATATCGGTGTGACTATGCCCTACGAGTACGATGCAACTACACAGACATTGAAGGCAACGAATGAAAGTTACAAATTGCAGGAGGGCAAGAAGTATTTTGCTATTACCAAGACTCTAAGCAGTGATGCCGTGAAGGTTGATACTGAGGGAAATGTTACTGCTGAGACCAAGTTGAATACAACGTCTGGAATCAAGGATATGCCTATGATTACAGATGTATTTACTGCTTCGGCTGATGGTACTGTTGCAACAATGCACCATTTGGTAGGTGTTGTTGAGGTTCCCGTTAAGCTTGACCCAGAATCACCTTATGATGTGTTGTATCAGTTGAGCCTCAGCAGAGTAAGTGGTTTGAGTGGCGTATTTACGGCAATTCCCAAAGCACCCTACATCAAGGTGGTTACAACACCTTATAACTCTACTGTTTCTGATGTACGGGATGTAAAATTGAGTAAAGAGAGTGCAACATCGGTATTTATCCCCGTACTCCCTGGTACTTATACCGATGCAATAACGTTGAATCGATTCTACTATTCGGGCGAGAACAAGAGTAGTGGTAGTGGTACACTTGGTGGCTCTGCCCCCAAGACGTTGGTGGTTGAGCGTGGTAAGATTACCAAGGTTACAGAGCATACTATTGGACTTTGGTAGTCGGTAGATGTGTAAATAATAACTCCCGAACCTTGCGAGGCTCGGGAGTTTTGTGTTTATTTTCGAAGGAAAGTTTTTACCACCCCATCTCGCGAGCATATTCGATTGCTCGGTTGAGCGTGTCGTTGAATGGACGGGTGCATTGCATATCCTTTGCGATTTGCTCAATGGCGTTTGGTTGCAGGAAATACTCTTTATCCACCATCTTTACCAAAATGTAGTTGCGCAGACGATAATACTCAGAGTGTGCATCTTCGGCCGACCATCCTTGTGGCATACGCTTCAGGGCTGATGACCAATCCACTTCGAACCCTTTAGCCGAGCTGATAGCCTCAACGAATGCATCTCCTTCTGTCATAATCTCCTCGCGAACGCTCTTTATCTCTCCGGGTGTGGGGCAGTATGCGCCTGTGCATAGCATATAACAGTTTTGGTCTGGTTCAACGTGCATGTAATATCCTGAAAATCCCGATTTCTTACCTCTGGGGCATACATAAACACCCCACCAGGTCTTGTATGGTGACTTGTCCTTTGAAAAACGGGTATCGCGATAGATACGATATGTGCAATCCTTCGCCCGAAGTCCATTAATTGAAGGGTCAAAAGCGGCAATTGCTTCGATAAGTTCTTCAGCCAGCGTGTCCATTTGTTGCTTGACTTGAGTGTATCGTGGGCGATTGGCCTCAAACCAGTTGCGGTCGTTATTGGCCGATAGGTCGCTTAGAAAATCTATTATTTCTCTCATGGCGCGAGGTGGGTTGATTTCATTATTACATTATTTTGCCTCGGCACTATGGTCGATATCACACGATGAGCAGTTGCCGTGACACCCAATGTCGGCACAATCTGTTCCGGTATCTTCGCGCGACTCTTGTACGGCGCACTTAATACCAAGGCGTTGCATATTCTTGTTGGTTGCAATCTCCGAATCTATATCATGCCCCTTGAAGATTTGAGTAAGTGACATGCCTAAAAAGAATAGTCCTACCAAGAGGATTGATACTCCGATAACTATTAAAATTGTCGAAAATGATGCTCCCATAACGAGTTATGCGTTTAAAATTTTGTATTTAGTTGAATTTCCGCCAACAAATTTATATATTTGTATGTTAATTTGCAAAATTGTGTACTTTTTGCTCGCGTTTTACCTTTGTGTCGGTTTGCTATGCATATAACGGCTGAGAGTTGCGGCAGATTGTGCAATTAGATATTAATTATGAAGATAGTTATTTCGGGAGTAGGAGAGATGGGTAGCCATTTGGCGCGTATGTTGAGTGGTAATGGTCACGAGATTACCGTCATTGATAGCGACCAGAAGTTGCTTAATGAGGTGGATAATTTGGCAGACCTTATCACCGTTGAGGGCGATACAACGGCTTTTGCAGTGTTGCGTCGTGCGGGAGTTCGTCGTTGCGATCTCTTTATTGCTGTTAATCACGATGAGAACCAAAATATCCTTGCAGCCATAATGGCCAAGCAACTCGGAGCGAAGAAGTCAATTGCCCGTATCGACAATAACGAGTATTTGGAGCCCAACAACAAGGAGATGTTTATCGATATGGGTATCGATTACCTCTTCTATCCCGAGCGAGTTGCAGCCAAGGAGGTGACTCATCTGTTGGGTCATACTACGACTACCGACTATGTTGATTTTTCAGGAGGTCTGCTCTCTCTTGTGGTTTTTCGTCTGGAACCCACCTCACCACTTATTGGCCGTAAGCTGATGGATTTGGCAGCCGATGGCTCAATCTCGGAGTTCAGAGCTGTAGCCATCTCGCGAGGTTCGCAAACTATCATTCCACGCGGTCAGGACGAATTCTTTGAAGGCGATGTGGTCTATATCATTGCCCGCAAGGATGTTGTGAAGAGTGTATCCGAACTGTCGGGCCAGAAGAGTGTTGAAGTTAAGAATCTGATGATTCTGGGAGGCTCTCGAATCGGTGTCAGTGTGGCTTCTGAGTTACAGGAGGAGATGAATATCAAGATGGTTGAGTACAATGGCGAGAAGGCTTATCGCCTTGCTGAGCGCTTAGATAAAACCTTGATTATTCACGAAGATGGTCGTAAACTTGACGCTATGCTTGAGGAGGGATTGTCAAGTATGGATGCATTCCTTGCCGTTACAGGACGAAGTGAAACCAATATCTTGGCAGCAATGCAGGCCAAACGTATGGGTGTAAAGAAGGTTATTGCCGAAGTTGAAAACCTTAATTATATCTCGCTGGCCGAGAGTGTGGGAATCGATACCATCATCAATAAGAAACGTGTTACGGCATCGAATATATTCCGTTTCACCATGTCGACCGATGTGCAGGCAATACGTTGCTTGACGGGTAGTGAGGCTGAGGTTTTGGAGTTCATTGTTAAGCCTAATTCTCCGGCTACGAAAGCAATGATTAAGGATTTGCGCTTGCCGCAGGATGTTATTATCGGAGGTATAGTCCGTGGCGATAAGGTCTTTATTGCAGTAGGCGATACCACGATGCAGGCTTATGATAGGGTAGTTGTTTTCTCTATGCCAGATTCAATCGCTAAGATTGGAGAGTATTTTAATTAGAGCAGAGGTGGGAGGAGATTTTTGCATAGCTTAAATAGCCTACATTTTCCAAATAACAAAAATTGACAACCGCGCGGCAGATAGAGTCGCACCAACCATAACCAAACAATAAAGCGAAGAGATATGTATGTAGCAATAGCGGGAAATATCGGTAGCGGTAAAACTACCCTTACCGAGATTCTCACCAAGCGATATGGCGCGAAGGCCTATTACGAACAGACTGATAATCCGTATATCGATGACTTCTATAACGATATGAGTCGTTGGGCTTTTCAACTTCAAATATCATTCTTGGGAAGCCGCATTGAGCAGACCCTTGATATGATGTCGAGTGGCGAGGAGACTATCATTCAAGATCGCACGATATACGAAGACGCTCATATCTTTGCCGAGAATCTGCACGCAATGGGATTGATTGCATCGCGCGATTTCGCTACTTATATGAAGATATTTGAGCTTACTACAAATCTTATTCCTCAACCCGATTTGTTGATTTATCTTCGAGCAAGCATCCCGACTCTTGTAACCCAAATTAAGCGTCGCGGCCGAGCTTATGAGATGAATATCGATGAGTCGTATCTCACGTTGCTAAATGAGCGATACGAGAATTGGATTAATAACATCTATAGTGGTCGCGTACTGATTATCGATATGGATGTTGAGGATTTCGTTACCGATCCTAGCGTGGTGGATTCCATTTGTGCTCGTATAGACGAATCGTTAGGTCGTAAATAAATTTTAAGCGAGGATAGAATCAAAATAGAATAACAGCAATATGGAGCTGCCTGTAAAATTTGTAGAGCGTATGTCGCGCGAGTTGGGTCCGAGCGAGGCCGATGCATTGTGTAAAGCATTGGGAAGTGAACCATCTACGTCGGTACGCTTGAATCCATTTAAAATGAGCTCAGGGAAATGGAAAGGGCAGCGTATAGGATGGAGCGGTTACGGTTATATGCTTACCGAGCGTCCGAGCTTTACGCTTGATCCTGCTTTTCACGCAGGAGCTTATTATGTGCAGGAGGCAAGTTCTCAGTTTGCTGGATATATAGTCTCGCAAGTATTTGGCGGGGAGCATAATTGCCGGGGCTTGCGTGTGCTCGATATGTGTGCTGCACCCGGAGGAAAGAGTACTCACTATGCATCATTGGTGGGGCTGGATGGTCTGGTTGTTGCCAATGAAATTAATCGTTCGCGAGCAGCTGTATTAGCCGATAATGCCCGTAAATGGGGCTTGGGTAATATGGTTGTGAGTTGCAATGACTCTTCGCGAGTGGCAGCTTTTGAGGAGTGGTTCGATATGGTGGCAGTGGATGCGCCTTGCTCGGGTGAGGGGATGTTTCGTAAATCGACCGATGCCTGTGAGCAGTGGAGTGAAGCCAATGTGGCTATGTGTGCAGAACGCCAATGGGAAATATTACAGAATGCATTCTGCTCGCTTCGTGCGGGAGGAGTACTGCTATATAGTACTTGTACGTTTAATCGTAGCGAGGACGAAGATATCGTGAGTCGTCTTGTAGAGGAGTATGGCGAAGAGCTTATGGCTGCACCTGATGTAAGTGTCGATTCTGCTTGGGGTGTAGTCACGGGACGTGTCGGTGTATTCCAGACTTTCCGTTTCTTCCCTCATAAATTGACTGGCGAGGGAATGTTTATGGCTGTTGCGATGAAGGCCGGCAAATCGAATGGTCGCCGTCGTGCGCCAAAAGCAAAACGACAGGCGATAAATCCTGTTGATAAGAAGAGTAGCGAGGAGTTGGCTTTGTGGGTGGAGAACTCGGCTGAAATGCGATTTTTTGCTGCTGGTGAGATGTTGTATGGTTGCCGCAAGGAGCATTATGCCGATATAGAGGCTTTGTCGGGGGTGTTGTCTGTTATATATTCGGGTATTGCTATGGGGCAAATATTTAAGGGCAGATTGAAACCCGATGGCGCATTGGCTTTGTATGTGGGTCTGCGACGAGAACATGTTGAGTGTCGCGAGTTAAATGATGAGCAGGCAATACAATATTTGCGTAAACAGGATTTAGAGGCAGATTTGTTTGCCGATGGAATTAACATGGTGACTAATCGGGGGGCCGCGCTGGGGTTTGTGAAGCGTATTGGACCCAGAGTCAACAATATGTATCCCAATTCGTTGCGAATATTAAAATAGCGTTGTACGCGGATGCGAATAATTACCGAGAATGTAATAAAAAACTACATATTATGGTTGCAAAAAAACTATACTACACAATGGGTGAGGTTGCTGAGATGTTTGATGTCAAGGCCTCTCTAATCCGTCACTGGGAGTCAAAATTCAGTTGCATACGTCCCCGTAAGAATAAGAAGGGAAATCGCTTGTTTACGCCTGAGGATATCGAGCGATTGAAGCAGATTTACCATTTGGTCAAGGAGCGTGGAATGACTCTCGATGGGGCAAATAAAGTGATGCGATCTTCGGCCAAAATGACCGATGTATCTCGAGATACCGAGATGTTGGAGCGTCTACAACGTATTCGTGCCGCCTTGGTTGAGGTTCGTGAAGAACTAAAATTGGGAGTTGGTGAGCACATTGTTGAGGTTGATGATGATGAGGAGTTGGATGTTGAGCAACTAATTGCTAATCAGGTTGATGATGATCAACTCCAGGAGCCGAGCAAGGAGGCCGCTGCGGCATCGGTAGAGGTCGCGGAGGATGTGCAGGCTGATGAGGAAACATCAGATGATGTAGCTACTGAATCTGCTACGGAAACATCTGCTGAGAAACCTCGCAAGCGAGTAGTTCGTCGCAAGAAGAAAGATGACGATAACAAAGAGTTGTTTCCATTTTATGAGCAGTCGCTCTTTTAGCGGAGTATGAAAGTTAGAGATGTAACCTCAGTAATTGAGGCTTTTGCACCATTGTCGTTGCAGGAGTCATACGATAATGCAGGCCTTATCGTTGGTCGTGCCGATGATGAGGTGAATAAGGCTTTGTTGGCGGTCGATGTTACCGAAGATGTTATAGCCGAAGCATTGGAGGAGGGGTGTGATATGATTATTACCCACCATCCTATCGTTTTTCATCCGATGAAACGATTCAATTCGGCAAGTCAGACAGAACGATGTGTTGAGTTGGCTATTCGTCATGGAATAGTGCTCTATGCTGCCCATACTAACCTCGATTCTACCCCTCATGGTATGAGCTGGCGTGTGGCCCAGATTTTGGGTCTCAAAAATGTGGAAGTTATGCAACCAACTTCCGCAGACGGAGCAGGTTTCGGAGTCATAGGGGAGCTTACGGAGAGTATTGATTCGCAGCTTTTTATGCGTCGTGTGATGGAGCTTTTCAATGTAAAGGTTTTGCGTCATAGTGATTTGGTTGTACCTAAAATTTCGAAGGTGGCCATCTGTACCGGTTCGGGAGGTTCGTTCATCGATTTGGCGCGTAGTTCGGGAGCTGATATTTATTTGACCGCAGACTTGAAGTATAATGACTTTATGCGTCATGAAAACTCCATAATTTTGGCAGATATGGGCCATTTTGAGAGTGAATATTGCGCAATTCAACTTTTATTTGATATTTTATCAAAAAATTTATGTATCTTTGCCGCTCGCAAGAGTGTGCGCTCGCGTAATCCGGTGAATTATATGTTCTAATGCGCTGAGTAGTTTGGTGATAGAGTGTATAGACGGATAATATTGTGGGTGAGCAAGATTGTATGGTGATCAAGCAAGATTGCGAGACTTATTGCGAATGAGCGGCAAGGTTAGCAATAGATCCTTAGAGCATAAACAAATTTAAGATATATGGCACAAAAGAAAACATCTGAAGTCGATTATTCGATGCAGGAGAAGATCATGGCTCTCTATGAGTTGCAGAAGATTGATTCTCAGATTGATGAAATCAACAAGGTAAAGGGCGAACTGCCTTTGGAAGTGCAGGATTTGGAGGACGAGATCGAAGGTTTGAAGACTCGTTTGGAGAACATCAACGCTGAAATAGAGGAGTTTAATTCTCTTACCAAGCAGCGTAAGCGTGAGGTTGATCAGGCTAAGATCCAGATTACTCACTACAAGGAGCAGCAGAATAACGTGCGCAACAACCGTGAGTATGATGCTATTACCAAGGAGATTGAGTATCAGGAGTTGGAGATTGAGCTTGCCGAGAAGCGTTTGCGCGAGTACTCGTCAGCTATCAAAGGCAAGAAGTCTCAATTGGAGGATGCTGAGGCAATTTTGGCAGATCGTAACGTCGATTTGACAGCCAAGAAGAGCGAGTTGGAGAGCATCGAGGCCGAGACAGCTGATCAGGTGGCAGCGTTGGAAGCTAAGGCTGCAAAGGCCAAGGTTAAGATTGATGAGCGTTTGCTCACAGCCTATGCCCGTATTCGTGGCAGCGTACGTAATGGTCTGGCTGTCGTTACAGTTAAGCGTGATGCTTGTGGCGGTTGTTTTAACCGTATCCCTCCCCAGCGTCAAGCTGATGTTCGCCAGGGTAAGAAGCTTATTGTTTGCGAGTATTGCGGACGTATTTTGGTAGCCGATAAGGAGGAGTAAAAAACTCTTTGTGAAATCTCAAAATTCATAAAAAAGGACAAATCAACAGATGATTTGTCCTTTTTTACGCTTTATGGTTTTTATTTTCAATAAAAAACTCGGTAAATTTTAATAGTTTGTGAAATAATGACTACCTTTGTCGAGTGTTATATTTTTTTCTAAACAGAATAGGAAAATGAAAATAGCTCTTGCTCAATTAAACTACACTATTGGTGATATTGATGCTAATGCAAATCGCATTATCGAATCTATACGTCAGGCTGAAAAGCAGGGTGCCAGTCTGGTTGTCTTTGCGGAGTATGCTGTAAGTGGAACACCAGCTTATGATCTGTTGCGTAAAACAACATTCCTTACTCTGTGTGAGGAGGCTTTGGAGCGTATTGCAGCCGAGTGCCGTAGCATTACGGCTATAGTCGGCTCTCCGATGCTTACCGAGCGTGGAGCGGTGAGCGCAGCAGTGGTTATGCGCAAAGGCCAGATCGACCAAGTTATTGAAAAGCAGAATATCACAGCTCGTCGCGAGATGGGATTCATTGTTGCTGGTGCTGGTTATCAGATTATCGATATCGATGGTTGTAGCTTGGCAGTCGTTGTGGGTGATGATTTGTCGCAGTTGCAGGATATTCCACAGCAGGCTGATTATGTGATTAGTGTCAATGCACGCCGTTATGGTAAGGGCTTACTTACATATCGATATGAAACCATTCGCCGATTGACTTATACGGAGTGTCGTAATGTGATTATTGTCAATCAGGTTGGAGGTTCTGGTGATTTGGTATACGACGGTATGTCGGGTGTTATGAACCGCGATGGCAAGTTGGAGTTGTTGATGAAGGACTTTGAGGAGGACTTCCAGATATACGACACATTGGCTGAGCACGATGCCCAGGATTCTCCGTTTACTTCATATAATCACCGTACGCGTATGGTCTATCGAGCAGCTTGCCTTGGCTTGCGCGATTATTTCCATAAGAATGGCTATACAAAAGCTTGTGTCGGTCTGTCAGGAGGTATCGACTCTTCGGTTGTGGCTTGTTTGGCAGTAGGAGCATTGGGCGCAGAGAATGTTAAGGGTTTGATGATGCCTTCACAGTTTTCGTCGGATGATTCTGTTGAGGATGCAAAAGTGTTGGCCGAGAATTTGGGTATTGCGTATAGCGTTTTGCCTATTAAAGCGGCTTACGACTCGATTGTCGATACTTTGAAGCCGGTAACTGGAGGAACAGAGTTTGATGCTACCGAGGAAAATATCCAATCACGTATCCGTACGGTGTTGCTTATGGCATTGCAGAATAAGGAGGGATACGTACTGCTCAACTCTTCAAATAAGAGCGAGAACGCTGTTGGCTGGTGTACACTATATGGTGATACAGCGGGTGCGTTTAGTGTAACAGGAGACCTCTACAAGAGCGAGATTTACGATTTGGCACGATATATTAATCTTAATTTTAATAACCCTATTCCTGAGGTTATTCTCAAGAAGGAGCCTACTTCGGAGCTACACCCTAATCAGAAGGATAGCGATATCTTGCCTCCGTATGAGGTTGTCGATGCTATTTTGTATCGTATGATCGAGAAGGGTGAGCATCGTGAGGAGATTATCAATGCAGGATTTGATTCAGAGGTAGTCGAGAAGATCCATACTATGGTTATGCGTAACGTCAAGAAACGTTATCAGTATCCTCCCGTATTGCGATTGTCGACTTGCTCGTTCCGTCACGAGTGCTTGTTCCCGCTTGTAAATAAGTACGGATATTAGAATTCGGCTGAATAAATCTGGTAAAGAGTTATGGCTACGACCCCGATAAAACACTCGGGCGAAGTTATTCGCGTAGAGGGTAATAAAGTCTATGTTCGTATGATCGTAGACAGCGCTTGTAGTGGTTGTCACGCTCGAGCAGTGTGTGGTGTCGATGAGTCAAAAGATAAAGTTGTCGAGGTTGTGACTATGTCGGCTAATGAGTATTCTGTGGGCGATAATGTAGATGTCGCATTACGACAAAAATCTATGGGAGCCATATCGGTCTTATTGGCCTATGTGGTCCCTTTTTTTATTTTAACGCTGCTGCTTGTTGGAGTGTTGGTTATAGGTGGCAGTGAGCATATTGCGGCCTTTTTGGCATTAGCAGGTGTTGCGTTGTATTATGTGGGGCTTTGGACTCTGCGTGATAAGGTGAAAAATAAAATTGAATTTACAATAACAAAACAAACAAAATGACGGTATTAATATCTACGATTTTGACACTCAGTTTGCTGGGTATTTTGGCGGCTGTCATTCTCTACTTTGTGGCTCAGAAGTTCAAGGTCGAGGAGGATCCTCGTATCGATGAGGTTGAGAAGATGTTGCCAGGTGCAAACTGTGGTGGATGTGGATTTGCCGGTTGTCGAGCTATGGCCGAGGCTATGGTTCTGCGTGACGACATTTCTGCATTGTATTGCCCGGTGGGCGGTGCTGAATGTATGAAGAGTATGGCATCGTATCTGGGTAAGGTAGCTCCCGAGAAGGAGCCTACTGTGGCAACAGTTCGTTGTGGTGGTACTTGCGCAAAGCGTCCCCGCAACAACACCTACAATGGTGCCAAGAGTTGTGCTGTTGCATCAACGGTTTATGTTGGCGAGACTGCTTGTGCGTATGGCTGTCTTGGTTATGGCGATTGTGTCGATGCTTGTGCATTCGATGCTATTCACATTAATCCTGAGACAGGTATTGCTGAGGTTGATGCCGATAAGTGTACAGCTTGTGGTGCTTGTGTGAAGGCTTGTCCTAAGGGAATCATCGAGCTTCGCAAGAAGTGGCCCAAGAATAGAGCCGTTTATGTTAGCTGCGTATCGAAGGATAAGGGTGCGGTGACAATGAAGGCTTGTAAGGCTGGTTGTATCGGTTGTGGCAAGTGTGCTAAGGTGTGTGCCTTTGGTGCTATTACGGTCGAGAATGGATTGGCATATATCGACCCACAGAAGTGTAAGTTGTGCCGCAAGTGCGTAAATGAGTGCCCGACAGGTGCTATCGTTTTGAAGAATATGGATCCTCTGCCCAAGGAGCCTAAGGCTCCTGCAGCAAAGCCAGCTGTCGCAGCAACAAAGCCTGCAACTCCTACCGCAAAGGCAGTAGAGGCAAAACCCGCGGCAGAAAAGAAAGAGAGTGTTAACGAGCAGAAATAACGTTGAAGATTATGAAGACATTTCCAATTGGCGGAGTCCATCCGTCAGATAATAAGCAGTGGAGCAACACCAAGCCTATTGAGGTTTTGGAGCTTCCCGACGTAGTCAATATTCCGCTCGGACAACATATCGGAGCTCCAGCAACGGCTAAGGTTGCCAAGGGTGATAAGGTGCTGACAGGACAACTTATCGCCGAAGCCACAGGTTTTATGTCGGCTAATATACATTCGCCCATTTCGGGAACTGTAACAGCTGTTGATATGCAGGTTAATGGTCAGGGTTTGCGCCAGATGATGATTACCATCAAGCGCGAGGGCGATGAATGGATGCCTGAAATTGACCGTACGCCAGAGATTAAGCGTGAGTGTGAGTTGGATTCAGCAGCTATCATTGCTAAAATCAAGGATGCAGGTATCGTAGGTATGGGCGGTGCTACATTCCCAACCCACGTTAAGTTGTCTGTTCCCAATGGTTGCAAGGCCGAGTATTTGATTATTAACGGTGTAGAGTGTGAGCCATATTTGACTTCTGATCATCGTACCATGTTGGAGCGAGGCGAGGAGTTACTCGTTGGCGTAGAGATTTTGAAGAAGGCTTTGGGTGTAGAGAAGGCTGTTATCGGAGTTGAGAACAATAAGCCTGATGCTATTGCTCATCTCAATGGCCTTATTAAGAAGGGCAAATATGCGGTTGCAGTCGAGCCTTTGAAGGTACAGTATCCGCAGGGTGGTGAGAAGCAGCTAATCGCAGCGATCACAGGCCGTGAGGTACCACCTCCTCCAGGATTGCCTATACATGTAGGAGCAGTTGTTTGCAACGCATCGACGACTGTTGCTGTTTATGATGCAGTGCAGAAGAATAAGCCACTTATTGAGCGAGTTGTAACTATCACCGGTAAAGAGTTGAAGCAGCCTCGTAACCTTCTCACTCGTATGGGTACTCCTATCTCAACATTGGTTGAGATGGCCGGGGGACTTCCTGAGGGAGATGTGAAAGTTGTCAATGGAGGTCCTATGATGGGTCGCCCGATGATTAACATTGACTCACCTGTAACGAAGGGTTGTTCAGGTGTTACCGTCTATAGCGGTAAGGAGGCTCACCGAGTTGAGGTTGAGAGTTGTATTAAGTGTGCAAAGTGTGTGTCGGCTTGTCCGATGGGTTTGGAACCCTACCTTATCATTCGCCTTACACAGAAGCAGATGTGGGAGCAGTTGGAGGCAGAGTATATCACCAACTGTATAGAGTGTGGTTGCTGCCAATACTCTTGCCCTGCGGGCTTGTCGTTGTTGGATTATGTGCGTTTGGGTAAGTCAACTGTGATGGGTATCATTCGAGCTCGTGCAGCCGCCAATGCAGCTAAATAATAATGAAAATAAAAGAGTAAAGATATGGCAAATAAATTTTTTGTTGCAGCATCGCCGCACATTCATAGTCCGCAATCGACCCAGTCGTTGATGCGCGATGTGCTGATTGCGTTGGTACCAGCATTTTCTTTATCACTTCTGATATACGGTCTTGATGTGCTGCGTGTTACTGCTATTGCAGTTGTGAGCTGCGTTCTTGTAGAGTATCTTATTCAGCGATTCTTGTTTAAGGGAGCCAATACGGTGAAGAACCTGTCGGCTGTGCTTACGGGTGTGCTGCTCGCCTTTAACCTTCCGTCGGATATCCCCTGGTGGATTATTGTCATCGGCGCTGTGGTGGCTATCGGCGTGGCGAAGATGACCTTTGGTGGTTTGGGTCGCAACCCATTCAACCCTGCGTTGGTGGGTCGTGTCTTCTTGCTTATCGCTTATCCTGTGCAGATGACCTCGTTCCCTAAGCCTATCACGCCAGAGTTTGTCGATGCCTTTGCAGGTGCTACACCTCTGGCAGCGTTGAAGACTCAGGCTGTTGAGCTTGGTGATGTCAACTTTTTAAATATGTTGTCGGGTGTGATGCCTGGTTCGTTGGGTGAAATCTCGGCTATATCGCTCTTGGTGGGTGGTATTTATATGATTTGGCGCAAGGTCATCACATGGCACATCCCTGTTGCAGTGTTGGGCTCAATGGCTGTATTTGCGTTTATTGTAGCATTGACACAAGGTGGTGGAGCTTTGTTGTATGAGCTTCCTGCATTCCACTTGTTGGCTGGAGGTGCTATGTTGGGTGCAATCTTTATGGCTACTGACTACGTTACTTCGCCTATGACTGCGAAGGGTATGTTGATTTATGGTGTTGGAATCGGAGTTATTACAATGATTATCCGTCAGTGGGGTGCATATCCCGAGGGTATGTCGTTTGCAATTTTGCTTATGAACTCCGTAACACCTCTTATCAATAAGTATGTGAAGCCAAAGCGTTTCGGTTTAATGACAACTAAATAGAAGGAGGCATAGATATGAAGAGTACACTTTTTAATATGGTTGCCGTTCTGTTTAGCATCACGCTCATAGCCTCGGCGGGTGTCGGAGCTGTAAATATGATTACAGCTGATGCCATTGCAGAGACCAAGGCGGCAGCTACCAAGGCGGCTGTGGCAAATGTGCTGCCCGAGTTCGATTCAAATGAACAGAGCGAACAGACTATTGATGATATGCCAATTGTGGTGTATACTGCTAAGAAGGGTGACAAGACCGTAGGTTATGCCGTTGAGTCAATGACTAAAAACGGTTTTGGTGGCGTAATCCGTATGATGGTAGGATTTACTACTGATGGTAAGATTAATAATGTAAACGTATTGGAGCAGGCCGAGACTCCGGGTCTTGGTACCAAGATGTGTGACGAGGGCAACGCGTTGTTGTCGAGCATTCAAGGCAAGAACTCTTGGGAGGTAGAGTTTAAGGTAAAGAAAGATGGCGGAGAGTTAGACGCTCTTACTGCGGCTACTATCTCATCACGCGCATACTACGAAGCTGTGGCTCGTGCTTACCAAGCATTTTTGGTAGCTTCGGGAGCCAAGGATAAGGCCGACGGTGTGTCGGGAGCAACTGCTGCGAAATCAGCTTCAAAGGAGGGCAATACTGCTCAGGAAGGAGGTCAAAATGAATAAGTTGCAGATTATTACAAATGGTATTCTGAAAAATAACCCCACCTTTGTGTTGGTGCTGGGTATGTGCCCTACGTTGGGAACAACCACATCGGCAATCAACGGTATGGGTATGGGTGTTGCCACTATGGCGGTACTCATTATGTCGAACTTGGTAATCTCACTTATCAAGAATCTTATTCCTGACAAGGTGCGTATTCCTGCATTCATCGTAGTTATCGCATCGTTTGTGACCATCATCCAGATGTTGATGCAGGCCTATGTCCCATCGTTGTACGCAAGCTTGGGAGTATTTATCCCTCTTATTGTGGTTAACTGTATTATCTTGGGTCGTGCAGAGGCGTTCGCATCTAAGAATGGTCCGATTGATTCAATACTCGATGGTATCGGTATTGGTCTAGGTTTTACTTTGGCGCTTACAACTATCGGTGCCGTACGTGAGGTATTGGGCAGTGGCGCAATCTTCGGTTACTCGTTGGGTATTGCCGACTATATGCCTTTGGTATTTGTTTTGGCACCTGGAGCATTCCTTGTTTTGGGTTACTTGATGGTATTGTTTAACAAATTTGCTAAGAAGTAGTTATGGAGCTTTCATATTTTGCAATTATCATTGGTGCGATTTTCGTAAATAACGTTGTTCTCGCACAGTTCTTGGGTATTTGCCCCTTTTTGGGAGTATCGTCCAAGGTTGACACATCTATGGGTATGGGTGCTGCCGTAACATTCGTAATGGCCCTTACAGCCATTGTTGCGTGGTCAATCCAGGAGTTTATCCTCGTACCACTCGGTATAGAGTATATGCAGACTATTGTCTTTATCTTGGTGATTGCTGCATTGGTGCAGATGGTTGAGATTGTGTTGAAGAAGGTTTCTCCCTCACTCTATCAGGCATTGGGTATATTCCTTCCACTTATCACTACAAACTGTGCAGTGTTGGGTGTTGCAATCTTGATGATTCAGAAGGAGTTCAACCTTTTGCAGAGTTTTGCTTACTCTGTGGCTACTGCTATTGGTTTCGCTATCGCTATGGTCATCTTTGCAGGTATTCGTGAACGCTTGGAGTTGGATGGAGTGCCTGCAGCATTGAAGGGTATTCCTATCGCACTTATCACTGCCGCAATCCTTGCTATGGCCTTTATGGGCTTCTCTGGCTTGGTATAGTCTATATTTACATAAATTACATTTTTGGGGTGACGCGTATGTGCTACCCCAATTTTTTTTTCGGAGTTATATAGTTTAGTGTTGTAATACTTTTGTCATTGCGAACGAACGTTAGTGAGTGTGGCAATCTCCTACGGTCGATGTAAGTGGGAGATTACCACGTCGGGCTAAAGTCCTCCTCGTAATGACACAACAACCCTAAAATAGATATTTCCGATTTTTTTTGCGTAAAAATTGCTTATAAAGAATAAAAATTATAACTTTGTATAGTTATTTAAGGGGTAATAACTCCGTGAAATTCAAAAAGATGTTGCGCCATAAGGAAAATACCGTATCGCAGGCCGTGTCGCAGGTGACATTGTCGGGCGAGGTGTGCATTTCGGCTCGACGCAGAAGTGCAAGCGTAACCCCCCCCCTATATATCTTAATTGTCAGCTAATCAGTAGATTACATAAGAATGTCTTAACGCGCTCTCGGCGTGGGCTTTGTTGTGCCCTGCTGTGAGCGTTTTTTTGTATGTCTAAATAAATTATCTAATAACTTAAACACAAACAAAACTATGAGAAACGAAGAGAAGAAAGTGTACTCAGCACCCGAGGTTGAGGTGATTGAGGTAGCAGTAGAGCAGGGTTTTGCTGCATCAGGGGTACCCGATTTTGAAAGAGGCAATGATTGGGATTGGTAATGAATAATTTAATGAAGAATAGATTATGAAGAAGATATTTTATTTTGTAGTGGCAGCTACTATGGTTTTGGCAAGCTGTTCTAAAGAGGATGTATATACTTCGCAGAACGAAACTTATACTATTACGGCTACCATTGGTAACACTAGCCGTACAACTTATACAGATCAAACAGCCGATGCAGAAAAGGGCTTGAAGGTAGAGTGGGAAGCAAACGAAAAGATTTCCGTTATTGAAGTTAACGATAATAAATTTACTGGGAATGTGTATGAGTTTACTTCAACAAATGTAGCAGGTGCTACAGCTACATTTACTGCTCCTGCTGGCTTTACGAAAAATGATAGTTATCAGTATGTTGCTGTATATCCTGCTTTGCAAAAATTTGAAGAAGGTACATACTTTGGAGGTACTGCTAATAATGTAGCTACCTTACAAGTTAAGACTGGTAATAATCAATATATTACCAGCAGTATGCTTACTTCTGGTACTAATAAAGCATATCAATCTAAAGAGAATGATTGTAGTCATTTAAAGAATTATGATGCTATGGTATCAACAGTGACATTTAATGGTAATGTAGCGGATATAAACTTTACCAAGCTTAATGCTGTTATTAAATGGGATCTTACTCTTCCTGAAGAAGCTGTTACAGCTGGAATGAAACCCTATATGTTTACTATAGAAGGAACTTCTAATACTGGTATGTTTTATGATACATCTATTTCATTGTCTGCCATAGCAGAAGGCAAAATATATTGGTCAGGTGGTAATAGAAGTAAAACATTGTCAATGAATTTGGGAAATTCGACGGGTTCTACATCTATAAATATTCCAAGCGATGGAAACCTATCAGTCTATATGCCTGTATTTGGTACAAATCCTAATTCTTATATGCAATTTTTTAGTAAAGATGTAACATATTCTATTACTGTTAATTGTAAGGGTGCTGGAGCTTACGATGATGGTGCTGAATATACTGCTAGCATTAGTTGTACTGAAAATAAGTTAATAGAACAAGGTAAGGTATATGTTATTAAAGCTACTTTAGAGAAAATAGCAGAATAATAAAGAATATAATTAAATTTAATTCTTTAAAAGGCTGCACTTAAATTGTTGCAGCCTTTTTTTTATATGTTTCGCGGTAGAATAAGTTTGGCTTATAGCACAATAAATTCTTTTGATCGTATTTATGGTTTTTTGTAGGAAAAGTGTATTACTTTTGCAGTAGAGAAAGATAAATAATAACAAACAAATAAACATTAAAACTATGAAAAAATACACTTGTATCCCTTGTGGTTGGGAGTATGATCCCGCAGTAGGAGACCCAGATAACGGTATTGAGCCAGGAACTTCGTTTGAGGATTTGCCAGATGATTGGACTTGTCCACTTTGTGGAGCTGGCAAGGATTCATTCGAGGCAGAGTAAATACTCTTTTAGTAAGTAATTATAATGAATTAGTTAGGTTAATAAATATTTTTAACGGAAATAGGCGACCCGCAAAGGTCGCCTATTCTTGTGAGTTAATTATTTTCTTTATTCTGGTTTTACCAACGATAGATACAACTCGTCGAGCTGAGCCTGATCAATTACAGATGGAGCATCGAGCATCACGTCGCGACCTGCATTGTTCTTCGGGAATGCAATGAAGTCACGAATAGACTCCGAACCACCGAATAACGAACACAAGCGGTCAAAACCAAATGCCAAACCACCGTGAGGAGGTGCACCAAACTTAAATGCATTCATCAAGAAGCCAAACTGCTCCTGAGCTTTTTCTGGTGTGAAGCCCAAAATCTTGAAGATGAGAGCTTGCAATTGAGCATCGTGGATACGAATTGAACCACCGCCAATCTCTGTACCGTTGCATACAAAGTCGTATGCGTTGGCACGTACACGGCCAGGATCGCTCTCCATATACTGTACATCTTCTGGCTTTGGCGAGGTGAATGGGTGGTGCATTGCGTAGTAACGCTCAGTCTCGTCGTCCCACTCGAACATTGGGAAATCCACAACCCATAGTGGTGCAAACTTCTTAGGATCACGAAGTCCTAATAACTCGGCAACGTGCAGACGCAAAGCGCAAAGTTGAGAGAGAGCCTTAAACTTCTTGCCACACAATACCAACATCAAATCTCCGGGCTTTGCCTCCATACGCTCGGCAATAGTCTTCAAATCCTCTGCCGAGAAGAACTTATCGATTGAAGATTTCACATTGCCCTGCTCGTCGAGACGAATCCATACCAAACCCTTTGCCCCCACCTGTGGACGCTTCACATAATCTGTTAGGGCATCAATTTGTTTGCGAGTGTATCCTGCGCAACCCGTTGCCGCAAATCCTACGACATACTCTGCATCATCGAATACTGAGAATGAGTGGCCGTGAGCCAAGTCGGTAATATCGTGGAACTCCATTCCGAAACGCAAATCGGGCTTATCCGAACCATACTTCTCCATTGCCTCAATCCAGGGCATACGGCGGAATGGCTCAGTGAAGTCGATGTTCATCACATCCTTGAACATATATTTTGCCCAACGCTCAAATACCTCCAATATATCCTCCTGCTCCACGAACGACATTTCGCAGTCAATCTGTGTAAACTCAGGCTGACGGTCAGCGCGTAAATCCTCATCTCGGAAGCATCGAACAATCTGGAAATAGCGGTCGTAACCTGCCACCATCAGGAGCTGCTTCAATGTCTGAGGAGACTGTGGGAGTGCGTAGAACTGGTTGGGGTTCATTCGGCTTGGTACCACAAAGTCACGTGCTCCCTCTGGGGTCGAACCTACCAAATATGGAGTTTCAATCTCCAGGAATCCCTCTTTGTCGAGGAATGTGCGGATTGCGTGGGCCATGCGATGACGCAATTCCATATTGCGCTGCAATGGTGGACGACGCAAATCCAGATAGCGGTATTTCATTCTCAAATCATCGCCACCGTCTGAGTTCTCCTCGATAGTAAATGGGGGAGTCTGGGCTTCGTTCAATATTGTGAGGGTCTCGGCTGCAACCTCAATATCGCCGGTAGGCATTTTGGGGTTCTTCGATGAACGCTCTATGACCTTTCCTGTAACCTGCAATACAAACTCACGACCCAATCGAGATGCTGCCTCGCGAGCCTCTGCTGGCGAATTCTCCTCGACTACTATCTGCGAGATGCCATAACGGTCGCGTAGGTCGATGAATGTCATCGCGCCTAAGTTTCTTACTTTCTGCACCCAGCCGGCGAGTGTAACGGTCTGACCGACGTTCTCGATACGCAACTCACCGCAAGTATGACTTCTATACATAGATATTTGATTTATTAGTTCTCTAATTTCGTTATAAACATACAAAAATAATAAAAATGCCAAATATACGCAATCCATTGGCCCTTTTTTTATAGATATTACCATTATACATATAAGGACTATCCCGTATTTGCAATATTTGTTTCGATTTATTAATTTCGCACTATTGTTTAATAACTCGATTTTGTCAGGCTGATAACATTACATAATTATGAAACAGAATACCACCCCACTTCAGCAATCTGTATCTTCCGAGGCCACAAATGGTGCTATTTCGAGGGAAAATCAAGCAAAACGCGACAATAAATATATGCTTATGGCAATAAATGAAGCACATAAAGCGTTAAAGATAGAGGAAGTACCTATCGGTGCTGTAGTAGTTTGTGGGGATAAAATTATCGGCCGTGGCCATAATTTGGTCGAAACACTATGCGATGCTACAGCTCATGCCGAGATGCAGAGTATTACCGCAGCGGCTGCCACGCTAGGAGGAAAATATTTGAAAGGCTGTACGTTGTATGTTACAGTGGAGCCTTGTGTTATGTGCGCTGGTGCATTAGCGTGGAGCCAAATAGATAGGGTAGTATACGGAGCAGCCGACCCCAAACGTGGTTATTCGCGTCTGCAAGGCCAGATTTTTCATCCAAAGACCGAGGTTGTTGGAGGAGTTATGGCCGATGAGTGTGAGCAGTTAATGAAAGATTTTTTCAGTAAATTGCGATAAGATTTATTTGCGAGTGAGTCTCCGATTTGGGCCAATAGCGATGTTAACGCTCTAAAATTTGCATCGAGAGAAAAAAAATTATAACTTTGTAGGTCATTTTTGCCGCCAGGTGTGGCGCGATGATAATAATTGAAGAGGAAATTTTTTAGAATAAAACCTTAATAAACAACTTTTTAACGATGAAAAAGATTCTTTTTATGGTTGCCGCTTTGATGGGATTTACCGTTGCATCGGCGCAGACAAACGTGGTTGATTCTTACAACCAGAGTGTTCAGGCTCTTCAGGGCAAGGATTACGCAAAGGCTATCGAGTTGCTCGAGGCTGTTATCGCTGATGGCGATGGCGAGGAGGACGAAGCTATTATGGGTTGCGTAGAGAACGCGAAGAAGAACCTCCCCGTAGCATATCAGGGTATGGGTCTTCGTGCAGCAGCTGCTGCTATGAAGGCACAGAAGCCTGAGGATAAGGATGCTAAGTTTGCTGAGGCTCTTTCATTCTTGGATAAGGCAAAGGCAAAGGCAAAGGCTTTTAATCAGGCACGTGCATTGGCAACTGCAACTGCAGCTGCTGGTAAGGTTTACCAGGCTCAGGGTGGTGGTTACTACAACTCAGGTAACTTCGCTAAGGCTATCGAGGTATTCTCAAAGGGTTATGCTGCTGACAAGCGCAACACCGATATCGCTATGATGCTTGCAGAGAGCTACTTCAAGTCAGACAAGTATAACGAGGGTGTTCAGGTATGCTCTGAGGTTGCTGCTCTTCCTGCTGGTCCTAAGTTCGATGCAGCAAAGGCAAAGGCAAAGGCTACTATGAGCCAGTATACTAACAATAAGATTGCAGCTATGCAGCAGGCAAACGATTTCGACGGCATCATCAAGATGTCTGAGACTATCGCTGACAAAGCACTTGCGCAGAAGGTTGCAGTTCAGGCTTACTTCTTGAAGAAGGACTACGCTAAGGTTATCGAGATTGGTGAGGCAGCAGCTGCTTTGCAGACTGACGACGAGAGCAAGAGCGCAGTTTACTTCAACTTGGGTTCTGCTTACAACGCTAAGGAGATGCGCGACAAGGCTATCGAGGCTTTGAAGAAGGTTACTGCTGAGCCTTATGCAACTCCTGCAAAGGCTGCCGTAGCTGAGCTTTCTAAGTAATTTAGCCACGAAATAGGCCCTCTGCTGGGCTTGACGATAAAGTCCCGACCTCATCGTAGGTCGGGACTTTTTTGCCTTTATTTGTGGCTTGTATAGTGTTTAATGTTTGCCTTTTATTTACCGCTTTGCAGCGCGACAACAAAAACTCTCCTTCGAAGTTAGAGGGAGTACCCGAAAGGGAGGGAGTGTGCCTTTGCCGCAAAGGTTATTCTTGGTAATGTTGTTTTCTATAAGGTAGATTAATCCGCTTTGCGTCTTTGGGTTGCTACGGTTCTGCAAGGTGTGTAAACACACTCTGTTCTCACCTTAATCGCAACCTTCTTACATTTTTGTATAGAAGATAGTTGCATTGCTGGCCCTCTCCAATACCAGAATGTCAGAATGACGTGTTTATTTTATATTCCCGACCGTCAGGCAATTTTGAATTTTGAATTCTTCTGTCTCAGCTCCCACAGCCTTATATACAAAAAGAAGACCCCTGCCCAGCAAGTGGGCGAGGGGTCCTCGCTATAAACTTATGGTTGGTAGTTTATATATTTCTAACCTTCATAGTTTACTTATTTGAGATTAGTGAATCTCAAGACCATTATGTGCCTTATTGATGGTCACACCCTCCAACTTGCGGAGAACCATCTTGCGCTTAGCTGTTGCATCAGCAGCATCTGTTGTGTGAGATGCGTAGAACATAGCCTCCTTGCCGTATGCATTCTTGGCATAGATCAAGCAAGTGTAGCTTGTATCGGCTTTAGCACCATACATCGTCCAATCCCAACCATCAGCATTGATGTATTTTGGATCGATATCGAGATCCTGAGCCTGTGCATCGTATGCCAATACATACTCCTCAAGTGTGAATCCATTTGCAAGGATATCACCGATAGAAGCAGTTGTTGCAGGAAGAACCTTCAACTCTGCAATCTCAGAACCCTCAAAGAGTACGCCGAAGCAATTAGTTCCATTGTAACCAGCTGCAAGGTAATTATTAACATAGTCATCATACTCAGCCAACTCCTCAGGAGTCATAGCGTAAGCAGCCAAGTCAACCTCTGGAACAGCAGCCTCACCTACACCTGGGTTGTAGAATGAAAGCAAATCGCCATCGTCAGTGATAACCTCACCCTCAGCGTTGATAGGCAATGCAATTACAGTGTAAATGCCGCTACCCAAAGCATCGGGAGATACCAAATCCATAGCATATACTTGCTCTACTTCCTCCTCCTCAGAGTCCTCCTCAGGCATCTCCTCGCCTGTGTCGTCAACAGCGTCAACAGTTGTTGACTCGATTGTGCCGTCGGCCATACCTGCAAGTGTTGCCTGAATAGCAGCAGCGTCAGCAGTGATATCGCCCTCTACAAATGCATACTGAATCTGAGCTACGTCAACGCCAAATGCTACGCGAGCAATAGGATATGTAGTCTCGTCATCACCAGCTACACGGAAACCACCGTAAGCCAACTTCAATTCGTAATCAGTCAATACAACGCCGGGCATTACAATACGTGTCAAACCATTTTGACAACCCCAAAAGTAGTCGAAACTACCTTCTTTGTATAGTGTCATAGCCTGCTCCATTGTCTTAGGACCAAATGTGATGACTCCATCTGCGTATGTACCTACGTTGTCTCCATACATTCTTACCCAAATATCACCATAAGGATCAACTGTAAGACCAAGTGCCTGCTCAGGAATAACAACAGCCTCAGGATTTCTTACATCAATTGCAAAATATACGTCATTCTCAAATGCCTTGAAATTTGAAGCCTTAACAGGGTAACCTGCTCCGTAAGGATTCTTAAGGTAGATAAATCCAGGATTGTTTGTGTTCTCATAAATCTCAACCTCATACTCTGGATTTCCACCAATGTCAAAAATGTTTGGAATAAAGTCATCACGATACAAGCCCTTACCCAACAAAACGAATGGCTCGGGAACTTTTACTGTCACCGTAATCTCATTGTTACCATAAGGAGTTGTTGCGCTCTGGTCGCCAATAGTAAGAGTTATCTTGTATGAGCTACCTTCCTTCAACTTAGCCATATCATAAGTTACATCGATTGATGTCTTATTCATACCAGCCTTGAAATCAACCTTAGCAGGAGCTGTGAAAGCACCCTCCTCACCCTGTGTGAGAGTTACAGGTACGCTAACAGCGGCCTCGCTCTGACCACGCATAACTGTAATTGTGATAGGCTTATCGTCAGCTTTGCTAACAGAAACGCTTGTAGTATTCTCTTTTGGGAAATATACCTGAGCACCCTCAACGGCCTGTGCGGGATCGTAATCGTCGAACTTATTCTCGCAGGCTACGAATGTAGCGCAAGCCAATGCTGCTACTGCAAATATTCTAAAAAATCTTTTCATAATCTTTTCTCTGTTTTAGTTCGTTAAACGATTATTCCTCGGTTGGAACCCAAGTCTTAACGATATCACAAGGCTCTGGGTTGTTCTTACCCTTCAATGCCTCGTTCTGCAATACCTCCTTCTCGGGGATTACGAAGTTCCACCAAGGTGCACGACCGTCGGTATTGATACGGCTATCAGTTGATACGTTAGTACCCTCGTAACCAGTCTCCTTACCGTAGTTCAAACGCTTGAAGTCGTAGAATACTACACCCTCGCCCCACAACTCAACACGCTTCTGCCACATTGTAGCATCAACAACAGCCTCAGTTGTAGCAACTGGCTTAACGAAAGCTGCATCACGAGTAGTAGCAAATGCTGTAATCATATCGGCAGCCTTAGCTGGATCTGAGTAAGCAGTAGCCTCAGCCTCGATAAGCAACATCTCCTCTACACGCATCATACAGATACTTGTAACGTTACCTACGTTGTAGTTCAAAATCTCACCATTAGCAGGACGGAACTTAACACTTGCATAAGGTGCGAAGTAACCTTCCCAATCCTCGTCCTCGATGTTGATGTTACAAATATCCTTGTTCTCAGCCCACCAAGCCTCTGGATCAGGACCCAAGAATGCACGCTTACGCCAGTCGGTGTCAGCGATACGGTTGTAGAAGTTTACGTGAACACCCTGCTGTACGAGTGAAGCATAACCCCAAGATGCCTCAGCACCACGCCAAGCAACGAAGTTAACCAAGTTTGTAATACCCTCAGCAGACTGTGGCAAGTACCACAACCAAGAGTTGTTAGGAGTGTTGAAACCAGTCTTAGGATCCAACCACTGAGCCTCTGTCAAAATTGTTGCACCTGACTCATCGATAGCCTTGCGAGCGTATGATGCGGCCTGAGCGTAGTTTGACTTGTCGAAGCCACCCAACCAAAGGTATGCACGAGCCTTCAAACCATAAACAACAGCCAATGAAGGAACGTCCTTACCGCCACGGTGAGAGTTGTTTGTAAGCAATGCCTCAGCATCGTCCAAGTCCTGGAAGATAAACTCAAACATCTCATCACGAGTCAAACGTGGGTTGTTACGAGCCTCAGCCTCAGTTGTAGTCTCAGTGATCTTAGGAACTGTCAAGCCCTTAACCTCTGACACGTTTGTGTACTTGTTCTCCAATGGATCGAATGAACGAGCCATATCCAAGTAGAGTGCAGCACGGTTAGCCTTAGCGTATGCCAAGTAAGCCTTCATCTCGTCAGTCTCGGGCTCAGCACCGATAACTGCGATAATATCGTTACAAGACTTAACGAAGTTCCAGTAGCAATACCAAGTAAACTGTGAACGTGACTGAGTAGAGTTCAATGAAGTACCTACGTCCCAGAACCAGAACCAGTTGTATCCAGAGTTTGAGTCACCGGTTGTCTGAACAACATCACCGGTAGCAGAGTCGGTTGCACACATAATACCGGGAAGACCGAAGTCGAAACCCTGGTTATTGCCAGAACCGAATACCGAATAAGGAAGTGCCTCCGCAACAGGGATAGCATTAACCATTGCCTGAACAGCCGTAGAAGACTGAGCAACAGACTCAGCAGTAACCACACTATTAGGCTCGGTCTCCTTTATACAGCCTGTCATTGCCACTGAGGCAAAGAGGGCCAAAGTCGAAATTTTCAATATTTTGTTCATAATCAAAGTCTTTTAGTGGATTAGAATACGACATTCAAACCTCCTGAAATTGTACGGATAGGAGAGTAGTTTGCAAAGTTCGTAGAACCCGAGAATGAGTAACGTGGGTCGAGACCACGACGCTTAGACCAGTAAACTACGTTGTCGCAAGCCAAGTAAACACGCAATGACGATACACCAAACTTCTTAGTCCAGTCAGCTGGCAATGTGTAGCCAACGTTGATGTTCTGAATATTGAGGTAAGATGCGCTTGTCAAGAAACGGTCACTCTGACCTGTTGAGTACTGGTCGCCGTACTGCAAACGAGGAATGTTAGACTCCTTGTTGTCCTGTGACCAAGAATTCAAAATATCCTTGTGGTAGTTGCTACCTGCGAATGAACCGTAAGGTGATGACATAAACTGAGCATAACCAGAGTCATATACCAAACCGCCCAACTGGTATGTAAATGCGATTGACGCATCGAAACCAAATGCAGATACACTTGTAGAGAAACCACCATATACATCGGGCAATGCAGACTCCTGAATGTAACGTGATGCGTTAGCGTAGTCAGTTGTCTTTACGCGCTCCTTAATATAATCCTCCATAATTGGACTACCGTCGGGGTTCTTGCCAATCTCGCGCTGATCCCATACGTCTTGCCACCAAGTTGACTCACCCTTATCGTTTACACCAGCGTACTCACGCATATAGAATGAGTAGAGTGGCAGATCCTCAGCAACATAGTAGCTACCATCGATATAACCGTTGTAGCCCTCGATTGTCTGGTTCTTATACTGATCAGCCAATGCAGTTACCTTGTTAGCAACGTGAGTCATATTAAGGCTTGCGCTCCAAGTTACGTTCTTTGTACGGATAATATCACCGTTCAACTCCAACTCGATACCACGGTTGAACATATCACCTACGTTAGCGTAGTAACCGTTGTAACCCAATGACGCGGGAACTGTGAAGTAGAACAACATATCGGTAGTATTACGGTTGAAGAACTCGAAGCTACCAGCCAAGCGGTTGTCCCAGAAGCCGAACTCAGCACCAATGTTAAGGTTGGTGTTAGTCTCCCAAGTGATATCCTTGTTACCCTTGCTGTTGAACAATACGGCAACCTGACCGTTATTGTTCTCAACTGAGTAAGTATCAGTGTAAAGGTTGCTGCTGATACCGTCGTTACCCTGTGAACCGAATGATGCCTTAACCTTCAAAAGGTTTACCCAATCAGCATTGAACCAGTTCTCCTTGTCTATAATCCAAGAAGCACCAACTGACCAGAAGTTACCCCAACGGTTATCTGGGTGGAACTTAGAAGAAGCATCACGACGGAATGAAGCAGAGAAGAAGTAACGCTCGTCGTAGTTATACTGACCACGGAAGAAGTAACCCTCGTTGTTGTAGTCTGTTGTATAAGAATAAGCTGCTGCTGCATCAACTACTGCACCTGACAACTCCTCTGAATCGTAAGAGTAGAGCATTGAGCGACCACCACGCAAGTAGTAGTACTGAGTGCGATAGTACTCGTGACCGAGCAAGAGGTCCATATTGTGCTTGTCAGCAAATGTCTTGTTGTAAGTAAGCAACTGCTGGAAGTTGTAAACCCAGCTACGAGTGTGGTACTTGTACATTGTACCGCCCTGCTCCTCAAACTGACCGTAGTATGGGTTATTCATATCCAAAGTACGGGTCTCGTCGATAGTTGTAGAGCCGTTTACTGTAAGCTTCAAGCCCTCGTAGATGTCGAAATCTGCAAAACCGTTTGCTGTGAAAGCATTACCCTCGCTCTTGTACTTGTTCAACCATGATGTCTGCAATGCATTGGCATCTGGCAAGTTAGGACGTACCAAACCTGCATTACCCTTGTTACCGTAGTCATACATCTCCAAGCCGTAGTCGTCAATCTTCTTTGAGCCGTCAGCATTACGGATATACAAAGGATAGATAGGAGCCATATCCGATGCAAATGCGAAGATGTTACCTGTTGATGAAGAAGAACCCTCGTCTGAGTTACCATTGCTTGACTCGAAGTGAGCGTAAGACATATTAGCACCTACCTTCAACCACTTCTTAGCCTGATAGTCAGCCTTCAAACGAGCTGTGTAACGCTGCATCTCTGAGCTCTTGATGATACCTGTGTTATCCAAGTAACCGAGTGAAGCATAGAAGTTTGAACGCTCGTTAGCACCTGCGATGTTAACGTTGTACTCCTGACGGAATGCGTTGTCATAAGCCTCATCCATCCAGTCATCTGGCATAAGCAAGTACTCCTCACCGTTGTAAGAAACCTTGTTACCAAGAGTAGCGTTGGGGTTCAACTTACCGTTGCGACCGATAAGGTACTGACCCTCGGGAACTGAGTAAACGTTGTAACCCAAACCACCAGTTGCGTTACCAGTAAGTGATGAAGCTGCAGCCTCATAAGCGTTAGCTACACCATTGCTAGCGTGGTAGTTGTAAAGAGACTTGTAGTGTGTCTCGTAGTAGAGCTCAGGCGACTTGATCACCTCATACTCGCGAAGAGCCTTTGAGTTAACACCCCACTTAGCATCGAATGAAACCTTAGCCTCACCGCGCTTAGCCTTCTTTGTAGTTACCATGATCACACCGTTGGCACCACGCGCACCGTAAAGTGCGTTTGAAGCAGCATCCTTCAATACTGTCATAGACTCGATATCCGCAGGGTTGATGTTGTTAAGGTCGCCCTCATAGGGAACACCGTCAACAACCCACAACGGACTCTGGCTCGCGTTGATTGAAGAGAAACCACGAATACGGATTGATGGCTTACCGGTCAAATCACCAGAAGAGCTTGAAGTCTGCACACCGGCCACGCGACCAACGAGCGACTGAGCTACGTTTGATGACTGAACCTTGGCGATGTCATCAGACTTAACCACAGCAGCAGAACCTGTAAAGGCCTCCTTTGTAGTCTGACCGAACGCCGTCACCACAACCTCGTCCATCGCCTTAGAGTCAACCTCCATAACGATGTCGATTTTAGTCTTACCGGCGATGGGAACCTGCAATGACTTGAAACCCATAAACGATACGTTCAATACGCCGTTAGCGGGAGCCATAAGCTTAAACTCACCGGTAGCCTCAGATACGGTACCGAGATTGGTTGTTCCGTCAACCAAAATCAACGCACCGGCGATAGGGTTACCGCCGTTGTCCTTTACCGTACCTGTCACCTGCTTGTTCTGTGCAACAGCTGCAAAGCTGAGCGACAGAATAGCAACGATAGAAAGTACAATTTTCCTAACCATAAGCATTAATTTTTTGTACGTTTTTGTTACTAGTGTACCTGAATTTTCAAAATGATACAACTGCAAAGTTACGGATTTATTCAGTAATTTTCAAAAATATTTAAAATAATTTTACATTTACTAAATTACTTTGTTAATTTAATGTTAAGAAATTACAGTCTGTAATTAAAGTGCGAGCGTTTGATTATAGATTGTAATGTGTTGTTTGGGCTCGTGAAATCGATGCGCCGAAATTGAATAAATATGCGGTTATGCAGTGTTATTTTTTTAGGCCTCTTAACTTATAATTTGTAATGAGCAGATGTCGATTTTGCTTATAAAATAAGGGTTTTTGCTGATTTTAATATATGTTTTTAATGCTCGCAACTTTTTATTCTTTAGGTTGCCTTTTGCTTTTTTTACGTACTTGATTCTTATATTATATATATAGGTATACACATTTAGCGAGTGTTTTTCGCTAAATTCTCAGGAAAAAGGTGTTTGTGATGAGTCGGTTTGTGAAATTATCTTTTTACCCTTAAAATCACGTGCTCGAGTACTATTACGCTGATTACTCCCATCACAAAACCATTGCCAACGAGGGGCTTAATAATTGCAGGGATTACATCCATCGGAATCATGCAGAATAGTAGTGCTATCATTATCGGTAATCCTACTATAAGTGCGTTGTTGAAGTTGTCTGCTGATTTGTCTGCGCTAAGCATACTGAACGCAGCAGCTAATTGTGTACCCATAAGATATAGGAGCACAACGCCGATGATTGTGTTTGGAATCGCTGTGAGTATGGCGATTAATTGTGGAACGAGTGCGCAGATGATAAGTCCTGCGCCAGCAGGAATTAGTGCGTAGCGTGATGCGCACGACGATGATGCAATTACTCCGGGCGACATAGAGTAGTTGACAGGTCCGATTACACCTATTGCTCCGGCTATGATGTTGAATATGCCCGTAACTCCGACTCCTCGCCTACAACGATGTTGGGTATTGTCGGTGTTGAGCATGGCTCCCAGAGCCTGGATTGAGCCAATGTCGTTGATTAGTAGTGCTATGTAGCAGAATATAAAGGCTAATATGAGGCTTGCATCAAACTCTATGGCAGGGATAAATATTGTTCCCTCGCTATGGCTTGATGTGCTTACTATATCTGTAAATCCTCCATATATTGCGTAATAAACTATACAGCCAACGATTAATGATATAGGAACGAGTAGTGATTTGGCTACACCCTTTAGTTGGCTGGCGGCAAATGCCATTGCGGGGACCCCTAGTATTGTGAACCATAATCCGAATGTGTGGCGTCCTGCTTCCGCGGCGGGGAAGATTAGGTTTTTGATTGTCGGAGCCAGGGTGAAGGCTATCAGCATTAGTATAACCACAACTATGCGAGGTGTGAATATCTTCTGCATTCGTTCTATCACACGGCCTGCTGATAGAATGGTTATGGCAATACCGCCAATCGCTACGGCTGTGTATATTTTGTTTGTGTTTGGCTCTGCTCCCTGCGATGATAGTGCTGCGATGATACCTACAAGTAAGACGGCTGCCGGGCCAACAACAATGGGAAGTCGGTGTCCCCATAGTACCTGTACTATTGTAGTTATTCCCATCAATGCAAAAACCTTCTGCGCGTAAAGAATTTTTTCGGCAGGTGTTCCGGTTGATATGAATAGTGATGTTACTACTACTGCTACGGCAAGTACAAACCATTGTAGGCTATATAGTATGAGCTGGCCTGTTGCGGGGCGGTCATTGAGTTTGTATTTTAGCTCCATATGTTTGTCATATTTTATGGTCAATCTTTTATAAAGATTGGTTTAACAAACGCAAAGATAATAGATTACGCCGTAGTGACAAAAAAAAGAGTCTGCAAAATTTGCAAACTCTTTTGTCTTAACCTTCAGGTTGATTATTTGCCCAATAGACGATTTGTCTCGATTGGGTTGTCTGTTGTGATATAATCAGCACCATTGTCGATGCACCACTGGATACGCTGTGTGTCGTTTACTGTCCAAATATTAACTGTCAAACCCAAGTCGTGGCACTGCTTGATCCAATCGGGATTCTTCTGCATGACGCCGATGTTGTAGTCGATACCGGTGTATCCCAGATCCTTGCACTGCTGAGGATTGAGGTTGCCGCTCAAGTATGCGATCTTTGTACCCTTGGGCGCATACTTAACCAACTCATCGCAAACGTGTTTGCTGAATGCGATATACTCAACATGCTTTTTCATCTTGTGCTGCTTTACTGCTGCCAAGATCTTCTTTACAACGCGTGTCTCACGCTCGGGAGTGTTGTGACTCTTGATTTCGATAATAAGCTTTGTTTTGGTATTCTTCTTGGCTTGTACCAAATACTCGTCAAGAGTTGGAACTCGCTCGCCGTTGTCGAGCTTTGTGGCACGCAATACAGCATAATCGGTCTCCTGTACATTCTTGTATGGGCCATGCTTTGGGCCGTGAATAACGATCAGCTCTCCGTCTTTTGTCTCGTTGATGTCACACTCTGAGCCGTATACACCCAAATCTTGAGCGTGAATCAAGGCTGAGATTGTGTTGTTGCGAGAATTTTTGGTTGCGTGGAAACCGCGATGGGCAATCACCTGAGTCTGAGCGCAGAGTGTCGATACTGTAAACAAGCACACTGCCAATGAAATAAGTCTTTTCATGTAGTATAGTTTTAAAATTAAAATTTTCATGTAGTCGGGAAAGGCTTTGTCGGGCGCTCCTGCTTTCTGTTAAACGTTAGCAAATATAATAATATTTTTCTGATATCGGATAAATGGGTGGTGATAAGTTATTTTCGTCGCAAAATAATCTCCTGTACATACATCTCTCCGAGGAATAGGCTGTAGGATTGCCCTGCTTCTCGCTCTTGGATCTTATATCTCTTCTGTTCGGTAGCTCCTTGTAGTTTTAGGAATTCGCCATCTATGCGGTAGGTGTAAAGCGAGTCCTTGAATAGATCGAATGGAAAATCTGATTCTATGTGTAGCTTGTGCCCATCTTTGAAGTGAAATGTAGGTTGTGTGGCATATAGGTCGATTTTGTTATTAAGTACCCATTCGGTCGATGTTATGCCTCCAACCTTGTATGCTCCTGCCGGTACTTGAGGGCCTTTATTACAAGATATGAGTGTCGCAGCGAGGATTAGTAATGTTGGGAAAATGTAGTGTTTATTCATAAATTGTATTTGCCATATTTTGTATATTATTTGCAAATATAACTAAAATGGCGCTGATGCGCAAGCCGACAAGCTGTTTTGTTCGGGGCAAAAAGTGTTTCGTTTGAAACAAATTTTACTATTCCTATCCTTTTTCGTGACTGGAAGTTTATATTGTCAAATATATTTGTTATATTTGCATTAGTAAGTGTAAATGTGGCGTTATGCCCAGGGACTGATATTTTAATACGATTTATTATGGAGAATAAATATTCATTGCCACAAGATGGTGGGTTGATTTTAGATGGAACCCCCAGTGATATTATTCATCGCTACGAGAAGATTCCGACCTCGATATTTGAGGTTGAATCTCAGGCTGTTCAATATGTAGCCGATCTTGTAGTGAAAGCTATTAATGCTCATGGCCAAGCGGCCGTACGTCCGTTTGCTTTGGGACTGACGACTGGTCGTACTCCATTGGGTGTATATCGCGAGCTTGTAAGGCGTTACCAGCGAGCCGAGGTGTCATTTGCCAATGTTGAGGTATTTTCTATCGATGAGTTCTATCCCATCAAGTCAAGCGAGCAACAGAGTCGCAATTACCGTATTCACGAGGATTTCTTGAATCTGGTAGATATCAAAGAGGAGAATATCCACCTAATTGATGGAAATGTGCCAGTGTCAAAGCTCTCGGCCTATTGTGCGGAGTATGACCGTAAGGCTCGTAATATCGATCTAATGGTAATTGGTATGGGTACTCAGGGCCAGATTGGATTCAATGAGCCAGGTTCTTATGCGAAATCTGTTACCCGTATGGTTCAGCTTACTTACCAGTCGCGTAAGATGCAGGCCGGTATGTTCTTCGGAGTGGAGAATACTCCCAAAATGGCAATTACTATGGGCCTTAATACCGTTATGAATGCTAAGCGCATCGTGCTTATGGCGTGGGGTGAGGATAAGACCAATGTCGTAGCCAAGGTTGTTGAAGGTGAGGCAACACGCCTTATTCCTGCGTCGCTGTTGCAAAATCATCCCAATATTGAGGCTGTAGTTGACGATCCAGCTGCCGATAGACTTACTGTTAAGAGGGCTCCTTGGATGGTTGGCCCTTGCGAGTGGACCCCACGTTTGGTACGACGTGCTGTTGTGTGGTTATGCGAGACCGTGCAAAAGCCAATCTTGAAACTTACATATAAAGATTATATCGAAAACTCGCTGGGAGAGATGTTGGATGCCGTAGGTATGAGCTACGATGCTGTCAATATCAAAGTTTTCAACGATTTGCAGCATACAATTACGGGCTGGCCTGGTGGAAAACCCAACGCCGACGATTCAACTCGTCCTGTTCCATCGACTCCATATCCCAAGCGTGTTGTTATATTCTCTCCTCACCCCGATGACGATGTCATTTCTATGGGTGGTACGTTTATTCGTCTTGTAGAGCAGGGTCATGATGTCCACGTAGCTTATCAGACTTCTGGTAATGTTGCTGTCCACGATGATGTAGTGATCCAAAATCTCGATACAGCTCGTGAGCTAGGGTTGGGCGATAGGGTAAATGAACTGCGAGAAGTTATCGCTTCAAAGAAGAAGGGTGAACCTGAGCCTCGTGCTTTGCTCAATGTCAAGGGTGCTATCCGTCGTGCCGAGGCACGTGCGGCAGTGCGTTCGTTTGGTTTGAATGATGATACTAATGCTCACTTCTTGAATCTTCCATTCTACGAGACCGGAGGAATCAAGAAGGGAGAGCGTACAGATAAGGATATTGAGATTATCACCAATCTATTGCAGGAGGTTAAACCTCATCAGGTCTATCTGGCTGGCGATTTGGCCGACCCACACGGAACACATAGAGTATGTACCGAGGCGGTGCTGGAGTCTTTGTTCCGCTTGCGCGATAACGGCGAGGAGTGGATTAAGGAGTGTGTCGTATGGCTCTATCGCGGAGCATGGATGGAGTGGGAGATTGGTATGGTCGATATGGCGGTGCCTTTGAGCCCTGATGAACTTATCAAGAAGCGTCACGCCATCTATCGTCATCTCTCACAGAAGGATATCGTTCCGTTCCCGGGCGATGATAGTCGTGAGTTCTGGCAGCGTGCAGAGGAGCGTACGCAGAATACAGCCAAGACCTATGATGCGTTGGGTATGGCTGAATATCAAGCAATTGAAGTTTTTGTTAAAATGAATTTATAAACAAATTATGAGACTTATTATTGAAAACTGTGCGGCCGCTGCTGGCCGTTGGGCTGCAAACTATGTTGCAGAGCAGATTAACGCTAAGGCTGCTGTGAGCAGCGAACCTTTTGTATTGGGCTTGCCTACTGGTTCAACTCCATTGGGAATGTACTCAGAGCTTATCAACCTTTACAAGTCTGGTAAAGTATCGTTTGCTAATGTTGTAACGTTCAATATGGACGAGTATGTAGGTCTTCCGGAGGAGCACCCCGAGAGCTACCACTCATTTATGTGGAACAACTTCTTCTCACACATCGACATCAAGCCTGAGAATGTAAATATTCTCAATGGTAATGCTCCAGATTTGGCAGCAGAGTGCGAGGGTTATGAGAAGCGTATCGAGGCTGCAGGAGGTATCGATTTGTTCATTGGTGGAGTTGGTGAGGATGGCCACTTGGCATTCAACGAGCCTTTCTCTTCACTCAATTCTCGTACACGTGTTAAGACTTTGACTGAGGATACAATTATCGTTAACTCACGTTTCTTCGATAATGATGTAAATAAGGTTCCTAAGTTGTCATTGACAGTAGGTGTTGGTACTGTATGCTCTGCAAAGCAGGTATTGGTATTGGCTTTGGGTCACAAGAAGGCACGTGCCGTTCAGCAGTGCGTTGAGGGTAGTGTATCTCACGCTTGGACTATCACAGCATTGCAGTTGCATCCAAAGGGCATTATGGTATGCGATGAGCCCGCTGTTGGCGAGTTGAAGGTTAATACCTATCGCTACTTTAAGGATATCGAGAAAGACAACTTGTAATAATCTGAGAAAGAATAATCAAAGCTATGGCAACAATACCCACACCTCATATCGGAGCTCGCGAGGGCGAGATAGCTGACCGTGTCATTATGGCCGGAGATCCGTTGCGAGCAAAATTTATGGCCGAGACATTTCTTACCAATCCTGTTCAGTATAACGCTGTGCGTGGTATGCTGGGCTATACGGGAGAGTATAAAGGCAAGCGTGTGTCGGTTCAGGGCCATGGTATGGGTATGCCGTCGATTGGAATTTACACCTATGAGTTGTATAATTTCTATGGTGTGAAGCGCATAATCCGCACAGGTTCTGCTGGAGCATATCACCCCGACTTACAGTTGGGCGATGTGGTGCTTGGCCAAGGAGCATGTACCGACTCCAATTACGCTAATCAGTATAACTTACCAGGTGTATATGCTCCCGTTGCAGATTTCGATCTATTGCGTGCTGCTGCAGCTAAGGCGGAGGCTATGGGTATAAACTATAAAGTTGGCAATCTGCTTTCGAGTGACGTATTCTATGGCGATGATTCTCAGAGCTGGAAGCAGTGGCAGAAGATGGGTGTATTGGCAGTCGAGATGGAGGCTGCAGCTCTCTATATGAACGCAGCTCGTAGTGGCAATGAGGCATTGTGTATCTGTACTATATCTGATTCGTTGGTACACGGTACGGCCTGCTCGGCAGAGCAACGTCAGACGAGCTTTACCAATATGATGGAGATAGCTTTTGATATTATTTAATCGCAAGTGAGCGATATATGTATGGCGGGCATAATAATTGCCCGCCTTTTTTTGTTTAGTATTCTGAATGCGATCCGAAATATTGTATATATATTCCGGATATGATATGCCGATTTTGTAAAATCGTTTTTGTGGAGTTGTATTTGTTGGTTAAATTTAGTATCTTTGGATGTATAATGTAAAATCATATAGTTATGAAAAATATTATAGTCATAGGAAGTAGTAATACCGATATGGTTGTCAAAACATCTCATCTGCCAGTTGGTGGCGAGACAGTTTTGGGTGGCGATTTCTTTATGAATGCTGGTGGTAAAGGTGCAAATCAGGCTGTCGCTGCATCTCGATATGGCAATCGAGTGGTGTTCGTAGCCAAGACGGGTGATGATCTGTTTGGCCATCAGGTGCGCGAGTCAATGACGCAGGATGGTATTGTCACCGACTATGTCTTTGTAGATAAGGAGCACCCGTCGGGAGTGGCATTGATTACCGTAAATAAAGAGGCCGAGAATTGTATTGTTGTAGCATCGGGTGCCAATGCGCATCTTACTCCTGCCGATATCGATACTGCTGCTGAGGAGATTCGTGGTGCACACGTTGTTTTGATGCAGTTGGAGACGCCTATCTCTACGGTCACATATGCTGCACAAATGGCTGCAAATGCAGGTGTGCCTGTCATTCTTAACCCGGCTCCAGCTCCTGTTGAGCCACTCAGCGATGAGTTGTTGCATAATTTGTTCTTGATTACGCCCAACAAGAGCGAGGCTTCGCGCATATCAGGTATCAATATCAAGGATATGGAGAGTGCGCAACGTGCTGCAAAGGCCATCTACGATATGGGTCCAAAGAATGTAATTGTCACCCTTGGTAGCGATGGATCTTTGGTCTACGACGGAGCTATGTTTATGCGTGTCGAGGCGTTGAAGGTTGATGCTGTCGATACCACTGCAGCGGGCGACACCTACAATGGCGTGTTGGCGAGTGTCTTGGCCGAGGGGCGTAGCTTGATAGATGCTGTCCGCGAGGCTAATGTGGCAGCTGCTATTAGTGTGACGCGTATGGGCGCACAACCCGCAGCACCTACACGTGAGGAGATTATGCAATTCAAGCGAAAAAAGTAATCACTCAGCCATTTGAATTAGAAATTTTAACTAAAAACTACTAGTATATGTTTATCGTTCACAGTTATTTGTTGGCAGTTGTTTTCTGCTTTATTACAATGCTTTGTTGGGGCTCATGGGGAAATACTCAGAAGCTTGCAGGTAAGACTTGGCGTTATGAGCTATTCTATTGGGACTATGTTATCGGAATGGTATTGTTTGCTCTGCTTATTGGTTTGACGATGGGTAGTATGGGTTCTCAGGGCCGTCCGTTTATTGAGGATTTGATGCAGGCTAATGGCTCAGGTATTTTGAGCGTGCTTGTTGGTGGTGTGATCTTCAATGCGTCTAATATCCTGCTGTCTGCATCGGTGTCGTTGGCGGGTATGTCGGTGGCCTTCCCATTAGGCGTTGGCTTGGCTTTGGTTCTGGGCGTGATAATCAATTATTTGGGAGCTCCTAAGGGCGATCCTATGTTGCTCTTCTTGGGAGTTGCTCTGATTGTCGTTGCTATCGTATGTAATGGTATCGCATCGGGTCGCATGGCCAAGGGCGGTGAGCAGAGTAAGTCTAACCGTAAGGGTATGATTCTCTCGGTTGTGGCAGGTGTGTTGATGTCGTTCTTTTACCGCTTTGTGGCAGCAGCTATGGATCTTGACAATTTCGAGCAGCCCACAGCTGGAATGCTTACTCCCTATTCTGCCATATTCGTATTTTCGATTGGCGTCTTGATTAGTAACTTTGTATTCAATACATTTGTGATGCGTCGTCCGTTTGTTGGCGAGCCTGTTTCGTATAGTGAATACTTCAAGGGCTCAATATCAACTCACTTGGTTGGTATCTTGGGTGGTGCAATCTGGTGCCTTGGTACAGCATTTAGCTATATTGCGGCCGGTAAGGCTGGTGCAGCTATTTCGTATGCGTTAGGTCAGGGTGCACCTATGATTGCCGCCATCTGGGGTGTCTTCATCTGGAAGGAGTTTAAGGGTAGCGATTCAAAGACCAATTGGCTATTGGGCATTATGTTCCTATTCTTTATTGTTGGATTGGGTCTGATTGTTCTCTCTGGCGGAAATTAATGTTTTACGATATATCCATCTTAGCAGAGCTGTCTAATAATAGATAGCTCTGCTTTTTTATGTGATACCGATATATTGTGTTCTGCGATGTGCTTTTCTTGCTTGTGCGATAGTAAAAAACATAGTTTTTACTATCTTTGCAATTAGAGAGACCCGATTGGGTTACATAAAGACTAAACTTAAACAAATGAAACGAATAATTTTATCTCTCTTTTTTGCGTTGTCAACGTTTTGTGCCTATACGCAGAATCCGAATACATCGGTTGTCGGTAAGGTTGTCGATGCGCAGACCAATGCCCCTATCGAGTATGCTGATGTGGTTATTACCGATTCCGAGAATAATACAATCACCCATACCCAAGTAAAGGATGGAGCATTCCGTATTCCTGTTGTTCGCAAGGGCGAGTTCATCTTGTCGGTTATGATTGTCGGTTATCAACCTTATGCGAGCGAGCCTATGCGTTTCGGAGAGGGCCCTGTTGATATGGGGACAATCAAACTTGCGATGGTTGAGAATGGTTTGAAGGAGGTTGTGGTGTCGAGTGAGCGAAGTAAAATCGTCTATAAACTCGATCGTCAGACTCTCAGTGGCTCGGCATCGTTGTCGGCTTCTGGAGGTACAGCTGTTGATGTGTTGAGAATGGCCCCATCGGTAAGAATCGATGCTGAAGGTAACGTTTCGTTCCGAGGTAGTTCGGGCTTTTTGGTCTATGTCGATGGTAAGCAGAGTATGCTTGAGGGTACTCAGGCCTTGGCGCAAATTGCTGCAGCTAATATCGAGGATATCGAAATTATTACTACTCCATCGGCTCGATATCGTGCTGATGGCGATGTGGGTATTATCAATATAATTACTAAAAAACACGACGAGCAGGGTTTTAGCGGTATGTTCAATGTCTCGGGTAATACTATCGGAGGCTGGACTTTGGATGCTTTGCTTAGCTATCGTAAGGGTGCGAGTCGCTGGTTTGTGGGAGCGAATGGCTCTCAGGTGAAGGGCAGGAGTGATTTCCACCAGCTAAAGAGCACTATTGTTGATGATTATATCACGACTTCCGATGCCGACGGAGAACGATATAGCAGTATCGATTCTCAAATTGGTCGTGTAGGTTGGGAGTTTAATAAGTCCAATCATCAATTGGTTTTTGAATTGCAGGGAGGAATGAGTCGCTGGCTTAATGGCGGCGATATGCTCTATTATGAGCACCGAGAGCAGGGTGGAAATGTCATCAATGATGCCACTTACGATAGCCATGACCACAATTTCATCGAGAAGCATATTGGTCAGTTGTCAACCAACTATGTCTGGAAAATCAACGATAAGGGCGATAAATTTTCGATCGATGGCCGTCTGCGTTACGATTGGTATTCGTTGGAGTATACCGAAAGTAACCTTTTTGAGTTGTCGGGTGCGCGATATGAGGGAACTCGTGGCTATGAGACTGAGCATCATTGGGACTTCGATGGTTCGATCAACTACGAGAAGCATTTCCGCGACGAGGGTAAAATGGAACTCGGTTATCAGTATACATCATATAGCGAGCACGGTGATTATAAAATTCGTTATTGGGATCGTGCCGCACAAGATTATGAGTGGCAGGATAATATGTATACACCCTTCTTCTATCGTCGACAAATTCACTCGGCATACTTGATGCTTACCGATAAGTTCGGTCCTGTTAGAGTCGATGCAGGTGTTAGAGCCGAGAATATGATTGATGAGCTTACGATCGATGTTGAGGGTGCAGATCGCGATGTAAAACGCTTGGAGTTATATCCTTCAACCCATATTGCCTACGAAGCTCCCAACAACAATATCTTCTCTGTCGGATATTCGTATCGTACGAATCGTGCTGGAGTGTGGAAGTTGGAGCCATATATCACATATAAGGATTATTACACCCGCTTAACAGGTAACCCTGATCTTGCTCCAGAGTATATCCATTCAGCCGAGATTGGTTATCGCAAGACCTTTGCACAGTCAAATTCATTGGCTGTAACGGGATATTATCGCAATCGTCGTGGCACATACGACCTTATTCGTGTCGCATTTGAGCCAGGTGTTACACTCGACTCTTTGATAAATGCGGGTCATGATAGGACCTATGGTGTTGAGGCTAACTTGCAGACTCGCAATACCCGTTGGTGGGATATGACACTTAATGCAAGCGTCTTCAATTACAAGTTTACGGCCGATTTTGTTGGAAGTAGCGATTCTGAGAATACAAGTTATGCGGTGTCGATGATTAATAATTTCACACTTGGTCCTACAACACGTATGCAGTTCGATGCCAATGTGATAGGTCCTAATGTTCTAACCCAGGGCCGCGAGGAGGCGTATTGTTATTTCGATTTGGCTATACGACAGGAGTTCTTTAAGAAGAGGTTGTATCTCTCTTTTGTGGCACACGACCTCTTCCGAACGGCCCGATATGACTATATTCGTGATTCACAAACCCTGAAGGCAACAACTTATGTCAAACCTCGCTATCCGCATCTAACGTTGTCGCTAAGCTACAACTTTAATTCAACTGCCCGCAAGGAGCAGAAGGGTGCAGTATCGTCTGGTGCAGCCTTTACAGGAAAAGATTTCTAATTTATGATAATCTGATAGCAGTGCTGGCGTTGAAGGTGGCATGCGAATGATTATATTATGAAAAGATTTAATATTGAATATTTTACCTCTTGCGGAGAGTCGTTGTATATGCGTCTTGACGACTCGCGTAGGATTGCTATGAGTTCTAATGGTAATGGTATCTGGTCGGCTGAGGTTGAACTTGGTTATGGGGTATCATACGGATACGAGCTCTGCTCTTCAGATGGAGAGGTGTTGCGTCGCGAAGAGTTTGGCAATCATCGTGTTATGGCCGATGGCGACGTGGAGTTTTTCGATCATTGGTTGGATTTACCGCAAGATAAGCAATTTTATTCATCTCTGTTTACAGAGGGCGTTTTTCGAAGAGATATTACATCTGATGCACTGCAAATTGCAAATAATCAGCTTGTTGTGTATGTTGATGCTCCTACTCTGCGATCTGGCGAGCGCTTGGCTATAGTTGGCTCTGCGGCAGAGATGGGAGAGTGGAGAGTCGATAATGCATTGTTAATGAATGATTCGCAAGCACCTACTTGGAGTGTCGCATTACCTCGTTCCGTGGCGGGATCTGAATATAAGTTTGTTATATTGGATAGCTCAACAAACGCTTTAATTCAATTCGAGCAAGGTGATAATCGTGTATTCCCCACAAGCGACTCAGAGTGTGTGATCGTCAGTGGTTTACGCTTGCGCGACGGTCGACGTCCATGGCGAGGAGCCGGTGTGGCAATTCCATTGTTCTCAATTCGTAGTGCCGATGATTGGGGGTGTGGCGATTTCAAGAGCCTAACCTTGTTGGGCGAGTGGGCAGCAAGCGTAGGAATGTCTGTTATTCAGCTTCTTCCGATAAATGACACTACAGCCAGTGGTAGTTGGCGAGACTCGTATCCCTATAATGCAATCTCGTCGTTTGCTCTTCATCCAATCTATCTCGATCCACGAGGCGCCGCTAAGATTTGTGATTCGGTTGCTGATGCATCTCAGAAGAGGAAAATTGTCTATCGCTTGAAGAGATATGCAGCGATGGCAGCTCCGCTTAATGAGTTGCAGTCGGTTGATTACGAGCAGGTGGTAAAGCTCAAGGATGATTTCCTCAGGGAGCTCTATCGGTTGTGTGGCGCACAGGTGTTAAATACGGCTGAATATAAAGAGTTTTTCAAACAGAGTCGGGAATGGCTGTTGCCATATATGGTCTATTGTACTTTGCGGGAAAGAAATCATATGGTCGATTTTAAGTCGTGGCCAGCACTCTCAAAGTTTAGCGCCAGAAAGGTGTCGAATTTTGCTAAGGAAAATGCTGACGAGGTTGGTTTCTATGGTTTTGTACAGTATCTGCTCGATGTCGAGTTGCGCGAGGCCCGTGAGAAGTTGCATCGTTGTGGCGTTGCATTGAAGGGTGATATTCCTATTGGGGTGTCACCTGTGAGTGTAGATGTATGGTCTGCCCCTGAGCTATATAATACCACAATGTCGGCAGGTGCTCCACCCGACGCTTTTGCGGAGGATGGGCAGAATTGGGGTTTCCCGACCTATAATTGGGAGCGTATGGCGCAGGATGATTATGCATGGTGGCGTAGTCGATTGGCTAAGATGGCACGCTATTTCGATGCCTATCGAATTGATCACATATTGGGATTTTTCCGTATATGGGAGGTGCCACGTGGTGCTAAGAGTGCTATATTGGGTCACTTCTATCCTTCGATACCATACTCGGCAGAGCAGATAATTGATGCCGGGTTTGAGTTTGATCGTGAGTTGCACGTTGCAAGCGATATTTCGTCGGTAGATACGCTATTTGTTCCATATCCTGGTGAAGAAGAGTTGTTTGTGCCCCGTATAGAAGGGTATAAGTGCAGTAAATTTGCCAAACTGGAAGATAAACAGAAGGATGCATATCTGCGTCTGCATGAGGAGTTCTTCTATCATCGGCATAACGAATTTTGGAAGGCTAATGCTATGCGTCGTCTACCCCGTTTGATGGCGTCGAATGGTATGCTCACTTGTGGGGAGGATTTGGGTATGATTCCTGCTTGTGTGCCAGAGGTTATGGAAAGCGAGAGAATATTATCGTTGGAGATTGAGCGTATGCCCAAGAGTATGGGCGTGGCATTTGGTGATACATTAAGCTATCCATATCTCTCGGTTGCAGCCACATCGACTCATGATATGTCGACCATCAGAGGGTGGTGGCGTGAGGATTACGCCCTTACTCAGAGATATTGGCACGAGGTGTTGCATCGTGATGGGGAGGCAGAAAAGGAGTGTTCTGGCCGAACCGCCCATATGATTATTGAGCGACATATGTTGTCGGGTTCGATGTTGGCAATTCTTCCTTTGCAGGATTGGTTAGCCATCGATGAACAGTTACGAGCTTGCGATCCCGATGCTGAGCGAATAAATGTTCCAGCAAATCCAAATCATTATTGGCGTTATCGTATGCATTTAACCGTGGAGCAGTTGCGCAGGGAGGAGAATTTTAATAGTGTAGTTAGAGAACTCGTTGAGATTCGGTAGCGTAATAGCTATAAATTGAAAAGGAGGTTAACCAATGCGGCTAACCTCCTTTTTTTGAGTAAAAACCAATTTTTGTTTGGTCTGGTATGTGAATTTATTTACGTACAACGGTATGACCAAAGGGCATCAACGCGAGCACCATAAGTTTGAAGTGTTGCATGCCGAATGGGATACCAATAATTGTGATGCAGAAGATAACACCCATTGTAAGGTGGCCAATTGCAACCTCAATACCACCAAAAATAATCCACAATACGTTGAGTAAAATCGACAAGCATCCCATTGGAGTTTTGTTCTGAACAACCTCGCCGCCGAATGGCCACAAGGCAAACATTCCAAGTTTCATAATCTGCACACCGAAGGGAATACCTACAATTGTAAGACACAATACAAGACCTCCAAAAAGGTAACCTAACGATAGAAGGATACCTCCGAAGATCACCCAAATAATATTGCCAATCAGATTCATTTTATGTAAGTTTTAGTGAATAAATTAATTGTCACTTTTCAAATCACAACCGTTTAATCGATCTATCCAATTAAAAATTCGAATAGATTTGGATTGTCGTTCAGATACTCATAATCGATATTGTCGCGCTTCATACGCTCTGTAAGACCCTTGAAATCGGCAGGGTTTTGCAACTCAATACCAATCAGTACCGGACCCTTTTCGCGGTTGGTTTTTTTCTTATACTCGAAGTATGTGATATCATCGTGCGGACCAAGTACGTTGCTTACGAAGTTCTGCAATGCTCCTGCACGCTGAGGGAATCGTACCACGAAGTAATGCTTCAATCCTTCGTATAGCAAAGAGCGCTCCTTGATATCCTCCATACGGACAATATCGTTGTTGCTACCACTTACAACGCATACCACATTCTTCCCCTTGATCTGTTCGCGATAGTAGTCCAATGCGCTGATACTCAATGCTCCGGCGGGCTCAACAACGATGGCGTTAAAATTGTAGAGATTAAGTATCGTAGAGCATACCTTGCCTTCGGGAACGGTAATGATATCATCGAGTACTTCGCGGCAGATGTCGAATGTGATGTCGCCAACGCGTTGTACGGCTGCACCATCGACAAACTTGTCAACCTGGTCCAATGCAGTCACTTTGCCGCACTCGAATGAATGCTTCATTCCGGCTGCTCCTGCCGGTTCAACTCCAATAATCTTTGTCGAGGGAGACATCTGTTTATATACCGCACCTATGCCCGATGCCAAACCTCCACCTCCGATAGGAACAAATATGTAGTCAATCGCAACGGGGCTCTGTTGCAAAATTTCAAGGCCAACGGTGCCTTGTCCTTCAATGATTTTGGGATCATTGAAGGGTGGGATAAAGGTCTTGCCCTCCTTTTCCGATGCCTCGATTGCGGCTGCATTTGCCTGGTCGAAGGTATCGCCAACCAATACTACCTCAATCGCATCGCCACCAAACATCTTGACCTGATTGATCTTCTGCTTGGGTGTGGTTACTGGCATATAAATCTTGCCGTTAATGCCCAACTTATTGCAGGATAGTGCGACACCTTGTGCGTGGTTACCTGCGCTGGCGCATACTATTCCTCGCTCGGTCTGCTCGGCCGATAGAGAGCGAATCTTGTTGTAGGCTCCGCGAATCTTGTATGAGCGTACCATCTGCAAATCCTCGCGTTTGAGCATTACTTCAGCATCATAATCCTTCGAGAGGTTGTGGTTAGCCATCAGCGGAGTCGGGCTAAGAATCTCGCGCAAGGTGTGTTCGGCGCTCATTATATCGTTTAGAGCCGGGAAATATCTATTTTGATTACTCATATTTGTCAGGATTTAGATATTTGCTGCAATGAAATCACCAACTTCAGTTGTCGTACTTGGCTTAATGCCTGCGGGAGCTATATCCTCCGTTACAATATTCTTCTCTATCGAGAGATTTACCGCACGGCGAATAGCAGCGCCTGCCTCTGCATCGGCAAAGGCATACTCAAACATCATTGCAGCCGACAAAATGGTTGCAATCGGGTTGGCGATATTCTTACCTGCGGCTTGTGGATATGAGCCGTGAATTGGCTCAAAGAGCGATGTGCCTGTACCGATTGAGGCCGATGGAAGCAGACCGAGTGAACCTGTGATAACACTTGCTTCATCGGTGAGAATATCTCCAAACATATTTTCGGTGACAATTACGTCAAAGTGGCGTGGCTGTTGGATAATTTTCATCGCAGCATTGTCTACGAACATATATTCAACCTCTACCGACGGATACTCTGCTGCAATCTGCTTGGCAGTTTCGCGCCACAAGCGAGAGGTGGCAAGGACATTTGCCTTATCAACTACGGTAAGTTTGCCTCGTCGTTGAGCTGCATATTCAAATCCCAAGCGGCAGATGCGCTCAATCTCGGAACGAGTATATACGCAGGTGTCGTATGCTGTGTTTCCATCCTCAGAGCGACCCTGTGGACGACCAAAGTACAATCCACCTGTAAGTTCGCGTACGCAAATAAAATCGGCATCCTCTACCAAATCGTGGCGCAGGGGTGAGCGATGCAATAGCGATTGGAATGTTTCTATGGGTCGCAAGTTGGCATACAGACCCAACTTTTTGCGCATAGCCAATAGACCTTGCTCAGGACGAACCTTGGCCTCTGGATTATTATCGAAACGGGGATCTCCGATAGCTCCAAACAAAACGGCATCAGAGTCCATACACACCTGATGGGTCTGTTCCGGGTAGGGGTCTCCCACTGCATTGATAGCTGAAGCTCCGACAAGAGCGTGGGTGTAGGTTACTTGGTAATCAAACTTCTTGGCTACTGCATCAACTGCTTTAATGGCTTGTGATACTATTTCTGGTCCAATACCGTCTCCAGGAAGTACGGCAATCTTAATATTCTTCATTATTCCAACTATTTTTTAGACTCCTCAAATGTGGCAATCTCTTGACGCAGGGTTACAAGATAATCGACATCGTCGTAACCGTTAATCATACATTCACGTTTATAAGGCGGTATGTTGAAGCTCTCTTTGCTTGTTGTGCCGGCAATCTCAATAGTTTGCTCCAAAAGATCGATACAAATCTCTGTTGCAGGATTCTCCTTAAGAGCAGAGAATATCTGAGCAAGCATAGCCTCACTCACTGTTACAGGGAGCAATTGGTTGTTGAGTGCATTGTTGCGGAAAATATCGGCAAAATGGCTCGAAACGACAGCTCTGAAGCCTGCATCAGCGATAGCCCAAGCAGCATGTTCGCGGCTCGAACCGCAGCCAAAATTCTTTCCAACAACCAAGATAGGTCCTGCGTACACCCCTTTGTTCATTACGAACTCGGGCTTAGGATTACCATCGTTGTCATATCTCCAATCGCGGAAGAGATTCTTGCCGAAACCTTCGCGCGAAGTCGACTTAAGGAATCGGGCCGGGATAATCTGATCGGTATCGATGTTCTCAATCGGCAATGGAATGGCCGTTGCTGAGAGTGTAGTAAATTTCTGTTTCATAACTCATTCAGATTAATTACATCAAATCTCGGGGGTCGGTGATAACTCCTGTGATTGCAGCTGCGGCGGCTACGAGCGGACCCGCGAGCAGCGTACGTGAGTTTGGGCCTTGGCGACCCTCGAAGTTACGATTCGACGTAGCAACGCAGTACTTGCCAGCCGGAATCTTATCCTCATTCATAGCCAGGCATGCAGAGCAGCCTGGTTGACGTAACTTGAAACCGGCCTCCTCCAAAATATCACGAAGGCCCTCCTCGATAGCCAGACGTTCTACCTCCTTGCTTCCCGGGACGATCCACGCTGTGACGTTGTCGGCCTTTTTATGACCCTTGACAAAGTGAGTGAATGCTCTAAGATCTTCGATGCGGCCATTTGTGCAGCTACCAACGAATACATAATCTATGGGCTTGCCAATCATCTGATCTCCTTGCTTGAAGTTCATATACTCCAGCGACTTGTCAAATGATACCTGTGCTGCTGTATCCAAATCCTTTGGAGATGGTATATTTTGGTCGATAGCAATGCCCATACCAGGGTTTGTACCGTAGGTAATCATCGGTTTGATATCGGCAGCGTCGAATGTAACCTCTTTGTCAAACACAGCATCGGGCTCAGAGTATAGTTTGCTCCAACGCTTAACTGCCTTCTCCCACTCCTCTCCTTGGGGTGCAAACTCGCGACCTTTCAAATAGTCGAATGTTGTCTGGTCGGGAGCAATCATACCTCCACGAGCTCCCATTTCGATACTCATATTGCAAATTGTCATACGAGCCTCCATCGAAAGAGAACGGATAGCCGAGCCAGCGAACTCTATGAAGTAACCGGTTCCACCGCCTGTACCCATCTTAGAGATGATATAGAGGATGATATCCTTTGAACATACCCCCTTGCCTAACTCTCCTTCGACATTGATTCGCATAGTCTTGGGTTTAGTTTGCATCAAGCATTGCGATGCCAATACCATCTCAACCTCGCTGGTGCCAATTCCGAAGGCGATACACCCCATAGCACCATGTGTCGAAGTGTGGCTATCTCCGCAAACGATTGTCATTCCAGGCTGGGTCAGACCAGTTTGTGGGCCGACAACGTGGATGATGCCATTTCGCTCAGAGCCAATAGGGAAAATATTGATACCACTCTCTGCACAATTACTCTCCAACTCTGCTACTTGCTTGGCCGACTGGGGTTCGCTGATAGGCAAGTGCTGGTTGATAGTCGGGATATTGTGGTCGGGACTTGCTGTTACCTGCTCGGGACGGAATACTTTGATGCCGCGTGAACGCAGTCCCGCAAAGGCTTGCGGACTGGTAACTTCGTGGATATATTGACGGTCGATGTATAGTACTACCGTAGAGTTGTCAATATGTTTTACCACGTGAGAATCCCATATCTTGTCAAATAGCGTGTTCATCGTCTTTTATGTTATGTGTTATGCTTTATGCAATCTTTGATATAGCATCGATAAATGACTCTACTGAAGCGGTTACAATATCGGTGTTAGCACCAAAGCCATGATACATCTTACCCTTGTGTGAGATCTGCATATGTACTTTACCTAAGTCATCGCTACCGCGAGTGATGGCCTGTACCAAGTACTCCTCGATGTGGACACGACGCTTAGTGATGTTCTTCACAGCCGTGATGGCAGCATCTACAGGACCATTACCGCATGCTGTCTCGGTGAAGGTGTCGCCGTCGAAGCTAATCTGAACCGTAGCTGTAGGGATGCTCGACTTACCGCAGACAATCTGCAAGCCTGTGAGCTGGATACTCATACGACGGCGTGACGCAGCAGTTCCGATGAGTACTTCCAAATCACGAGTGGTAACCATCTTCTTCTTGTCTGCAAGTTCCAAGAAACGCTGATAAATTTCATCAAGCTCCTCATTTTCGGGATTGTAGCCAATCTCGGCAAGGTGGTGCTTCAGTGCTGCACGACCGCTTCGTGCTGTGAGTACGATACTTGACTGGTCTACACCAACGTCTTCAGGATCGATGATCTCGTATGTCTCACGGCTCTTCAATACACCGTCCTGGTGTATTCCTGATGAGTGTGCAAAAGCGTTGCGACCTACAATCGCCTTGTTGGCCTGAACCGGCATACGCATCAAATTCGATACGAGCTTGCTGGTTGTGATGATTTGCTTTGAGTCAATGCCAATCTCGAAATCGAGATTGTTGTGGCACTTAATTGCCATTACAACCTCCTCCAAGGCAGTGTTGCCAGCTCTTTCTCCCAAACCGTTGATTGTAACCTCTACTTGTCGGGCTCCATTTTGCACACCAGCCAGTGTGTTGGCTGTGGCCATACCTAAATCGTTGTGGCAGTGTGTTGAGATGATAGCCTTGTCGATATTGGGAACATTGTTCTTCAAATAAGCAATCTTTGCTCCGTATTCGCTAGGAAGGCAATAGCCTGTGGTGTCGGGAATATTTACTACGGTGGCACCTGCGGCGATAACGGCCTCCACTACGCGAGCTAAAAACTCCTCGTCGGTACGGCCCGCATCCTCTGCATAGAACTCCACATCGTCAACAAAGCGACGTGCATATTTAACAGCCTCCACAGCCTGCTCCAAAACGGTCTCAGGAGTCATACGCAATTTCTCGTAGATGTGGTATGTTGAAGTGCCGATTCCTGTGTGGATACGACCACGCTTGGCAAACTCCAGTGATTGTGCTGCTACGTCGATATCCTTCTTCACGGCACGTGTAAGCGCGCAGATCGTGGGGTTGGTTACGGCTTTCGAAATCTCAACAACCGAGTTGAAATCGCCCGGACTTGAGATCGGAAATCCTGCCTCGATGATATCTACACCCAACTTCTCAAGCTGGCGAGCAACCTCAATCTTCTCGATTGTGTTGAGCTGACAGCCAGGTACCTGCTCGGCATCGCGGAGTGTGGTATCAAATATATATACTTTTTCGCTCATAATATCTTATTATGGGTCTTAAATCAGGCCAAGCTGCGCCGAAACGCAGCTCGAGCCAAATCGTATGTTACAAATATTGATTAGTTGTTCTCTGGGCGAAGTTTGCGAACTACTGCGCCAGCCTGCCACATCTCGGTCTCGCGCATCTCCTTCAACTCCTCCTCCAACTTAGAACGGTAGTCGGGTTGAGAGTTAGTGTCGATACTACGCTGAGCCTCGTTGCCACAAGCTACTTCGCTATACAACTCCTCGAATACGGGGCGAGTAGCATCGCGGAACTTCTTCCACCAATCGAGTGCACCGCGCTGCGCTGTTGTTGAGCAGTTGGCGTACATCCAATCCATACCATTCTCAGCGATAAGTGGCATCAAGCTCTGTGAAAGCTCCTCAACTGTCTCGTTGAATGCCTCAGATGGAGTGTGGCCGTTCTGACGCAATACATCGTATTGAGCAGCGAAAATACCCTGAATAGCACCCATCAAAGTACCACGCTCACCTGTAAGGTCTGAGTAAACCTCACGCTTGAATGTAGTCTCGAACAAGTAACCAGAACCTACACCAATACCGAGCGCGATTACGCGATCCCATGCACGGCCTGTTGCGTCCTGGAAGATAGCATAGCTTGAATTCAAACCACGACCCTGCAAGAACATACGGCGGAGTGATGTGCCAGAGCCCTTAGGTGCCACCAAGATAACGTCTACATCTGCGGGAGGAACGATGCCTGTACGTTCCTTATATGTGATACCAAAGCCGTGAGAGAAATAGAGAGCCTTACCAGGTGTGAGGTAGGGCTTAATTGTGGGCCATACCGAAATCTGACCTGCGTCAGAGAGCAAATACTCGATGATTGTAGCCTTCTGGCAAGCCTCCTCAATCTCAAAGAGTGTCTCTCCTGGAACCCAACCATCAGCAACAGCCTTGTCCCAACTCTTTGAATTCTTACGCTGGCCTACGATAACGTTGAAACCGTTGTCACGAAGATTGAGTGACTGGCCTGGACCCTGTACTCCGTAACCTATGATTGCAATTGTCTCATCCTTCAATGTCTCCAATGCCTTTGCCAATGGATACTCCTCACGTGTTACGACGTTCTCCTCGACGCCGCCAAAAATCATCTTTGCCATAATGTTTAGTTTTTTATTGTTTATAATTTTGTTATGTCTTATCTTAATTTTGCCATTCGCTGTTTTATGATTGTCTTATTTTGTCTGATTTAGTTGACGCTGTTTCTCGTTTACTGTAGCCAAGTACTCATCTAGCAGTTCGCTACGCGATTTGATAATTGCAACTTGTCCAGAGCAGACGAACTGACTTACTCCGTATGGTGATAGCATCTTGTATAGTTCGCGAATCTCCTCGCGGTGGCCGGTTTTTTCCAAGACAATATACTCATCGTGGATATCCAAAATGCGCACATTGTGGCGGCGAACCAAATCCTCTACGTTGCGGCTGCGCTTAACCTTATATAACGCAAGCTCTTGCAGAACCACCTCGTTGGGAGTGTAGCAGAATACTTTCAATACATCAATCTTCTTTTCTATCTGCTTCACTAAGTTGGCAACCTTCTCCTCATCGTTGCGCACCAAGATAGTGTGTTTGTAGATACCGTCTGTGGCCGATTCGGAAGCGGTGATCGATTCAATGTTGACATTGCGGTGGGTAAATACCGTGGTAATCTGGCTCAACAAACCCACTGTGTTCTCTGAAAATATGGTAATAATAAACTCCTTTTCCATTGTTTGTTCTCTTTTGAGTCGTTATAGATTACTCTAAACGGATGTTATCGACCGGTTGACCTGCTGGTACCATCGGGAATACATTCTCCTCGCGCTCTACTCTTACTTCCAACAAATATGCTCCATTGGTTTGCTGCATCTGCTCGACTGCTTCGTCCAAATCCTCATGGCGCTCAATACAGCGGTAGGGAATGTGGTTGGCTTTAGCAATTAGCTCGAAGTCGGGATTGGTAAGTTCGGTAAACGAATAGCGTTTATCGTAGAAAAGCTCTTGCCATTGGCGTACCATTCCCAAAAATCCATTGTTCATAAGTATAATCTTAACTCCTACCTCAGATTGGAAAATTGTACCCAACTCTTGAAGCGTCATCTGCAAGCCTCCATCGCCTACGAAGAGACATACCTCGCGGTGTGGAGCTCCAATCTTGGCTCCGATAGCTGCAGGAAGACCAAATCCCATTGTTCCGAGGCCTCCCGATGTGATGATGCTGCGAGTCTGCTTGAAACGGAAGTATCGCGATGCGAACATCTGTTGCTGGCCAACATCGGTTACAAGTATTGCGTCATCGAACTTTTGAGCCACGGCGTCGACCACCTCGCCCATACGTAGGTGGGCTCCCTTGCGCTCGATTGCTGGTTCGATGATATCCTCGCGCTCAATATTGTAGCAAGCATGGAATTCATCCAACCATGTTTTACGATCTCTTTTTGAAATCTTTTCGGTAAGCATCGGAAGAGATTGCTTTACGTCGCCAAGAACTGCCACATCGGCGTAGACCAATTTGTTGATCTCGGCAGGGTCGATCTCCATGTGGATAACCTTTGCGTTGATTCCGAACTTTGAAGGGTCACCCGTAACACGATCATCGAATCGCATCCCGATAGCGATAAGCAGATCACAATCGCGGTTTTTGATATTGGGGGCATAGTTGCCGTGCATGCCAAGCATTCCTACATATTGAGGGTGATCTGAGGGGAGTGCCGACAATCCGAGCAGAGTAGCTGCCGCAGGTATTCCGCTCTTCTCCAGAAACTCCTTCAACTCCTGTTCTGCACCTCCCAAAATAACACCTTGACCAATGAGTGCCATAGGTTTGTGTGAGAGGTTGATAAGTCGGGCTGCTTCGAGAATCTGGCTCTCGTCAATATCGGCATAAGGCTGATAGCTTCTGATGAAATTAATGGGCTTATAATCAAAATCCATCATTCCTGCTTGTGCATCTTTGGTGATATCAACCACGACAGGACCCGGACGGCCGCTCGATGCGATATAGAATGCTTTCGCTATGGCCGCAGGGATATCCTCAGCACGCTTGACTTGGCAATTCCATTTTGTTACCGACTGTGTAATCTCCAAAAAGTTGATCTCCTGAAAAGCATCGGTGCCGAGCAATTTAGAACCCACTTGACCGCTGATTAGTACGACGGGGGTAGAGTCGAGCAGTGCATCGGCCAGACCTGTTACGGTATTGGTTGCACCTGGACCAGATGTGACAATGCAGACTCCTGTGCGACCACTTGCGCGAGCGTAACCTTGTGCTGCGTGAAGGGCGCACTGCTCGTGGCGAACCAAAATGTGATTTATTTTATCGCGGTAGTCATACAAAGCATCGTAAACGGGGATAATTGCTCCTCCTGGATATCCAAAGATAGTGTCAACGCCCTCGGCCAAAAATGAGCGAATAACCGCTTCCGAGCCCGAAATGCGAGGCAGATCTTTTTTTATCTGCTCTGGGGTTGACTTATCTGTAAAACCTGCTGTCATATATGTTGGGTTGTAGTATGCTAAATTATTGTTTCGTTAAATTTCCTTTATGGGGCTGTCTGTTTTTGTTGTCAAGGCCTGAGGTATGTCGAAGGTTACTCTTCGGGGACGATTCTTACAGCACCTTGATCGGCTGAGCTGACGAGCAATGAATATGCTTTGAGCGACTGAGGTATCTTACGATCACGATTCAATGGCTTGTGGACGGTCCACTCGGCCATACGCTCCGCTAGCTCTGCATCGCTAATGCGAAGATTAATCGAGCGCGATGTAATGTCGATGTCGATGATATCTCCGTTGCGAACGATTCCAATCTCTCCACCCGATGCGGCCTCAGGAGAGACGTGGCCAATAGATAGGCCCGATGTTCCACCGGAAAAACGACCATCGGTAATCAAGGCACAAGCTTTGTCAAGGTGTTTTGATTTGAGGTATGAAGTGGGGTAGAGCATCTCCTGCATACCTGGACCACCCTTAGGACCTTCGTAACGAATGATTACCACGTCGCCTGCCTCCACCTCGTTGTTAAGAATTCCGTTCATTGCCTGCTCCTGTGACTCAAATACTTTAGCTTTGCCGCTGAACTGCATAAGGCTTTGATCAACGCCGGCAGTCTTCACTATACAGCCTTTGCGGGCAATGTTGCCAAACAATACGGCCAAGCCTCCATCGCGGAAATATGCGTGATCCAAATCACGGATGCAGCCTTCGGCGTGGTCGTTATCCATCGCTTCGTAGTAACTCTCTTGAGAAGCCATTTCGCGACTATAACGGTTGGCTGGTGCACTAAGATATGTGGTGCGTGCATCGTCGGTGAAGTTTGCAGAACCGTAATAGAATTTATCGAGAATCTCGCCCAACGATGAGGCATCGACACGAGCAACAGATGTGTCAATAAGTGAATTTGCTGCCAATTCGCCTAAGATACCCATAATTCCACCGGCACGATTTACATCCTGAACGTGATAATGACCATTGGGCGCAACCTTGCAGAGTACAGGAATCTTGCGCGAGAGGCGGTCGATATCCTCCATCTTGAAATCTACTCCTGCCTCGTGGGCTACGGCCAACAAGTGGAGAACTGTGTTTGTAGAACCACCCATAGCAATATCGAGCGACATAGCATTCTCGAATGCGGCCTTTGTGGCAATCGAACGGGGAAGAACTGATTCGTCGCCCTCAAAATAGTAACGCTTAGCATTCTCGACAATTAGTTTTGCGGCCTTTGCAAAAAGCTCTTTGCGGTTTTTGTGAGTTGCTACGATTGTGCCATTGCCCGGCAAGGCCAATCCCAATGCTTCGTTAAGGCAGTTCATAGAGTTGGCGGTAAACATTCCAGAACAAGAACCGCAACCAGGGCAAGCGCATGCTTCGATTTGCTCGGCCTCTTCATCGGTACACTTATCATCGGCGCTCATAACCATCGCGTCAATCAGGTCAACTCCACGGCCCTTATATGAGCCTGCCTCCATTGGGCCACCTGATACAAAAACTGTGGGTATATTAAGGCGCATTGAAGCCATAAGCATACCAGGGGTAATCTTGTCGCAGTTGCTGATGCATACCAACGCGTCAACCTTGTGGGCGTTGGCCATATACTCAACACTATCGGCAATGATGTCGCGTGATGGAAGCGAATATAACATTCCGTCATGGCCCATTGCGATACCATCGTCGATGGCAATCGTATTGAATTCGGCCGCAAAGCAACCCTGCTCTTCGATGAGCGATTTTACGTATTGACCAATCTGGTGAAGATGCACGTGGCCCGGAACCATTTGGGTAAATGAATTGGCAATACCGATTACAGGCATACCCATTTGCTCTTTCTTCATACCGTTAGCTCGCCATAATCCTCTGGCTCCTGCCATACGTCGTCCTGTGGTAGTGACGGCACTTCTCAGTTCGTGTTTCATAGCACTGTTTGTTTAAGCAAAAAACCTCTCTCCCAGCATAGGAGAAAGGTCTATAAATATCCTCTTGTACATATACACAACCTTTCTCCCGTTATCTGCGCAAGACTACGAGGTTTAGAAGGTTGTTAATGTACAAATTTGTATTCATAAAATTCGTTTCTAATCTATTGGTAACGCAGTTTTTTAGCCTTGTTTGGTTACCAATCGTTTAACAAGTGCAAATGTAATAGTAAAATTTATTAAAAACAAACAGATTTCATACTTTTTTGCATATAAATTTCAAATATGGAATGTTTTATTTTGTTTTATGATTGATTTTTAGAAGTTTGCTATTTTTAACATGTGAATATTTATGCGTAATAAAATGTAAGTGATGTTAGTTTTTTACAACAAATAACTACTTGTAAAGCGTTGAAATGGGCATGTTATATAATGTTCACGCTTACGAAACATAGTTGCGCATGGGTGTGTTAAAGCAATATGTAAACTTGTTTTTAGTTGGTCGCTAATTATTATTTCTCTTGCGATAGTTTGTTAGCTTGGCTGTTTGTATGGTTAATGGGACGGGTTATAATCAGGATGTGTTTTGTGCATACATTAAATATGATTTTTTTTGGGGGGTAGATAAATTTGAAAAAGGCTTGCAGAAGTGGTTTTGTGTGGGAAAGAACCTGCTTAGTTGAGTAAAATGGTGATTGAAATCTTTTATGATTGCTGAAAAAGTTGTATTTTTACACCGAAGATATTTTTAGATAAAGATAGTCGTTTATGATTTACAACGAAAGAGAGTTGCGTAAACAATCAGTCCAGGCAATGGCAGAGGCTATTATGGTTGCTGCACGTACGGCTCCGAAGGCTAAGGGACGTGACTTGGTTGAGGTGGCAATGATTACCGATGAACATATCGAACAATTGTCGCAGACAATGATTCAGATGAGCAATGAGTCGGGGATGAAATTTTTGTTGCGCGATGCTGCTAATATTTTACAGGCAGAGGCAGTTATTATTATTGGTATAAAGCAGGAAGACTCGGAGTGTGGCCTTAATTGCGGTTATTGTGGTTACGATAGATGTGATAAGAAACCGGATTACACACCTTGCGTGATGAATGGTGTCGATGTGGGAATTGCTATTGGTTCGGCTTGTTCGAAGATAGCTGACTTACGTCTTGATTCGAGAGTGTTGTTCTCGGCCGGTTGGGCAGCAAAACGTTTGGATATATTGGACGGAGCAGGTTTGGTTTTTGCGATACCCGTAACGGCCGCCTCGAAAAATCCATTCTTCGATCGTAAATCGCCTGTAACCCGTTAATTGATAGAGATATCTTAGGGTGTTGGATCAATTTTCTTTATCGATATTGAGGTAGATAAATTTGTAGATAATTATTAATAGAAAATCAATAAAATCAGAATATTATGGAGAGCAAAAAATCAGTGGTTTCGTCGTTCGATGTCGACCATTTGACTCTTAAAGAGGGTCTTTATTTGAGATCAATATACAAAATCAACGATGATTTGGCAGTACATTCGTGGGATATGCGTTTCCGAGCACCTATGGCACACGCTCCGCTTGGATCTGGCGAGGTGCATACAATCGAGCATTTGATGGCCTATTATTTGCGTTTGGATCCTGTCGTGGGTCATAGTATTGTGTCGTTCTGCCCAATGGGATGTAAGACAGGTTTCTATCTTTCGACAATGAATGATGTTAATGCCGAGCAGATTCGAGAGGCGTTGGCCCGTGTATATAAAGAGGCTTTTCCTCTCAAGTCGAAAGATGATATTGTAGGTCTTAATGAGGTACAGTGTGGCAATCCTGGTCTATTCGCTGTTGCTTCGACCAATGATGCTATGGCTCAGTATATGAGATGTCTTTACTCTCGCGAGGAGGCCGAGGCGGCAGGTATAGGTTCAATATATAACTGTGCGTGGTAATGAAGTATCTGATTATTACACCCACCGAGCGTGAGTATCGTTTTATGAATGCAGCTTTGGAGGGCAGACAGACTACAAATCAATATTCGGTTGTGCGCAGCGGAGTAGGCAAAGCTTTGTCGGCAGCCAACACAGCATTGGCAATCGCTCGTTGCAAAGGCGATGTTGATAGGGTTGCAGTGGTTGGCTACGCAGCCTCTACAATAGGTCGTAAAAGAGGCGATTTGGTGGCTCCTCGTATAGCTCGATATTACGATTGCCAGATTCCAGGCGATTTCGTTCCCGAACTTACGGAGCCGTATCCGTTATTGGGTCACGATGATGCTGTTATTTGGACCGGTGATTCGTTTGTTGATGGCGAGATTATTAAATCGGTAAAGAGTCGTTTCGGATTCTCGTCGGGATTGTTTGATATGGAGGCTACCGCCATCTGTCAGGCGGTAGAGTTGGCGGGAGATATACCCGTAGTTGTCGTAAAGATGGTGTCAGATATTCCTGAAGAGGGCGATACAGAGCATTCATACGATGAATTTGTGGATTCACATTCCGATTTTGGGGTTTTTGTGGATTATCTTGAAACATTAAGATAGTAATATATGTATCAGCAGGTCGCATATGGGCTTTTGTTGCCGTTTGTAGGGACAGCATTAGGCGCAGCTACGGTATTTTTGTTGCGAGACCAAATACCTTCTTGGTTGCAGAAGATGTTGCTTGGATTTGCATCGGGAGTTATGATGGCAGCATCGGTGTGGTCGCTTCTAATTCCTGCAATTGATATGACTGCCGAGAGCGGTGGTATTGCGTGGTTACCGGCGGTATTAGGTTTTCTTGCTGGTATGTTTTCGCTGCTGATATTCGATACATTGGTCCCCCACCTTCATTTGGATTCTGATAAGCCAGAGGGCGTGAAGAGTGGTTTGGGCCGTTCTACGATGTTGGTACTGGCTGTTACACTTCATAATATTCCCGAGGGAATGGCCGTGGGTGTGGTTTTGGCAGGTGCAATGTCGGATAATGCGACAATCAGTATTGCTGCTGCAATGGCTCTGTCGGTGGGTATCGCTATTCAGAACTTTCCGGAAGGTGCAATTGTGTCGATGCCTTTGAAGGAGAGTGTACGCAGTAAGTGGAAGGCGTTTTTGTACGGTGCAGGCTCGGGCATAGTGGAACCCTTAGCCGGATTGATTACCATATTGTTGATTGATTGGTTGCAGCCCGTATTGCCATTCTTGCTGGCCTTTTCGGCGGGTGCAATGATATATGTTGTAGTGGAGGAACTTATTCCCGAGTCCCAGGAGGGAAGCCATTCTAATATAGCAACAATAGGTGTGGCGTTTGGCTTTGCTTTGATGATGATGTTGGATGTCGCATTGGGGTAGAACTCTATGCAACGTCTATTACAGAAAGCGGGGAATATATGCGATTTGCATCATTCCCCGCTTTCTGTATCTTTTTCTTGCGCCTATTGTTACTCCCAATACGAGTGCATGGTAAGGCTCTCTTTATTTGACTTGTTATCTTGCTCAATTTGGTGGGCGATAGTCTTTTGTGCTTGCTCAATGGCAGCAATCAACTCCTCTGCTTCACGACACGAAATGTAGGTCCGAGAGTCGTAAACATCTGTAATTTCAACAAAATTATTCCACTCTGAAGCATATATCGATATGATGTCAAATTCGCGCAGGTTCAGGAACTTTCCATAGTATCCAAAAAATCCCAGGGCTGCAAAGAGCGGAATACTCCAACGAAGTTGTCGTTTGTCGATAACTTTTACCGATGCTATGTCCGCAATCTCAATCTCAGATATATCGGATATACATTGAATCTCCAATGTGTTATCCAACACAACCACCTTTCGCGGAACCGACAACACCATCAGTGCTGTGATGGCCAGCACAAGCGAAGTGAACCACGCGGAGAGGAATCCTCCCGTATATAGGAAGAATAGCAGCACAGCCCCGCTTAAAAATAGAATAATTGTCAGAGCCGTGAAGATCTTTGTGCGCTTGTCTATGTGGAAATTAAAGTTGCGTTTCATTTTCTGCGTTGATAATAGCCTCGGCTATTATAATATCTGTTGGGGTTGTTATCTTGATGTTCTCGCGCTCACCCTCGCAAAGTGCAACAGCATATCCTGCTGCTTCGACAACCGAAGCATCGTCGGTATAAGTGTGCGAAAAAGGTTGCTCATAAGCCTTGCGTAATGCCTCGGCATTAAAGACCTGTGGGGTCTGAATTATGCGGAGCTTTGAGCGGTCTATGATGCTTGAATGGTCGTCTTCCACTATGCGATATGAATCGGGCGGAGCAATGGCCGGGACGATTGCATCACACTTTTCGGCCTCTAAAATAAGCTTAATTATCAATTTCTTTGATGCCATTGGACGAACCCCGTCGTGTACGGCAATAATGCGCACATCGTCACTCAATGCGTCGATGCCATTCTTTACCGAGTGGAATCGCTCGCTGCCGCCAAATGCTATTTTGTGAGGAGCTACATCGAAACGAGCTGCGAGATTTTGCCACATCGCGACGTGAGCCTCAGGCAATACTACCACTATCTCCGCTTTGGGCAATGCTTCGCGTATGCGATTGATCGAACGAGCCAAAATAGGTTCGTTGCCTAATATCATAAATTGTTTGGGTAGTGTGCCTCCCATACGGCGGCCTGAGCCTCCTGCAACAATAATAACTCCTACTTCTGCCATATCAGTTTCTTCCCAAACCCGAGCGTATTGTCGGTTAGTTTCATAAAATCAGCCTCCAAACGCCACAGTTGTAGATTCGCCACAGCTGCGTATGGAAAGCGTTTGATATATATAGACTTATCGTTTTCAGTAGCCTCTTTTATCTGACCTGTAATCTGAAGTCCTTGTACTTTGCCAACGATGCGTGTTTCAAGCACTATGGATGCAGCAACGTTGGTGTTTTGTAGCATCATTTGTGTGTGATGCGTCTGGTTGTCAGACGTGAAGATAAACGCTCCACTTGCCTTGTCGTAGGCATAGAAAATGTTGCAACAATATGGATACCCATCTGTTGTTGCAGTTGCCAGAGTGAGAACATGGTGCGATGTGATGAATTTCTCTATCTTCTTATCTATCTCCATATTCGCGGTCTATTTTACTTCCTTATTTTCGGTTGCCTTCGACGAATCTGTTTTGATTGTAGCGGTTGAGTCGACTGGCATCGTGAGTGAATCCAATTGTGTTACAATCATATCGGGTGTTGCAGTTCCGTTGAGCTCGGCAACAATGCGGTCACGAATAACATTAAATGCCGCCTCATTCTGTTTGGCTATTGGCTCGGCAGGCTCCTGCGGAACCTTCAATGGGTCGATGTTGACTCCGTTTTTCCATATACGATAGTCGAGATGCGGGCCGGTAGATGTTCCTGTACTACCTACATATCCGATTAGCTGACCCTGAGATACTCTGGTGCCTTGGCTTATGCCTTTTGCAAATCGGCTCAAATGCAAATATCCTGTAACAAGGTTGCCAGCGTGCTTGATTTTTAGAGTGTTACCTCCACCACCACCCCAGCCTTTGAACGTCACAACGCCATCGGCTACAGCGTGTACGGGAGTGCCTGTCGGGGCAGCATAATCTACACCCAGATGTGGACGATAAACTCGGTGAACAGGATGCAAGCGTGAGCGCGAGAATCGAGAACTGATTCGTGTGAATTTCAGAGGCGCTTTCAATAGCTGCTTACGGAGTGAGGCTCCGTTGTATTCCCAGTATTGGATTTTGCCATTTTGCTTAAACGGAATGGCGTAAATATCTTTCTCCCCGCAAGTAAACTTCGCACCCCAAATCCGGCCTATGCCAATGTGGGTTGTGTCGATGAGTTTCTCGTCGTATATGACCGTGAAGTGATCGCCCTTCTGTATGCCAAAAAAGTCGATAGTCCACTGATATATATCCTCCATCTCAGCTGCTAATGAGTAGGGTAGGTTGTCACGCATAATGGCGCCCCAAAGCGAGCTCTCAATAGTAGAACTGCATCGTTGGCGGCGTATGGTTACATCCTTCTCATCCTTTTCGATTGTGATCGAGTCGTTCTTGAAACCGAATACTACGTATTCCACCACATCTTTCTCATAAACAAAGTAGTCGAGATGCGGTGTGCTGGTTGAGTCGTTTGTTATTAAAGCCGTAAATGGGCGTTCGGCTCGTATTTGGCGAAGCGGGAATATATCCTTTGCCGCTTTGTCCAATTTGTCAATTGTAGTTGCTGATACTCCGTAGCGAGATAATATTTTTCCTAGAGTTTCGCCTTTGCCGATCTCACCATTCTCAATCTTATAATCATCGGCAATTATTCCGTACAAAATGGTGTGCTGAGGCTCTTGCTCCTGTTGTTGTTCTTGCTGTTCCGTGGTATTGCGGTTGCAAGAGAATATCACGCTTAACGTGATTACGGCATAGGTTATGTATTTGAATTGTTTCATGTAATCAATTTGTTTGATGAATCAGTTAGATGTAAAACTGATAATTTTTGCAGAATAGTATGCAAAACCTCACAAATTTAGTGTTTTTTTTGGATATTGCGGCTAAATTGGAAGTATATCTGGTTTAAAATTGCAAAAAAATGATTGTTAGGTTGGAAAGTTGCAAATTAATGGCTATCTTTGACAAGAATGTAGACTGTATTGTCGTGTTTTAGATATATCAGTCTCGAAATGAGCAATCTAATAGTGCTGGCATAATGAAATTTCTGCTGAAATTGATATCATATCTTTACCGCTTGGTGATTACCATACGCCATTGGTTGTTTGATGTCGGACTTCTCAAAAGTGAGAAGTTTGATATCCCAATTATATGCGTGGGAAATATCACCGTTGGTGGCACCGGAAAGACTCCTGCGGCAGAGATGATTATTGATTATATGCGTTCATTCTATCATGTCGCTCTGCTTTCCCGTGGCTATGGCCGCAGGACATCGGGTTATATCGAAGTAGAAAAGAACTCTTCGTATCGCGATGTGGGCGATGAGCCTTTGCAGGTGAAATTGAAATTCCCTGATACATTGGTTGTTGTATGTGAGAATAGAGTTGAGGCGATTAAGCGTATTCAGCGTGAACACCCCGACGTTAATCTCATAATTATGGATGATGGATTTCAACATCGCCACGTCGAGGCCAGAATCAATGTGGTTGTGGTCGATTCCACTCGACCTTTTGCCAGTGACGACTACCTGCCTGCCGGAACACTCCGCGATAAAATTGATGCTTTGTCGAGAGCTCACTATTTTTTGGTGACCAAGTGCGATAGTAATATGTCGCAGCTTGATCAGCGTCTGTGGAGAAAGGATTTGCAGAAGATTGCATATCAGAGGGTCTATTTTACACGAGTGGTTCCATCCGACGCTGTGCCGTTGCATAACGTCGGAGCAAGGTTGGATGTCGGAGATTCTGTTGTATTGATGTCGGGAATCGGTAACCCGAAGGTATTTGTGTCGAGTATGAAAGAGCGATACAACGTGTTGAAGAGTTTTACTTTCCCCGATCATCATAAATATTCTGTAGAGGATTTGAATAAAGTGACTGAGTTTATGGAGCAACATCCGCAGGCTAAGTTGCTAATCACCGAGAAGGATGCTGTGAAGTTGCGCCGTAGCCGTAGGGTGCCGGAATTGTTACGCCAGAGGATGTTCTATATGCCGGTTGTGGTTGATTTCTTGGATGGCTCGGATGAAGACTTCCTTGGTACGTTGAAGAACGATTTGGATGGAAAGGTCCATTTGGGTGATTTGTCAATCGGCGGTGCAAAGTCTAGTCATAATTAGTTGATGGTTTTGCACTTGAGTTTGAAATTTTAAAGAGTAATTTTATATGGTTAATAAGGTTATTTTGGTAGGAAACGTGGGTATAGACCCCGAAGTCCGTACGACCGAGTCGGGCGTAAAGGTTGCCCGCGTGAGGTTAGCTACTACAGAACGCTATTATGATCGCCAGACAAATGAAGCAAAGGAGCTCACAGAGTGGCATACGATCACTTTGTGGCGAGGTTTGGCCGATGTGGTTGATAAATATGTGAGAAAGGGTAGCCAACTCTATATAGAGGGGCGTCTGCGTACAAGAGAGTGGACCGATAAGGAGAACATCAAGCGATATGCAACCGAGATTTTGGCTGATGAGATGAAATTGTTGGGCCGAAGAGGCGATTCTCAGCAGGGGGTACAATCGGCTACTATGGGACAGCCGGCAGCGCAGCCTATGGGGGGTTATGCTCAACCAACTGCTCCGACTTATGGACAGCCTGCTGCTCAAACAGTTCCCAACTCGATTCCTGCTATTAATGATGATCCTGACGACCTTCCTTTCTAAAGAGGGAAGTCGCTAGTATATCACTCTGACTAAAAGAGCGGATACTTGCAGGTGTCCGCTCTTAGTTTTTTGCGCAAACAGAGGTTTAGAGTCGTTTAATGATTTAAACATATATTTTTTCCTTCGTTTTATTTGCGCAGTAAGTTTTAAAACTTATCTTTGTATTGATAACCGTTTATTGATTACATAAACCTTTACCAATGAAGAAAATAACTCTTTTCTCCATTTTTTTGATTTTAGGATTGGTCTGCTCACAGACTTTGCCTATCGCTATGGGGGCAGTTACCTTTGGCCAAATTAAGCCTTTTTTTGATTCGATGCTCTATGTGTGCCTTGCGTTTATTATGATAAACGTGGGTCGTGAGTTTGAGTTGGATAAAAGTCGATGGCGCTCATATACTGCCGACTACTTTATAGCTATGGCAACGGCTGCAGCTCCATGGTTGCTGATTTGTTTCTATTATATGGTGCTTTTGCCATCGAATTATTTTACAGATTGGGATGCCTGGAAGGAGACTCTATTACTTAGCCGATTTGCAGCTCCTACGTCGGCGGGAATACTATTTACCATGTTGGCTGCTGCTGGCTTGAAATCATCATGGGTATACCAGAAAACTCGTGTTTTGGCAATCTTTGACGATCTCGATACCATTCTGCTTATGATACCTTTGCAGATATTTATGATTGGTATGCGTTGGCAGTTGGGTGTAGTCGTGTTGGTTGTTTTCATATGTCTTTATATCGGCTGGAGATATCTTAAACGATTTAATTTCAATCAGTCGTGGGGGTCGATATTGGGTTATTCTACCATATTGGTTTTTGCTTTTCAAGGGCTATATGTCTTGTCGAAGCAGCTGTTTGGCTCTGATGCCGCTATCCATATAGAGGTGCTATTGCCAGCATTTGTACTTGGTATGATTATGAAACCCAAGCATCGCCATTCGCGTACAGATGAGAGCGTGGCAACCATCATTTCATATCTGTTTATGTTCCTGGTTGGAATGAGTGCTCCGTTGTTTGTTGGTGTTGATTTTGGGGCAGATGTGGGCGGCAGTGTAGTAGCGCAGGTTGGCTCAATGACGTGGGGTGAGATAGCAATTCATGTAGCAGTTGTTACAGCCCTATCTAATATAGGTAAGATGGTGCCTCTGTTTTTCTATAGAGAGCATTCGTTTACCGAGCGTTTGGCATTGAGTATTGGTATGTTTACTCGTGGAGAGGTCGGCGCAGGAATTATATTCGTTTCGATTGGTTATGGTTTGGGAGGCCCATTGTTGGCTATTTCGTTGCTTACGATTCTTACCAATTTGATTTTGACAGGTGGCTTCGTAGTTATTGTTAAGCGTTTAGCTTTGAAGGTTGAGCGTGAGCAAGCTGCTGCAAATTTGTAATGTTGGGCTTGCGGTTTTGCATACATACTATAAAAGAACTCCCCGAATTATTCGATTCGGGGAGTTTTGTACTATATCTTCTTATGGGAAGTATCTACTCGTTAGCATCGCGCTTTACACACTCGATACCTACACGGCGTAGCAGATTGAGTCCATCCTCAGAACGATAATCATCGAGGTAGACAACTCGTTTGATTCCTGCTTGTATAATCAATTTTGAGCACTCGATACATGGCGCTGCTGTGATGTAAAGAGTTGAGCCGTCGCAGTTGTTGGCACTCTTTGCAACCTTTGTGATAGCATTGGCTTCGGCGTGAAGAACGTATGGTTTAGTTTTACCCATATCATCCTCACAGATATTCTCAAATCCCGATGGTGTACCATTGTATCCATCCGAGATGATCATCTTATCCTTCACAATCAAGGCTCCCACTTGGCGGCGTACACAATATGAATTCTCGGCCCAAATGCGTGCCATCCTGAGGTAGCGAAGGTCGAGTTGGCGGAGTTTTTCCTCTTCGTATCCCATTTTGTTATTTTGTTTCGTCAATAAATACTTTCTTTATAGCTTCCAAATACCCATAGCCATATATGTTGCAGGGTTGCAGATAGCTTGTTTCGGTCCACTCGTTCCAGCTGTTGATGGTAATCAGTGGTGTGCGATCGGGGTGTTTGTCTGCGTGAGCTTTGGCCTTACGCAATGCGTTTTCAAATGCCTCAGGTGTGTTGTTCTTCACAACAGCACTCTTAACCGTGCGAGGGCTATTGTCCCAACCAACGCTGACGTGTGGATAGTATGTGAATGTGTATTCTTTGTCGATTCTATTCCACTCTTTCTCTACGTCTGCCATGATTTCAGAGTAGTCACGATTTACTTTCGTAAAGTGTACGAACTGATAGTGTGTAGAACTATTGAAACCAAGAGTTTTGATGAAATTATCTTGTGGGTTACCGCTCTTGTTTGAGTCCAATCCACTGTAATTTAGATTTATAGCCCACATCGCAAATTGCAGTTCGAGGTCGGGGAAACCCGCTTTACGCACTTCTTTGCGGAACCATTTGAGGGCATCAATTGTTTGCTCAATACCTCCAAGTCCGTTAATAAGGTTAGGTATGTCGTATACCATAAATACTGGCTTGCCATCAATCTTGTAGTATTGGGGGTGCTTGAAGTAGAGTTCAATATTGCGTTTGCAAATCTTCTCAAACTCTTCTCTATCCACTTTGCCTTGCCAAATTACGTTGTTTTCGTTGTAGCGAGCCAAGCGTGTATCCCAAAGGTTGAGTACATCGTGGTTAGCCCACATAAGGTAGAACTTCATCTTGTCAACGTTTTTTGCTTTCAAGAAGCCGTTGTTAAGAGTTGTCTCCATAAATGGGCGGCCATCGTACCAATACCAATCAAAAATAAAGACATTGACACCGTGCTTAGTGGCTTGCTCTATCTCCATCTCCATTACAGCTGGGTCGGCCTCGTTGATATATCCCCACAAAGGTTTACGATCCCAATAGTGACCTGGATTACGTTGCTGCATTGTCATAACGGTCTCCCATTCGCCAATGCCCATAGGCCAAAATGGTCGCAAGCGTATGTCGTCAGAAGCGTACGCTGGATATAAAAATGCAGCAACGTCGTATTTCTGAGGCGTTGCTTGTGCTCTTGCTCCCAATGCGTATAGCGTAGCACAAATAAATATGATTAATTTTATCCCAATGTGTTTCATGTCCGATTCAATTATTACATTGCCTTACCGTGGCAGTGCTTGTACTTCTTGCCACTACCGCACGGGCAAGGATCGTTACGGCCAACCTTCTTTTCAACCTTGATTGGAGCAGGCTTACTCTTCTCGGCCTGGCCAGCAGCAGCTGCCGCAGCCATACGAGATGCCTGCAATTTGTTGACGTCAACCTTCGCCTTCTGCTGACGCTCCTGCTGCACCGACTCAGGATTATTCTCACGAGTCGGGATATATGACTTGTTGAGAATTGCGAGTGTGTCGCGGTTGACCTTTTCAAGCATCTTCGAGAAGAGATTATATGACTCCAATTTGTAGATGAGCAATGGATCCTTCTGCTCATATGTGGCATTCTGTACGCTCTGGCGTAACTCGTCCATCTCGCGCAAATGCTCTCTCCACGCATCATCAATTGTGGTGAACATCACAATCTTGGCGAATACCTTGTAAATCTCAGCGCAATCAGTATCCTTGCAACGTTGCAACTCTACCGGAACGTGATAACCTAAGTGGCCATCTGTAAGCGGGAAGCTGATCTGGCGCTCCATATTATTCTTGTTGTCCTCATAGATAACCTCCATGGTGCGACGTACAGTATCGGCAGCAAGCTTGCCACGACGAGCAAACTGGGTACGTAGATCCTCCACTATAAACTCTACGATATCGCGTGGTTTCGATGCGTTGTACTTGGCCTCATCGAACGATGGATGAAGTGCTACCTCGCGAATCAGCTCAAATGTAAATGACTCGTAGTCCATACCCTCGTGAGCTTGCATAAATGACTCTGCAAAGTCGTACATGATATTATTGAGGTCGATCTCGATACGCTCTCCGTACAATGCGTGGCGACGGCGGGTGTAGATAACCTCACGTTGTGAGTTCATAACATCGTCATACTCCAAGAGTCGCTTACGAATACCGAAGTTGTTCTCCTCGACCTTCTTCTGAGCACGCTCAATGGCCTTGGTCATCATTGAAGCCTGGATTACCTCGCCCTCTTCGATACCCATTTTATCCATTAAAGATGCGATACGAGCGGAACCGAACAGACGCATCAAATCATCCTCCAACGATACGAAGAATTGTGAAGAACCAGGGTCTCCCTGACGTCCGGCACGGCCACGCAACTGACGGTCTACACGACGGCTCTCGTGACGCTCCGTACCGATGATCGCCAAACCGCCAGCCTCTTTAGCTTCAGGCGAGAGCTTGATATCGGTACCACGACCTGCCATATTTGTTGCAATGGTAACCTGCCCTGTGCGACCAGCCTCAGCTACAATCTGAGCCTCCAACTGGTGTTGCTTTGCATTGAGGACATTGTGCTTGATACCGCGCAATTTAAGCATACGGCTCAAAAGTTCAGAAATCTCTACCGATGTGGTACCAACCAATACCGGACGCTTAGCCTCGACAAGGCGTACAACCTCGTCGATTACGGCATTATACTTTTCGCGCTTAGTCTTGTATACCAAATCCTCGCGGTCATCGCGGATAACAGGACGGTTGGTAGGAATTACCACAACGTCCAACTTATAGATGTTCCAGAACTCCGATGCCTCAGTCTCGGCGGTACCTGTCATACCTGCCAACTTATGATACATACGGAAGTAGTTCTGCAATGTGATAGTTGCAAATGTCTGTGTGGCAGCCTCGACCTTTACGCGCTCCTTAGCCTCGATTGCCTGATGCAAGCCGTCAGAGTAGCGGCGACCGTCGAGAATACGACCTGTCTGCTCATCAACGATCTTAACCTTGTTGTCCATCACAACATACTCAACATCCTTTTCGAACATAGAGTAAGCCTTCAGGAGCTGGTTTACTGTGTGTACACGCTCCGACTTGATGGAGTAATCGTTGATGATTTGGTCTTTGCGGTTAACCTTTTCTTCAACTGACAAATCACTCTTCTCCAACTCAGCAATCTCGCTACCGATGTCGGGCAATACGAAGAATCCGTCCTCCTTGAAGTATTTCGACAAAACATCGTGACCCTTGTCGGTAAGCTCTACAGAGTTCAACTTCTCGTCAATTACAAAGTACAAGTCATCGGTAATCTCGTGCATACGACGGTTGTTGTCCTGCATAAAGATGTTCTCGATCTTTTGGAATTGAACCTTGATGCCTGGCTCCGAGAGGAACTTGATGATAGGCTTGTACTTTGGAAGACCTTTGTGGGCGCGATATAGCAATATGCCACCCTCATCGATCTTACCCTCAGCGAAGAGTTTGCGCGACTCTGCGACAAGCGATGTCACAAAATTTTTCTGCAAGTTGTAAAGGTGCTCGATTGATGGACGATAGTTTTCGAACATCTGGTCGTCACCCTTGGGGACGGGTCCTGAAATGATAAGTGGGGTACGGGCATCGTCAATCAATACCGAGTCGACCTCATCGACGATAGCGTAGTGGTGCTTGCGCTGAACCAAATCCTTAGGCGATGAAGCCATATTGTCACGCAAGTAGTCGAAACCATACTCGTTGTTGGTACCAAAAGTAATGTCGGCCATATATGCCTTGCGGCGAGCTTCCGAGTTGGGCTGGTGCTTATCGATACAATCTACCGACAAGCCGTGGAACTCATACATCGGGCCCATCCACTCTGAGTCACGACGAGCCAAATAGTCGTTCACCGTAACCACGTGCACACCTTTACGAGCCAATGCATTTAAGAATACAGGGAGTGTTGCAACCAATGTCTTACCCTCACCGGTAGCCATCTCCGAAATCTTACCCTTGTGAAGTACTACACCACCAAAGAGCTGCACATCGTAATGGATCATCTCCCACTTCAAATCGTTACCTCCGGCCAACCAGTGTGTGGCATAGATAGCTTTGTCGCCTTCGATTGTTACGAAATCTTTTGTAGCGGCAAGGTTACGGTCGAAATCGTTGGCAGTTACCTCCACCGTTTCGTTCTGAGTAAAGCGACGAGCAGTATCCTTCATAATGGCAAATGCCTCGGGAAGAATCTCATCGAGCTTTTGCTCGATTTTCTCATCGATACGTTTTGTGGTATTGTCAATATCCTTTGAAATCTTCTCTTTTTCGTCGAGTGAGGTATCGGCCAATTCGAGTTTAGCCTTTTGCTCAAGGATATGAGCCTCGTCCTGCGCGATGAAATCGGCAATACGACGCATCAACTCGGCACTATGTGCACGAAGTTCATCGTTTGAGAGCTTCTCGATAGAAGGGTATATCTCCTTGATCTTCTTTACATAAGGTTCGATCTGCTTGCGGTCTTTATCTGATTTAGAACCGAAGAAGAGTTTTAAAATTTTGCTAGCTATATCCATAATTATCTATTGTTTTTTCTTTTTAAGCATATAAATCCTACAAATATAGCCATTTCTTTTGAAATGGCAAAATATTGCACCTCAGACTATTCGAGATGTGTGATTATTTGTTTGAGGAAGTAATAAATGGAGCGGAATTTGTGATTAAATAGCCATAAAATGCTATTGCTTGCTTGCGATAATGCCTACGCAGAATCTTACTCAGCGTGAGCTTCGATAGCAGCCGACTTTGCCAGGATTCGCATACCTACGGGGCACTCCTCGCAACGGCGGTCACGACAATATTCGAATGAGAGTTGCAGTAGTGCCTGACTATCGAATGCCGAGCGGGCTAATAAGCCATAACTATTCCATTGTGAGATTATTGAGTTTTTCTCTGCAGGTAACTTCTCCAATAGCGAAAGAGCCCTCGATCGCAGGCGTTCGTTGCCTGTGTATTCGCTATATGCAAATTGCATTTGCACTACCAAATTTATTGCCAATAGATCGCTCTTGGTGCGGCCGATACGTTTCGAAACACTTTTTTGTATGTCGCTGCCGGGAGTATAATGATTGAGCCAGTATGGGCGTGCTTCACAGCCGAAAAGGCGTTGTACATCGTCGCTGGTCTGACACTCCAACATGCGATCCATAACATTTTGGGTATGAGTCAAAAATGTAGTTATTTGCGAAAGGCGAAGTACAGGATGATTGTTCGGATAGATGCGCTTTAACTTCCAATCACTCGATTCCATTGCCTTAATCGAATATTTGTTTGCCAGATATTCGAAATCGCGTTTTAGGTTGAGGATATACTCATCGTGTGGATATAGGTCAAGCAGCCCGCTGGTTCCGATGAGCATAGCTTCGATATTTTGCGGAGAGAGTTTCTCGCGGAGAATAGCAGCATAGGGTACTCTTGTGGCGAGCTCGGTGAATGCATCTTTGTTGTCAATGCCACCCATTGTGCGTAGTAGCATAAGGTAGAACGTCTGTGGCCAGTTCTCATTGCATTGTCGGTAGAATGAAACAATGTCTCGATTTTTGCGGGCCAGACGGTCAAAACCTAAACGATTGTAAATTTCACTACGATGCAGAGCATCAAGCGAGTGCAGATAACCTCCGCAGGCGAAGTATGATGCTCCTGCTTTCAGACGGTTTATATCTCGCTTGTCGTGTTGCATAGCGTGTGGCAAATCGGTTATGCGATATGTTTTACAAAAGATTCAGTTCAAGAAGAGCCTCCTCGCTCATCATACTCTTATCCCAAGGTGGCTCAAATGTGAGTATAATATTTACCGACTCCACACCATTTACCTTCTTGACCTGAGTATTGATATCCTCAATAAGCATATCGGCCATAGGGCAGTTGGGAGCGGTGAGGGTCATACGAATATCGGCCACACGTTCGGGCGTGAAATCTATTTCGTAGATTAGTCCCAAGTCGTAGATATTGACCGGAATTTCGGGGTCGTATATGTTTTTAAGTGTCAGAACAATATCGTGTTCTACCTTTAATATCTCTTCGGGTGTCATACACTTTCAATTTCTAATAGTCTTAGCCTTATGCTTTAGCATTGAATGCCAAAGCATACATCTTCATCTGTTTTATCATCGCCAGAAGTCCGTTGCTGCGTGTCGGTGATAGGTTTTCGCCCAAACCAATGGCGTCGATAAAGTATAAATCCATATCGACAATCTCCTGTGGTGAGCGGCCATTCATCACGCGGATGAGCAATGCGATGATTCCCTTGGTTATGATTGCATCGCTGTCAGCCGAGAAATATACCTTCCCATTGTCAAGGTGGGCGTCAACCCATACTCGCGACTGGCATCCTTTAATCACATAGTCATCGGTGCGATGCTCTGGCGCAATTGCTGGCAGTGTATCGCTGAGCTCTATGAGATAGTCATATTTGTCGAGCCATTCATCGAATACCGAGAACTCTTCGATAATATCTTCTTGAATCTGGTCTTTCATAATGTCCTAGTCTAAAAAACACTTAAAACATCCCCCTCGGCAGCCGATGGCCTGCTTATACCCAATAATCGCGCCTCGGTGACAGCCAACGATGTCATATCGCTTTTTTGGTCGTGGCGGGCAGCCTTTACACCTCCACCATAAATGATGAGAGGTACTTGGGTATCATACAGATACATTGAACCCGACGATGAGCGTACGCCCTCTTGCTCGGCTATCCATCCAGGCATAAGATTTATTATTACATCTCCCGAACGGCGGGGATAAAATCCGTTCTGAATCTTGCGGCCGTATCCGCTTCCGAAATATGTGTTACGCATAGCCTCGGCTGAAACGGCGTGCGATACTCCTCTTAGCTGCATAAGGAACGTTGCAATATCGTGTTGTATTTCGGCTATCGATAACCCTTTCTCATAGATGAGGTTATGGTTAAGGTAGAATGCACGATCGATACATCCTAAAATCCACTCCCCGTTGCCGTGCTGAGATCCAATGAACGCATTGGTTATCACCTCGGCTTGGCGGATGTTAAAACGCTCCTGCTCCTTGTCCGGGGTGTTGTATGATGGACTTGTACCGTGGGCGGCAGTGAGGGTGATAACTATTTGGCTGGGATCGGTTACCTGTGCCGAAAGGAATGATAACAACTCCTCGATATTGCGGTCCAGACGATAGAGCATATCTTCGTACTCAACTGATTCTGGACCAAAACGTTGGCAGATTTTTGTAGGAGTGTCAAGCACTATGTTGAGCATGTCGATCGACTCATCTTTACCCATCTCGTTGTTTGAGATGATGTGCTTGGCAAATGCAAAAACGGCATTATTTCCGGCTGGCGTGTAGCACATCTGATCGTAAGCCTCGTTTAGGCTGGTTTTAACCGTTGATGGCTCCTCGCCAATGAGGATAATTCGCTTGTTGTTTTTGCTCTTTAAACCTTCGATGCACGATACTTGTGAGTTATGGTAGTCATCGTAGGGTAAAAGCAATTCCCAGCGCTTGATCATATATGTCTGATTACTCTCATTGCGATTGTAGAGAGTGACCCATTGTGGAAGTTCTTTTGTGTAATAACTCGATGTAGTCCATGCAGTGTGAAGGTCTTCCATCCAATATACCTCACCTGCTCGACCTGCTGTGATTATGGCCGATGTCGGGTCGATGGCGATTGTGGCAATTCGACTATTTTCATCGTGCTCGGCCAAGGCTTCGCTTATAGTCTCTGCTATCAAATTGCGAGGTGAGTAACCCGATGAACCTCCGCTATAATTTACACTCTGCTCTTTGCTATCATCGATAAGCGATGTGCGTTTGTTACTTATGTATTCATACCAACTGTCTGCGACAACTCCGTGTGTAGATGGGAGGGCTCCAGTTGAGATTGTTGCAAGTGATACGGGGGTAGTTGTCTGCATATAGTCGTATGATGCATTGGTAAACCACGCACCATTATCCATCAGTCGTTTAAATCCCCCATTCGAGAAATTCGAAGCATATCGCTCCAAATCTCCAGCTTGCATAGTGCCTATAACAATATTTACAACCATTCGTGGCTTAGTCTGCGATTTGGCAGGTATTGCCATAAGCAGTGTGGCCGCAAGAAGTGTTGATATGTATATAATTATTCGTTTCATCGCTATATCTTTTCAAATTGAAGTCGTAAAATTACTATAAAAATTATAAATATCGGCAAAAAGCCTCTTTTTCCTTGCTAAAATCTATTGCCGGATATAACTCGTTTATTCTCTCAATCTGGCCAATTTGTTGGGTGCAAAATTTCTTGTGAACCTCAGAATAAGGATCGAATGGTCTATGTTCAGCAGCCTTCGATATGCCTTCAAGTTGTTCAATGAGTTGGCGTGTTGTCTCATTGAATGTATATTCCGAGAAGCGTTGCCAAATATATTCTACTGCCATATGTGATGGGTGAATCATATCCTCGGCATAGAATCGGTAATCTCGAAGTTCGTCGTTTTGTATTTCAAACGAAGGAAAATACTCAACGTTCTTAAATCTGTCCGCAAGATTCCCAATAGCGACTCTTAATATTGACTTACTTAGTGAGTTATCCTCTAATCCGTCGGCAAGATGGCGGATGGGACTTACCGTAAAAATAATTCGTTTGTTGGATAGAATCCCATTGCTGAGTAGAGGCTCGTATAGCTCGACAATATGTTCCGGGCTAAGTAGCTCGCGCGAGAATATGTTGTGGGGTTGCTTGTGGCAATTCACAACTACCTGACCGCTTTGTCGATGCCTATATACCCACGCTGTGCCGAATGTGATAATTACAGTGTCAGCATCAATGAGTGCTTTGTGCCCAATAGTGTAAGCCGTTGTCATTTTGTTTGCGGCTATATCGGCATCGCTATCGCTAAATGATGAGTGAAAATTATAGCTGAACCATCTCCCATCAATATCGGACTTTTGCAGCCCATCTCGTACCATTTTTGATGTTGCCTCTGCATTGTCGGCATTTACAAAATGAGTGATTGTTCTGGCTATCGATTCCGGATTAAAGAGTATTCCTGTAGGGGAACTTACGACCCTGAATTTCGCCCGCTTTAGTTGCGCTGCTATGTTCTCGGCAAAGCATGAACCGAGTGAGAAAATCGATTGACTATGGTCGATTTTCAACAAACTGGGCTTTATATTTATATAGGTGCGAAACTGCATACTCTTAATCTTGTTGTTATATGTCGCTCAATTCCAGCCAGCGCATCTCTTTCTCTTCGATGCTCGCAATTATAGCTGATATTCTGGCCGAGGCCTCCATCAAACGTTCGTGTGATAGTTCTCCCGACGACAATTCGGCTTCCAACTTCGATTTCTCGGCTTCGAGTTGTGGTAGCTCAATTTCGAGCTTATCCAACTCTTGCTGCTCTTTGTATGATAGTCTGCGGCGGTGCTGACGTTGTGTGTTTTCTGTATGTGCCGGTGTGCTTTTTGCCACTTTCTCGGCCACAACCTTTGCGATGCGAGCCTCCTCGGCTTGCTGCTCCTTCATATATTCGCGGTACTCGCTGTACTCTCCCACAAAGTCCTTTATTAAACCGTTATCTTGGAAAACGAAGAGGTGGTCTACAGTCTTGTCGAGAAAATATCTGTCGTGAGATACTATAAGTAGGCAACCCTTGAACGATTCGAGATACTCTTCAAGGATGTTGAGCGTTATGATGTCCAAGTCATTAGTCGGCTCATCGAGAATCAGGAAGTTGGGATTGCGCATTAATATAGTGAGCAGGTACAATCGGCGAAGCTCTCCACCGCTCAATATGTCCACACGTTTGTTGTGTGTCTCTGGCGGAAATAGGAACTTGTTGAGCATACTCATCGTCGAGATGTTGTGGCCGTCCGACAACTCAACAGTCTCGGCTATATCGTGGACAATATCGAAAACCGTCTGCCCGGGTTTGAAATCAATGCCTTGTTGGCGGTAGTATCCAATCCTTAGCGTCTCACCACGCTCGATACTCCCCGTTTCTGGTTGCAGTGTTCCGGTCATTAAATTCAGGAACGTACTCTTACCTGCTCCGTTCTTGCCAACAATTCCCACCTTTTCATATCGCGAAAATTTATAAGAGAAGTTGTCAAGCATCGTGCGCTCTCCATAGCGGAATGTCACATCTTCACAATCGATGATTTTACCTCCTAATCGAGAAGTCGCCACATCAATCGCAATGTTACGCTGTCCAAGTGATACAGAGGCTTTGCCCTTTAAGTCGTAGAATGCATTAATGCGATATCGGGCCTTGCCTGTTCGTGCTTGTGGTGTAGAACGTATCCACTCCAATTCGCGACGTAGGAGGTTACGGGCCTTGTCGATATTGGCCTGCATATTGGTGTAACGCTCCTCGCGCTTCTCCAGGAATTGGGAGTAGTTTCCTTTGTAGGTGTAGAGTTGGCCCCGGTCCAATTCGAATATGGTGTTACAAACTCTATCGAGGAAGTAACGGTCGTGGGTGACCATCAGCAATGTGCAACGAGACTTTTGAAGGTATGCCTCCAGATATTCGATAATTTCTATATCGAGATGGTTGGTTGGCTCGTCCATTACCAGAAAATCGGCATCTTGTAGCAACATAAGTGCTATGGCTGCTCGCTTAGCTTCGCCTCCCGACAGCTCGCCCATTCGTTGGTTGAGATCGGAGAGTTTTAATGCCGATAACTGCTGCTTGATTCGTTGTTCTGCATTCCATGCATCGGCTGCATCCATTGCAGCTATAGCCTTTTCAATAAGACGTTGGTCGGCTTTTGCGATTGCATTCTCATATTGGCGGATGACATCGTAAGTATTGCCAAGCCGAGAGTATATTTCATCGAAGAGAGTGTTGTTGGGATTGAAGGCGGTGTCTTGGTCGAGAAAAGCGACCTTTATATCCTTCATAAATTTTATCTCTCCACCTCTGTCTGAAGAATCCAGACCTGCAAGGATTTTCAGTAGTGAACTCTTGCCCGTGCCATTTGGGGCAATCAGAGCAATCTTGTCACCTTCGTTAATGTTGAACGAGATGTTGCTGAACAAGACTTTGTCGCCATACGACTTGCTTATGTTCTCGACTTGTAGAAAACTCGCCATTGTTTTGCAGGTGCTATAAATATTGGTTGCTAATCGCAGTTGTTTTTACGTTCTCTTTTATACTAAAATGCCGGTTATGGCGATCGCTAATAGAAGTTGTCGTACATAGATTGACTCTTTTCGTACTTCAAATCCTTCAACGATGAAGCCTTGACTCCAATGTGGAAACTCCAGCTCTTATAATGGCCGAATGGAATCCACGAGAACGACATCTGCCAGCAGTGTAGGTCTCGTGTGATATTGATCGACGAAGTGGTAAGTTTATTATTCGAAATATCGTAACCTCCCGAAATCGTGGCCGACATCTTTTGCGAAAATGTTATGCTGCCGTTAAATCCGATGGTTTGTGTGATATTACGTTTGACTCCCGTAGTGCCATTGTTCACATATTGGACATTGTAGTTAACGTTGTAGTTGAATCCAAGATTCCAAGGTAGCGAGAAATCATAGTAACTCTGTGCCATATATTGGCGACGCAATACAGGATCCATTGTTCCGTATGGATCGTAGAATGGATTCATATATTCGGGTGGAATACTATTGATATCGTTTATTGCCGGAGTAGATGACTCTCTGGATTTGAACGTATATCCAAAGCTCCAACCGGTATTGGTGATACGTCCAAGGTTGCCCCTGCGCCAAGTAAGTCTGTCGATTCGGCGACCTTCTGGTGTAACCTCGTATGGGTCGAGTGTTGCTCGGAGATTAATTCCGAATTTGCTCGAAAAGGTTGAACGCAGACCAATCGAGATGGTAGAAAGCTTCATCGAGTCGGCCAGGAAGTTGTATGAGCCACTGAGTGTGAGGTCGTCGATGATTTTTATCTTTCTAATACCCGTAGAGTCTTGGTTGCTACGAATCTTAGCTTCCAAACTCTGTGAGAGCGAGAAATTCAGCGAACCGTTTCGTGATGCAGGCGGAAGTCCGTAGATATTGCCCTCGAACGGAGAGTATACAGTGTAGCGACCTGTTGAATCAGATTGTACGGTTTTGTAGTAGCCGTATTTCTGTTTACTGAAATCGGGGGCGTAGTTTACGCTGATAGATGGTGTTATGGTGTGTCGCAAAGCCTGCAACTTCATATTTTTGTATTTGTCTCTTACCTGCCAAGTTCCGTAAAGCGTAGTCGAGAACGAAAGCGCAGCGTTGTAGTTGTAGAGTCGGTAGAAGCCATATTCTGGGTCCAACTCCTCCATCTTATTAGTTTGGGGATTCCATTCGCGCTCGGTCTTTTTGAAATACCAGCGCTCGGCATAATTTACCGATGGCGTGACGTTGATATAATTCAAAACATTGAATGAGGCTTGAACGGGAATATTGTGTTGTATGCCGTTGCGCATATTCTGGAATGTCTCCTTTGTGAATATGTCGCTTTCGCTTGCTGATACGGAGTTACTCATTTTGGCGGCATAGCTCATTGATATCTTCTCATACCAGCGGTCTGCTCCCTGCTTGAGGCGGCGCTTGAGTGGAAAGAATTTGGCGACATTGAACGAGATATTGGGCAGAGTCGCAGAGATTGCTTGAGTCTGCGAGTTCTGCGAAACGGCCATATTCATCGCCAAAGAGAATGGCGTGCCTGCCCAGCTCTTTGAGTATGCAATTGAAGAGTTGGTCTGTGTCGATAGCATATCCGTAAGGTTTGTTGCCGAATATTTGCTATAACCGCTCGACGAAAGATTTACCGATGCCGAGAAAGTAGAACCAGGGTTAGCCTTTGGGTCTTGCTGGTGAGTCCATTGCAATTGGAATGTATTCTGCTTGACATAATCGGCATCGCCCTTATCGCCCGAGCGTATGTTTGCATAGTTAAAATTGAAATTTCCAGAGTATTTATATCGCTTCATATATCGCGATATGGCTTGTACTTCCCACGAGCCCAAAGTGTAATATCCTCCCGTAAGGGTGAGATCTACGTGGTCGCTGAATGTGAAGTAATAACCTAATCCTCTGATGTAGAATCCGCGTCGAGCCTCCTCGCCATATGTTGGCATCAGGATTCCCGATTTCGGGCCGCTGCTGATAGGGAAGAATCCCTCTGGTAGGCCCAAGAATGGAATGTCGATCTCCTCAATTGTCAGGTGGCCACCTCCCATAATCACCTTCTTGCCAGGAATTACCTTTGCCTTGTTCATCGTGTAGTAGAAGTGAGGGTTGTCTGTCTGCTCGCAAGTGGTGTACATACCATCGGCTATGTTGATGGTATTGTCGCTCATCTTCTTTACAGTTTGACCAATCAGCCAGCCATCACCCTGCTGTGTGGCGATGTTGTTGATCTTGGCTTTCTGGCTATCCATATTGTAGATGATTGTGTCCATATTGAGCGATGTGGCACCTTCAGTGAACATCGGTCTGGTCATAATAACTTTACCCTCGACAGAGTCGGGTCGGCCATACGCCAAAACGTTATTGGTGTTGAGGTCGATGTCCATAAAATCGGCCTTCAGATTAAACTTGTCGTATGTGACCTCGCCCTTTTCGTAGAGGTATACTCGTTTTGTGCGCAAGTCGTAGTGCAAAGAGTCGGTGGCTCGACCTGTGATTGGAGTGTTCAAAGCGGCCTTTTTCACCTTACGGATGGTGGAATCTTGCAATGAGTTGTTATGCGAAACAGCCGATGTGGAGTCAATGCGCTGCGTTGGTTGAGTATTCTGCACCTTGCGGCGAGAATTTGTGCGCATAGAGTCCTGCTGTGCGGTTGCGGTTTTGGCTCTCTCTTGTGCTGCAACACGATGAGGTAGCACAAAACCGAACACGATTTGTGAAAATAGTAGCACGGTGGCTACCGAAAGGATATATTTGACTCTATAATTGCTCAAAATGTCAATAATTTTTTGTAACTTTGCCGACAAGTCGGCAAAACCGCCCCGGAGTATCTTTTCGTGATCTCGCGTACGCGTGTTTTAACCGACAAATATAGCGTTTTTTTATATAATACAGCTAATAAATCGGTGGTTTTTGTATGAATCGATTGCTGAGAGTCATATTCTCTTTGTTCGTTTTGTCGTGCATATGTGGTTCGATAAACGAACTTTCCGCTCAAAATAACGGAGTGGGAGTGCGAGTTATTGTTATCGATGCTGGTCATGGAGGCCGAGCATTTCCAGGTGCTGTATATGGCGGAGTGAAGGAGAAAGATATCAATCTGAAAGTTGCGCTAAAATTGGGCGCTCTTATCGAAAAAGAGTTGCCGGGTATTAAGGTCGTTTATACTCGAAAGACTGATACTGCTTTGGGTAGTACATTGAATGAGGATTTGACGGCCCGAGCAAATATCGCAAATAAGGCAGAAGGCGATTTCTTTATATCTATTCACGCCAATGCGGCCCCGAGTAGCCGCTCGGTGTATGGTGCTGAAACCATAATCATGGGAGAGAGTGAGAAGGAGACCAGATATAACGAAACTGCGTTGTATAATAACAACAAAGATGAGCTTATCGATATGTCTGATGAAAATACTGCTGCGATGGTTCGTGCCTACATCCAGAATTTACAGTTTACCTATGGTGAATACAGTGAGTTGATGGCTCGGTTAATGCAGGCAAATTATGCGAAAGGCGGTAGGAAGGATCGCCGAGTGAATCGTCAGTTGCTCAAGGTGTTATATGCAACCGATATGCCGAGTGTGCTTACCGAGTTGGGATTTATGACAAATGCTAAGGAGTTGGCATATATGAACTCTGAAAAGGGGCAGAATGGATATGCCCGAATGTTGTGTAATGCTGTGAAGGAGTATGTGGCTCACGTAAACCGGATGGCGGGTGTTGAGATCAAGGTTTTGCCGGCAGAGGAGGTTGTTGAGCCAGAGGTGTTGGCTGAGTCAAGCAAGAAGCCTGCTACGTCGCAGGTGAATGATAAGCCAGCGAGTCAGGAGTCGAAATCTCAAACAAAAGTGTCGTCATCGACCGAAAAAGATAATGTGTCGAATGAAGTAACAACCGCTACCTCAGAAGGGTACACTATTCAATTGCTTGCTTCGGATAAAAAAGTGCCATCATCGGATAGCCAGTTTAAAATCTATCGTGGCAAGGTTGACTGTTATGTCGGCAGTGGCGTACTGAAGTACAAATATTGCTATGGTAGTTATGCGACAAGTCAGGAGGCTCAGCGTAATTTGTCGGGTGTGAGAAAGATCTTTAAAGGAGCATTTGTGGTGCACTTTAGGGATGGTAAGATTGTGAAATAATTTGCGAGGTCAAACGTTAGGTAAGAAGGTAAAAGTTAAAAATATGAAACGAGAAGTTAAAATTGGAATTTTTTCTGTGGCGATGTTGCTCATCGGCTGGGGAGTGATTCGCTATTTGCAGGGAAGTGGTATTTTTGAGAGTGCCAATGAATATTATGCTGTATACGAGCAGGTTGGAGGCATTCAAACGGCATCTCACGTAATGATCAATGGTGTGGCTGTAGGTGCCGTAACTGCGGTTGAATTGAACGAAGATCCCACTAAGGGCGTAACTGTGGAATTTACAGTGGACAAACGCTATAAGATTCCGGTGGATTCTAAGGCTAGGATCTTCTCTGATGGTATAATGGGCGGAAAGGCTTTGGAGGTAGTATATGGCTCTTCTTCGCAATATGTAGAAGATGGCGGAGAACTGGAGCCTGCTATGGCTACCGACCTTATGGAGATGGCAGGCACCGAGCTTGATTACTTGAAAGGTAAGATTGAAGAGGTGGTTGGCGGTTTGACCAAAACACTTGAGAATGTAAACACTCTTTTGGCGCAAAATACCGATAATTTGACAAGTATCGTGGCTAATGTCGATGGTGTGACAGGTAGTGTCAATTCTATGTTGACCAAAGAGAAGGAGCATCTTGAAATTGCACTTTCATCACTGAGTCGTTTCTCGCAGAGTTTGGGTGATAATGCTGAGCAGATCGATACAATAATCGATAATATGAGTCGTTTCTCTTCGCAACTTGCTGAAAGTCGATTGGTTGCCGAAGTGGAGGGTGTCGTGACTCAGCTCAACACGGTCTTGGCATCGGTTAATGATAAATCAGGTAGTGTGGGTAAGTTGTTGGGCGATGCAGAGTTGTATGATAATTTGACATCTGCAAGTAATAATCTTTCAAGCTTGTTGGATGACTTGAAGCAGAACCCTCACCGCTACATCAATATATCAGTATTCGGCAGCAATCCGACAAAGAAGGTTGAGAAAGCCAAGGCTAAGGCGGAAAAACGTGCAATCAAACGTGCTGATGAGATTGCCGAGCGTGAGGCTGAGATTAAGATGAAGTCTATTAAAGAGGTTGAAAAGAGTACTCTTAAATAATCGGACCATAGAGTTATATCATGATTTATCCTGCAAATTTTGAGCAGAAGATTGGTTTTGACCGTCTTCGTGAGCAAATAGCTGCGATGTGCAGTATGCAGGCCGGAAAAAGGCTTATCGAGGCGGAGGAGTTTTCCATCTCGCGAGAAGATATTGAGTTTAAGCAGGATATCGCTGATGAGATGCGTGTTATGCTTATGCTCGATCCAAACGCTCCACGCGATGAGTATCCCGATATGGAGGGTATCATCGAAAAGATCGGAGTCGAAGGAGCTTTCCTTGATTGCGAGCAGGTTGCAACCCTGCGTCGTGCTCTTACGGCAGTAGGAAGTATGGTTGGCTTTATTACGAGTCGCAACGAGTCGCAATATCCAAGATTGAAAAAGCGTAGCGAACGAGTGTGTGTATTCCCCGATGTTATTCGCCGTATAAATCAACTCATTGACGATGAGGCCAAAGTGAAGGATGGTGCATCGCAGGAGTTGCTCTATATTCGTCGTTCGATTCGAGAGCATGAGGGACAGGTGTCGAAGCGTCTGCAACAGGTTCTTTCAAATGCAAAACGTGCCGGTATTGTCGATGCCGATGCAATGATCTCCATTCGTGAGGGGAGAGCCGTGATTCCAGTCTCGGCTGCCAATAAGCGTAAGCTAAATGGTTTTATTCACGATGAATCAGCTACGGGTCGTACATTTTATATTGAGCCAGTCGAGGTTGTCGAGCTTAATAATCAACTCAAAGAGTTGGAGTATGCCGAGCGTCGAGAGATTGTTCGCCTTCTTACTGAATTTACCGAAGAACTGCGTCCTGATGCCGAGCCGATAGCTCAGGCTGGGGAGTATCTCGCCGAGATGGATGCCATAAGGGCCAAGGCTCGTTGGGCAATCGAGAATCGAGCAGGAAAACCAATTGTGTCGATTGACGACCGTTTGGTTTTGCGTGGTGCATTCCATCCATTGTTGGCTCAGACGTTGCGTGCCGAGAAGAAAGAGCTTGTTCCTCTCGATATGCAGCTCGATAAGGATGAGCATATATTGGTCATCTCAGGCCCTAATGCCGGTGGTAAGTCTGTTTGTTTGAAGACAACCGGTATTGTGCAGTATATGTTCCAGTGTGGTTTCCCGGTTACTGCTACTGAGACGAGCGAATTGCCTATATTCGAGAGTATCTGTATCGATATTGGTGATGAGCAGTCGATGGATAACGATTTGTCGACCTACTCGTCGCATTTGCTCAATATGAAACATATGTTGCAGGCAGCCGGCAAACGTACTTTGGTGCTTATCGATGAGTTCGGATCGGGAACAGAACCGGTTATCGGAGGTGCAATAGCCGAATCGATATTGGATAGAATGTTGGAGAAGGGGTGTTATGGAGTGATTACTACCCACTATTCTAATATTAAATATTACGCTACTGACCGAGAAGGTATTGCCAATGGAGCAATGATGTTCGATGTGCAGAATATCCGCCCGTTGTTCAAGTTGGAGCAAGGTAAGCCAGGTAGTTCGTTTGCAATCGAGATTGCCCGTAAGATAGGTCTGCCTGAAGATATAATTCGAGCTGCAAGCGAAAAAGCTGGAAGCGACCATATCAATCTGGAGCGCCAGTTACGTGAGATTGCACGCGATCGTAGATATTGGTCTCAGAAACGAGACCGTATTCGTCAGACTGATCGTAAGGTCGAAGAGCTAGAAACAAGCTATACCGAACAACTTTCGCGTATAAAAGAGGAACGTAAGGCGATTTTGCAGAAGGCCAAACAAGAGGCTCAGCAACTTATTTCCGATGCAAACCGCCAAATCGAGAATACAATTCGTACAATCAAGGAAGCTCAGGCAGAAAAAGAGCTCACACGTTTGGCACGTCGTGAGTTGGATGAGTTCAAATCGACCGTTGAGCAGGCCGATGCTCCTGCTTTTGCTTCGGAGCAGGTGGAGCGTGAGATGGAGCGATTGATGCGTCGTAAGGCTCGTCGAGAGGAGGGTAAAGCTAAGGCTAGTGAGAAAGGTGTAGCACCTGCCACACAAACTCCTAAAGTGGTGAAACCTATCGAAGTGGGAGCAAAGGTTCGTATCGAGGGACAACAAGTTCCGGGTGTGGTGCAGAGTATCAAGGGTCGCAAGGCTCAAGTTGCATTTGGTCAGATTCTCACGATGGTCGATAAGAGTAAACTTGTGGTAGTATCAAATGCAGAGTATAAAAAGTCGGTAGCTCCCGTCACTCCTCGTACCGTATTGTCGGTTGATATATCTTCGCGAAAACTCAATTTCAAGGATAGTGTGGATGTGCGTGGAATGCGAGCTGTCGAGGCTTTGGAGGTTGTACAGGATTTGGTCGACGATGCACTAATGGTGGGTGTCGGTGGTGTTACCATTCTGCACGGTAAGGGTACAGGCGCATTGAAGGAGGAGATTCGTCGTTATCTACGGTCCATCCCTGAGGTGGAGTCGGCCAAGGATGAACATGCCGATAGAGGTGGTGCGGGAATTACTGTTGTACGATTTAGAAATAGTTAGGCCTGATATTTATAATAAGGAAAGAATATATCATAAAGTAGATGAGATACCGTTTGTCGGAAATAGCCGCAATGTGTGGAGGTCGATTTTTTGGTCGCGATGTGGAGGTGAGCGATGTGGTAACAGATTCGCGTAGCTATGCCTTTGGTCGTGATGCTATGTTTGTGGCAATGCGTGGCGCGAACCACGACTCTCATAAATATGTTGATTCGATGTACGATCGTTCGCTTCGTGCTTTTATGGTAGAGCAACAACCTACTCAGATATATTCAGATGCGGGATATATTTGCGTGGAGAACTCATTGGAGGCATTGCAGCGTTTGGCTACAGAACATCGCCATCGTTTTGCGGGCGAGGTGGTAGCTATCACTGGATCAAATGGCAAAACCGTAGTCAAAGAGTGGGTTGCTCGAGTACTCCCACAATCGGCCAAGGTGTTTGTGTCGCCGATGAGTTATAATTCTCAGTTGGGTGTGGCGCTGTCGCTATTGATGATTGAAGGCGATGAGCAGATTGCAATCATCGAGGCGGGAATATCTCAACCGAACGAGATGGGACGTTTGGAGAGTATGATTGCTCCCGATGTGGTTGTCGTAACCTCGTTGGGTGATGCTCACCAATGTAATTTCGATAGCCTGCATCAGAAGATTGCAGAGAAGTTGATATTGGCTCGCAATGCAAAGACAGTCATATATCATAACTATTATAAAGATATTGTTGATGCCGTTGCTACATTGGTCCCAAAATGCCGTTTGATCGATGCTTCACAAGCTAACGTCGATGAGTATTCGGCTGTTAACGATGCGTTGCGTATTGATGCCCAGATTGTAAAAACCCTGTGTCAGGAGTTGGGTTACTCGGATGTGCAGATAAAGCCCAATCAGATAGCGATGCGTTTGGAGGTTAAAGAGGGAGTTGCCGGATCGACCATAATCAACGACTCATACAATTCTGATATTAATTCATTGGCAATTGCATTGGATACTTTGCGAAGTGTGGCACTAAGCAGCGAGACGATTGCCGTAATCTCCGATATTGAACAGAGTGGTATGAGCGATGCTGAATTGTATGGCAAGGTGTCGGATATGGTGAAAAATGCCGGGGTGACACTCTTTATTGGTGTGGGTGAGCGCATTGCAGCTTATGCCGATTTGTTTGCCGCGGGCAGTCGCTTTTATCGCGATACGGAGGCTTTGATTCGCGGTCTAAGTCATAGCGATATTGAGGGTCGTACTATTTTGCTTAAAGGTAACCGTCGATTGCAATTCGAGAGAGTTTGCCATTTGTTCGAACGCCGCAGTCATACAACTGTATTGGAGGTTAATCTTGATGCTATGACCCATAATGTTGGCTACTTCCGTCGATTCCTTCCGATGAATCATCGTTTGGTTGCAATGGTCAAGGCTCATAGCTATGGTGCGGGTGATGCTGAGGTTGCACAACTTATGCAGCGCTTAGGTATAACATATCTTGCTGTCGCTTTTGCCGATGAAGGTATTGTGTTAAGGGAGAAGGGTGTGACTATGCCAATTTTAGTACTGAATGCCGATCAGGGTAGTTTCGATAAGATGGTAGCCTACTCGTTAGAGCCTGAGATATATAGTTTGCATTCGTTGCGAGATTTTGTTGCAAGTGCCGAACGATATGGAGTGAACAGCTATCCTATTCACATTAAACTCGACACAGGAATGCATCGTTTGGGATTTGTTGAGGAAGAACTCGATGAATTGTTTGCCGAATTGCAGGGGCATAAGTGTGTGAAGGTCGCTTCGACATTTGCTCATCTGGCCTGTGCCGATGATGAGTCGCAGGATGATTTTACCCGTTCACAGATAGCTAACTTCGATAGGCTGAGTAGCCGTCTGGCCGAGGCTTTGCCGTACGATATTATTCGTCACACTGCCAATTCTGCGGCCATTGAACGATTCCCTGAGGCTCAGTTCGATATGTGCCGTCTGGGACTTGGACTCTATGGTTATGGTTATAAACATAATGAAGAGCTGCAACCCGTTGCGGCATTAAAAACTAAAATCGTACAGTTGCGTCGACGTGCTGCGGGCGAGACTATTGGTTATGGTCGTGCCGGTAAGTTGACACGTGATAGCATCATAGCAACTATTCCAATCGGATATGCCGATGGCCTTGATCGTCATCTTGGTGAAGGCCGATGGTCGATGTTGGTGGCCGATAAAGCCGCGCCTACCGTAGGACGTATATGTATGGATAGCTGTATGATTGATGTTACAGATATAGCAGGGGTGCAAGAGGGTGATCAAGTAGTGATTTTCTCGGCCCGTGCGGGTAATACCACCGAAGATATGGCTCGAGTATTAGGTACTATCCCATATGAGATTATGACTTCGGTTTCGGCACGAGTAAAACGAATTTATATCAAAGAGTAATGGCACAGAAGGGTGTATTATATATGATTCCGTGTCCAATTTCGGATTCGACAGAGGTCTACGATGTAGTTCCAGAGACCAACCGCCGAATAATGGATTCATTGGATTATTTCATTGTGGAGAATGTCCGTTCGGCACGCCGATTCTTATCGAAAGCTCGTATCTCGCGCCGTATCGAGGAGTTGGAGTTTGTTGAACTCAATGAGCATACCGTTGCAGGTGCAGCCGTCGAGGCTATGGTTAAGCCTATCGAGCAGGGGCGTTCTGCGGGCGTAATTTCTGAAGCTGGTGTGCCTGGTGTTGCCGATCCTGGAGCATTGGTTGTTGAGGTTTGTCATAAACGTGGAATCCGTGTTGTGCCGTTGGTTGGCCCATCGTCAATTCTGCTTGCTATGATGGCATCGGGATTGAATGGTCAGTCGTTCGCTTTTGTGGGTTATTTGCCGGTAAAACCACCTGAGCGGGCTAAGGAGTTGAAGGCATTGGAGCGCAGGGCTCACGTTGAGCAACAGTCACAAATCTTTATTGAGGCGCCATATCGTAATGTAAAGCTTGCCGAACAGATTTTGACAGTCTGTGCAGCCGATACGAAACTCACCATTGCTTGCGATATCACTTCGCCCGATGAGATCATCGTAACACACTCTGTGGCCCAGTGGCGCAAGTGTGGTATTCCGGATATTGCCAAACGACCGACCATATTTATTATAGGTTAGTGTCGGGCATACAATTTGCGCAATATAAAATAGAAAATATGAAAAATAATATAGATATGACAGAGGAAAAAGTTGTAGATCAGGACATTGAGCAGCAGAAAGATTTTAATGAAGCAGACGCTAACCCTTCGTGTGAGGGTGAGTCTTGTGCCAATATGGCAGAAGATGCTGAGCAGGAGTCTGCCACAATGTCAGAGGAGCCAGAATCGTCTGAAGAGGTTGCAAACGAGCCTCAGGCAGAGCCTTCGGCTGAGGAGGTGATAGCCATCTGGCGTGATAAATATATGCGTTTGCAGGCTGAGTTTGATAACTATCGTAAGCGCACATTGCGCGAGAAGATGGATTTGGTGGCAAGTGGCGGTGCCGATGTTATCAAATCTATGTTGTCGGTTCTAGATGATATGCATAGAGCAGTTGCAGCGTCTGAGAAGAGTGACGATATTACAGCTTTACGTGAGGGCGAGCGTTTGGTTTTGCAGAAGTTCGAGGAGGCTCTTCGTCAGAAGAACGTCACAGAAATTGAGGCACAGGATAAAGAGTTTAACCCCGATTTTCACGAGGCAGTAGCTCGATTCGCCGCTGGTGATGATAAAAAGGGTTTGATTATAGATGTCGTGCAGCGTGGTTATATGCTGGGCGACAAGGTTCTCCGATATGCTAAGGTTGTGGTTGGTGAATAATCCGACTTTTGGTGTAATCGATAAATTTAAAAGAGAATGGCAGAGAAAAGGGATTATTACGAGGTGTTGGGCGTTCAACGTAATGCCAATGCCGATGAGATAAAGAAGGCCTATCGCAAGGCTGCTATCAAGTATCACCCTGATAAGAATCCGGGTGACAAGGAGGCTGAAGATAAATTCAAGGAGGCTGCCGAGGCTTATGACGTATTGTCAAACCCCGACAAGCGAGCTCGTTACGACCAGTTTGGTCACGCCGGAATGAGCGGTGCTGCAGGCGGCGGCTTTGGCGGTTTTGGTGGAGGCGGATTCTCTATGGAGGATATCTTCTCGCAGTTTGGTGATATATTTGGTGGCCATTTTGGTGGCTTTTCATCACGCTCGGGTGGTAGCGCACGAGTAAATCGAGGCTCGGATATCAGGGTGAAGGTTAAACTTACGCTTGCCGAGATAGCCAATGGTACTACCAAAAAACTAAAAATCAGTAAGACTATTGCTTGTGATAAATGTGGCGGCTCGGGTGCAAAGGACTCTTCATCGTATGCAACTTGTTCGGCTTGTGGTGGTTCGGGTTATGTGATGCGAGTTGAGAATACATTCTTTGGCCGTATGCAGACGCAGAGCGTTTGTCCTACTTGTGGCGGTAGCGGTAAGACTATTACAGCTAAGTGTGACAAGTGTTCGGGCGAGGGTGTGATGCGAGGTGACGAGGTCGTCGAGATTAAGATCCCAGCCGGCGTAGGAGAGGGTATGGCCGTTACTGTTTCTGGTAAGGGTAATGCTGCTCGCCAGGGTGGAGTAAGCGGTGATTTGCTTGTGATGATTGAAGAAGAGCACAATCCTGAATTGGTGCGTGATGGCAACGACTTGATTCACAACTTGAATTTGCCTGTTACGACTTGTATTTTGGGTGGTGATGTCGAGGTTCCTACGATCGATAGCCGAGTGAAAATTAAGATAGCTCCGGGTACTCACGCTGGTAAGGTTCTTCGTCTTCGCGGTAAGGGTCTGCCCGATGTAAATGGATATGGCAGAGGTGATATTTTGATTGTTGTCGATATTACAATTCCCGATACCTTGAACAAGGAGGAGCGTCAGTTGGTCGAAAAACTTGCTGAGCAGCCTCACTTCAAGAGCGCAGAGAGCGTCGAGAAACAGAATATTTTCGAGCGAATGCGTAACTTTTTTAGATAGTTAAATTAAAACATATTTTGTTATGGGATTATTTTCACCTCATAAGCGCCACGCTAATAAATTCAATTACACTCCACGCTATTACGATCCTGTAAAGGAGGAGCGTGAACGTCGTCGTGCCGAATTGAGAGGAGAGCGACTTGACGATAAGGGCGAGTACACTCCCGGAAAATATATCCGTAGTCAGAGAGAGGCGCGAGAGTTGCGTCGCTCACAACAGGAGCAGAACAGTGGCTCGCGAATGAAATCGTGGGCTAAAATTGCCGCTGTTTTGCTATTGATTGTATTTGTCTGGTATTTGGTACCTCGCATTGCATCGGTAGTCGATGTTGCCACCACGCAGAAGAAGACTACCACTCAGCAGGAGCGCGAGATTAAGGAGTTTGATCCGTATGCACCAATTATTATAGTCCCCAATGACTATAAGGAGGGCGATGAGATTGTAATAATCGAAGAGTAAACAATCCGCCATCCTACTTTTGAATAGAATAAATTAGCTACAAACCAATACCACTCAACAATGGAGAACAGAATACACCTTTTGCCAGAGATTGTCGCCAATCAAATCGCAGCAGGCGAAGTTGTGGAGTCACCATCTTCGGTAGTGAAGGAGATGATGGAGAATTCCATTGATGCGGGGGCTACTTCGGTTACTGTTAATTTCCGGAATGCGGGTTTGGAACTAATTCAGATTGTAGATAACGGTTGCGGAATGTCGCCTATGGATGCACGTATGGCATTCGACCGTCATGCAACGAGCAAGATTCGCGATTTTGATGATGTGTATCGTCTGCAAACTTTCGGATTCCGAGGTGAGGCGTTGGCCTCTATTGCTGCGGTAGCCCAGGTGGAGTTGCGTACCCGTCAGGCGGAGGACGAAGTGGGAACAGTGACTATTGTCAACGGCGGCGAGTTTATCTCTCAGTCGCCTGTGATGTGTCCTGTGGGTTCTCAGTTCTTGGTGCGTAACCTTTTCTATACAGCACCTGCTCGCAGAAAGTTCAGTAGTGACCGCTCGAAGATTATTACCAACATCAAGAAGGAGTTCCGTCGTGTAGCCCTGTGTAATCCGCAGGTAAAGTGTGAGTTGATGTCGAACGATATGTCGATAATCTCACTTCCAGCCGGATCGTTGTCGGAGCGAATTATCGATGTTGTAGGGCGTCATATCAAGACCAATCTGTTGGACGTGTCGGTAGAAACAAGCATCGTAAATATTAAGGGTTATGTGGGGCGTCCTTCAGCTGCGAAGCAGAAGAATCAGGAGCAATATCTCTTTGTCAATGGCCGCTATTTCCGATCGCCGCAGATCTATCACTCTATAATGCGAGCCTACGAAAAACTTATTCCCGAAAATTGCTCTCCTTCATATTTCTTATATCTAACGGTTGATCCAGAGAGAGTCGATGTCAATGTCTCACCTCATAAGACCGAGGTTAGATTTGCCGATAATGATGATGTAAACCAGATAATCCACGCTGCGGTACGTAGTACTTTGGCCAAGAGTGGAAGTGTGGGAATGATGGATTTCGACAATAATGTGGCGATCGAGATCCCAGCATTAGATAAAAATGCAACAGTATATGCAGAACCAAGTAGCTCATCGAAGGTCGATTATAATCCATTTAGCGAGGATTATGCCTCGGTCGATGTTGCGATGGCCGGTGATATAGATTTGTCTACCTATGATGTCCCGTATGATGGTGGAGCGATGCAATCGGTTGGTACAGGAAAGTCAACTTCACGTCCGACTCACTCTTCAAACGATGGTGTGGGCGGATTGCGAAATATTGCGTGGTCGGCAATGTCGTTCGAAAAGGAGTTCGATATCGAGGTCGAGACCAAACCAGTCGAAGAGAGTTATCGTGAATTCTTTTCAGGTGGTATAATCGGTGATGCCGAGTTGGATGATGAGAGCAATCTGGAGTTTATCGAGTCATCAGCGTCAGTGCAACAGACCCTGCTTGATGAAGAGTTTGCCGCACAAGAGGTAATGTCGTTGGGTAATGGTTATGCGGTGGCGATGTGTAGTGGCCGATCGATGGTTGTTGAACTAAGTCGCGCTAAGGAGCGAGTATTGTTTGAGGGTCTGATGCAATCGGTACGAGGTGCAGGAGTGCCGTCTCAGCGATTGCTGTTCCCCGAAAAACTGACCCTTTCGATAGATGATTATCAACTGCTCGAGGAGCATCTTGTGGAGTTTGCAGCTTTGGGATTCGATATGGAACTTGTTGGAGATGGTAATGTCGATATGAACGGTGTTCCGTCAAGTATGGTTGGAGAGCCAGTCGATAGATTGCTCTACGATTTATTGCGAGAGGTTGAACAGAGTGGCGCTGTGGCTGAGCGTATCCGCGAAGATATGGTACGATTGATGGCCGTAAAGGGTAGCCGTCGAGTAGGTCGGGGTATGACAAGTGTTGAGGCTCACCATCTTGTAGACGATTTGTTGCGCTGTGAAAATTATAGTTTCTCTCCCTCTGGAAAGCCTATTATTTCTGAGCTTACAGCCGAGGAGTTAAAGTTGAAATTGAGTTAATATATATAGAAATATGTTTGGATATAACAGTGGAAGGCCTTCTACGCCTCCTGTGGTTAAGAATATTATCATAGCAAACTGTATTGCATTGTTAGCAACAACCTTGTTGCCGATGAGCGATGATATAATTACACGTTTCGCACTATTTAATGTGGAGAGCCCCTTCTTCCATAGTTATCAGGTGTTTACCTATATGTTCCTGCATGGTGGTATCTCGCATCTGTTTTTCAATATGTTTGCATTATGGATGTTCGGTAAAACTTTGGAGATGGAATTGGGCTCATCGCGATTCTTTACGTATTATATGGTATGCGGAATCGGGGCTGCGCTATTACAACTAGGAGTAGGTTATGCCGAGTATGCTCATGCATTGAGAGATTTAGGTCCATATGGTGCTATGTATTTGCTGCAAATTCCCACAGTGGGAGCTTCTGGTGCGGTGTTCGGCTTGTTGCTGGCATTTGGCGTATTGCATCCTAATAGCACCGTTATGCTTATATTTCCACCCATTGCGATGAAAGCCAAGTGGTTTGTTGTGGTGTATGGTTTGATCGAGTTGCTTTTCGGCTTGTCGGGCTACCAATCAGGCATTGCGCATTTTGCCCATTTGGGTGGTATGTTGTGGGGCTTCGCATTGTTATACTGGTGGAAGAAGAGAGGTGATATCCGTTTCTAATTCTGGGTGTTATGGCGGCGGAATTTTATAAGACATCATATTCGTCGAGCTCACGGAAACATGGTGAGCGAAGTTTCTTGGGCTTTATTATCGATAGCCTATTCTTTGTCGTTACTATTGCTGTCGTGGCGCTATTTTTCGTGACACTCTTTATTCCGCTTATCAATCCTCACAAGGCCCAGGAGTTGTCGACAATCGGACTGGTTGCACCTTTTATCTATGCGGCAGTGTTGTTGCTCACGCTATATTGGATAGTCAGGTGGAGAGTATGGATTGCAGTACCAATGATTATTGTGACGCTTTGTGGTTTGCCAAGTTTGTCATCATTTTATAAGTTGGAGTTACGTCGTACCTACGATGAGCCAGCTACCGAGCGAGATTTGAAGAAGAAGTATGGCAATGCGGTAAAAGTTATGACATATAACGTCAGGAGTTTTATCGATGATAACGGTGAACGATGCATCGACTCAATAGCCAAGATGGTTAAGACGCTGAATCCCGATATCTTATGTTTTCAAGAGATGGGTTTTTCGGAGCAGGTCGATTCAATGCTTTTGCCATTGAAACCTATGCCTCGATCGGTATCGCGCAACAATTTAAGCCCAGCTATATATAGTAAATATCCAATTGTCAAGGCCGAACGTATCGATACGATGAAGAATATGGTATGGGCCGATGTGGTCTTGCGCGATGATACTGTCCGAGTATTTAGCCTGCATTTGCAGTCGACATACATCCGTCGTGACGATATTGATTATATAGAGAGCCAGGAGATTTTAAACGAGGAGGATACAACCGGCAGAATTCGCAGTATTGTTAAACGTCTGAGTGAGAATAATATGTTGCGAGCCGTACAGGTCGATACGATATCGCAGATTATAGCATCTTCACCATATCCAGTAATCGTTTGTGGCGATTTCAACGATACTCCAATATCCTATACCTACCGTACGATGAGTCGAGGTTTGAATGATGCTTTTCGAGAGGTGGGACGTGGTTACTCGCATACATTCCGAGCATTTTTCGATATGCTTAGAATTGATTATGTGTTGTGTTCCGATAATTTTGTGCCTTTGTCATACGAGGTAATCGATTCGTGGGGATTGGTTCGTGCCAAACGCTGGGCTCGCGATACAGTGACCTATGTGCTGCGCAAGTTTGGTCATCAGATGCCACTAAAGGGTGAGAATGTCGATATGCCTGATAGCTTGCAGGTGGACAATAGAGTACTCTATTCGGATCATTATCCTGTTTTTGTGAGGTTGCGATATGATGGAAAAAACAATTAAAACGATATAGTATGATTTTAGATTCTTTGAAAAACAAAGCGCAGTATGCAACTTTGCATCCTCGTTTCCAGACTGTGTTTGATTTTATCGACAGTCACGATTTGGCATCAATGGAGTGCGGACGTCACGATATTGATGGCGACAATATCTTCGTAAGTGTCCAGGAGTTAGATTTGCGTGATTGCACTGAGGCTCGCTTGGAGTTGCACCGCAAGTATATCGACATCCAGCTCTTGCTTCGTGGTCCAGAGGAGGTGTTTGGTTGGAGCGAGAAGAAGGATTGTCTCACTCCGGTTGCCGATTTCGACGAGGAGAAGGATATCCAACTCTTTACAGATATCCCGCAGTGTTTCTATACAGTGGGTGAGGGTCAGTTCTCTATCCTATTTCCCGAGGATGGTCACGCACCGATGCTCGGTGAGGGACACGTTAAGAAGTGTATCTTCAAGATTGCATTGTAGTCGGGTCGAGTAGATTGTCCGATATAATAGTAGAGCCAGCCTAACGTCGTTAAGCTGGCTCTATTGTTATATTAAGCGTTGTCGCTACTGGTAAATCTTTACTTTTTCAAATACTTATCCAACCAGCCGAAGAACTCTCTGTTCCATACCATCGAATTCTGTGGTTTGAATACCTGATGAGCCTCGTTCTCAAACTCAACCAAGCGAGCATCAACACCCATCAGACGAGCTGCGGTAAATGCCTGCAAAGATTGAGTATAGGGGATACGGAAGTCGAACTCGCCGGTAATTATAAGTATCGGTGTATTCCACTTCTGTACGAACTTATGCGGAGAGTTCGCGTATGAACGCTGTGCGATAGCGTTCGACTTATCCCAATAGTTGCCACCGTAATCGTGATTTATGAAGAAAAGCTCCTCGGTCTCGCCATACATCGACTCGAAATTGAAGATTCCGCAGTGCGATATGAATGCCTTGAATCGGTTGTCGTGATTTCCTGCAAGGTAATATACTGAGTAGCCACCATAAGATGCACCTACACAACCTAAGTGCTCCTTATCGCACCAAGGTTCCTTAGCTACCTCGTCAATCGCAGCCAAATAATCCTGGATATTCTGACCAGAGTAGTCGCCTGAAATCTGCTCGCGCCACTCACTACCAAATGATGGACAGCCACGACGGTTGGGTGCTACAACCACATATCCCTGCGACGCCATAAGCTGGAAATTCCAGCGGTAGCTCCAACCCTGCGATACTACGCTCTGAGGGCCGCCTTCGCAGTAGAGTAGAGTGGGGTATTTCTTTGCAGGATCGAAGTTGGGTGGCAAGATAACCCAAGTAAGCATCTGCTTACCATCGGTAGTCTTAATCCAACGCTTCTCCACCTTGCCCATCTTTACATTATCGTAAACGTGTGCATTGATGTTTGAGATTTGTGTGAGCTTGCCATCTACAAGATTCACGTCGTAAAGTTCCTTGTCACGGCTGATTGTCATAAGCGTTGTGAGGCACTTATCGCCAGCAATGCTCATCGAGGCAATGTCGTGATCGCCAGAGGTGATAACTTCAACCTTTGCGTTGTCGGTCGAAACCTTGCATACCTGCTGTGTACCCTCGATGGGTGAGAGGAAGTATAAAGTTTTTGAGTCTTTCCAAATGACATTTGTTGCACTGTGGTCGAAATCGAGTGATAGGTCGGTATGTTGCTGAGATGCGATATCGTAGACGAACAGACGATCTTTGTCTGACTCATATCCAGGAGTAGCCATCGAACAGAAAGCCAACTGCTTGTCGTCGGGTGACCAAACGGGGTAGCGGTCGTAGCCAACAAACTCCATAATACGCATACCGGCATTAGTCTTGATTTTGTTGATGTTTAGGGTTGAACCATCCTCTGTATTATAAATAAAGATGTCTGAGTCGGTCGATACTGCGTATGCCGCACCGGTGAGAGGCTTGCAAGTATAGGCAAGTTTCTTACCATCGTTGCTCCAAGCAATCTCGGCTGTATCGAAATATGGAGCCAATGGAGCATCCCATGCCGACTTTTCTCCAATGATATCTTTGTCGTTATTTACTCCATCGGCTGTAAGGTCTGCTACGAAGATGTGGCTATAATCACCCTCATCCCAATAATCCCAGTGGCGAGCCATCAAATCGTCGTAGATACGAGCCTTCGATTTGTCCATATCCTTGTGGCGATCCGATGATTTTGTGTCGGCAGCGTGAACCTTCTTTACGTAGAACATCTTATCTCCGGTTGCCGCAACTCCATATCCTTCAATACCTCCCTCTACATTGGTAATCTGCTTTGCAGAGCTACCGTCTGCAGCCATCTGCCATAACTGCATAGAACCACTACGGTTCGATGTGAAGTAAATCTTTGAGCCATCTGCACTCCATTGAGGGTCATTGTTGTTTGATGTGTTGTCGGTCAACGCCACCTCATTTCCAGTAGCCATATCGCGTACGTATATCTGCGACAAACCACGATTTTCGGCCATATTGTAACGAGTGATGGCGTATAATGCTTTCGATGCATCGGGGGAAAGTGATGCACTTGCCAAACGTCCCATCTTCCACATCACTTCGGGAGTGAATTGGGCTGCGGAAATCTCTTCGGATGTAAGTTGATTGTCAATGTTGAGGGGCTGCGGTTGTGGCTCTGTGGTGCACGAACCGAGCGCTAAAGCTGCAAAAGCCATAATAAACGATAATTTTTTCATACTATTATATCGAGGTTTAACATCAAATTTCTTATTTTTGCTCTACGAAACACAAACAGATAGTAAAAATGGATCAAGCCGACAAACTCGCAGCCGAGCAGGCTGGCAATATTATTGTCCCGGAGTGTTTGACACTTCCATTGCCTGAGAAGGACGATGGCAGCATCGAGGTCTATTGGGCCGACCGTTTACTACTATTCTCTACAGACGCCGTAGAGGGTTATTATCTGCTACGACTCGCTGATGGAGAGAAGATTTCAAGAGCGAAGATAATTGATTTTCTTCGAAAATACAACAATGTGGCAGTTGTGGGACCACGGCCTCGTGATGTTTTTGAGGATTTTGCAGCTCAGTTTGTGTGGGTAGATGCCGCGGGTGGTGTGGTGAAAAATTCTCAAGGTGAGGTAGTTATGATCTGTCGTAACGATAGATGGGATCTGCCGAAGGGGCATCGTGAATCGGGTGAATCATTCTCGGTGTGCGCAGCCCGCGAAGCTGAAGAGGAGACGGGAGTGAAGGTCGATAGTGTGGGGCGGTTGCTATGTACGACACTCCATTTCTATAATTTATATGGTCGCTGGGAGTTAAAACACACCGCGTGGTATGAGATGATGGCAGCGAGTAGAGAGCTTACTCCACAACGCGAAGAGGGTATTGTTTCAGCCGAGTGGGTGGCTATGGAGGATATACAGGACCGTATAAAAGAGTCCTATCCCACAATTAAAAATGTGGTTGCCTCGTTATAATAGTAAAACAAGAGAGATTTATGGTAAAGATATTATGGGTAGATGATGAGGTTGAGTTGCTCAAGCCCCACGTACTTTTCCTCAAGGGAAAGGGTTACGATGTGGATACATGCAACAATGGTTACGATGCTATCGATATGGCTCGCAACACCGCCTATGATTTGATTATCCTCGATGAGATGATGCCCGGAATGACAGGTTTGGAGACCTTGCCCCTTATTAAGGATTTGCGTCCTACCACCCCTGTTATAATGGTCACCAAGAGCGAGGAGGAGAATATTATGGACAAGGCAATCGGTTCGAAGATTGCCGATTACATCATCAAGCCCGTAAATCCCAATCAGGTGCTCTTGTCGATTAAGAAGAATGTCCATTCTCAGCAACTTGTTACCGAGCAGACTACAGCTGATTATCGAGCCGAATTTGGTCGTATTACCAATATGTGCCAAATGGCATCGTCGTTTTCGGCCTGGTGCGCCATCTACCGCAAGCTTACAAATTGGGAGGTTGAGTTGTCGGAGTCTACCGACCAGAGCATAAAAGAGATTTTAACATATCAGAAGAGTGAGGCTAATAAGGAGTTCTGCAAGTTTGTCCGTCGTAACTATTATAATTGGATAAATAAACGAGTGAGCGATGAGGAGATTCCTGTGATGTCGCACACTCTTATGCGCAAAAAGATTCTTCCCGAAGTTGATTCTCATCAAAAGACTACGCTGCTTTTGATTGATAATTTCCGCTACGATCAGTGGCGAGCCATCAGTTCTCTGCTTAGGGGGTATTACGATGTGAATATCGATGATTTTTATTGCTCAATTTTGCCTACTGCTACTCAATACGCCCGCAATTCTATCTTTGCGGGATTGATGCCACTTGCTATCGACAAAATGATGCCCGATAAGTGGCTCAACGACAATGAAGAGGGGGGGAAGAATCAGTACGAAGAGGAGTTCTTGTCGCGCCAACTCAGCTCGGTTGGAAAGAGTTATAAATGGACATTCGATAAGTTGGTACGTCCCGAGGCTGGTCGTAAGCTAATCGATAATATTCGCCGCATATACGATGCCGATTTTTCGGTAATTGTATATAATTTCCTTGATATTTTGTCTCATGCCCGTACCGAGACCGATATCATCCGTGAATTAACAGAAGATGAGGCCTCGTTCCGTTCGCTTACCCGTTCTTGGTTTGAGCATTCTGATTTGTTTGAAATCTTGAAGTTACTGTCCGAGCGGGGGCATACGGTCATCATTACCTCGGATCACGGAACAATTCGTGTCGATAATCCCATAAAAATAACGGGAGATAAAGAGACATCATCAAACTTGCGATACAAGACCGGTCGAAATTTACAATACAATCCGCGAGATGTGTACGAGGTAGCTCGCCCTGAGGATATTCAGTTGCCGCGAACTAATCTCTCATCGAGCTATATATTTGCCTACGATTCGGATTTCTTAGTATATAACAACGATGCGAATCGATTTATTCGTTACTATCGCAATACCTTCCAACACGGAGGAATATCGATGGAGGAGATGATTGTACCCTATATAGTGCTTAAACCTAAAAAATAGAGAAATAGAAATGAAGAGAATTGAAATAGAGTCATTGTCTGAATTGTCGAGCGTTGCCGAGCAAATAATTGAGTCTCTAAATGGTCGAAACGTAGTGCTGTTTTATGGTGGAATGGGAGCAGGAAAGACCACTCTTATCAGCCGTATCGCAGCACATATGGGAGCCGAAGATCAGGTTACCAGCCCCACGTTTGCCATCGTCAATCAATATGTTGCCGATGATGGTGGCCATATTTATCATTTCGATTTCTATCGTATAGAGCGTATCGAGGAGGCTTTCGATTTTGGTTACGAGGAGTATTTCTATTCTGGCGAGTTGTGTCTTGTGGAGTGGCCTGAGAAGATCGAACCATTACTTCCTGACGATGCAATGGTGGTCCGTATCGAGGTTGGGGATGATGAACATCGAATTTTTGAGATTGATTAGAAATAGGCTCAGTTTGCTAAAATTGTGTGAAATAATCATATAAAGAGGGATTCTTGATTTGCAAGAATCTCTTTTTTACATTAATTTTGCCCCTTGATCCATATCCTATTAATAGGATAATGGTCCAAAGTGTAAATTTGAGTAAAAAACGAAACTATATTGATATTATGAATTTGATTAAGAACCTTCTGTTGGTGGTAATCGCAACACTTACATCTTTTGCTGTAACAGCGCAACCGTTGGACCCCGTTCAGTGGAATACATCTGTGGAGTCAGTGGGCGATTCGCAGTACAAGATTCAGTTCAAGGCTTCGGTAGATAAGGATTGGCATATCTACGATTTAGGCCCATACGAGGTAGGTGGCCCAATGGCTACAACTTTCACTTTTGAGGATAACTCTGCTGTCACATTAGAGGGATCTGTCGAGGTGTCAAAGCTAGCTGTTCGTGAGCAGAATGAGGTCTATGGGATGGAGATTGGCTATTATGAGGGCGAGGTCGTTTTTTCTCAGTTGGTGAAGGCTGCGAGCGCAACAATATTGAACGTCACGGTAGACTGGATGGCTTGCAATGAAGCTAACTGCGTAACGGGAAGTAACGATTTTGAGATAAAGGTAGGTAATGCAGATCCCGCCGCAGCTGGCGAAATTAAGTCTGTTGAGACATCGAAGGGGGGCTCTATTTGGGGCTACATCTTTAGCGCAATTGGCTGGGCCTTGATAGCGCTGCTTACACCTTGTGTGTTCCCGATGATACCTATGACAGTGTCATTCTTCTTGAAGGGATCGGGTAGTGTTGCGCGTGGCCGTTTCCGTGCGTTGATGTATGGATTCTTCATTGTGATACTCTATACAGTGCCTATTGCGGTAATCATCCTGCTCACATGGCTTATTGGAGGTGATGCTGTTACAGCCGATATTTTCAATTGGGTCGCTACACATTGGCTACCTAATATCATCTTCTTTATTGTATTTATGGTCTTTGCAGCTTCTTTCTTCGGAGCGTTTGAGATTGTACTTCCCGAAAAGTTGGTCAATGATAGCGATGCAAAATCCGATAAGGGAGGTTTGGCAGGTATCTTCTTTATGGCCTTGACTTTGGTGCTTGTGTCATTCTCATGTACAGGCCCCATCGTCGGTTCTGCTCTTATTCAGTCGACTTCGGGTGAGGTGTGGACTCCAATTATCACTATGTTTGCATTCTCGGTAGTATTCGCACTTCCTTTCACTCTGTTCGCATTGTTCCCTACTTGGCTTAAACAGCTTCCAAAGAGTGGTGGATGGCTCAACTCGGTAAAGGTCGTATTGGGATTTGTTGAGTTGGCTTTGGGTTTGAAATTTTTGAGCGTAGCAGATCAAACTTACCACTGGGGATTGCTCGATAGAGAGATCTATTTGGCTATTTGGATTGCCATCTTCTCTCTTATGGGATTGTATTTGTTGGGTAAACTTAAATTCAAGCACGATAGTGATATGCCATATTTGTCTGTTACACGTTTGGTGTTGGCAATTGTTACATTCTCATTCGTGGTATATATGATTCCAGGTATGTGGGGTGCTCCATTGAATGTTTTGTCGGGTTATTTGCCTCCTATGCAGTCTCAAGATTTTGCTCTTACATCGGGTGGCGCGACAACTGCATCAGTGTCAAGCACGCAAACTCCTAAATCCGGCGTTAAATATGGTGATGTTTTGGAGTTACCATATGGCTTGCAGGGTTTCTTTGATTTGGAGGAAGCCGAAGCATATGCCAAGAAGGTTGGTAAGCCTATTTTTGTTGACTTCACAGGTCATGGTTGCGTGAATTGTCGCGAGATGGAGTCACGAGTGTGGTCTGATGAACGCGTTCTCGATCTGTTGCGTAATGAGTATGTGATTGTGGCTCTTTATGCCGATGATAAACTTCCGGTTGATGAGAAGGATTGGGTTACAACCGATAGCGGTAAGGTACTTAAAACTTTGGGTAAGATTAATTCTTACTACGCATTGAAAACCTATGGTGTGAATGCTCAGCCCTATTATGTGTTGCAGGGTGAGGATGGCAAGCCGCTGGTTGAACCACGAGGTTATAATCTCGATGTCGATGCGTTTGTTGCTTTCTTGCAGAGCGGAGTTGACGCATACAAGAATAAGTAGCCGTCTATTATACCAATTAAAACATCGAGTGGCACCTCTTCAGGAAGTGCCACTCGATGTTTTCTATATGTGTTTAGTTTTGTTGCAACAAGACCTTATTTAATTTTTCTTTTGTTTAGCTCTCGCTGGTATGCTCTTGCGTTGGCATTGTGCTCAGAGAGTGTACGGGCAAAATTATGATATCCGTCAAATGTGGGGCGTGCACAGAAGAATATGTAGTCATGCTGTTCGTAATTAAGTACCGCATCGATAGCCTGTATGCTTGGCATGCAAATTGGCGATGGGGGCAAGCCTCGATTTAGGTAGGTGTTGTATGGTGACTCATATTTCAAATGACGATATAGGATACGTCGCAATCCAAAATCCTGCATTGCATATTTAATAGTGGGGTCGGCCTGCAAAGGTATGCCTTTGCGCAGACGATTGATGTATACTCCTGCAATTCGTGGCATTTCATCAACTTTGCGAGTCTCCTCGTAGACAATCGAAGCCAAAGTGGCAACCTCCACGCGATTGAGTTTAGTGCGTTGACGCTTCTGGTCTCGGCCATTCTCCCAGAAACGTTTGTACTCTTTATTCATACGCTCGATAAACTCTTCGGGTGTAACTGTCCAATAGAATTCATATGTGTTGGGAATGAATATTGAAAACATCGTAAGAGGATTGTCGAATCCCAACTCTTTGGCTTTCTGCTTATCCATAAAAGCCTTTACCAACTCCACCGAGTCAGCATCTATTTGTCGGGCGAGCTTTCCTGCCAAGTACGCAGGGGTCTTAACATTGTTCATCGTGACATTTACAGGGGTCTGTAATCCGAGTTTAATCATACGAACAATATCAATCACACTCATCCCATCCTCCAAAACGTAGTGCCCTGGTTTGAACGAACGTTCAAGTTCAAGACGTTTGGCGTAGATGTCGAATGCGAAGTGATGGCCGATTCGGGGCTTCAAAGAGTCTATAAGCGATGAATAATCGCTACGCTTTGATACATACAGCTCTGCACTCTCTTTGACGGCATTACCTTTAAATGAAATAATAGCCCAGGTGGCTACTGCGGCACCTGCCACGATAGCGATAATAAATATGCTAATTAATGTTTTTTTCATTTCAGCGTGAATATTTTTTGCAAAGATAATAAATTTTTCTACTTTTGCACCCGGGTAAGTCTTATACGACCAGCTCCCTGAGAATCCCCCAGGTGTGGAAGCAAGCAAGGGTATTAGGTTGTAGCGGTGCGATATAAGTAGCTTACCCTTTTTTGTTTCTATACCTTAATCTGTATCTGGGTGGGCCTTCTACGATATTGGCCGAGGTAAATATATCCTTTCACTATATAAGTTTTACTCTTTTGAGCGATGATTAGTGTGGTGACGTCTGTATTGTTTAGCGTGCCTTCGACTACTCCTGAATTAGCAAAAATCTCTCCGAATCTTTTGGAATTTAGATATTTATTCTTAACTTTGGTATAACTAATAACAACACTAACTATCTGAAAGGAGAATATCTATGATTGGCAAAGTAAAGTGGTTCGACAATAAGAAGGGCTATGGCTTTATTTTAAAAGAGGAGGGTGGTGAAATATTTGTTCATTACTCTGGCATAGTGGCCGAGGGCTTTAAATCATTATCAGAAGGCCAGACTGTCGAGTATGAGATCGGGGACAACGATAAGGGTGTGCAGGCTGTAAATGTTAAGGTTTTAGCTAAGAAGTAGTCTGCCCGGATTGTGCCGACACGTAGACTGTTGAGGTTTAGTAGAGACTCCAATGTAAATTGAAGTCTCTGTTTTTTTTATCATGGCGGGCTTAAAATAGTATTGTAAACAATTAATAAATTGCATCTTTATTAAAAAAAATGTATCTTTGCTTGATTTTTCGCATATCTCGCTTCGAGGCTTATGCTCTTTGGGAGAGATTTGCGGATAAGATTTTTTTGAGAGTTTAAGTATTGTATAGATATGGGATTGGAAAAGTATGAGTCGAAACAGCAACAGATTTTGAAGCCTGTTTCGCGTATATATCCCTTCATAAGCCGCTTCGATATGCTTACACCCGCATTGCAGGATAAGGTCGAGGAGTGGCAGGCTGATGAGGATAGTTGCTCGTTTAAGGTGAAGGGCTTTACTGTGCGATTGCGTATTGTGGAGCGTGTTGAGAATAAGCATATCAAAATCACAAGTGACGATGCCACAGGCGCAGTGCCGATTGATTTCTCTTTCTGGATTCAACTTCACGAGGTGTCGGATATGGATACACGCATACGCTTGGTGTTGCACGCCGAACTCAATATGATGATGCGCATGATGATCGGCAGCAAGATTCAAGGCGGATTGGATAAGGCTGTTGAAGGTTTGGCTATGGCCTTCAATCAGATGCCGTAAATGGGCGGGATAAATTGCAGGGTTTTTGTCGTAAATGCGTTGTTGGAAAATATTTGCGAAAAAAAACTCTATATTAATTTGTTAATCGTTGAAAATGTAGTACATTTGCAGACCCAAAAGAATTTAATGTTAAATATAAAAAATATTAAAAGTTATGACTAAGGCTGATATCGTTAATGAGATCGCAAAAAGCACTGGCGTTGAGAAAGTAATGGTGCAGACTATTGTAGAGGCATTTATGGATAATGTTCGTAACTCTTTGATTGAGAACAACAATGTTTACTTGCGCGGTTTTGGTAGCTTCATCATCAAGAAGCGTGCTCAGAAGGTAGCTCGTAATATTTCAAAGAATACTACAATCACTATTCCCGAGCACAATATTCCTGCATTTAAGCCCGCTAAGAGCTTTGTAGCAAAGGTAAAATAATATAAACCATTAAATAATTACAGCTATGCCAAACGGAAAAAAGCACAAGCGTCATAAGATGGCTACGCACAAGCGCAAGAAGCGTCTTCGTAAGAATCGTCATAAGAAGAAGTAATCTGAGCCGATTCTGTTGCGTTAGCAAGTAGGTAAGATATAAGCTAAATGGCCTTTTTAACTAACGCCATTTAGCTTTACCTATTTTATATTGTAAATTGATGCGAATGGTGAATAAGCCTATTGGGTGTTGAATGTTAGTTGCCCGTGGCGATCATTTGTATCATACTAGATAAGAATCTGATGAATCGAGAGTTAGTAATAAACGTTACCCCATCTGAGATAACCATCGCCTTGTGCGAAGATAAGGTATTGGTAGAGCTCAATAAGGAGCAGTGCCAAAGTGGTTTTGCGGTTGGTGATATCTATCTGGGTAAGGTGCGAAAGATTATGCCGGGATTGAATGCCGCCTTTGTCAATATAGGACACGAGAAGGATGCATTCATTCATTATCTCGATTTGGGAGGACAATTCCGATCGTTGCAGAAAGTTGTCGACAGTCGTCAGCCGGGTAAGCGAGGCGTGAAGGTCGAGACAATGAAGCTTGAACCAGCCACCGAGAAGAATGGAAAGATTGCCTCGTATTTGCAGGTAGGTCAAACCGTAATGGTTCAGGTTGCCAAGGAGGCTATTTCGACCAAAGGCCCGCGTTTGACATCCGATATATCGTTGGCCGGTCGCAATGTGGTGTTGGTCCCCTTCTCATCGAAGATATTTATCTCGCAGAAGATTCGTTCTACCGAGACTAAGAAACGTTTACGCCAAATTGCAGCAAATGTGTTGCCCAAAAATTTTGGCGTTATAATTCGTACCGCAGCCGCCGATGCTCACGATGTTGATATCGAGCAGGATATACTATCGTTGATTGAGCGATGGAATCAAGCTGTGGGTAACATACGAAAGAATACGGCCCCCGCATTGTTGATTAGCGAGATGAGCCGTGCAAATACCATAATCCGCGATTCTCTTAATTCGACCTTCTCGCAAATTACGGTCGACGATGAGACTATGTATCGCGAGATTAAAAGCTATATCAAAATCATCGATCCCCAATTGGAGAAGATTGTCAAGCTGTATAAAGGCACAGTTCCTATCTTCGACAATTTCGATATATCAAAACAGATAAAGTCGCTCTTTGCCAAGTATGTGTCGCTCAAGCGAGGAGCATATCTTATCATCGAGCATACCGAGGCTATGAATGTCATCGATGTCAATTCAGGCAATCGAACAAAAGCCGAGGTAAATCAGGAGGAGACAGCAATGGAGGTCAACCTTGCTGCAGCCAAAGAGATTGCACGCCAATTGCGTTTGCGCGATTTGGGAGGAATAGTTATCATTGATTTTATTGATCTGCATAAGGTCCAGAATCGTCAATTGCTCTTTAATGAGATGACGCAACTGATGGCTAGCGACAAGGCAAAACACACAATCTTGCCCCTTACCAAGTTTGGCTTGATGCAGATTACTCGCCAGCGAGTACGCCCAGTAGCAGTGCAGGATGTTACAGATGTATGTCCTACTTGTAATGGCTCTGGTCGCATTGAGCCTACGATTCTGCTCGATCGAAAGATTGAGAATCAGATTCAGTTCCTGGCTGAGGATCGAGGCGTGAAGTATATCAGATTACGTGTGAGTCCATACGTGGCATCGTATCTGACAAAAGGTATATTCTCGATACGTAATCGTTGGGTAATGCGATACAAAGTGTGGATAAGTATAGTAGCCGACCAGAGTTTGGGAATGGTCGATGTGAAATATCTTAGCCGAAACAGGGAGTCGTTGATTGAGTAAATCCTCGGTAACATTGTAGGGTTAGGAGTGGGAAAGCGCTAACCACTATAGTGTTGTCTATGCTAATAAAACTCTTGTTTTGGAGAGTATAAATAATATTTTGCAGCGAGCCGAGCAGTCAAGATCCTTGACTCGATTGCTGAAGGAGTATAAAGCGGAGAGCGTCACCGTCCATCTCGAAGATTTGGTCGGCGGGGCTCTTTCGTTCTATTCGGCAGCTTTGATACGCAAAGTTGGTGGTGTACATATCTTTGTCGCAGAAGATAGGGACTCTGCTGCATATATGCTCAACGACTTCTATGCTTTGCTTGATGAGGGCCAGATTCATTTCTTCCCAACTTCGTATAAAAAGTCCATACTTTATGGTAAGGAGGATGCGCAGGGTGTAGTGCAACGTACCAACACCCTCAATGCGATTCGTCATCGCCAAGGAGAATATTTGGTTATTTGTACCTATCCGGAAGCTTTGGCCGAGCGTGTAGCCGACGAAAGGGCTTTATCGGAGCGAAGTCTGAAAGTTAGTGTTGGCGACAGATTGCCTATTGCCGAGTTTGAGAATATGCTTCTTGATAGAGGCTTCGAACAGGTTGATTTTGTCTATGAGCCTGGCCAGTACTCTTTGCGAGGAGGTATTGTCGATGTCTTTTCCTACTCCGAAAGTCGCCCGTTCCGTTTTGATTTTTTTGGTGATGAAGTCGACTCTATCCGCCGATTCAATATTTCGAGCCAGCTTTCTAATGATAAGGCTCAGCAGGTTGAGATTATCCCCAATATGAACGGAGGTGATACTGCGAAGGTGTCGCTTGCGGCTTTTGTTGGTTCGGCAACATTCTGGTTCTATGATGCAGAGTATGTCCTGAAGCGAGTCAACGATCTGCGCCGACGAGTGCTGGGCGAGATGGAGGAGCCCTCGAAGATCGATACATTGCTTACGAGCCGTAATGGCTTGCTTGCTGATATGGAGTCGCAGCGAATGATTCTTCTTAGGGATAACCTCAAGGAGCGCATAGCCGATGTCGTGATACCATTCTCCACCTCTCCGCAACCTAAGTTCAATAAGAACTTTGAGGTTTTGGCCGATGATATAGCCGACAATACTTTGAAAGGCTATCAGACTTATATTCTTTCCGAGAGCAAGGCTCAACTCGAGCGTCTGGATAATATTTTCCACCAGATAGGTCGTGCAAAAATCACGTTTGATTCGTTGCCGGTTACCTTGCACGAGGGGTTTGTTGATAATGCTTTAAAGATATGCCTATATACCGATCATCAAATTTTCGACCGTTATCGCCGCTATAAGATTAATGGCGAGATAAAACGCGATGAGCAGATGACCGTTGCCGAACTCAATGCCTTGAAGTTGGGCGACTATGTGGTGCATATTGACCATGGTGTAGGCCGTTTCGGTGGATTGGTCAAAATCGAGCAGAACGGTAAGCTGCACGAGGCGATAAAACTCGTATATAAGGATAACGATGTCCTATTTGTCAATGTCCACTCGTTGCACCGCATTTCGCGATATAAGAGTGGAGATGCCGAGCCTCCAAAGATTTATAAATTGGGCAATGGTGCATGGCAGAAGTTGAAAAACGCCACGAAGAAGGCTGTTAAAGATATCTCGCGCGAGCTTATTGCTCTGTATGCCAAGCGAAAAGCGAGCAAGGGATTTGCATTCTCGGCCGACAGTTATCTGCAAAATGAGATGGAGGCCTCGTTCCGTTGGGAGGAGACTCCTGACCAGCAGAGCGCTATTGATGCGGTTAAAAAGGATATGGAGTCTGACCGTCCTATGGATAGATTGGTCTGTGGTGATGTGGGTTTCGGCAAGACAGAGGTTGCTATTCGAGCCGCATTCAAGGCTGCTGTTGATGGCAAGCAGGTTGCTGTTTTGGTGCCGACAACTATTTTGGCTTTGCAGCATTACCGATCATTTATGGAGCGTCTGCGTGATTTCCCGGTTAGAGTGGAGTACTTGAACCGCTCAAAGAGTGCCAAGCCGACCCGCGAGATAGCCGATGATTTGGCCGCCGGAAAGATCGATATTCTTATCGGAACGCATAAGATGTTGGGTAAATCTATCAGCTTCCGTGATTTGGGATTGCTTATTATTGATGAGGAGCAGAAGTTTGGAGTGGCAGCTAAGGAGAAACTCACTCAGTTGAGTGTCTCGGTTGATACTTTGACCCTTACAGCTACCCCCATTCCGCGTACTCTGCAATTTTCGCTAATGGGTTCGCGTGATTTGTCGGTAATCTCGACTGCACCGCCTAATCGTCAACCTATTATCACCGAGTCGCATATCTTCTCCGACGAGATTATTCGTGATGCCATAGAGGAGGAGTTGGCTCGTGGAGGACAGGTTTACTTCGTGCATAATAGGGTAGAGGATTTGATGACATTGCAAGGGCAAATCCAACGTTTGTGCCCCAAGGCCAGAGTTGCTGTAGGTCACGGTCGTTTGCAATCCGAGAAGTTGGAGCGACTTATAATGGATTTTATCTATGGTGAGTTCGATGTTTTGTTGGCGACTACGATTGTAGAGAATGGCATAGATATCCCCAATGCCAATACTATAATCATCAACAATGCCCACCATTATGGTTTGAGTGATTTGCATCAGCTCAGAGGCCGAGTTGGTCGCGGTAATCGTAAGGCCTATTGTTATTTGATTACTCCTCCTGAGGAGTTGCTGTCGAGCGATGCGCGTCGTCGTATGCGAGCTATCGAGGAGTTCTCTGATTTGGGTTCGGGATTCAATATCGCAATGCAGGATTTGGATATTCGTGGAGCGGGTAATCTGTTGGGTGCTGAGCAGAGCGGATTTATCGCAGATATAGGTTTTGAAACTTACCAAAAAATTATGCGTCAGGCCATTGCAGAGCTCCGAGCCGAGGGGCTCGATGTGGCTGGATTGAGTGATGAGGAGGCTCAGACAGTTAAGCAGGAGTCGTATATCGATGATGCCGTTATCGATATCGATATGTTGGCAGAGTTGCCAGATAGCTATGTTCGTCAGCCTGCTGAAAAATTACGTTTGTATCGCGAATTGGATTCTATTCATAAGGAGGAGGATTTGGTTGCATTCGAATCTCGCCTGATTGATAGATTCGGTGCGTTACCTATTGCTGCTCAGGAACTTCTGAATGTTGTTCGGTTGCGTTGGGAGGCCGTTCGATTGGGTATGGAACGAGTGAAAGTCAAGAATGGATTGATGATTGTCCACTTCGTAGGCGAGAGCAATTCTCCATACTATAAGAGCGAGGTTTTTATGACATTGCTGCGTAAAATAACCACTCAGCCTGATAGATTTGTGCTTAAACAACACAATAATCGTTTGGCTATGACCGTTAGAAGGGTAGCAGATGTTGCTGAAGCGGTCGTAGTGCTAAGAGCTTTATAACTAATACAACAATGAATTTAATAGTAGATATAGGAAATTCGTTGCTAAAAATTGCTATTGTTGAGCATGATGAAGTGATTGAGCAGCGTACCTGCGGGCATTTGAGTGATGATATGGTACGTGATATTTTGTCGCGCTATCCGTCGTTGCAACAATCGATTGTTGCTTCAACATCTGTAGTAACATCCCAAGTTGCTGATTTGTTGCGAGAGTGTGGTTTGCAGGTGCTGGAAATGACATCATCGGTTCCCGTTCCCATCGGTAACGATTACCTCTCTCCCGAAACTTTGGGTGTTGATAGATTGGCGGCAGCCGTTGGAGCTGTTGAGGTTATGGGGCATCGCGATTGTTTGATAGTCGATTTTGGTACCGCCATAACAATTGATTTGGTCGAGAATGGGGTCTTTCGCGGAGGAAATATTTCCCCTGGTGCGAGGAGCCGTTTTCGAGCTTTGCACGACTACACGTCACGTTTGCCAATGTGCGATGTGACCGATGAAATTCTACAGCTTGGACGTACAACCCAACAGGCAATCGAACAAGGAGTAATGGAGGGTATAACTCACGAAATTGAGGGTTATATTAGAGCATTTTCACTCCATAATGATAAATTAACGTTAATTTTTACGGGTGGAGATGCAAATTTCTTTGTTAAAAGAATTAAAAATGCGATATTTGCAAAATGTGATTTGGTACTTTGCGGACTGAATCGAATTTTAGAGTACAATGCAAGGAATATATAAGCAAATTTTTAAAGTTATTATAGCTGTCGTACTGCTTTTACCTATGGGTGCGGTGGCGCAGAATTTGACAAGTAGTGTTAATACTTATTCGCCCTATTCGATGTATGGATTGGGTGAGCTTACAACTCCCGGTAACGTAGCTATGCGCTCGATGGGAGGTGTTGGTGTTGCAATGCTTTCAACCAATATGGTCAATCTGCTTAACCCTGCGGGTTATGCTAATATGAACCGTAAAAGTTTCGTATTTGATTTTGGCCTTGATGCAGGCCACTATCGCAATAGCCAGACTAAGTATGGCGCAGGTTCTTCGTCAAAAGTTGAGACAGCATACAACTCGGTGAATATTCACGAGATTGCATTCCAGATGCCGTTGGCTAAGAGTGTAGGCTTTGGATTTAGCTTGACTCCGTATAGCAACGTAGGCTATAATACTTTCAGCAACGATATTTCATCAGATATCATTGGTAACGTAGGCCGTGTTCAGTATCGCCACTATGGTGATGGTGATATAACAGAGGTTAAGGCGGGATTTGGCTGGCGTCCATTTACCAAGTTGTCATTGGGTGTTGCAGCACGCTATTATTGGGGACTTATCTCTCGTCACTATTCAACAATTCCAACAGATATCATTACTGGTAGTGGAGAGTATTCAAGCACTACAGGAGTAGATACTTATGATGTGTCGAATGTGAAATTTCAGTTTGGTGTTCAGTGGCACGCTATCTTGAATAGCAAGCGAGCGTTGTCGTTTGGAGCTACCTACGATATGGGCGGTGATTTAAATCCAGATGAAACTCAATATGTCTATGTAGACAACTTCTTGACTTCGGTTGTTCGAGATCAGAGCGAGGCATTGCCACTGCGATTGCCACAGCAGATTGCTGCAGGAGTATTCTATCAGGATACTAAGATTCGTGCAGGTTTGGACTATGTTTACCAGAATTGGGGTAGCGAGAATACCGATTATATTGAGGGCAATGGTAAAGGTGTTCGAGTTGCATATACCGATACCCATACCATCAAGGCAGGTTTTGAGATTCGTCCTCGTCCGACCGACGTCGGTAACTATTTGAATCGTGTGGCGTATCGAGTAGGAGTGCGTTATGGTGATTACTACCAGACTTTCGCATTCAGCACTATAAAGCAGTACGCAGTGACTGCCGGTTTTGGTTTCCCGTTGCAACTTTTCGGAAACTCATCTATTGATGTTAGTTTCGAGTGGGGTGTTCGCGATCCGGCTCAATCGAAGATTGCAATCAACGGTATGGAGGTAGGCTTGGTTAAGCAGAACTACTATAAGTTGGGTGTTGGTCTATCGCTCTTTGGTAATGATTGGTTTAAACGACGTCAGTTTAACTAAGAGAACTTAGCTAGTAGTGCCGATAGGCGATTTTGGAAGAACGTGAATTAAAAATTTAGTAATATAATAAATACAAAAAAACCTTTTATTACATGAAAAGTTTAAAACTTATTTTGACAGTTGCTTTTGCTGCAATGGGTTTGTCAGCAATGGCGCAGGATGTTAATTTCGATGACCCCAAGTATGCTAAGTGGGGTGCTAATGCGGCTGAGCGTCAGCAGAACATGCTCAATAGCCAGTTCTTGAAGGAGGCAGTTGATAACCGCAACTACAATGTAGCAGCAGGTTATTTGGTAGACCTTTTGAAGAAGTGTCCTCAGGCATCACAGAATCTTTACACTAACGGTGCTAAGATCTACAAGAACAAGATTAATGCAGCAGAGGATCCTAAGGTACGTGCAAAGCTTATCGACTCTCTTTTGTGGGTTTACGATGTTCGTTTGGCAAGTTTCGCAGATCACTCTAAGTATGGTAAGGATTATATCCTCGACCGTAAGGCTCGTGAGTTTGTAAACTACCGCCCTGAGGACCGTACAGGTTTGCGAGAGGTATTCAAGCAGGCTATCGCTGCAAGCAAGGAGGTAAAGGGTAAGACTGATTTGGAGTTGGTTGCTATTTATTTCAGCAACTTGTGCGAGGACTTCCAGACTGACTCAATCGCAGCAGATGTAGTTATCGCTGAGTACGACCGCCTTACTCCTGAGTTTGCAAACGTAACAGAGGAGACAGCTCAGTATAAGGATCAGTTTGAGTCGGCTTTTGGTACCAGTGGTGCTGCGAGCTGCGCAAACTTGGAGGCTCTCTTCTCAAAGCGTTTGGCTGCTGATCCTGAGAACGTTGATTTGTTGGGCCAGGCTGTAACGTTGATGTCACGTGCAAACTGCGATAGCGATTTCTTCTTCAAGACCGCTGAGACATATTACGCCAAGAAGCCATCTTCAGAGACAGCTCTCTTCCTTGCTCAAGGTTTCCAGAACCGCAAAGAGTACGACAAGGCTATGAAGTACTTGGAGGAGGCATTGGCAACAGAGACAGTAGCAGCAGAGAAGGAGAAGCTTTATGTTCGTATCGGTATGATTAGCCTTAGCACAAAGAATATTCAGGGTGCAATCAAGGCTGCTAACGAGATCAAGGCCATCAATCCTGAGAATGGTTATGCATACTTTATCTTGGGTCAGTGCTACGCAGCATCTGCAAACTGCTCTGAGCTTAAGTGCCAGGCTTGCTATTGGGCTGCATACGATGCAATGAACCAGGCTGTGCCTTTGTTGGCTTCAGAGCCTGAGGTTCAGAAGAGTGCACAGACTATGATGGACCACTATCGTTCTGCTTTCCCTTCAAAGGAGGAGTGCTTCTTTGCTGAGTTGCAGGCAGGTAGCCGTTATACTATCAGCCACGGCTATGCAAGTGGTGTTAACACAACTGTTCGTTACAGATAATTGTAGTAATGACAATAAATTCGCTTAGACGATATTTAGCGGTAGCACTTCCTATTGTGGGAAGTGCTATCTTGCTATACTCGTGTAAAGCGGAGCAGAAGGTTGTGGAGGATCAGGTCAATGCCGAGACTCTGATGACCGAGTATAGTGAGGATTTGTCGATCCAGATGTCGGAGAACGGATTGAAATCTTACCACTTTTCAACCCCTTTGATGGAGGGCTATGCTATGGCTCGCGATCCATATAAGGAGTTTCGTAAAGGTGTTAAGGTGATAATGTACGAGGATGACTCTACGGCAAATGTTTCAGCTACTTTAACCTCAAATTACGCTATATTCTACGATAATCGCAAACTTTGGGAGGCCAAAGGAGATGTTGTTGTGGTGCAGACCAATGGGCGTAAGTTGTATACTCAGCAACTCTTCTGGAATCAGGCTACTCATCGTATCTACTCAAATGTTGATTCTCGTATTGTCGATGGCGATGAAGTTTACGATTGCGAGGGATTCGAGAGCGATGAAAATATGACTGATTGGCGTTATCGTAAACTCAAAGGTGTAACATATTTCACCGATACGGAGGCATCTGCGAGTGATACAAGTGCAAAGTCGGATGATGAGAAGAGTACAGGTGAGGATAAATCTCCACAGGCGACAAAAAGTGAGAAAGTTCCCTCGAAGAATGACGCATCTAACGGTAACAATGCGAATAAATTGCATAGGAGAAGAAATATTCAGAACGATGCAAGAAAGTTAGATGCCAAAGCGATCGACGAGCGGGCTATGCCTATGATAAAGCCTACGCGAGATGTTCAATTATCTCAATAGCTTGAGACTCTGAGTGTATGCATATTGCTAAAATTGTTCTGATGTAGCTATGTTGCTTGCTGTTTGATACTTGTGGTTGTATTAGAGATAGATTAATATGGATTCTACGGATTTAATAAATTCCATAATTATAATATGTGTGATGCTGCTTATGTCGGCATTCTTTTCGGGTATGGAGATTGCTTTTTTGAGCAAGAACCGATTGCGTGAGGAGATTGATCGTAAGCAGAGTCAGGCATTCGATTTTGTTGCTCATCTTTTCGAGCGACACCCAGGGCAATATATTACCACGATACTTGTCGGTAATAATATATGTCTTGTAATCTATTCTCTCTATATGTCCCTATTGCTTAGGGGTGTGGCTTCTCTTTTGGGGTGGAGTAGCATAGCGATGGGTGGCTCCGTTTTGATGGAGACTATCGTATCGACCATCGTAATCTTGTTCTGCGGTGAATATATGCCCAAGTCGATAGTTAAGAAGAACCCTAATTTTTATTACCGATTCTTTTACCCTATAATTTATATATTTTATCTGCTGCTATATCCAATAGCACTATTCACGACATTTATTTCGTATGCAATTCTTCGCCTATTTGGTCGTAAGCGAGGTAGCTCCGAAATAGACTATACCTTCAATCGTGAAGATTTGGTAAATCTTGTCGATGGTGAGGCTGTTGAGGCCCAGCAAGAGGATGAGGAGGAGATTCGCCTCTTCCAGAATGCATTGGATTTTGCGGATTTGCGAGTTCGAGATTGTATGGTTTCTCGTGTTGATGTCGAGGCGGTCGATTTCAATAGTTCGATTGAGGAACTTACAGAGCGTTTCGTGGAGTCGAAGTATTCTCGTATCTTTGTATGGAAAGATAGTATTGATAATATTGTCGGCTATGTCAACTCTAAGAGTCTTTTCAATAAGCCACAAAGTATTGAGCAGGTACTTATGAAAGTTGATTGTGTGGCCGAGACTCTTCCTTTGCAGACTTTGTTGCAAAACTTCATCAAGCGTAAGCAGAGTATCGCTGTGGTTATCGACGAGTTCGGAGGTACAGCAGGTATAATTTCGATGGAGGATGTTTTGGAACAAATTTTTGGCGAGATAGAGGATGAGCACGATGTGCAGGAGACTATCGAGAAGCAGGTTGGTGAGCAGGAGTATGTCTTCTCATGCCGATTGGAAGTTGATTACTTAAACGAACGCTATGGCCTTGATATCGAGGAGAGTGAGGAGTATGATACCCTCGCTGGATTTATCCTATATAACTATGAAGGAATCCCCTCGGCGGGTGCTGTAATCAATGCCGGAAGGCTTGAAATAAAGGTGCTCCGTACCACTCGAGCAAGGGTAGATTTGGCCAGAGTGATAAAACGCTGATAAAAATAGGCGTAATAATATGGCTATTAAGAATAATTTCACTATCTTTGGTGGCTCAAAATGAATATAAATAGGTAAAAAACAATAATTATGATTAGTCTAAACACATTAAGAACTAGATTTGGCGTCGTACTTTCTATCGTAATCGTATTGGCGCTTTTGGCATTTATCATCTCATTGGGTCCAGAGATGGGCTTTTTTGGAAGCAACGATCCTAAGGTAGGAGAGATTAATGGTGATAATATCACCTATACCGAGTACTTGAAGGAGTATGAGACAATTAAGAAGTTCAGTGGTGCTGACGAGTCAAGCGAGGAGGCTATCAATGGCTTATCAACAGCAGCTTGGCAGTCACTCGTTGCAAAGCACTTGCTTGTACCGGGCTTTGAGGATTTGGGTATTGTCGTATCGAAGGCTGAGCGTCTTGCAATGTTGAGCGGTGAGCATCCATCTGATGTATTCCTTGGCGCTTTTGCTAATCCTGAAACCGGCGAGTATGATGTTGCGGCTTTGTCTTCATTCTTAGCGCAGGTAAGCTCTAATCCCCAGTATCAGGAGCTTTGGAGCTATTTGAACGATCAGGCTCAGTTGGATCGTTTGATGGTTAAGTATTCAGGTCTTGTTAAGGCTGGTGTATATGCAAATGCTTTGGATGTACAGCAGGGCCTTGCATCTATGAACGAGAGCCGCAATGGTCGTTATGTACTCGTTGAGTATAATAAGATCGCAGACTCTTTGGCAACAGTTACTACTGCTGAGGCTAAGAAGTATTACGAGGATAATAAGGAGATCTCTTACAAGAAGCTCCCACATCGTGCTTTGACTTACGTTGTATTTGATGTAGCTGCTACGGCTGACGATATGACAGAGATCGAGAAGAAGGTTAAAATTGCAGGCGAGGAGTTCGCAGCAGCTGAGGATGCTCGTGCATTTATCCGCAAAAATATGGGAACAGTTGGCGATCACTACGCTTCTCTTGCAGAGCTTTCTGGCGATGAGGCTATTTTGTTGGAAGGTCAGCAGTATGGTCCTGTTTTGAAGTCAAACGAGTGGGTTATCTCTCGTCCATTGGCTGTTAAGGAGGCTCCCGATTCATTGGGTCTTAGCCACATCGTTCTTGCTGCTAATAATACAGCATTGGTTGATAGCCTTTACAACGCATTGGTTGCAGGTGCTAATTTCGAGGAGGCTGCCAAGAAGCACTCAGCATATGCACAGACAGCTCAGTTGGGTGGTGATGTAGGCGTAGTTCCTTTCTCAGCTCTTACAGTTGAGATGGCAGATCAGTTGGCTACAGCAAAGAAGGGTGATTTGGTTAAGGTCGCTCAGGGTGATGCTATTCAGATTTTGAAGGTTACTCGTGTTGACAAGCCTGCAAAGCACGTTTTGGTTGGTACCGTTACTTACCCTGTTGAGGCATCTTCTGCAACACGTCGTAACGTACACAATACAGCTAGTTTGTTTGCGGTTGAAGCAAAGACTTCTCTCGATGCATTCAATGCTGCTGCATCTGCATCGGCAGTTTCACCTCGCGTAGCTCGCATCAATCAGGGTCAGCGTACAATCGCTTCTTTGGAGAACTCACGTGAGTTGGTTCGTTGGGCATATAGCGCAAAGGTTGGTGAGATTTCTGAGATTTTCAACTTAGGTGATGCATATGTTGTCGCAATGCTTACTGATATTGACGATTCAGAGTATACAAACTTTGATGACGTACGTTTGCAGATTGCTCAGTACTTGCAGCGTGACAAGAAGTTTGAGATTTTGAAGAATAAGTTCTCTGGTGCTACAATCGAGGAGGTTGCAAAGAATGCTGGTGTTGAGCCGGTAGCATTCGAGGAGCTTCGATTCACTGATTACGGTATTACCGATGTAGCTATTGAGCCACGTGTTGTTGGTGCTATTGCAAACACTACAGAGACCGGTAAGGTCTCTGCTCCTGTGAAGGGTTACTCTGGTGCTGTTGTATTCGTAGTAGATGCAATTAACAAGTCAGAGGTTCAGACTCCTGAGGCCGAGAAGGTTCGTTTGCAGGCTAATAAGGAGAGCCTTTCAGCTCAGGCAGCTTTGATGTCTATCCAGGCTAAGGCTGAGATTGAGGACTTGCGTGGTCAGTATTTCTAGTAGAAATATTTTTCACAATAAAAATCGGGTTGGACTCATATGTCCGGCCCGATTTTTTTTGTTCCCATATCGATATTGCTTCTTGTTGAGTGAGTATTGCTCATTTCTGTTGATATATACTTTGTCCCCCCTGTATAATCATATTGATAGACGACCCTGGTGAATATGCTGATGAGACGATACGTATTACTTTATTGCGATTATTTTATCTCTTTATATGTAGTTATATGCACAAAAAAACCGCTGGTATTACCAGCGGTTTTCGTTTATATTTCGACAGACGATTACTCCTCCATCAAAAGCTCCAACATCTTGATTGAAGACTTGGCGATAGGAGTACCGGGGCCGAAGATAGCGGCAGCGCCATCTTGATACAACTCCTCGTAATCCTGTGCAGGGATAACACCACCTACAACAACGATGATATCCTCGCGACCCAACTTCTTCAACTCAGCGATAATCTGAGGAACAAGAGTGAGGTGACCGGCAGCCAAAGAAGATACACCTACGATGTGTACGTCATTCTCCACAGCCTGCTTAGCAGCCTCCTCAGGAGTCTGGAACAATGGGCCCATATCTACGTCAAAACCAACGTCGGCATAACCTGTAGCAACTACCTTAGCACCACGGTCGTGACCATCCTGACCCAATTTTGCAATCATAATACGGGGCTGACGACCCTCCTTCTTGGCAAACTCGGCGCACATAGCCTTTGCCTTCTCGAAATCTGAATCCTGCTTCATACCTGATGAGTATACACCCGAAATTGAACGAATAACAGCCTTGTAGCGACCTACAACAACCTCGCAAGCATCTGAGATCTCGCCCAATGTTGCGCGAACCTTTGCAGCCTCTACTGCGAGCTCCAACAAGTTGCCCTTGCCTGTCTTTACGCACTCTGTAATAGCGGCCAAAGCCTTATCAACAGCAGCCTGATCGCGGTTGGCACGCAACTCCTGCAAACGCTTAACCTGGCTCTCACGTACTGCGGTGTTATCCACAGCCAAAATGTCGATAGGAGCCTCTTTCTCCAAGCGGTACTCGTTAAGACCGATGATCTTCTGCTCACCAGAGTCGATACGAGCCTGTGTACGAGCAGCAGCCTCCTCAATACGCATCTTTGGAATACCTGTCTCGATAGCCTTAGCCATACCGCCAAGCTTCTCAACCTCCTCGATGTGAGCCCAAGCCTTCTCTGCGATCTCATTTGTAAGAGACTCTACATAGTAAGAACCTGCCCATGGGTCAACCTGACGGCAAACGTTAGTCTCCTCCTGGATGTAGATCTGTGTATTACGAGCAATACGAGCCGAGAAGTCAGTTGGAAGGGCGATAGCCTCATCCAATGCGTTGGTGTGCAATGACTGAGTGTGACCCAAAGCTGCACCCATAGCCTCAATTGCTGTACGAGCTACGTTGTTGAATGGATCCTGCTCTGTGAGTGACCAACCAGAAGTCTGGCTGTGAGTACGCAATGCCAATGATTTGGGGTTCTTTGGATCGAACTGCTTAACGATCTTAGCCCACAACATACGAGCTGCACGCATCTTTGCGATCTCCATAAAGTGGTTCATACCGATAGCCCAGAAGAACGACAAACGTGGTGCAAATGCGTCAACTGACATACCTGCGTTGATACCTGCACGCAAGTACTCCAAACCATCTGCCAAAGTGTAAGCCAACTCGATATCAGCTGTAGCACCAGCCTCCTGCATATGGTAGCCAGAGATAGAGATAGAGTTGAACTTAGGCATATTCTTAGATGTGTACTCAAAGATATCAGCGATAATCTTCATTGAGAACTTAGGAGGATAAATATAGGTATTACGTACCATAAACTCCTTCAAGATATCGTTCTGGATTGTACCTGCCAACTGATCGAGAGTACAGCCCTGCTCCAAACCTGTAACGATGTAGAATGCCAATACTGGAAGTACTGCACCGTTCATAGTCATAGATACAGACATCTTGTCCAATGGAATACCATTGAAGAGAACCTTCATATCCTCTACTGAGCAGATTGATACACCTGCCTTACCAACGTCACCAACTACACGTGGGTGGTCAGCGTCGTAGCCACGGTGAGTAGCCAAGTCGAATGCAACTGACAAACCCTTCTGACCAGCAGCCAAGTTACGACGGTAGAATGCGTTAGACTCCTCAGCAGTAGAGAAACCTGCATACTGACGAATAGTCCAAGGACGCATTACATACATAGTAGAGTAAGGACCGCGGAGGAACGGAGCGATACCTGCGGCATAATTCAAATGCTCTAAGTTCTCCAAATCTTTTGCCGTGTAGTCCGATTTAACGGGTATCTGCTCGGCTGTGAGCCAAGGCTCCTGAGCCTCAGCCTTAGCGGCGCAGCACTGTGCCTTACCGCCTTCGTATGATAAATTTTCAAATTTTGCTCTCATAATAGCTCTGCTTTTTAGATACCCAACTCTTTGAGATAATACTTAAGAGTTTCGAGTACGTTGCTCTTTACGTTGATGAAATTGGTGATACCCTGTGCCTCCAACTCAGCTGCGCAAGCAGGAGCGCCTGCAACAACCAAGATAGCCTTGCCGCCGAGCAACTCCTTAACCTTAGGAGCTACCTCTGCATAGTCGTCATCAGAAGCACATACAACCACGATGTCAGCCTTAGCCTCCAAAGCGGCAGCAACTCCCTCCTCAACTGACTTGAAGAAGGTGTTATCCTGTACGCGGATACCAGCGCATGCGAAGAAGTTACAAGAGAACTGAGCACGTGCACGAGCCATAGCCAAGCTACCGCAAGTGAGCATAAATGCCTTAGGCTCCTTGCCGCTACGGTCAACGCCCAAACGCATAGCCTCAAATGCCATAGCACCACGGTAAGGAGTAAGAACGTTACCTTCAGCCTCAGCACGAGTTACAACGTCAGCCGATACGGCAGCGTCAGCAACCTCTGTGAAGTTAGGATACTGGTTAGCGCCGAGCAAGATCTGACGGCGAGTAGCGATATTCTTATCCTTAGCGGCAGCAGATGCCTTTACGCGGTCAACGATGAATCCAGCCTTGTAAGCAGCTACATATCCACCCTTCTCCTCAACCTCGAGGAAGAGCTTCCAAGCCTCAGCGGCGATGCTCTTTGTAAGAGTCTCGATGTAGTATGAACCTCCTGCTGGGTCAACTACCTGATCGAAGTGTGACTCGTGCTTGAGCAAAAGCTCTACGTTGCGAGCAATACGCTTAGAGAACTCGTTAGGAGTCTCGTAAGAAGCGTTGAAAGGAGTAACCTCCAATGAGTGTACGCCAGCCAATGTAGCTGACATAGCCTCAGTTGTACCACGCAACATATTTACATAAGGATCGTAAACAGTCTGATTCCATGTTGAAGTTACAGCGTGTGCAAACATCTTGCAAGAGCACTCCTTCTCAGGGTTGTAACCCTTTACGATGTTAGCCCACAACATACGAGCAGCACGGAACTTAGCGATCTCCATAAAATAGTTAGAAGTAACTGCGAATGAGAAACGAATCTTGCGAGCTACCAAATCAACTGGAAGACCAGCCTCAGTAAGCTTAACCAAGTAGTCGTGACCTGCTGCGAGTGAGAATGCCAACTCCTCAACGATAGTAGAACCTGCGTTGCTGAAGATAGCACCAGATACGTTAACTACGCGGATGTACTTGTAGTCAGCAGTCTTCTTGATAAAGTCAACAACAGCCTCATAACAAGCTGTTCCCTCTGTGTCGCCACAGCAGTAGATTCCCTTCTGAGAGAGATCCTTAACGATAGGGTCGAAGATGAAATTCATCTTAACCTCATCCTTTGCTACGCCAGAAGCCTCCACCTTAGCCAAAATAGCATTGGCCTTAGGAACGAAATCTGTACCGCAGAAAGTAAGCTCTACTGCGGGGATGCAAATGCCGTCGAGAAGAGTGTCAACGAACTCTGCGTTAACCTCTCCTGCACCGCACAAGCAGAAACCGAGTGAATTAACGCCAGCATTCAAGAGAGCCAGAGCCTCCTGATTTGCTGCCTTGGGGCACTCGACATTTACTGTCTGGTGAATACGCCAGTCGTTGCAAGCGTGAGTACCGCGAACATAGGGGAACTCACCGGCCTGCGAACCCAAAAACTCAACGCCTTCGAGATCCTCTGCGCGATAGTATGGGCGCAAGTTGAATCCCTCGGCTGTTCTCCATACGAGTTTACGCTCGTAATCTGCACCTTTAAGGTCTGTTGTAATGACTGCTTCCCACTGCTCGGTTGAAACCGGTGGGAACTCAGCGAACAACTTAGCTTTTTCGGTATTAGCCATAATTGTTGGAAATTTTAATTTAGTGTATGTATGTGTATTTGTTAATATTTTCTATTTGGTTGGTTTAATGCCATTCCATTATGCAAAGATAGCATTTTTTTTATATATAGAGTACGCCCGTGTTAAGAAAATAACAACAATTTGCCGTAATGGGCTATTTTGCTCTGCTTTTTCGTTGGTGTAGGATGTTTGTATTGTATGATTTTATATTTCTTACAAAATTGAATATTAGCATAAAAGGCGATATATTATTGTTTGTGCCATAATTTAAGTTTAACGGCGATATTGATAATTTTTGAGTGTTGAATTCTTGAAATTGTATTAAAAATATTCTGCATCAATGAAAAAATGACCTAAGATTTCATAAAATGACCCTAAAAATTGCTACCGTCACCAAAAAATGCTATTTTTGTATCAGGATATGATTTTATTGATTTTTTAAAATTGTGTTTCAGGAAAAATATTATATAGATTAGATAGGTATAACCCAAGTATACTTTAGTAATATATGTTATTAAGATTTAAAATGGTGGAGGCGGCTTTGAATCATCGAGCAGTTGATGTAAAGGCGCCGAGTTCACGACCGTCTGACTATTTCGGAGAGAAAGTTTTTGGACGTAACGTAATGCGAAAGTATCTCGATAAACGAACTTATGAGGCGTTGCTCAGCACGATGGATAATGGCACTCCTCTGTCGCTCGAATTAGCCGATAGTGTGGCGGCAGGAATGCGTCAGTGGGCTTTGGATAATGGCGCCGACCATTATACGCACTGGTTTCAACCTCTTACAGGTGGTACTGCCGAGAAACACGATTCATTCTCCGATCCCGATGGAAAGGGTCTGGTTATAGAGTCGTTTTCAGGTAAGGTTCTGGCTCAGCAGGAGCCTGACGCATCGTCATTCCCCAATGGCGGAATTCGTAATACATTCGAGGCTCGTGGATATTCGGCGTGGGATCCTACCTCGCCTGCATTTATTGTCGATACTACACTTTGTATTCCTACTGTTTTTATTGCATACACGGGTGAGGCGTTAGATTATAAGGTGCCTTTGTTGCGTTCGATGTCGGCTGTCGATAAAGCTGCCACAGCGGTATGTCACTACTTCGACAAGAGCGTAAGCCATGTTAAAACATTCCTTGGTTGGGAACAGGAGTTTTTCCTTGTCGATGAGAGTTTGTGGGCTGTTCGTCCCGATTTGGTCTTAACCGGTCGAACTCTTATGGGACACGAGTCTGCCAAGAATCAGCAGTTGGAGGATCACTATTTTGGTGCAATTCCTTCGCGCGTTATTAACTTTATGCGTGATTTGGAGTATGAGAGTTTGAAGTTGGGAATTCCTTTGAAGACCCGCCATAACGAGGTTGCCCCAAATCAGTTTGAATTGGCTCCAGTTTACGAGGAGGCCAATCTGGCTAATGACCACAACCAATTGCTGATGACCATAATGGATAAGATTGCCCGACGTCATCATTTTCGCGTATTGTTGCACGAAAAACCGTTTAAGGGAATCAATGGCTCTGGTAAGCATAATAATTGGTCGCTCGGAACCGATACTGGTGTAAATCTGTTCAGCCCAGGAAAAACACCATCGGAGAATTTGCAGTTTATAACCTTTTTGGTGAATGTCATAGCTGCTGTATATAAGCATAACGGATTGTTGAAGGCCTCGATTATGAGTGCTACAAATGCTCATCGTTTGGGTGCAAATGAGGCACCTCCGGCAATTATTTCAGCCTTTTTAGGGGCTCAGATCTCTTCTATTTTGGATAAGTTGGAGCGTAGTGCATCCGACGATGCTATCCGATTTGATGCTAAGAACGTATTGAAGATGAGTGGTGTTGCACAGATTCCGTCAATCTTGCTCGATAATACCGATCGTAACCGTACCTCGCCATTTGCATTTACCGGTAATCGTTTTGAGTTCCGAGCTGTCGGCTCGTCGGATAATTGTGCCGAGGCTATCATCACTCTGTGCTCTGCAGCAGCCGAACAGCTTACCGAGTTTAAGATTAATGTCGACGCTCGAATCGAGAAGGGCGTAAAGAAGGATCGAGCTATCTATGAGGAGCTTAAACGCCTTATTAAATCATGCAAGGCCGTGCATTTCGACGGCAATGGCTATTCCGATGAGTGGAAGCAGGAGGCTGCAAAACGTGGACTTGATTGCGAGACTTCAGCGCCGAAGATATTCGACCGTTATCTCGATTCTGCAAGCCTGAAGATGTTCGACAAGACGGGTGTCTTTAATAAAGTAGAGCTGGAGGCACGTACAGAGGTTAAATGGGAGACCTATACAAAGAAGATTCAAATTGAAGCTCGCGTTTTAGGCGATATTACAATGAACCATATCATTCCCGTTGCTTCGAAATACGAGGCTGTGCTTCTCGATAAGGCATATAAAATGAAGGAGTTGGGAATAAAGTTCGATTCCGATGTGGAGCTTATTCGTGATATCCAACTTCATACTTCGGCTTTGCAGAAGTTGGTGGCAGATATGGTCGATGCTCGTCGTGTGGCCAACCGAATCGAAGATCAGCGAGAAAAAGCCATCAAGTATCACGATACCGTTGCAGTCTATTTCGACGAAATCCGCGACCATATCGACAAAATGGAGGAGGTTATCGACGACCAGTTGTGGCCACTTCCAAAGTATCGTGAGTTGCTGTTTATTCGATAGATCTGATAATTGAATATTTTTCTGCAGGAGGTGTGAGCACCTCCTTTTTTTGTGCTGCGTTAATAAAATGGTGCGTTAATGCGCATATTTGCTGTACACTGTTTCGTTATCACGAAAAAAAGTATTACTTTTGCACCCGAAAATTGATGTGGAAGGATTTGGACTGCTTGCAACCACAAAAAAAATGCTAAACCAGCACAATAAAGCATACGACAGCCAATCTTCCATACGTTAATTGTTTGAATTGTAAAAACTATTAAAGTATGGCTTTTTTATTTACTTCGGAATCTGTTTCAGAGGGACATCCTGATAAGGTGTCGGATCAGATTTCAGATGCAATCCTTGATGAGTTTCTTCGTCACGATCCTCAGTCAAAAGTAGCTTGCGAGACCCTTTGCACCACAGGTTTGGTTGTGGTAGCCGGAGAGGTTAAGTCGGAGGCATATGTCGATATCCAGAGTGTAGCACGCCGCGTGATTGACCGTATTGGTTACAATCGTAGCGAGTATCAGTTCGATGCCGCGTCGTGTGGAATCTTGTCAGCCATTCACGAGCAGTCGTCTGATATCAATCAGGGCGTAGTCCGAGAGGAGGCTGAGAACCAGGGTGCAGGAGATCAGGGAATTATGTTTGGCTATGCTTGCAACGAAACTCGCGAGTATATGCCCGCAACACTCATCCTCTCACATGTTATCCTGAAGGAGTTGGCCGTAATTCGTCGCGAGGGCGAAGTGATGAACTACCTCCGTCCCGATGCCAAGAGTCAGGTTACTATGGAGTACGATGAGTCGACAGGTAAACCAGTTCGTGTTCATACTATTGTGGTATCAACTCAGCACGATGAGTTTATCAAACCTACAGAGAGCCGTTCAGAGAAGGAGGCAGAGCGTATGATGCAGGATATGATTCGCGAGGATGTGCGCACTATTCTTATCCCCCGCGTGAAGGCCCGCTTGGAGCGTGCAGGTGATCGTTTGGCTGATCTTATCGGCGAGGAGTATATTTTGCACGTTAACCCCACAGGTAAGTTTGTAATTGGAGGCCCTCACGGCGATACAGGTCTTACAGGCCGTAAGATTATTGTTGACACCTATGGAGGTCGTGGAGCTCACGGCGGTGGTGCATTTTCAGGAAAGGACTCGTCAAAAGTTGACCGTTCGGCAGCTTATGCAGCGCGTCACATCGCAAAGAATATGGTTGCAGCAGGTGTTGCCGATGAGGTTTTGGTTCAGCTTAGTTACGCAATCGGTATTGCCGAGCCATTGTCGGTTTATGTTGATACCTATAAATCAAAGCGTCCTGCTCAGTTGGAGGGTATGACCGATGGCGAGATCGCTCGTAAGATCTCTAAATTGTTCGATTTGCGTCCAGCGGCTATCGTTAAGCGTTTCGGTTTGAAGAATCCTATCTTTGAGGCTACTGCATCGTATGGTCACTTCGGTAATCGCCCATATACCAAGACAGAGACCGTATGGGAGAATGGCGAAGCAGTTGAACGCGAGATCGAGTTCTTCGGTTGGGAGAAACTCGATGCTGTCGAGCAGATTAAGGCCGAGTTTGGTTTGTAACCAATACACATCTTTATATATTCAAGCCTATGCAGATTTTTCGGCATAGGCTTTTCCTTTTTCCATAAGTTATTATCTCCTTTATGTAGTAGTGCCGGTCGTACAAAATATCATTGGGGTTAAGGTGTAATTTTTTTTGAATGTTGTATAATATTTGCAATGCGATAGCCGTTATAGTAGCAGAAAAGATAAAAATAAAATATAGAGCCTATGGTATAATTTGCCTAATTTGAATTTTAAACAAGTGATTAAACAATTTGTATTATTATGAAAAAGACGGCATTAACATTTTTAGGAGCGGCCGTGGTTGCGGCTGCTGTAGGAGGTTTTACCGCAGTTGGAGTGAATCAATATATGTCAGGTAACACCTCAAACGAATCCATTCAAGAGAGTCTTGCATCTGTTTGGAGTGACTCAACTCCTCAGGCTGGCAATCATTTTACGGCATATCAGGCCGAGCAGTATCCCGATCTTACATATGCGGCCGAAAATGCAGTAAAGGCGGTTGTGAATATCGAGTCTATTCGAGAGGTAAAGTACGGTGGCTCGTATGGTCGAGGTTTCGATCCATTCTACGAGTTTTTCGGTATTCCATATGGTGGCGGTTCGCGAGGATATAGCGAGCCTCAAACGCAGGAGCAGAAGTCGGGTGGTTCGGGCGTTATCATTTCGGCCGATGGTTATATCGTGACCAATAATCACGTTGTTGAGGAGTCAACCAAATTGAAGGTTAAGCTCAATGATGGCCGTTTGTTTGATGCAAAACTTATAGGCACAGATCCTACTACCGATGTAGCTCTTATTAAAATTGATGGCGAGGATTTACCTACAATCCCATTTGGAAATTCCGACGATCTTCGTTTGGGCGAGTGGGTTTTGGCTATCGGTTCACCGTTTAATCTTCAATCGACTATTACTGCCGGTATCGTAAGTGCCAAAGCACGTCAGTTGGGTGTAATTCCCAATGAGTTCCGTGTGGAATCATTTATTCAGACCGATGCAGCAGTTAATCCTGGTAATTCGGGTGGTGCATTGGTTAACACTCGTGGTGAGTTAGTGGGTATTAACACCGTAATCAAGTCATCTACGGGAAGTTATATTGGTTATTCGTTTGCGGTACCCGAGACTATTGTTCGCAAGGTTGTAGTCGATTTAAAGGAGTATGGTGTTGTGCAGCGAGCTATGCTTGGAATCCGCTATCGTGCTATCGACGATCAGTTTGTTGAGGAGTTGGGCGAGGAGCTTGGTATCAAGAAGAGTGGTGGTTTGTATGTCGATGAGGTAGTAGAAGGAAGTGCAGCTGCTGAGGCTGGACTCCGCAAGGGCGATATCATCACAGCAATCGATGGTACCAAAACCAATGATGCCTCTACTCTTATTGAGAAGATTGCTCAGCGACGTCCCAATGACAAAGTGACGATTTCATACACCCGTAATGATATTGCAAAGAAGGTCGATGTAACTCTCCGCAACAAGGTTGGTAAGGCTGAGCCCGTTACAGCCGACACAAAGGATGTAGCTGAGGCTTTGGGCGGAAAGTTTGCCGATGTGAGCAAGGGTATGTGCGAGAAGTTGGAGATTCGTGGCGGAGTTCAGGTCGTGAGCGTTAAGCGTGATGGCTTGTTGGGTCGTTCGGGCGTTAAGGAGGGTTTTGTGATAACCTATATCAACGATCGCCTCGTAACCTCACTTAGCGATTTACAGCGAATGAGCGACAAGATCCAGACTATCGATGGTGTGTATCCTAATGGTCAGGCTGTAAGATATGTGATAGTCAACTAATTCGGATTAGTTATAAGTTTTATTATAGATGTAGTTTAAGGTAATTTTTGACGCTTGCCCCGATGCCGTAAGGTGTCGGGGTAAGTTTTATATATAATTATAAAAGTGGCTGTTTTTTTGTTCTTGATGATAGTCTCGATAGCTAATACAACCTCCTATGCGTCCATTGATGACATAAAAAACCAACATTCAAAAAGTACGCCCAAGCAATTTTGCCTGGGCGCATCCTGAAACCCATTTTCTAAAATATTAATCTTTATTTCATAACTCCAATTGAACCGTCCATCGAGAGGCTCTCAGCCGAAACCTTTATATTTCGACAATTACTGCTATTGTAGAATTCAATCTGAGCCTTTCCCTCTTCATTGGGTTTGAGCGAAGGATTCCAATAGAGCGTACGGCGATAGTCGTCATCTGTTTTAGGAACTTTTGAGTAATCTGGTGCATAGAATTCTGCCGGCTCTGAGTATCCGTCTACCCATGTTTTGCGAATACCTCGCTTGGGCTCAACCGGAATCTTATCCTCTGGGTAAAGCTCTATAAATACAACGCAGGCATAACGTGACAAGGCTTCGGTCGCGGTCATCTCACCAGAGTTGAAATACTGCAAAATAGAACTCTTGTCCTCGCTCACGTAGATTGACTTCAATGCCACCAAATTCAATATGTCGTAAGCTGCTACGTTACTCCAGTCTTTCTCATAGTCAACAATAAACAACACCTCTTTGCCCAGATATGTCACATTGTAAGGGCTGCGTTTCATTGTCAGATACTCGCTGCTGGCATCGAACTCGGCGTTGGTGCTACTCGTGGATTTGCCGCTAGCGAGTGCGCTGTGACTTGTATTTGTAGATGTTGAGTCGGAAACGTTGGCAGTGGCAACGCTATTTCGAGTGATAACAAATTTATCATTAAGCTCTCTTAATAGCTTGTGAATATCGGTTATGCGCTCACCCTTGTCTCTGATAGCATCAATCTCGCTTGGAATATCATAATAGACAGCAGCATTCGAGCGAGCCTGATATATCTCCTCCTTTTTGGTAGGAGCAGCTTTAACCACCACCTCCTTGATTTTGTGGGTCTTCTTATCGATTGCCAAATATCCCTCGTTGTCAACTACCGAATCGATTAGTGCGTCGTCGATGTCAGTGAAGTTTTCGGTGTTGGCATTCGATGAGTAACTGCGAGTAATTATGTTACCGTTGTTGCTAATCTCAAATTGCAAATCACTCTGTGTGTAATTCTTTGGCTCTGGTGAGAAGTTTCTATCCAGTAGAATGCGGCTGAATTTACGGCGGTTTTTGTCGTTTGTTACAGCCAATGTGAGATGCCATTTACCCTTTGTGTCACCCACCAACATCGAAAAACGTCCCATGCTGTCTACATCGACAATACCTACCTGGTTGGTGTTTTTTACCTTCGGGTCGCTATTGTTTTTATTTTTGTTCGGCTCGTAGTACTCATCGTTGAATACAAGTGAGGTAGATTGTTTCGAAGGCATCGAATAACGCCCTCCGTATCGTCCTCGACCATACATACGCGACATCGAGGATGTGGCATTGGCCGTAAGCGATGTGTTGGCAAGCGATGAAGATGTGTTTGTCTTTTTTACCACAGCCGATTCATCATCCAACTCGCTATCCTTCTCTTCTCCGGGAACTGTAACCAATGATGATAGCTGAATGCCGGTCATAGGCTTGTCGGTTCCGTAACGCATTACCTGTCCGTGGACCTCAATTCCCTGCTCGGGCAGATACTTGAAATCGAACTCCTCAGTACCAGCCCACCAGTCCCAGTTGTATCGTCTCCAACCTTGTATCATCAATAGTTGGTCGAGAGCAGTGCGATGCTCCAAATCTGAAGATTCGAAGTAGTATAGCGGTTGGTGAACATATCCCTTGATTTCCGACATAAGCAATAGATCTGAGAGCATAGAGTTGCGGCTCTCCACGCTATTATCTCCATCACGTACCGATATTGAGATAGGAGCTTGCGATGGATTGCCGAACGGGTCGGTTGCGGTGAGATCCAATTTTACCAAATCATTTGGGGCGTATGTCTCCTTGCTTGATGTTATATTTATTGAAGAGCGCTTACCCATATGGGTAAATGCCAATCTGTCGGCTATGATCTTTCCTTGTGCATCAGCCAATACGATACGAGCTACACCTGCTGGCAGGCGGCGTTTGTTTATTTTGTATTCAATCGAGTCGCCTTGCTCCATTCCAATAATTGTGTAGTTCGATAGAGCTCCACCGCAAATAACAGCCGACGCTATGATGTTGTCACTTACGCCTCGTTTGTTGATTTTTACGCTTATGCTATCGCTCGATGATAGATTATCGACGCGAATCACCATACCACGCTCCTGAGCCTTTGGTAGCTCAAATGAGTGGTCTTTTCCATCAATCGTAACAACGGCCTTGGCTTGATCTGCTGTCGGACGATAATCAAATGTTCCGCGTCCTTCGTGACCCGATTTGAACGTTGCCAAAACATTTCCCTGCTTGTTTACGACCTTACCCTCTACATTCATTGGAGCGCCGGTATTGTCGGTTGCCTCAAATGCTACGCGAGAGTTGAGCCCTGCTACCAAATTACCACCTTCGGGATAGAAACGCATATCTATTACCTTGTCAGCCTTCTCCAATTTACGTTTCATAGGATAGTGGTTCTTTGTTACATCCATTTTCAGCATGCGCATCTCTTTGTAATTGCCATTGGTTTGGGGCTTGTCGAATACGGGAATAATTCGAGAGTAGATAACGTCTTTGCCGAAGTTGAGCATATACTTTGTGTAGGCTCTTAGTTCGTAGAATCCCGAATAGAATGGAAGCTTGTTGAGTTTAAAACTACCTGCACACTTACCCTCCACGATCGGTAGGATACACTTGTCAACCAATGTACCGCCGGGATTAAGCAATTCAACATAGAGTGTTTTACTTAATCCTGAAGGATTGTTTCGTTCGGCGGTTACGATATAAGCCTGAAACCATAGGTTGTCACCTTGGTAGTAACTCGTGTTATCCAAGTGTAGATATACCTTCTCCTGGGGGAGAGTTTTACCAAACTCTTTGGCCGAAATAGCGTACCCCATGAGTTTTTGGGTTATTGTATCTGTTGCCGATTGCTGAGCAATGGCAGTCATTGTAAGAATCGCAAGAATTGATGTGCAGAAAAATTTCCTCATAATTATAATTTCATAGTTTCATTACAAATATACGGAAATATTGTCCAAAATTCCAATTTCCTCCTGCGATATGGCTAAATTGCGGGGTGAAACGCCCGAATTGGGGTGTATACAATAATGGCCCTCGCAAGATTGTTATTGCGAGGGCCATTGTTTTAACTAATATAGGGCCAGTTGGCTGCTATTTTCCCCACAAATTGCGAGGATAAACACCAGCTTCGATCAACTCCTCAATCTTTGCAACCAACTGAGGTTTGTCGGCCTGATATGTCACTCCAAACCAATCAGCCGTAGTGCTGAGTACCTTCAATTTGGCAGTGCCCTCGCTGATGAGCTTGTTGACCATGAGCGGAATGAAGAATTCTGCTTTGAGGTTTGCCTGAGTTGCAGGATCGCTCAAGAACTGCTTGAAGTACTCTTCAGAGTGTACAAAATAGTCGGGAGTGAAGCCGAACAAGTTCATCGATACAGGAGTCTCCTCCTCCAAAGCCTCATCCTCGCCCAAATCGTGGAATACGATAGTACCCTCGGCGTTACGCTCGATCTTCGTACGCTCAACAATAGATGAGAGGAAGCCCTCCTCGTTGATTGAGCATACTCCACGCGATACTGTTCCGTTCTCTGACAAAGTCTTGTTTACGGCGTATCCAACCATACAGTAGTGGCCATCTTCGCCGTCGCGCTGGCTCAAATACTCGCCGATAACTTTGTAAGCATCAGCTCCGTAGAAGTCGTCAGCATTGATTACGGCAAAAGGCTCTTTGATAGCGTCTTTAGCCATCATAAGTGCGTGGTTCGTACCCCAAGGTTTCTCGCGACCTTCGGGAACCGAGAATCCCTCTGGTAAATAATCAAGCTCCTGATAAACAACTTCTACCTCGATTTTTCCGCCGAAGCGCTCTTTGTTGAAGATAGCGGTAAATGCATCTGCAAAAGAGTGGCGGATAACGAATACCACCTTGCCAAATCCTGCGCGAATAGCGTCGTAGATTGAATAATCGATAATAGCCTCGTTGTTGGGGCCTACGCCGTCCATCTGTTTAAGTGCGCCATAGCGTGAGCCCATTCCAGCGGCCAAAACAAGTAAAGTAGGTTTAACCATAATTTCGACAGTTTTATTGATTTTGTTTAATGTTTGCTTTGTTTGAGTTGTTATTTTCACATAGTTAGTGCAAATATACGAAAATCCTCTCTAATTTTCCACAATTACAGCCCTTTTGTTTCGTCAACTCATGATAAATACTCCAAATTATCATTTCGTAGTCGGAAATGCAACAATATAGGATGTGTAAAATCCGTTTTATCAATAGAATTGATACCTCTTTATGGGTTGAGGCTAAAAAAACGAGCGATTAAGCGTTGTATTGCTCAATTTTTCTGTATCTTTGTTCGGTTATAGCGTAATGTAAAATGAAAGGATTAAAAAAGACCATCAAACAATTGTTTCGTAAGCGCCGTCTTGCGATGAGCGACGCTCTGATGCGTGGTGACGAATGGAGCGTTCACGTTTCGCCGGCAGGCCTATTTGGCGGCTTTGTCGTGTTGGCTTTGTTGTTGTTTGTTTTGGCACTTGTTTTTGTGGCCTATACTCCTGTTTTGGATATTTTCCCGGGCTATCGTACCTCTGCTGCAAAATCTCACGATAGATTGGTGCAGAGTATTATGCGTATCGACTCTTTGGAGCGTCGTATGACAGATATGCTCACTTATAACGAGAATGTCGCTATGATTTTAGAGGGCCGTACCCCCGTGTTGCGTACCCCTATGACCGATGGCGATACCACATCGCTCGATAAAACTCTTGTGCCTCCCTCTCAATTTGATTCTCTGCTTCGTGCGCAGATGGAGGGCGATGGTGATTATTCGCTTGCCCGTACTTTGGCGAGTCGTACAGCGGGAGGTAGCAAATTGATTTTCGCAGCTCCGGTTGAGGGTATTATTAAACGCCACTTCTCGCGAGAGGACAACTACCTGGGGGTAGGTATTCAGGCTGCACCTAATTCTCCGGTTACAAGTATCGATGATGGTACGGTTGTCGATGTCGTAGCAGGTGGAGAATCGGGGACGGTGGTCTCTGTACAGCATTTCAATGGCTTTGTCTCGATATATCGCAATCTCTCGCAGGTACTTGTCAGCAAGGGCCAGTCGCTTAAAAGCCGTCAGGTCATTGGCTATAATGCAATGCCGGGCGTAGGCGATAAGACCAATCCTATATTGGAGATGGAGATTTGGAGTGAGGGCAAGGCTGTAGATCCTGAAATTTATATTGTATTTTAAGCATACTAATCCGAATGAAACAACGTCTATCCATACTTGGTTCAACAGGCTCTATTGGAGTTCAGACTCTCGATATAGTAGCCGAGAATCCCGATAAATTTGAGGTTACCTCGCTCGCGGCCGGTAGCAATTGGGAACTTCTTGCACGCCAAGCTATTCGTTTTGATGTCGATACAGTGGTGATTGCCGATACCACTAAGTACGAGCCTTTGCGCCAGGCATTAGCATCTCATCCGATAAAAGTTTTTACCGGAAGTGATTCTCTGTCGCAGATTGTTCGTAGTTCGGAGGTCGATGTCGTAGTCAATGCACTTGTGGGTTATGCTGGCTTGCATCCCACTGTCGCTGCTATAAAAGCAGGTAAGAAGATTGCACTCGCCAACAAAGAGACTCTTGTTGTTGGTGGCGATTTGGTAATGCGTCTTGCCGCAGAGCGCAGAGTGCCCATCCTTCCTATCGATTCAGAACATTCAGCCATATTTCAGTGCCTTGCCGGTGAACATTCGCCTATCCGTCGTTTGATTGTCACTTGTAGTGGCGGAGCGTTGCGAGATGTGCCGAAGGAGCAGTTGGCTGATGTTACACCAGAGCGAGCCTTGCAGCATCCGCAATGGAGTATGGGAGCTAAAATCACAATCGATTCAGCGACTCTAGTTAATAAGGGATTCGAGGTTATTGAGGCTCATTGGTTGTTTGGTGTAGACGCTGATAGAATCTCGGTGCTCATCCACCCACAGTCGATTGTTCATTCGATGGTAGAGTTCGAGGATGGAGCTATCAAGGCCCAACTCGGTACGCCCGACATGCATATGCCAATCAGCTATGCGTTGATGTTCCCTCAGCGAGCTTCACGCCCAAGCGAACAGTTTGATTTCTTGGCTAATCCGACCCTCACCTTCGCCGAGCCAGATCGAGATAAGTATCCAGCTCTCGATATTGCATACGATTGTATGCGTAGGGGTGGAACGGCTGCTTGTGTGATGAATGGTTCAAACGAGGTAGCTGTTGCGGCCTTCCTTGCAGGGAAATGTCGTTTCATCGATATCACGGCATCAATCGAATATGCCCTTTCAAAAGCAACGTTTGTGGCGCAACCCACTCTGGCCGATTATGAGGCCTCGAACGAAGAGTCGCGTGCACTTGCGGCCGAATATTTGAAGTTGTAGTTGTGGGAGGCCTTTCTGTGTGCTAAGTTATATTGCCGATTGAGATGTTAGATAAAAATTCAACGGCAGAAATTATGACTAGTTGACGAGAGAATAAACAATGAAAATGTAAGAAGTTAGGTTAATAAGCATAGAAATAATTTGATAGATGGAAATACTGATTAAAGTTTTACAGTTCTTTATGAGCCTTTCGCTACTCGTGGGTATCCACGAGTTCGGTCACTATATTATGGCTCGTGTGTTTAAGATTCGTGTTGAGAAATTCTATATATTTTTCGACCCGTGGTTTTCGTTGTTCAAGTGGAAACGTGGTGATACCGAGTACGGAGTAGGCTGGTTGCCTTTGGGTGGCTATGTAAAGATTGCAGGTATGATCGATGAAAGTATGGATTTGGAGCAGATGAAGGCTCCAGTTCAGCATTGGGAGTTCCGTGCAAAGCCAGCTTGGCAACGCTTTTTGGTAATGATTGCAGGTGTGATGATGAATGTCCTGCTTGCGATGGTTATCTATACAGGTATTCGCTACACCAACGGCGAGAGCTATTTTGCCAACGAGGATGTAAAGTGGGGCTATGAGTTCAACGAGGCTGGTAAGAAGTTGGGTTTTGTTGATGGAGATAAGATTGTGGCTATCGACGGCGAGAAGATTGACGATGTTAACGAGATTCGTAGCAAGCTGCTACTTACCAAGGAGGGGCGTAATGTAGAAGTTATCCGTAATGGTAAAAGTCAAAACATAGATATTCCTTTTGACGCATTGTTGGATATGCGCCGTAATAGAGGCTTCGAGAATCTCTATATGCCACGTATTCCATTCATTATCGATACTGTCTCGTTTGATTCGGCCATAGCGTCTGGACTTAAAGTGGGTGACGAGGTTGTGGCGTTTAATGGTGAACGCAATCTTAGTGCAAATCAAATCACAACTCTGTTAAGGGAGGAGTTCAAGGGCGACACCATCAATCTTGTTGTAGCTCGTGGTGCCGAGCAGGTAGAGTTGGCCGTTCCAGTAAACGAAGATGGCCGTATTGGTGTCGTATTGAAGGCCGATATATTCCAGCCTCGTACAAAGAGCTTTACTCTGTTGCAGGCAATCCCTGCTGGAATCTCGCTCGTGGGTGAGACAATTGCAGATTATTGGTTGCAACTCAAACTCATCTTCCAGCCCAAGACTAAGATGTACGAGGAACTGGGTGGTTTTATTGCAATTGGCCAGATCTTTCCTTCTGAGTGGGATTGGTTGCGTTTCTGGAGTATGACAGCATTCTTGTCGATTATGCTTGCAGTATTGAATATATTACCCATCCCCGGCTTGGATGGCGGTCATGCGTTGTTTACATTATGGGAGATGGTTACTGGTCATAAGCCGAGCGAGAAGTTCCTCGAGATTATGCAGTACATCGGATTCTTCCTCTTGCTGGCGCTTGTAATCTACTCTAACGGTAACGATATATACAGACTCTTTACTAAATAATATGGCAAAGGTCAAGAAGGCATATTTCTGTCGTGAGTGCGGTTTTGAGGCTCCGAAGTGGTTGGGTAAATGTCCGGCCTGCGGTGAGTGGAATACCTTTACCGAGGAGGTGATTGCTAAGTCCAACTCTGCTGTGGCCGCGGTTACCGCTACACTACCGGCAGCAGCTCCGCAACGTGTCACCGATATTGAGCACGCAGCCTATCAACGTCTTGATTTGCAGAATAGCGAGGTAAATCGAGTTTTGGGAGGAGGTCTTGTTCCAGGCTCGCTTATCTTGCTTGGTGGAGAGCCGGGTATTGGAAAGTCGACTTTGAGCCTTCAGTTGGCGCTTTCAAATCACTCATTAAAGACTCTATATGTATCGGGCGAGGAGTCTGCCGAGCAGATTGGAATGCGAGCAAAACGTCTTGGTATCGATAACGAGGAGTGCTATATCTATTCTGAGACCCTGTTGGAGAATATCCTCAGCCAGATTCGTCACGTCGCTCCCAATATCGTTGTTGTCGACTCTATCCAGACTATTTATACTGATACTCTGGATTCTTCCGCAGGAAGCGTTTCGCAGATTCGTGAGTGTGCTGCATCGCTGCTTAAATATGCAAAAACAACAGGTGTCTCTATCTTTATCATTGGCCATATTACCAAGGATGGATCAATCGCTGGCCCAAAGATTCTGGAACATATTGTCGATGTGGTTTTGCAATTTGAGGGCGATTCTAATAGTGCACATCGTATTCTCCGAGGTATCAAGAATCGTTTTGGTGCGACTTTCGAGATAGGTGTCTTTGAGATGATGGATTCGGGCCTTCGTACGGTGGAAAATCCATCAGAGATTCTACTTTCGCATTATGAGGAACCGCTTAGTGGTATAGCTGTCGGGGCATCGGTTGATGGCATACGTCCATACCTTATCGAGGTTCAGGCATTGGTAAGTAATGCTGCTTATGGTACGCCGCAGCGTAATGCTACGGGTTATGACCAGCGCCGTATGAGTATGTTGTTGGCAGTTTTGGAGAAACGAGTTGGGATGAAGATGTTCCAGAAGGATGTCTTTCTGAATTTCGCAGGTGGTTTTAAGGTCTCAGATCCGGGGCTCGATTTGGCAGTTGTCGGAGCTGTTATCTCATCCTATTATGACCGTCCTATTGCTGAAGGTGTATGCTGTGCGGGGGAGGTTGGTTTGTCGGGCGAAGTGCGTCCAGCGTCGCGTACCGAGCAACGTATCACCGAGGCTGCACGATTAGGATTCCGCCGTATTATTGTTTCTGGATTTTTACGCAAAGGGTTCAAAGCGCCTCGGGGTATTGAGGTCGTATATATAAATAATATAGGCGAATTGCCTCGCGCACTCTTCTGCGAGGAGATATAGTCTGCCAAGATCTTTTTATAGGACATTAGGCACTTTATGTAATCATCATTAAGTTGATTGGCATATAATTTGAAAACAATTCTCTTCAAAACATAAAGTGATGAAGAGAATTGTTTTTTTATGGGAATTATACGTTGTCGAATATCTCCGTTTTGCTCATAATTAATATGCAATTCTTGTAGTGTAGCTCTCATTCATATTATTGATTATGACAATAGACAATTTCAAAGCAATTATTTCCAATGATCGATTGATACTGGTCGATTTCTATGCAACTTGGTGTGGACCTTGTCGTGCGACTCATTTGATCCTAGATAAGTTAGAACAAGCTTTTGTCGACGATGTTGATATTATCCGAATCGATATTGATCATCCCGATAATGTCGAACTGGTACGTTATTACCGTATTATGTCTGTCCCCACTCTTATCTTATTCCGCAAGGGTCGTAAGTTGTGGCGCGAGAGTGGGGTTCTCAGTGTTGAGAGCCTGGCCGATATAATATATCGTTATCGTCGGGTTGAGGTCTTTTAGCGTGAATGGTATTTAAACGCGATACTATAAATAAAATTACCGCCATGCATATGGCGGTAATTTTATCTCAGTTATTTTGTCATAGCTCCATTCTCCACTCCATCTCTTCATTGATGTACTCTTGAACTGGTGATTGCGGTATTGAGTCAATTATTTTACGAATAAACTCTTTTGTCGATGGCTCTACATTGGCATTAAGGGTAGCTGAAAGTAGAGCTACTATGCCTTGTGCTATGATTCGCTCATCGGAAAATCTGATCGCGATATTAGTCACCTTTTCTATTACCTCTCTATTTGATGCCAACTCACTCCTTGCAGCAGCCATCAGTGCGGAGTGTACCAAGAATTTATTGCAACTATTTGTCCAAACCTCAAATATTGCCTTCAAATCTTTTGAGTGACGTAACAGCGCAAATGCCATCTCCTCGGCAATCTCCGAATTTATCACTCCGTCGGCCCAGTATTCTGCCTCTGTGATGTTTAGCAGTACGGGCTCTGCAATGTGTAATGAAGCTAAACGAAGTTCCCTTACCTGCTGTTTGTAGAGGTAACGGGCGAGTTCGTGGTCTTTGCCAAACTCTGTTGCACGAGAACGTATGGTGGGAAGGCTGACTCCATAGTTTAGCCCATAATTATCTCCATAATAATACATACTATCAGCCACTGCGCCATTCATCTCTTTGCGTAGCGAACCGAGTAGTTGTATCATTTTAGAGGTATTATCCACGTCTATATTCCACTTATAGTTTTTCTATTTTCCTCTTCTGGAAATTATCGTCTGATATTACCAGAAATGTATGCTGTACGGCCCAACTCAAAGATTGGAAGAACTGCCGATGCAATGGCTTTGTTGCCTACCATTACTACGCAAGTAGCAGGGTCTGCAAGTCTTACTTGAATGGCTGTTTTGTCGCGTGGATCAACCTCCGAGATTGAACTTAGGCGTGCCTTGTTTGATGGTGTTACATTCAATGTAATAACATCACCTTCTTGTGCTGCAGCCGCCAAAATACCCTTCGAAGGAGATATCTTTGCCACTGCGTAAGACTGAGATGATGCCGACATAGGCATTGCTACTCGGTGAGTGAATGTGGTAACAACCTTCTTGCCGAGGAACAACTCCAAATATGCCTGCTCCTTAGCATCGAGTGCATCGAGTGCGTCTTTCAAACCTCCTCCAAATACATTCTCTCCAGCCTCACCTCTGATAAGCTCCATACGACTTTTGCGAATTGCAAATATCATTGCTGCCGCCTGTGATGCAGCATCTTCAGAACTTATTGTGGCTGAGCTCATACGATCTGGTAAAACCTTTGCAAACTCATTTTCGTTACCCATATATGAGAGTACCTCCATCGTTGGAGCAGGAATCTCGCCACTCTTCATTGTCGACTCAATATCAAGAATTGAGAGCTTTGCATCCTTAACAGAATAAACAGTTTTCTCGACCAACGAGCCGCGAACATTCAAATACTTCTGTGCATAACGAGCATATGGACCTACAATTGTATGCTCTTTTTCAACGACAATGTCAACTGCAATTGTTGTTGATGGGTCTGCAACTGCAACAGCACCCGATGCATCGATATATGCACCAGCTACTGCCTTATAAATGTTGTTCTGTGCCGACGCTGTCGAGATTGCCATTACGCCCAGCGTCACAAGTGTTAAAAATCGTTTCATATCAATTAAATTTATAACGTTCGTAGTTTCAGCAAATATACGCTATTTGCGCGACATATCAAAATTTGAGATAAAAATCACGTGTCAGTTGCTTATAATCATCGCTATATCCCATTGGTCCTTTGTCTTCGATGATTAATTTCTCAATCGAGGGAAGTTTATCCGGTGGGGTTGTTTGCAACTCCATCATCACTCGTTTGACTCCGCTCGATGGTGTCGACCACACCTCGCATTTGCGATTGAGGAATAGTCGACCACGAGCCGACGATAAGAATCTATCAGCTTCTGCAGGAGGCAGAATTAGCGAGAATGTTCCGCAAGGTTTTAATAATTGCACAACATTGTCTGATAAGTCGCTGAAAGATAGAGCGTTGGTGTGTCGAGCCGTGGTGCGTTTTTCATCAGGTGAGAGCAGGGAATCAACAAAATAAGGAGGATTCGAAACAATTGCATCGAACCCATCACTTGAAATAAACTTCTGTAATGGGCAGTTAACCACTTCGATACGGTCACTCCAAGGCGATGCGGCAACATTCTCTTCGGCTTGTGATATACAGTCGCTATCTATATCAATACCAATGATTTGTGCCTTCGAAAAACGTTGTGCGGCCATTATTGCAATAAGTCCTGTACCGGTACCGATATCAAGTATTTTGCAGTTGTTGCAAGGCGCTGTGAACCAGGCACCTATAAGAGTGCCATCGGTGCCGACCTTCATTGCACAACGGCTGTGGTCAATATAGAACTGCTTAAATGTAAAGCCTTTGCCACGCATAGTTAAACTTTTACTTTAAATAACCATCTATTCCGGCTCCAAACAAAGAGTAGTCGTATCGCACCGGATCATCAGCGCAAAATTCTCTGAGTGAACGAGTTATCTCGTCAGTTGCTTTCCAGTCGCTTTGTTTGCGAGTGAGTAGGCCGAGTGCACGACCCATATTGCCTGTGTGGACATCTAGCGGTAGATACAATGCAGACATTGGAATTTTTCTCCAGAGTCCAAAATCTACTCCTCTCTCATCGTGGCGAACAAACCATCTTAGGTACATATTTAGTCGTTTGCAGGCAGCCCCCTTATCGATTGACGAAAGGTGCTTTTCGCAGTGAGTATTATGTTCGATAGAGAAGAACTCCTTGCGGAATAGCGATAGTACCTGTGGAATACTCTGTGTTGCAACATAGTTTTGTTCAAAGAACTCTCCGATGCCGCCCCAACGCTCGGTGATATAGCGAATTGCAAGTACAAAATCGGTGAAATCCTGCCCGTTGAATGTGCGGTGAACATAACTCTGCAAGTGAGCAAGTTCGCTATCGGATGCATTTCGTACAAAGTCGGACGGCGAGTTGTCCATGTATTGCATCATTCGTTTGGCGCTCTTTACGATAGCTTTACGGTTGCCCCATGCAATAGCAGCAGCCAAAAAGCCTGCAATCTCGCGGTCATGTCGGTCTGTGAATGAGTGTGGAATACTGATTGGGTCGGGCTCGATAAATTCTGGTCGGTTGTATTTGTCGTGCAGATGTTCGAGCAGTTCGCGAAGTTCCTCCTTGTGCATAAGGCAACTAATTATAAGATTTTACCATCTATCATTGAAATTTTGCGATCGGCCATTGCTGCCAATCCTTCATCGTGGGTAACTATAAGCATGGTTTGTCCCAATTCATCGCGCAGACGGAAAAATAGCGAATGAATTTCGTTGCGATTTTTTGTATCGAGGTTTCCTGAAGGCTCATCGGCAAGAAGTAGGGCGGGGCGGTTGATTAATGCGCGAACGATGGCCACGCGTTGCTGTTCGCCTCCCGATAGTGCACTTGGTTTATGCGAAGCACGTTGCGAAAGATTCATCATCTTCAGTAGCTCTGTAGCCTCTCGCTCAGCTTGCTTGTGGTCGCGACGAGCTATTAGGGCGGGCATCATTACATTTTCTACTGCCGAGAATTCTGGCAGCAGGTTATGGAATTGAAATACAAAACCTATTTGACGGTTACGGAAATCGGAGAGTTGTTTATCGTTCAACCCTTCAATTTGTTCTCCATTAATTGTTAGTGAACCACTATCCATTGGCGATAGTGTGCCGAGAATTTGGAGTAGGGTGGTTTTGCCTGCTCCGCTTGGGCCTACAATAGATACCACCTCAGCGGGCGATACATTGAGCGACACGCCTTTTAGTACTTCCAGCGAGCCGAAGCTCTTGTGTATGTTTTGCGCTTTAATCATATTCACAAAGGTAGTGAATAATTCAAAATTCAAAATTCAAAATTCAAAATTATTTTCCTTTGATGCAAAGTTTGTTTCGTTGAACAACCTTTGTCGCAATGTTTATTCTTTGGAGCGTGGTGTATTATAAGGTAGATTCCCTGCATTTCTTTATAGACGCTAATTACTTCTCTGAACCTCACCAATAAAGAAATGCGGAATGACTATTTATTTGTAGTAAAATATAGTAAATTTGAGCACTATGAATGAAATTTCGTGAAGATTTCAAATTCATTTCAGAATTTATTTGTAACTTTATTATCGAAAAGAGTAAAGCTCATTAGAAATAATATTAACGATTAAAACAACGCGATTATGAAAAAAGTTCTATTTATGATGCTCGCCGTTGTAATGTTCGCAGGGTGTAGCAAGGAAGATGAAAATCAAAATCAGTTGGAAAATATTATCCAATCGATGGGCCAAAGCCAACTCTCTGCTATGGATATTATGAAATCAGCCGAGTGTTGGCAGGTAAAAATCATATATCAATATACCGAGGCTGGTGGTAAGGGTGATAGTAAATTGTATTACGACCCTGAGAATATGAAATTGGAAGGAGGAAGTCGAGGCGCGAATTACAGAGTAGCCGATGGTAATTTTTATGAATTGCGCTCTCACCCTCTAAATTCTTATCCATACTATTATACTTATGCCCTTTCTGGTGCTGGCAATAGTTTTTCACTTGTTCGCAAGCACGATAGCCTTGTTAAAACAATGAATATTGTGGCATACGACGATAAGAGTATGGTTATAGAATTTTACAATCCTGCCATAAAGGAGTATCCCTACTCGCGAGAGTATGTTGTCCGTTGGAGTCCGAGCGATGAATATTGGGATATGTTAACAGCCTACGAGGATTTGCCAGAAGATGAAAGACCATAATTTGAATTTTAAGGCCGCCGCCCAAACGGGTGGCGGTTTTTTGTGGGGTCGAGAGTAAAAATATTGGGCGAATGTGTGTTATTTCGGAAAAAAAGCGTATCTTTGCGCGCTATGTTTAACTAAATAACAATTTACGAAAATGCCAAAAATGAAAACAAATGCCGCTGCAAAGAAACGTTTTACTTTCACCGGCACAGGTAAGATCAAGCGCAAGCACGCTTATCACAGTCACATCCTGACAAAAAAGACTAAGAAGCAGAAGCGTAACCTTTGTTACTCTTCAACAGTATCTGCAGCCGATGAGGCTAAGATCAAGAACTTGTTGGTTAAATAATTAACCGCACAAGTCGAACAATTTTTTATTAACAACTTCGGGACAAAATAGCCCCAAAGAGCGTGAGAGAATCACGCCGCTATGAGTTCCATCAAAAACTTATTTACTATGCCACGTTCAGTCAACGCTGTTGCGTCACGCGCAAGAAGAAAAAAGGTTTTGAAGCTTGCCAAGGGTAACTTTGGTTCAAGGGGAAACGTTTGGACAGTTGCGAAAAACACTGTCGAGAAGGGTTTGCAATATGCATATGCACACCGTCAGATTAAAAAGAGAACATACCGCTCTTTGTGGATTACACGTATCAACGCTGCAGTTCGCGCTTACGGTATGACTTATTCAGAGTTTATGGGCAAGTACAATGCTAAGGGTATCGCTATGAACCGTAAGGTTTTGGCTGACTTGGCAATGAACGAGCCTAAGGCATTCGAGGCAATTGTTAATGCAGTAAAATAGCCTGCGGCCCTTGTGGCTGTCAGATGAGCGACTATCCTAATGCGGGATGGTCGCTTTTTTTTGTTTTAACATAGACCCTATGATGCCGAGAGTGAAATCCTGTTTTCGTGGCGGCACATAAGTTGCAATCAATGGAAAAAGAGTTTTTTGAAAATTAATTGATTGGAACGATGAAGGTTTTAGCATTTCTTTTCCCGTATAGAAACTATTCGGCATCGATGTCGGTGGTGTTGCTGCTCCTGAGATTGTTGTTCGGAGGACTGATGCTGTGGCACGGAATAACCAAGATTCAGAATTTCGAAGCGCTGGTTGGTGATTTCCCCAATCCGTTGGGTTTGGGACATAGGGTATCGCTGTTTCTGGCAATATTTGCTGAGGTGTTTTGTGCGGCAGCTGTGATTTTGGGAATGTTTTTCAGGTTGGCATTGTTGCCGCTCATATTCTCAATGGCGGTGGCATTTCTTATTGTGCATCACGGGCAGGTCTTTGCTGCAAAGGAGTTGGCAATGATATATTTGGTGGTGTATGTGATACTTTTCTTTACTGGACCAGGGCGATTTTCGCAGGATAATATAATAGCCGTACGGCTCTATGAGGAGCGTACGGCTATTGCAAATGCGATTGTTGAGGAGGCTACTGCTCGTCGTCTGCAGGGTAATGAACACCAAGCTGGCGGCGAACCTCATCAATAATTTCGAGCGTGGTAATTGATGCCTCGTGGCTGTTGATATTGGATTCGATGCGACTCTCTGTGATCATATCGATAAACTCTTTGATCTCGTGATAATACTCGTTGTGTGTGTCGTTGCTCGATATATTTTCGCCCTCGACGCGTTTCTCGTGGCCCGATGCTGGAGCTTGACGGGGATAGAAACGGATGTCGACTGGGGTTTGGATTCTGTCGATATGGATATTACCCTCCTCGCCCTCAATCTCAGCGGGAAGTTGCGAGTTGGCAATCTTCGAGTAGAGAACAGTGGCATTCATTCCCTCATACTCCATATTTACCGCACCTTGCCCATCTGCTCCGCTTGATAGAACAATTCCCTGAGCCGAAACCGACTTCGGACGACCGAAGAGTACTACCATGGGGTATATGGTGTAGATGCCTATATCCATCATTGCGCCGTTCGACAATTCGGGCTTGAAGGCGTTGAGTACGATGCCCTCTTTGAATTTGTCGTAGCGTGATGAGTATTGGCAGAATGATGCGAAATAGCGGCGGATTGTTCCGAGGCGGTGGAGATTGTTGCGAACGGCTGTGAAATTCGGGCTGAGTGTACTCTTCATTGCCTCCATTAGTGTTACCCCATTGCGCTTGGCAGCCTCTACCATTTTGCGGGCCTGATTGGCATTTGATGCCATTGGTTTTTCACACAAAACGTGCTTGCCGTGATTCATACATAGTATGCTCTGTGAGGCGTGTACGTAGTTGGGCGATGCAATATAGATGGCGTCGACCAAGTCGCTTGAAGCCATATCTTCAAGCGATGTGAATACGTGGGGAATATTGTGCTTGGCAGCGAACTCCTCGCCACGTTCGCGGGTGCGAGAGTAGATAGCCGATAGCTCAAATCGCTCGTCTTCACGAGCTCCGGCCAATACCCAATCTGTTATGAAATTGGAGCCAACGACTCCGAAACGAATCTTTTTCATATATTTACTCTTTGTTCCATATTAGTCGGTAGTTGAATCGGCGATTGGGAGCAGTGTCGCCATTCAAGCAGAGCGAAATTGGGTCGGTGAGTTCATCTGGGTTGTCTGCCCATTTGAAATCAAGGGTCAATTTGTCGCCCATAATATTGAGATGTTGGCGTGAAATCGAAAGCTCAAGGCGATTGTCTGAGTAGCACATTGCTATATCGGCCACATAATTCCACTCCTTTTTCACATTATCGTACTGCTTCAGTGTTGTTGTGTGCTTATCTTTTACATCCTGATTGACGATGAAATCATAACCATACCAGCCGGTTGAAGAGTTGTTGTCGGCATCAATCAACAGAAGCATCCAGTTTTTATCGGTATGAGGTGTGATGTTATTAGATGTTTCGGCATAGAACGATATGGTCTGCTTGCCGACAGCTGCTTTTGCAGTAGTGATATCGTTGCGGCCCGATGTGTTGATGTAGTTGTGGCCACCATAGCCTTTTGCATTGCGATGGAATATGTCGCTTTGAGTGTCGCGATACTCGATAGGATTGTTTTTCCAATCGCCAAAGCGACCATCAATCTTACACTCTGTATAGCCTGTGTGCTCAGGGATGGGGCGTGAACCTTTGTAACGGCGGATATTTTGCGCCATTTGCATATAGTAGTTATCGGTGTATCCACCCTTCATCGGTTGTATTCCTCGGTTGAACTCCATATTATATTGGTCAACAAATTGGAAAGAGTTGATGCGTCCCAACCATTGAGAGTTTGGACCTAAGTCGAACTTCATTGCGGTCCATTCATTCCAGTCGTTGATATAGAGGAATTCCGGGTCGCCCTTCAATGCATAATCCCAACTCTCCTGAAAATATGCACCATACATTACCGGGTTATTCTTCGTCTCGTTGAGATAGGGGATATAACCTACTTCGGGCATATCGTATTCGTTGAGCTGGGGCTCACCATAACGTCGGGTCCAGGACTTACCCACGCCCATAGGATTTTGGGTCATCGTTACGGGGTGTTGTGCCGGTGTTACAGCAGCTTGCTCTCGTTTGCCGTTATGGGTCGAGATTAACTCCTCGGCTGACATTTTGAATATACGCTCATCCTCTAAATTGTAGCCAAAACTCCAATTATTCTCTGTGCCGATGTATCGTTTCCCGGCCCATTCATAATATCCCCACCACATTGTGCGTAGTGTGAAGAACTCCTTTACCTCGTTGGTGTATTCTGTGAGAGACTTTTGGGTATAGTCGGGATTGTTGAAATTTGGGTCGTTGGGATCATTTACAGCAGCCTCATAGTAGTTGGGGTTGGGGTTTTCAACCCAGCCGCCACTTGCGTTGTGGCGTGGGTCGGAGTTGTAGAGTAACAGAGGTTTGTCGTCCCAATAGAACCATAGGTCGGAGTATTTTTTCTCCTTGTATATTTTGTTGTATAGCTCTTGAACAACTGTGATAACAGGCCCATTAAAAGCCCAGAAACAGAATTTGGGGACTTGGTTTCCCTCGGCCTTTACCTTCTGCATAGTCTTGAAAATCACCTCCCATTCATCCCAATAGCGTACTGCATTGGTTACATCCATAATCATAACGTCGACGCCAGCATCTGTAAGCATCGAGAGATCTTTGCGTATTACCCATTCATCCTGACTGAGGAAATATCCCATTTCGGGTTCGGCATAGTGGTACCAAGCGTATTTCCAAGCAGGGTGTTTGGTGTCCTTGCGGGCTTCTGGGTGTTGTTGCAGAATTTTGGTAATGTCACCATTATATGGTGAAGGTATAGAGTGGAAATTCTGTGTGTGCCATGTGATGTAGAAGATACCCACAACTCGGCGTTTATCCTGCTTTACATCTCCCGTCTGCTCGTTAGTAGGCATAGTGCGACCGATAGCATCGGTTGCAACCCAAGTGTCGGAGTATAAATCTCTTGCAGGGGTGAGCTTGCGCACCTGCTTTTGGGCATATGAACTAATGCCAATAGCAAGAAGAGCGATGTAAAGGATAAAGTATTTTGTCCTCATAGTTGTGGGGTGTCGACAAGTGACTGAATCTTAAAACTCTACTTTAGGAGCTGTTGCAGCGGCTGCATCGGCCTCGAAGTAAGGTTTAGTGTCGAATCCGAAGATCATGGCTACCAAGTTTGCAGGGAACTTGCGAACGGCTACATTGTAGGCCTGAGTGGCATCGTTGAACTCCTTGCGAGCTACGGTGATACGATTCTCTGTGCCCTCCAATTGAGCCTGCAACTCCAAGAAATTTTGGTTAGCTTTCAACTCGGGATAACTCTCAGACACAGCAATCAGACGTCCGAGTGCTGATGTTACCGCAGACTGAGCTTGTTGATACTCAGCCAATTTCTCAGGACTAAGATCGTCGAGCGACAGATTTACAGATGTAGCCTTTGCACGTGCATCAACGACAGCTTTGAGGGTTGACTCTTCGTGTGAGGCGTATCCCTTTACTGTCGATACAAGGTTGGGAATTAGGTCGGCGCGACGCTGATACTGAGTCTCAACATTCGACCAGGCTGTTCTTACTGCTTCCTCTTTTGTTACCATCCCGTTGTATGTAGAGCAAGAGGTCATTGAGAAGATGGCTGCAATAGCCACAAGGATAATCTTTTTCATATTCGTATTGTTTTTGTTGTTATTGTATTCTTGTTTTTATTGTTTTCGATTGTGCTTTTGCGTTGCCTGTCGTTGGACTGTTTATTACCAACGGGAGCCTGCTCCACCGCCACCAAAGCGGCCACCGCCCCAGCCACCACCAAATGAGCCACCACCGCCAAAACCTTGGCCAAAGCCTCCGCCCATTATTATCGGTCCGCCACCGCCTCGGCGGTGATTTGCTGAGTTGTTCTCCTGGCGATTGCGATTAACCCGATTGCCACAGTTAGTGCATACGTAGGTGTCTTGGTAGGTAGAAACCCCGAAGTGCTTGCTGATTAGTTGTGTAGACTCTTTTTGGAGTGTTAGCTGCTTGCATTTTGGGCATTTGCGCGTTTGGCGATCAATTAATATAATGATAAATATCGTGAATAGAATAATGAACGACATAAAGCCTACAATCGCCCATATATCTTCACTCTCATCCTCTATATAGTCGTCGTTACCTCCTGCGTCAAGTTCGCTACCGTTGAGCTGGGCCCGAATAGCCCGCATACCCATTACCATTCCGCTGCTATAATCTCCTCGGCGGAAGTGCGGGAGCATATATTGAGTTTGAATTCGTTTGCAGATTGCGTCGGGTAGCACTCCCTCTATGCCGTAGCCCGTAACGAACCGGATTTCTCGTGCCTCCTCGACAAGCAGAACTCCTATTCCGCTATCACTCTTGCTGCCAACTCCCCAGTGGGAGAATAGTTTGTATGCGAAGTCGAAGACATCGTCCGAATCAATCTCCTTGACTGCAACAACTGCGACTTGGGCGATACCTCGGTGGCGAAGATCGTAGCAGATGGAGTCAATCAAGGCAACCGCATTTTGAGATAAGATGCCATCTGGATTCGACGTGAATCGATAGCGATTCTCAATCTGGACGTTTGGTATATCCTCTATATCGTAGGACCGAGCCAAGGCTAAACTGCAACATAGTGTTGCTAATATGATTATGAGTAAGCGTCTCATAATGCTCTGTTTTATTTGTATAAAATTCTAAATGTCCAGGGTGCCATTATCTGTTCAACCTGTGTGGGAAGTGTTACCTTTTGGTCGTAGATGGCATCGTTATATTCACCTGCGTATATTCCAGTATTGAAATTCGCCTGTATGGTGTATGGTGAGAGATTTAGTATCGCTACTATACGGCTATCTCCTTTTTCCCTTACGAATGTCATCAAACAATCTTTTGCGTTGTTCTCAATCTCGATTACCCGTGCACCGCGTTCACCAGCTTGTAGTGCCTGCTGGGTGTGTTTGAGGGTTGTTAGTTTTTTGTAGAACTCGGTATGGTAGTTGGGTGAGTAGTCAGCAATCGGGTCGCGATCGAAGAACTCAAATGAGTGATCATAACCAACCTCCTGACCTGTGTAGATGAGTGGCATAGCCCCTTCCCAAAGGAATGTGAGGGCTGCCATAACCTGCAATGCATCGCCAAAACGGGTAAACTCGCTGCCACTCCATGAGTTTTCGTCATGATTCGATGTAAACATCATACGCATAGCGGTTGATGGATATCGCTCTCGGTCGGCATACATTGTATTGCGTAGATCCCATACCCGGCGCTCGCCTTTAGCGATGTCGCACATCATATGGTGAATCTCCCATGCATAGCTCATGTCGAATGCCCGGTCGAAAAGATTCAACTCCTCGGCTTCGGCTAACATAAACACATCGGGTTTGATGGCGTGGAGAATTTTTGATGCCTCCTGCCAAAACTCGATGGGAACAAGCATTGCCATGTCGCAACGGAATCCGTCGATATCGTGTTTCTCGATCCAGAATCGCATAGATTCGATCTGGCCACGCCAAACATCACGATTTGCGTAGTTGAGTTTTGCGGTGTCGGTCCAGTCCCATGGAACTTTGGCCGTACCGTCTGCTTCACGTTCGTACCAATCGGCCGATTTACCATTGATCCATTTCGCATCACGAGCCGTGTGGTTGGCAACCCAGTCCAAGAGAACTTTCATACCCAATGAGTGTGCTTTGGTAACGAAGTTGTCGAAATCCTCCATCGTACCGAATTCTGGATTGATGGCGCAGTAATCGCGAATGGAGTAATACGAACCTAGTGAGCCCTTGCGACCCTCTACTCCAATGGGGTAAACAGGCATTAGCCATATAGCATCAATTCCCAGATCTCGCAAGAATGGTAGTCTTTCCATAGCAGCTGCAAATGTGCCTTGGGGCGTGAGTTGGCGAATGTTCATCTCGTATAGTACTGCCGAATAACTCCATTCGGGATGTGGGTATGTGTTATTTTGCTCCATATTTATATCGGTTCTATCTTCTATTGCTGATTGTTTGTTTGGCAATCTCTTAATTCTATGTTGTATTATTGAGCAGTTGCGAGTTTTGAACGGCTCAATATTTTCACAAATATAATGAAAAAGATTAAAACGCGGAATCTCTTTTATGCTCTTTGCAAAGTTAGCGCGGCTATACCTATATATAATATATATAATTAGTCTTGATTCAGGACGGTTTATTTCCTGTATTTCCAGGTGTCACGAATCAATGAGGAGAGTATGGAGTGAAAATGGTTATTTGAGCGATGAGAATTTTGTGATTATAATGATTTATACATCAGCTATATAGCAAAAGAGGTGTGAAAAATATTTCAAAAAGTTGTTGATATATTTGCACAATTCGATTTTTTGTCGTTACTTTGCACCCGCTTTGAAAAGGTGAATGCACCGGTCAAAGCAAGGTTCTTAAAAGTTTTTTAAAATTTTTTCAAAAATAATTTGGAAGTTTGAAAAACATCTCTTACCTTTGCACCCGCTTAGATGAGGAAATAAATCCTTGGCTAATGGCAAAGTTCTTAAGAAAAAGTTTTTTGAAAATTTTTCCGAAAAAATTTGGAAGTAAAAAAAACTTGCCTTACCTTTGCACCACTTTCCGCTCCGAAAAAGCGGGGTGGTCAAAATGAGAAAATTCTAAGTAAATTAGGATAAAGTTCTTTGAAGATATTGAGCAGCTAAGAAAGTTTTATTCACTCTTAATTAAGAGTAATTTCAAACAATACCTTTGAGATTAGAGCTAAGATTTATATTCAAAATTTTTTACAATGGAGAGTTTGATCCTGGCTCAGGATGAACGCTAGCGGCAGGCCTAACACATGCAAGTCGAGGGG
>SUZC01000018.1 GCA_015060165.1 Rikenellaceae bacterium
CTCCTCTATTGCTGAGGTGGCTGAGTGTCGTATCTGTGCTCTTTCGTGGTGTGTCATAACTTGGCGATTTATATGCAGCCAATGGCTAAACCGTTCTCGTCCATCTGGCAAGTGAAGCCATCGCTTATCAACTTGGTCACTACGCTTGGGCAGCAACGGGTAATGTGAATAGTCCATTTAGTGGTGCCGAGGTCGCCCACAAAATGGTTCTTGGGCATATTGATTTTTATCTCGGTTGAGTGGTGCTGGGCTATAATAGCCATCGCTTTGTTAAACTGTTCGTGTGTCATATTGCTAATCGTTAAAAGTTATATCGTTAATGTTGCGGAGACCAGCGATTGTATTAGTGAGCATATTCACATACTGCGTAAGCTCGTGATTGCGCCTCCATAGGTTGTCGTATCGCTCCATCTTCTCTGGGTCGGCGTCTGGGTATATTGCACGATGTACTCTTACCAACTCCGCCTGTTCTGCTCGGTTGCAGGCATACTCTCGGCGTGCCTTCGCAATCCTATTTTCGAGGTCCTTGATTATCTTCTCCATTGCTCTTCTTTGTTTTGATTTTACCGATAGTAGGCCACTTGGGACAACCGTACGACACACATAGACTGTATATCATACCACTGACAAACTCCTGCGTTGCATTAAACTCAATGCCCCTATCTGGGATATACTGAAACTCCACCTTGTAGGTAAGTAGGTAATATGAGACCTTGCCCAAATAGTTTGTCGCCAAGTATCTACTCTCCTTTGCCATAGCTACTCCTCGTTTAGTGAGTCAGACAACGACTGCGCTTCGTACACGATGCGTGTCCAATCGCGCAACAACACCTTCTCAAACACCTTGATAACTTCGCCATCACACGAAATGGTTGCTATCTCCTTCTTGTTTTCAAACTCCACTCGAACATTGTTCGGGAAGGTCTGAATAATGCCAAGGACTGTACCCTCACCATGTATGTACTTGGTCTCGCAGTTCGGCATAAAGCCCTCTGGTGTTTGTATTAGATTTTTCACTACGCCACCTTTGGCGATAGCCGCCTTGCGGATCCTCTTCGCCAAATCGCTATGAGTCACATAGTTCAAGGCTGACCAGATTGTAGGGGTACTTACATTAAACATTCGTCTTAATGCTCCCTTTTGCTCTTTTGGCAATTCAATGTATTTCATATCCTTTTCTGTATTAGTAAATTTCCTATTGTCAAATAGATAAAAATCATTATCTTTGCTCCCGTCTTAATCATTAAGACACCGCAAATATAATACGCATTTGCGAATTATTTTTCGCTTTTGCGAACATTTTACTGTGATATGACTATAAATGAGCGTTTTGAGGAGGTTATAAAAACCTTATATAGAGGCAATAAGCGAGCATTTGCCCAAAGTATTGGAGTCTCTGCTACCGTTGTTGAGAATGTTGTTGGTACTCGCCAAGGCAAACCATCGTACGATGTTTTAGAAAAAGTATGCGCGAATGCGAATATATCTGCGGAATGGTTATTGACAGGTCGTGGTGATATGATACAGCCCCCAATAACGCCTGAACAAGCTGTTATCAAACAGCAGTTTCCTCTTCGTTCAGACCTTGCCATTGGATTACAGAGTATTCCTCTCTATGAACTTGATGCAACAGCGGGGTTAGTATCATTGTTCGACACAAATTCACGACAAGTGCCTATCAGCCATTTACAAATCCCCGACCTTCCTCCTTGCGATGGAGCTCTATATGTACGAGGCGACTCGATGTATCCACTTCTCAAAAGTGGCGACATCGTACTATATAAAGAGATACCCAACGGAGTACAGAGTATCCTCTGGGGTGAGATGTATCTGCTTTCGTTCACGCTCGATGGCGAGGACTATATTACTATTAAGTATATACAGAAGGGCGATGACGAGCGTACAGTACGACTCGTAAGCCACAACCCGCACCACTCACCAAAGGATATCCCGGCAGACTCTATTCGTGCGCTGGCTCTGGTCAAGGCAAGCGTACGCTTCAACACTATGGGATAGTGTTTGTTTAGGAAGTTATCTTCCTGATGATGCACTTTTCGCGCACTTTTTTAGATACAAAAACAGCGAGGTACTCAATGTATCTTGCTGTTTTTCACTGTATTTCCACAAAGTTTAAGGGTTGTTTTTTGTGTGTTTTTATGTAATTAAGGGGTATTTTGAGCGTAATTTTCTGCAAGATTTCGGGGGTGTTTTGTAATTAAGTAGCATTTTGAGCGTCAAAAATTACAAAAAAATGGGTATCTAAATGGGTATCTAACGCACACATTTCGTTTTGAACTTGGCAAAAACGATGGGATTCTAATTGGGTATCTAAATGGGCATCTAAACTCAATTATCGGGGTAGTATTATAGGGGAAAGGTCTATCGTTTGAAGGGTATTCGATAGGCGTTTGAACGCCTGATTTGAACGCCCCGAAGAGCTATCGGTAGAGCATTATCGACAACGGCGCACAATCGCCTAAATTTTCCCTCTGGTGGCGTTTGGCGTGGGTTTAGTCATAACTATACAGATACAACAACGCCCCGAAATTAGGCGGTTTATTGCCGTTTTTCAGGGCGATGTAACATTAATGCTCGAACGCTGCGTTCAAATTGCAGTCGAATGTAAAGCAAAAGTAACGCCGATGTAACATTTCGTTTTGCGAGGCTTCGGGGTTGTCAATCTCTATAACTCTTTGATAACTAAATAGGTTATATCTCTATACTCCTCTATACTGTTATACACATTTCGTTTTTACCCCCGTAAATTTGATAAACATTGTCGGCAACATCATCGCCCAATAATTTACGCAATTCTGCATCATTACATTTCTGCCAATCATTCAGGTCCACATCGGCTCTAAAGGTAACATCTTTACCAGAGTCGGCCATAATTGTAAATGGTGCATTGATGCCTTTACCATCGATTTCAATAGTTTCGTTTATGTAATACTCGCCTCCCAAAATAATCAGCTGAGCAGGTTTGTTAGGATTGTTTCGCATATAATCCAAAACTCGCTCAACTGCCAATTTTGGTGTTCTCCACGGTTTGCTTTTAGAACCGGAGTTGGAGTCGTTGCCATTTGTCGAGATATAGAAATTTTTGGCTTGTAATCCCATTGTGAGGAACAAGCAGAGTAGAAAAACACTAATATTTTTCATCTTTGCGTAGTCATATTAACGGTTTGTTCTATACAAATTTAGGAAAAAAATTATAAAATACTATCTTTGCACCATAAATTAAGGTATAGTATGCACAAGTCCGGTTTTGTAAATATAATTGGTAATCCCAATGTGGGTAAATCAACCCTAATGAACGCTTTGGTGGGCGAAAAGCTTTCAATTATCACTTCAAAGGCTCAGACTACCCGTCACCGTATTATGGGAATCGTCAATGGCGATGATTTTCAAATTGTATATTCCGATACTCCGGGTATCTTGAAGCCTGCATATAAGTTGCAGGAGTCGATGATGAATTTTGTGCAAGGTGCTGTCGATGATGCCGATGTGATTTTGTATGTGACCGATACTGTCGAGCAGAGTGACCGCTCGGAGGCTATCATCGAGCGAATCAATCGTAGCGGAATACCAACCATAGTTGTGATTAACAAAATTGATCTTACAACTCCTGAGCAGCTCGATATTCTGGCGGCTCAGTGGCAGGAGCGACTCCCTGAGGCTGTGGTTATTCCGGTATCGGCCAGGGAGAAGGTTGGTATGGCTGGTGTGCTGGATGCTATTTTGGAGCGTCTGCCCGAGGGTGAGCCTTTCTATCCAAAGGATACTCTTACCGATAAGACTCTGCGATTCTTCGCTTCGGAGATTATCCGTGAGAAGATTCTGTTGAATTATGATAAGGAAATCCCCTACTGCTGCGAGATCGAAATCGACACATACAAAGAGGAACCGACCATTGATCGTATATCGGCTACAATCTATGTGGCCCGTCAGTCGCAGAAGGGAATAGTCATCGGCCATAAAGGCGAGAAATTAAAGCGTGTGGGACAGAAAGCTCGCGAGGATATGGAGCGATTCTTGGGTAAGAAGGTGTTCTTGCAGTTATTCGTGAAGGTGCAGGATGATTGGCGTAACAATGAGCGACAATTGCGTCGTTTTGGTTACGATCCCCAGTAGTGGCGTATAATAAAAATAGACAATAATTAATATCTTAGCTACGTTTACTAAGTTGGTAATAATGTAGTAATCTTGATAGTAGAATAGAATAATGCGAAGAGGCATACTGAAAATAACCCTCACACTTGTGTTGTTGTTTAGTGCTTGGTGTGCAAGTACACAATACAACAAAGACTATTTCGTGTATATGGGTCGCCAACTGATGATGGAGGACAATTACCGTGACGCGATTAGAACTTTGAACGTATTGTTGCGTTTCGATAAGGATGCCTACGACGCCTATTTCCTGAGGGGTATTGCTAAATATAATCTGGATGATTTGCTGGGAGCCGATGCCGATTTTACCATTGCAATCAGTAAGAATCCTGTCTTTACAAGTGCTTATACCTATCGAGCCATTACCCGTTCGCGTTTGGGTAATTACGACGATGCCCTCAATGATTTCCACGAGGCGATCACTCTGCGACCCGATCTGCCTAGCCCATATTATAGCCGAGGAGTGACACGTCTGTTGAATAAACAATACAAGGAGGCTATTGAAGATTTTAATATGTTTATCCGTCACGAAAAGAAGGTGGCCGATGTATATATTAATCGCGGAGTCTGTTATTTGGGATTGCAGGATACGCTCCGAGCATACGAGGAGTTTGCTACGGCTATCAAAACCAATCGAGAGGATCCCAATGGCTATAACCGTCGTGGTGTATTGTATATGCAGCAAAATCGTTTCGCCGAGGCTGAGACCGATTTCGATACAGCTATCAAAAACGATTCAAACTATCTGTTGTCGTATTTCAACCGTGCGCTAGTCTACTCGAATACCAATCGCCCATTGCAGGCTTTGGAGGATTTTGATATGGTAGTGAAGTTGGACTCAACAAGTTCGCTGGCCTATTTTAACCGCGCAATCGTACGTACGCAGATTGGTGATTATAATCGTGCGTTGGAGGATTATAACCGTGTGGCTATATATTCCCCCAATGTTTTGCTCTATTACAATCGAGCTGCTCTCTATTCGCGTATTGGCGATATTGATCGGGCTATCGAGGATTATTCGAAGGCTATCGGCTTGTATCCCGATTTTGCCAATGCATATCTGAATCGTAGCCAGCTACGAATGATGATGGGCGATTTGAAAGGTGCACAGCAGGACCGCAGAATAGCCAACGAAAAGATTGCAGAGTACAAGTCTCGACTCAATGACTCTACAGCTACCCCATCGATTTATGCCGATACTACTCATAAATTTGACAAACTGCTCTCGTTCGATGCCAATGCATCGGGAAGTAAGTTTGAGCAGATTGCCGATAATGCAACAACTTCCGATGTGGGCGCGAAATTGATTCCTCTATTTAAGTTTACTATCACGGAACGTGATTCGGCTACATTGGCCCGTAATTCAATCTATCACGTTCAGCGTATGGAGGATTTCAAAACCAAGGTGGGGAATGATCGTCTGTTTATATCTTGTTACCAGAGTTCGATTGCTCCCGATTCTCTTGTGGCCATTGATAGGGAATTGGCTGGTCGTATGTTGAAGGAGGAGAGTAATTGGGTGCTATTGTTTGAGCGAGGAGTTACACAATCGCTTATTAAGCAGTATACTAATGCTGTAAATACATTTGCTGCTGCGATTCTGGTAAATCCGACCAATCCATTCCTCTATTTAAACCGTTCTACAACACGAGCTGAGATGATCGATTTTATATCGTCTATCGATAACACATATCAGCGCATCTCGATAGATTCCGATCCGGCAAACCGCTTGCGTAATTCGGGCGTGAGACAGTATAACTATGATGATGCTATTCAGGATATCAACAAAGCGATAGAACTATTCCCCGATTTTGCTTATAGCTACTATAATAGAGCTAACCTGCATGCAATTTCGGGCCGTTTGCCTGATGCATACGATGACTATACGCGAGCAATTGAGTTAAATCCTAACTTCGGTGAGGCATATTATAACCGCGGATTGGTGCAGATATTTATGCGTGATACACATAAGGGATGTCTTGATTTGTCGAAGGCTGGCGAGCTTGGCATTGAGGAGTCGTATGAAACAATCAAACAATATACCGCCGAGAAAAGGTAGCAGAGTAAGTGCAATGAAAGAGTAATTATTATAAATACACAAACTTAAATTATGACACAAATCTACAAAAAACTCAACGATTCGGCAGCAGCACGATGGGGTGCATTGCTTATCGTATCGTTTACAATGATGTGCGGTTATTTTATAACCGACGTGATGGCTCCGTTGGAGGATCTTTTGACAAAAGCTCCGGCTGAGGGTGGCTTGGGCTGGACCAGTGATGAGTATGGTTTCTTCTCGGGAGCTTATGGTTATATCAACGTATTTTTGTTGATGCTCTTCTTTGGAGGTATTATCCTCGATAAATGTGGCGTTCGCTTTACTGGTACAATGAGCAGCTCGTTGATGCTCGTTGGTGCACTTATTAAATGGTATGCATTGGATAATTCGTTTGGCGATGCCCAGATTTTTGGATATCCCGTTCAGGTTGCTTTGGCAGCATTGGGATTTGCCGTATTTGGTATGGGTGCCGAGATTACAGGAATTACAGTGACGAAGGTAATTGCCAAGTGGTTTACAGGTCATGAGCTGGCGTTGGCTATGGGTTTGCAGGTAGCTATGGCTCGTATCGGTACTGCCGCAGCGTTGGCTTGTAGCTTGCCGTTTGCTAATGCTATGGGTAATGTGGCAGCTCCCGTTTTGTTGGGTGCGGCATTGCTTTGCGTTGGTGTGGTTTCGTTCCTCGTATATTGTGTTATGGATCGCAAGTTGGATGCCTCTGTTGCAGCTACTGCCGAGGAGAGCGCTGAGGAGGGATTCAGTTTTGGCGATTTGAAACTCATCTTTACTAATAAGGGTTTTTGGCTTATTGCTATCCTTTGCGTGCTGTTCTATTCGGGTGTATTCCCATTCTTGAAGTTCGCTACAAAATTGATGATTTACAAGTATAATGTTGATCCCGAACTGGCTGGTTTGATTCCTGCGATGTTGCCATTTGGAACAATCCTGCTTACTCCTGTGTTTGGTTCGCTTTATGACCGTATGGGTAAGGGCGCAACGCTTATGATTATCGGTTCTTTGATGCTTACTTTGGTGCACGTTCTTTTCGCATTGCCTATTATGAATGTGTGGTGGTTTGCAATCGGTATTATGATTATCTTGGGTGTGGCATTCTCGCTTGTGCCTTCGGCTATGTGGCCAGCTGTGCCAAAGATTATCCCTATGAAACAGTTGGGCTCGGCCTATGCGATTATATTCTATATCCAGAATATTGGTCTTTCGATGGTTCCTGTGCTTATTGGTTCGGTAATTCAGAACTATGCAACTATCGAGACTGCAGAGGGTGTAACTTACGACTATACTATTCCAATGGCAATCTTTGCTGGTTTTGGTGTGGTTGCAGTATGTGTGGCTCTGCTCTTGAAGCGAATTGATAAAACCAATGGCTACGGATTGGAGGAGCCTAATATAAAGAAGTAATAACCTTCAACAAGGTTCGCATTATGAAAAGAGTGTTGCTGTTTTTGGCTTGTGCTGTTCTGTCGCTCGTCCCATCGAGTGGCTGGGCACAGGATGCAGATGAGTTGGCTAATATTATGTGGTATAAGAGCTCGTATAAGGAGGTAACACCTGAGCGCCGTTCTGCAATGAACGCGATGCAGAAATATGCCGACTCTTTCACCCACACCTACTTCAAAGAGTATCTCAACACCACCCCCGGCACCGAGAAGGAGAAGTCAATCGAGGGTTGGGGATTGATGCAATTCTACAATCTGGCATTGGAAAAGCTCCTTAAGGAGATTCCTACAACGGAGGTCAAGAAGGGCGAGGTTGTGATGTGGCAGCTCTATAATATGGGTTATGTCGTAAAGACCGATAAGCAGTGTTTCGGCATTGACCTCTACCATAAACACGCCGAGCAATTAGCTCCAATGATTGACTTTATGCTTATCACCCACAAGCACGGTGACCACTACTATAAGAGTTTGGTAGAACTGCTTGAAAGTCAAAACAAGGCGGTGTACTCTAATTTTCTCGATAATGGATACAAGGTCTCAACGGGTGATAGCTTTACCATTGGCAATATCAGCGTGAAGGTTACAACTGTCGATCACAACAACGCTAATCTAAGGAACTTTGTAAACGCCTATGAAGTGAATTGTTACGATGGTGATGGCGAGGATTATGTGATTCTCTTTTCGGGTGATGCCTGCAACTATGAGCAGATCAATCCATCGGGCAAGGTTGATTTGTTTGTACCCCATCTGGCTAATGGTTTGAATATGCCAAAGACTATGGAGAAAATCAATCCGACAGAGGTGTTGATGTCTCATATCTTGGAGCTTGGACACTCAATTACTAAAGCTCGTTGGTCGTATGAATATGGTATTAACAAGTGCGAGAAGTTAAATCGCAAAGGAGTTTACCTTCCTGTGTGGGGCGAGATGATTCGACTTAAATAATTGGCTTTATGAAAAAGATATTGCTTGTGTTGGTCTTGATGGCCTCAACTATAACTCCTTTGAGCCTTTGTGCTCAGAGTGCAGATGAATTGGCCAATGTGATGTGGTATAAAACGTCATATAAGGAGATAACTCCTGAGCGTCGTGCTGCAATGAATGAGATGCAGAAATATGCCGACTCTTTCACCCACACCTATTTCAAAGAGTATCTCAACACCACCCCAGGCACCGAGAAGGAGAAGTCAATCGAGGGCTGGGGATTGATGCGATTCTATAATCTGGCATTAGAAAAGCTCCTGAAAGAGATTCCCGAAACAAAGGTTAAGAAGGGCGAGGTGGTAATGTGGCAGCTCTATAATATGGGCTATGTCGTGAAGACCGACAAGCAGTGTTTCGGTATTGACCTCTACCACAAGCACGCTGAGAAGCTTGCCCCTATGATTGATTTTTTGCTTATCACCCATCGTCACGGTGATCACTACTCGCGAAATCTTGTTATGGAGTTGGAGCGTCAGGGCAAAGCTGTTTACTCAAATTTTTGGGGTAAGACCAATAGGGTCAAGACGGGTGATGCAATCACTGTTGGCAACATAAGCATCAAAGTTACAACCGTTGACCACAATGCAAAGCTTAAAAACTTTGTAAATACTTACGAGGTAAACTGCTACGATAAGGAGGGCGATGATTATGTGATTTTCTTTTCGGGCGATGCCTACAATTACGAGCAACTCAACCCATTAGGCAAGATTGACCTGTTTGTACCTCACTTGGCTGTCGGTTTGGATATGCCAAAGGCTATCGAGAAGATTAAGCCGACTGAGGTGCTTATGTCTCACATTTTGGAGTTAGGACACTCGATTACACAGTGGCGTTGGTCGTATGAGTATGGAATAAATGAGTGCGAAAAGTTGAAGCGTAAGGGTGTTTATCTACCTGTTTGGGGCGAGATGATACGCCTTGAGCGATAGTGGTCGATAAATCATATAGTTGGAGTTATCTGTAAATGAAAAAATTTATTTTACTCGCTGTAGTCTTATCTGCATTAAATAATTTGAAAGCACAAAGTGTTATGAGTGAGGCGTATCACAAAATATGGAACGACTCATTGCAAATGCAGATTGATAACAATATCGAAAAATATCGCAAGGCAGATGCTGAGCTTACTCTAAAGGATATTGCATCGGGTACAGAGGTTACAATTGAGCAAGTATCTCATAAATTTATATTTGGTAGCAATATCTTTCTTTTCCGTCATTTTGACACTGAAGAGAAGAACCGTAAATATGAGACGGCGTTCGGAGAGTTGTTTAACTCTGCTACAATTCCGTTTTATTGGAAGACTTTGGAGCCAGAAAAGGGCAAGCCTCGTTATGCGGCAGATAGCCCATTTGAGTATCGCCGCCCTCCTATAGACCCGCTGGTGGATTTCTGCGAATCGAAAGGCCTGCACACCAAAGGTCACGCTATAATCTACGGTATAAGAAGTTGGGGACATCCGACTTGGATGCCTGAAGATAGAGACATTATGGAGCAGGAGTTTGAAAGCCACGTCAAAGAGTTGGCCAAACGATACAAATCGCGTGTAGCCAATTGGGATGTTGTAAATGAGTGTTTCGACCAAGCTAACCGAGGTTTGATGCCCGATGATTATGCCTACAAAACATACAGATGGGCGATGAAGTATTTCCCTAAAAATGTTACATTCAACACCAACGAGTGTGATTTACATTGGGAGATTGGCGGTATGCGACGCTATGTTGAGATTGTCCGCAATCACATAGAACGTGGCGCAAGGGTAGATTATGTAGGAGTTCAGATGCACATCTTTGACCCACAAGAAGCTATGGCTATTGCCGAAGGTAATGTGGGTCGATTGTCACCCCAATATCTATGGGAGAATTTGGATTGCTTACAACAAACCGAGCGTCCTGTATATGTAAGTGAGGTGACTATCAGTGCAGCATACGATACACCTAAAGGGCGTGAGATACAGAAAGAAATAACTCGCGACCTCTATCGTTTGTGGTTCAGCCATCCTAATGTGGCTGGAATTACCTGGTGGAATCTCGTTGACGGTGGTGCTGCACCCGGTGAGCCATCATATTCGGGATTGTTTGACGCAAACCTTGCTAAAAAACCATCATATTATATTCTCGATGAATTAATAAACAAAGAGTGGACTACGAACCTAACTTTAACAGCCGACCATAGTGGTAAAATTTCGTTCCGAGGATTCAAAGGCGACTATAAAATCACATATAAAAATCGCCGAGGCGAAGTGAAAAGCATTGATTTTAGAGTAGAATAGATTTACTATAAAAACACATAGCACATTAAAAAAGGTGGCCATCGCAAGCCACCTTTTTGTATATTGACTATTTACACATCTGATAAACTTCTAACAATTTATCACACATCGTAGCCCACGAGAATCGTTTTTTCTCCTCGGGAAAGTTGGCAATAAGGTTTGGCAATACGCCCTCTGCATATACTCGATTCAGTCCCTCTACAATGTCTTCCACTGTCGGCTTGCATACTAAACCTACCTTTCCGTCGGGTACAATCTCTGGCAAGCCGCCAACGTTGGTTACCAGCATCGGCACCGAAAAGTTGTAGGCAATTTGCGTAACGCCGCTTTGAGTTGCCGAACGGTATGGCAATACCAAACAATCCGCAGCCGAGAAGTAATAACGTACATCATCATCGGCGATAAATCTATCGTGCAATACTACCCTATCTTGTAATCCGAGTTGCTCGATTAGCGAAATGTATTTTTCTCTGGAGGTGTAGAATTCTCCCGCGATTAGAAGCTTACGATGTTCGGGATTCCATCTCTTCCACGCTTCGAGTAACATATCCAATCCTTTGTAATCTCGAATTAGGCCAAAAAATAAAGTGTAGTTCTCATCGGGCGATATGTTGATCTTCTCACACGCTGACTCTCTCTCGACTTTAGTGCCGAAATTCTCAAACATTGGGTGTGGCGAAAAGAGCGCTGGTGCTGAACTGTAGGCTTTGAGCTCGCTATGCACTTGCTCCGACATATACACAAACCCATCTACCCCGCCCAAATAATATTTATTGCAAGGTCGGTCGATGATGTGATGCTCGTGAGGCTCTACGTTGTCAATTTGACAAATGACTTTGGTTTTCTTGTTTTGACGAGCTATGCGGGCTATGGTGCCAAAGCATGGAGCCATAAATGGAGTCCAATATTTCATCAGAATAATGTCGGGAGCTTCGCGTTTAAGGCGTAGTCCAAGCGATATCCAGTTGAATGGATTAACTGTATTCATCACTCGCTCAATGTGAAGATCTTCGGGTGCGGGTGCATCGATATATTGAGTCTTACCAGGGAAAAGAAGCGATGGGTATTGTACCGTAAAGGTGTAGATACGTACCTCGTGGCCACGACTCTGATACTCACGAGCCATAGTCTGCATTATCGACGCTAATCCCCCGCGATATGGATGTGCGGGGCCAAGAATAGTGATCTTCATAAAATTTGAATTGTTCTCCTATAACAAAGATAACAAAAAAATCGAGGCAGACAAACTACCTCGATATGATTTACTTCTGAAATTTCATTGTGTAGTTCCTTAGCCAGCGCATCGGAGCTCCACAGAGCATCTGACAAATCGGAATAAATAGCCTGAACCACCAATCCGGAACCTTGCAACGGCGTTTGTGCCATAGTGCGTTGAGTGAGCGTCGTGCGCAGCTCTGTGGGGTCATCAGAATGCCTGTTTTAACTCCAAATCGTTGCAAATCGGGTGATAACCCATAGAGGTCGGTGGCGATTCCTGCCGGACATATGGCGGTGACGTAAATGCCTTTCTCGCGCACCTCCTTTGAGAATGCAACCGAGAAGCTCTTCAAATAGGCTTTGCTGGCACTGTATAATGATAAACCTGGATACGGCATCCATATTGAATATGAGGACATATTAAGGATGTAACCTCCTCCGCGCTTTGCCATATCCTCTGCATATATGCGACACATCTTTGTTGCCGTCATGTCATGCAGGAGTATTATCCTCTCGATTCTTTCGATGGGTGTATTTAATATGTCGCAGAAAGAGAATATGCCGGCGTTGTTAATCAGTACATCAATTTTTATACCCTCCTGTTCGGTCCAAGCAAACAACTCTTCTGCAGCTGTCATAGTTGCCATATCCTTACACAGATAACGGACCCATACTTTGTTGTTTACCTTGGCAACTTCAGTTGCTGTTTTGGCTAGGTCAGATATGGTGAGTGATACCATTAACACGTTATATCCTAACTCTGCCAGCTGCAACGCATAACATCGCCCGATGCCTTTCGATGCACCGGTAACAAGCGCTGTACGTGTCCCTGCAACAACCTCCCCTCGTCTCATTTTACTTCAATTTAAGCTCGCGACGAATTACATCGGGCAGATTTTGACAATTGTGGCAACATTTCATATCAACCGAATACATGCGAGCGATACAATAATCTTTGTTGTCACATCCTGAGCGGGTTGTAATATCCCCTTCTCGCATCTTGTTTACAAACGCAGGATCGTTAACCAAGGCACGGGCAATCTGTACCATCTCGAATCCCTCATCGAGCACCTTTTCTATGCCACGGCGAGATACGATACCTCCTACGTATACCAGTGGACCCTTTAATGCGGCACGGAACTTCTTGGCATTCTCCAGGAAGAAACACTCCTCGAAATCATACTGTTTGATCATCCATTGGCCAAACAACGATACCACAATCTTTTGTGGCCATTGACTCCATGGCATATAATATCCCATTGTTTTTGTGGGAATACGGCCACGCATTACAGCCATAGGTGCACGTGATACAAATCCCGAAGAGAGGACTATTCCATCAACTCCGAAAGTCTCGATTTGCTTGGCAATCTCAATTGATTCGGGAATTTGAATTCCGCTGCGGAATCCATCTTCCATATTGTGTTTGACAAGAACGGCCATTTTGTGTTTGGCGGCTTGTTCCATAACCTCCTCCAGACACATATTCATAAATCGCATACGATTCTCTAACGATCCTCCATATTCATCTCGACGACGATTTGTCCAAGGGGATAGGAATTGCGAAATCAGATAGCCGTGACCTGCGTGGACCTCCACGCTGTCGAATCCAGCCTCGTGAGCCGTCACTACAGCCTGTCCGAAATCTTTTGCCATCTGGGGCAATTCTGAGCGACGTAGACGTCGATGGAATGTGGGTGAATATATGTTAAAGCCGTTTGATGCCGATACGGGAAAACAGCCGGCAGTTGACCAATGGGTCATATTTCCGCAGTGGCCAATTTGTACACCAACAGCGGCACCTTCGTTATGTATGGCGTCGGTGATATCTTTTAGCGCTGGTACAATTTCGTCGCGTAACCACAACTGGGAGTTAAACGATACTCCACTTCGATTGACCGAAGCATAGGCCAATGTCGTCATGCCCACTCCTCCTCGAGCTACGCTCACGTGATAATCCTTCAATGCCTGAGTTGGACCAAAGTCTTTACCCATAGACTCAAAAGCGGCCGAACGGATTGTACGGTTGCGCAGAGTTACGGGGCCCATTTTATATGGCGTAAAAAGGATAGAATCTTTGAGGTCTTTATCCATATGTTTTTGACTTAATCTTCTCAAATGGTTTAGTATATGAAAGGAATTATACGCTTTCGGCCAAGCGAAGTGAACTCTTCGCCAAACTCCATCTCATATCTCTTATATAATGATGCCGAACGGGGTGCCAAATTGGCAAATGTCCACCATACGAACACCACACCTGCCCATGACCACGATGCAATAGCAAACCCTGTCCACTCTACAATCTCCCCGAAATAGTTCGCTGACGAGACGTAACGAAACATTCCGCCTCGAGGTATGTAGTGGCGGGTATCGCCTGGCTTGCGCAGATGACGGATAATATAGTCGGCTTGCCAATTTATAAACATTCCTGCAAGGAATACGACAAGACCTATATATATGTATGGTTTGCTAAACCAATCGGCGTAATAGTCATTGGGGGCAACGTAGAATATCCAGCCGCCTTGCATACAAGCGTTTAATGTGTTGAATATCATTCCCATTAAAACTATTCCGAAGGGCATCTTCGAATTGCCGCGCATAAGTAGCGGAAATATGAAAGACCGTTGGAAATAGTGGAACTGGAACATTGCAAAAAGGGTTAGCGGAACAACTTCCCATTGTCTGTCGGAAAATGCCCACAGTACCCACATCATAACAAATACGGGTGATTCCATAAGTACCCACCCCACCTTGTTGGGTACGGGTGGCCCATATCGGCGATCGAACAGATAGCCATATCCTGCCTCAAAGAAGTGTAAAGCTACAAATACGATGAGTGCAATAGCCGCCATTACAATCAGGAATGTATTGTATGATGATAGTAAAAACTCCATTCTCAATAAGCATTACAAAATTTCTCAAAGTTACGAATTTTATGGTAAAGTTGTAATCGTGATTGCCAAAAATTCTCTTTACAGATTATTTTTATGCACCTTTAGGAGATATTGGCGTTGACTTGCATCGTATGTGGTGTTGTCTTTTGTGAGCTGTTGAGCTTGCTCATACAAGACTATTATGAACAAAAAAAGCGACTGAAATCTCAGTCGCTTGCTATCGAATTGCGGTGCGTAGGGGACTCGACCGCCGAGCGAAGCGAAGGTGAAGCGGGAATGCCACAGAAAATAAATATCAAATTATTCCCGCAACCCCATATTAAGTGAGTAGTGCCACGCTCAAGATAGCAAGTGAGCGAAGCGCACATTTTGTGCAGGATAGGCTGTTGAGCTTGCTCATACAAGACTATTATGAACAAAAAAAGCGACTGAAACTTCAGTCGCTTGCTATCAAAATTTCTGCGGTGCGTAGGGGACTCGAACCCCTGACCCCGTGCGTGACAGGCACGTATTCTAACCAGCTGAACTAACGCACCATTGCTGATTGCGAATGCAAAGGTAGTACAAAAAATTGAATCTGCAAATTTTATGCGATTTTTTTGATTGTTATTGATGCATTTTTTTTTGCAATAGCATTGTAACCACCCTATAATCAGTTGTTTGTGTTGCTATGATATTTGCTAAAAATAATGCCAATATTAATGTCGTGAAATATGCTCTCGATACGCTTTGGGCGAAAGTCCAGTATGTTGCTTGAAGTATTTACGGAAAGTAAATTGTTCAGGGAAATTCAGCTGTTCTGCTATCTGTTTAATACTCATTGTGCTATTTTCGAGCATAAATTTGGCATAGGTAGTCGTGATAGTTGCAATCCACATTGAGGGACTCTGTCCTGTGGTTTGTTTAATAATAGCAGAGAAATGGCTCTTTGAGAGATTTGCTAAATCGGCATAGTATGCTACCGATCGGTAGCGATGATAGTTGTTGTGTAATGCGAGTATAAACCGATAAACAACCGACTCGCGACTATGTGAAGAGTGTGGCCAATCAATATGCTTTATACGATTATTTACCACAGTTAGCATTGCCTCTTGGCGTATCAGACGCGCCTGATAATTAAGCAATGTGCGGCTTATTTCAGTCTCTGAATTAGATGCTAAGAAATGTAGGTGTTTAAGATGTGTATATTGCTTTGAGAGATACTCTTTGTTGTCCTCATCTATGCGCCATATTGGTTCACGATGAACAATGAGTGGAATGGGGGTATCGGCAATTTTGTTAAAGATGTCGTAATAGGTCTTTAATTCATCAATATATTGTAGGCAGACAAAATCTTCTGATGTATTTATTTTACTAACTAACACCAAAGGCGTAATTATTAATACTTCTCCCCGTGAGAAATGACGTCGTACACCGTTAATCGATAGCTCTGCCCAACCTTCGGTACAGAGTATAAAGCCTCCTTTATTCCATAGATTTGAAAACATTGTTACGCTATTTTGCTCAAAAATATAAACAAATATAGTGATATTTTATGAATGATAGTTGATTTTGCTCAATTTGTCCGTTGTGTGGCCATTTTATACGTTTTACCATAGCTGTAATTTTGTATTAACGAAACTAAAACTCTTTGCTATGAAAATGACAATGCAATGGTTGTATGACAACTGGATGAAGGCAACGCCCTTTTTAGCACTCTATTCATTTATCCTGATTTGGCTCTATGTGCGAGAGCAGAACTATGCACTTTTTTTGATTTGGATGCAAGTCCCAATTTATTGGTTTCACGAGTTCGAGGAATATGTATGCCCTGGTGGCTTTCTCGACTTCTTTAACCGCAAGCCTCTCGGTTCAAAGTTGGGCGATTACCCATTGACAAAGTCTGGTTCATTCTGGATTAATATTCCGTTGGTCTATATTTTGTTGCCATTGGCTGGCCTTGTGTCGCATTTCTACGGTATTGAGTGGGGCTTGTGGACAGCTTATTTCTCGGCTCTTAACGCATTTGCACACGTTATAATGTTTTTTCTCTTTGGCTTTAAGTACAATCCTGGGCTGGTGGCAAGTGCTTTTGTGAATATCCCGTTTGGAATATATATGGTATGGTATTTTCTCTCGAATAACCTTGTGTCTGTTGAAGTTAATATTGTCAGCATTATGTTTGGAATCCTTGCTCAAGCATCAATGATGATTTACGGTTTTGCATACCTTGTTCCAAAAATGAAACGTGAAGGTTTGAAAGCGTGATAATAATCAATATAAAAATAGGCCGTCGCCGAGCGTGACCTCGCCCACCTCCTCGCAGAACTCACCGCCTACACATTCTAACTCATTACTGGCAATCGGTAGTTGGTACTGCCGATTGCCTTTTTTTGATAAATTTGCAAGTATGTTAAGTCTTTTTCGAACTTTGTGCGTTATATATTCGGAAGCGCGTTTCCAGCAAACAAAAACAAATTATGAAACTAACAAACGAAAACAAACAACTCACCCGCCTCGCTGAGCTAATGCAGTCCGAGCGCGACCATCTGTTTCGATACGCATGCTATCGATTGGGGTCTGCCACCGAAGCTGACGACGTGGTACAAGACCTCTACCTGCGGCTCTCAAAACAAAGCGCACGACTTGCCGAGATTGAAGACCTGGAAGGCTACGTTTATCGTTCATTGACAAATAGTTGCACCTCAGCTTTACGCTCTCGACGACAGTTTGTGACCACCGAAACGCTTGATGCATTGAGTAGCGATGACCTTGCTCCGAAAGATTTCGAACAAGAGTTCCGATTGATCGAACGACTGATGGCGCTCCTCCCCGATGAGCAGAGTGAAGTGATCCGATTGCGAATATATGGCGGTCGTCAATTTGATGAGATTGCCTCGATTTGCAACATCCCTCTCACAACAGCCAAATCGCGTTTTCGCTATGGCATTGACAAGTTGCGCGAAGCCCTCGAAAAGCGCGGGCTGATTTAACTCACTGTAAAAAAGACTAACATTATGAAAACTAACAACAATTTAGACAATTTTTCGGACAATCGCGTTGTGAATCTTCTCACGCCGCGTTTCGCCCCTACCACTTCACTTTCGTTCAAAGCGCCAGCACCGCGCCGTCGCACACTGTGGCAGGCAGTGCGTATTGGTGCCGTTGCCGCTATGGTTGCAGTGGCAGTTGTTATCGGTATTAACAGTGTGCAGACCAGCACCGCCCGTGAGGTGGTCGAGCGAGCAATGACTCAACTGCTCGAATCGGATAACTGCCTCGTTCAATTCACCGCAAATGTTACCGAGAACAAGAACTCACAGGAACTCTATGATATTAATTTCGATGGCACTCCAACGAAGGGCACCGTCGAGATTCGCAAAGAGGAGTCGAAGGTCAAAATGGCTATCAAATGGCAGGACAAGGCTCGTTCTATGGAACTCTATGACGGCGAGAGCTATCGACGCTACCAGAACGGACAATTGGTGCTTGAACGACCCGACGGAGGGATCGACCTCACTCCGTTCGCTACGATCGATAAATTAAAGGAGTACGCTTTGTTAATGGGTATACTGCTAAAATTCCGCGAGGAATGCGATATGATCTTAGTCAGCACTAGGGGCGATAAGGTTGGGATCGTTGCTCGTTTCTCAAAGAGCGAGGGTCGCCTGCTCGGTGCCGAGTGTTCAGGGCTATACAACGGGCAGCAGATTACGGTACTCACCGTCGATCAGATTGACTTCGATGTACCGCCCACCGAGTAGGTGAAGTGCTACAAATATAATAATAGCCGCACCTCCTCGCATAGCTCACTGCTTACACACTCTAATTCATTATTGGCAATCGGTGGTTAGTACTGCCGATTGCCTTTTTTCTTATCATACGCGTGGCGGCAATCTCTCTTATTGACATATCCGTATCGGATAGCAAATTTTATTTCGCGAATTCTACATTATCTCTTATCTTTGTGTCCGAAAAAAACGATTGACAATGAAGATAGAGAGATTTACCGAAGAGGATATTCGTGAGGCGGCTTTTCTTGCCTATCCCGTGTGGGGCGAGGGGCACGCTGCAAATGGTCAGGGCGAAGAGTTCGGACTGTTGATGTGCGAGTATATCATCCGCTATGGGTGGTATGGTGCGCCATTCGCCTTCAAAATTACCAACGAGGGCAAGATGATGGGTTGCATTCTTGCGGGCAATATCGAGCAGGATAACGCTTACAACGAGTGGTTGGATAGCGTGATGCCATCGTTCAACGAGCAGCAGCGCGAGGAGGCGTTGGCTCTGCGTGACTACTTCGGCAAGACCTCGCCAAAGGTCTATCGCCATATGCGGGCAGAAAAGGATTTATATTTGTCTTTCTTTATCTCGGCGGTGCAGGGTTGCGGTAAACGATTGCTTGCGGAGGTTGTGGCATCGGCAAAGAGCGAGGGCTATGAGAGCCTCTACCTTTGGACCGACTCTTCGTGCAACCACGACTACTACGCCCACCACGGCTTTGAGATGGTTGCCGAGTTTAAGAGTGACGAGTGGAAAACCGACTCCAACGACTATCTGACCTACATCTACCGAAAGAGTTTCTGATGTAAAGGAGAAAAAACAGTGGTTGGCAATCGGTGGTTAGCACTGCCGATTGCCTTTTTTCGTATCTTTACACCCAAATTCAGTATCGTATGTCCTGCAAATTCCATAAAGCAATCTTCCACGCACTCTTGGCGGTGGCACTCTATGCCGTTGCACCATTTATCGGCGTTATCCTCTCGATGCTCATTCTCGGCGAACGCCCCAATTGGATATTCTTTGTTGCCCTCGCAATAATGCTCCTCGGTACCTACGTCGCCTCCATAAAGACAGAGGAGTAACCTCACTATATATTTACACCGTCAATCTCTCGTTGCAAGATGTCAAGGAATTTCGCGGCGTGAGCACCGTCCATCTGGGTGTGGTGGAATTGGAACGAGATAGGCAGTGTTTTCTTAAGCCAACTCTTTCTGTATTTACCCCACATTACCATAGGATTGAGAAACTTATCAGTGTATTGATTTACAATACAATCAAGTTCGGTTGCAATCATAGCCGATGTTCCGACAACCATATAATCTTCTTCGAAGATACTTTGGCAGCTCTTGGCCACGCTGTTTGTGCGAGTGGCGTAATCTTCGCAGAACTGCTCAAAATTATCAGTGTAAGGTATGTCACACGAATTTATACCGCCCTTAGCGTTGGGAACAATAACATTGACAGCGAGTTTGTTAAAACGGAATAATTTGCCGTCTATTGGTAAAGTGTAGAACTCTTCGATCTGACTTGCCGCTTTGCAAATACACCAACACAATAGCATATTTAGTTTTAGTCCACTCTTCTTACTGATTTTGTAGATATGAGTAATGTTGAATGTCTTTGTCAAAGTTACCATCGGCATCGGCGAACTCATCCACATCTCAAAGGCGGAGGCACGAGTTGTCTCTTTAGGATTAATCTCTCTCATAGCTGTAATTTTTTTGATAAAGGGCCGCAAAGGTAATAAATTCTTTGCAAAGTCCGCAAAAGGCGGGGTTGTATGTGATGCTATAAAATATACAAAATAAGAAAAAGCCGAAACTATTCTCAAAAAGTTTTCTGCTAAAATTCGGAGGTCGTATAAATTTTGACCAATAAGCCCAATAAACCGCTAAGTGAGGTTTGGCGGGATTGTCTATATGGTCGCGGACTCTTCCGTGAAACGTGCAAAAAAGCGACAATCTTTTGATTATCGCTTTGTGTTGAGCGGAAAACGAGACTCGAGCCCACGCTTCGCGGGGCAATTTCTCGCGAACTATATTTACACCCCCAGCCCCTGAAAGGGGTGTGTGGGGTCGCTTTGTCTGAATCTGATTATCCTAAAATCAAAAAGGCTGGCATTTAGCCAACCTTTCGATTTTGAGCGGAAAACGAGACTCGAACTCGCGACCCCAACCTTGGCAAGGTTGTGCTCTACCAACTGAGCTATTTCCGCAAATTGTGTGTGAACGTTCTTGGTTTTGTATCTCCTTGCCAAGGTTGGAAGTATTATTTCCTTTTGGGCAAGGTTGTGCTCTACCAACTGAGCTATTTCCGCAAATTGTGTGTGAACGTTCTTGGTTTTACTCGATTGCGAGTGCAAAGGTAAATAAAAAATCTGATTATGCAAATTTTTTTGTACCTTTGAAGGTGTAAAATTTTATTTACTAAGTAAATGTTTTCGGTTGTAGAGTCATTTGTGGAGTTGGGTAAACGTTTGCAATGTTTTGGTAATGACGAATATACATTGTCCGTAATTACCGAGGCTTGCGAGCAGAATGAGTGGTTTTCTCAATCTGATATATGTCGGGCAATAGATGCTATTAGGTGTCAGTTTTTGGATTCTGACAAGTTGACTGCATGGCTTTCCCGATACGACATCTCACATATCGAGCCAAAGCGTGTGGCGATAATTATGGCGGGAAATATCCCGCTCGTGGGATTTTTCGACCTGATGTGCGTGTTGCTGAGTGGCCATACAGCTTTGGTAAAACCATCGAGCAAAGATAGGGTTTTGACCGATTACATAATATCCGAGTTGAAAGCCATCTCCCCCACTTTGCCAATTTATTCATATGATGAGACCTCGGTTTGTGATATGGTAATAGCAACAGGTGGCGATAGTGCTGCTACCTATTTTCGAACTCGCTTTGCTGATATTCCTTCGCTTGTTAGAGGTAGTCGTCATTCGTTGGCTGTATTAGGCGGTAATGAGAGTGAAGAGGAGATGCTGGCACTCTCGCGTGATATATTCACATATAGTGGCTTGGGGTGTCGTAATGTGTCGCTTGTTATGTTGCCTCGAGGCTGTGAACTCAATCTGCCGTTGCCGGATGCTGTGAATGAGATGTATCGAGGGTGTTATCTGTCAAGTCGGGCGATTATGGAAATGACAGCCAAACCATATAAAGATTTGGGTTGTGTGTTAGCTATTGAGCAATGTGCATTCTCGGATAACATAAGTTGCGTGAACTATTTTTATTACGATACATTGGAGCAAGTCGAGGAGTGGATTTCGGCGAATGATGATTCAATACAATGCATTGTGTCGCGTACGTTGGAGCATCCTCGTAGGGTGGATTTTGGAATGGCGCAATACCCGGCACTTGACGACTATGCTGATGGAGTGGATGTTATGGAATTTTTAATCTCAAATTGATTATGAGAAAGATATACGATTTCGATAAAGTTGTCGACCGCCAAAATACAAATTGTGTGAAATTTGACGGTATGAAGGAACTATTCGGTCGCGAGGATTTGATTCCGTTGTGGGTGGCCGATATGGATTTCGAAACGCCTGATTTTATTATCGATGCTATGCGTCGGCGTTTAGAACATCCTGTATTGGGCTACACTTTGGCTTACGACTCGTATTGGCAGAGTATTGTCGGTTGGCTCTATCGACGTCACGCGTGGAGTGTCGAGCGTGATTGGCTCTGTTACATACCGGGAATCGTTAAGGGTATCGGTATGGTGCTTAATGCATTTACATCGCCTGGCGATAAGGTAATCATCCAGCCGCCCGTATATCATCCATTCCGCTTTGTCCCTGAAAAGAATGGTCGTGAAGTTGTTTTGAATCCCTTGCGTCGTACGTCAGATGGTTACGAGATGGATTTTGAAAATCTTGAAGCAGTTATTGATGGTAGATGCAAGGTCTTGATTTTGGCTAATCCGCATAATCCGGTGGGTATTACCTGGTCGCGGGAGACCCTGCAACGTTTGGCAGAGGTGGCTGTTCGTCATAATTTGATTGTTATCTCCGATGAGATTCATTGCGATATGCCTTTATATGGAAATGTGCATATCCCATTTGCAACTGTTTCGGCCGATGCAGCAAAGTGTAGTATCACTTTTGGTGCACCATCCAAGACTTTTAATATTGCGGGTGTGGTTAGTTCATTTGCGGTTGTACCTAATGAGGATCTTCGTGAGAAATTTTTTGGATGGCTTGAAGCCAACGAACTTGATATGGCAACAATATTTGCAATGGTTGCTACCGAGGCGGCCTTTAATTTGGGAGATGATTGGCGTTGCCAGATGTTGAAGTACGTGGAGGGCAATGTCGATTTCGTTGCTGATTATATCTCTCAAAATATACCTGGAGTCAAGCTCGTGAAACCGCAGGCGTCATATTTGGTGTGGTTGGATTTTTCGGGCTTGGGGTTATCGCACCAAGAACTTGTTGATACGATTGTCAACAAGGCTCACTTGGCTATGAACGATGGCGCGATGTTTGGTGTCGAAGGTGAACAGCATATGCGAATGAATGTAGGTACCCGTCGCGAGGTGTTGGCTCAGGCAATGCAACAGCTCAGGGATGCGTTTGTGTAGTAACTTTTTGATATTAAACTAATAAATAGAGGCGAGATGGTGTCTTTGTAATGGCATAATCTCGCCTTTGTATTTGCACGATTGGTATTAATTTGAATTTGGCGATTTTGGCCGTAGCTCGAATATTGTAATCTCCGGTTTGGCTCCTATTCGCATAGGAAAACCAACGCACCCAATGCCATCGTTGATATACAACCATCTGCCCTGCTCTTCGTATAATCCTGACCAGCGTTTGTAGAGAATCATTGCAGGCGATATACCCCGCTCGCCTATCGGGAATTTTATCTGCATGGAGTGTACGTGTCCTGCTAGCGTCAAATCAGATGAACTCTCCTGTAAAATCTTATCCCACAGCTGGGGAATGTGTGATAGCGTGATAGAAAAACTATTTGTGTCAACCCCATCGTATGCTGATGCAAAATCTGTTTCAGGCAGATGTCGCGAGTGGCGATGATCTTGCAACTCTTTGCTATACGAAATGCCGGTTATGTATATTGAATCTTCTGCACGATAAATCTTTTCACTCTCGTTATCTAATACTATCCATCCGAGCGTTTCTTGTTGAAGTATCAATTGGTGAGTGTTATTATCGGGTGTATATCTGAGAGAATCTTTTATGTATACTCCAACGTCGTGATTCCCGGTAATGGAGTATATCCCATCCTTAGCACTGAATTTTTTTAGTGCATTTTTAATTGATGGTGTTAACTCTTCATAGCGAATATTTACCAAATCACCGCACATTGCAATTATGTCGGGATTTGCGGTATTGCATATTGCTGCAATATCGGATATCTCTTTTTCGGGATTTACCATTGTCCCGACGTGAAGGTCAGATAGTTGTACTATCGTATATCCAGAAAAACTTTCGGGAATCTTTTCTGATTCAATTGTGATTCGATTGATTGTGTAGTCGGTGCGGGTCGAGATTGTTCCATATAAAAGTACTATGACAATAGCTAATCCTATTGCTGCTCCCAAAAGTCTTGCAAGTCTGTTTTGTGATGCGAGAAATACAATGTTGAACGGGGCTCGTGCTACAGCCAAAATGAAATATGTCAGTAACAACCAATTGCCCACCATGATTAACCATGTTGGATTATCGCGAAAAAGAATAAATGTTATGACAGTGAATATCTGTGGGATGAAATCCAAACTCAATAAAATGCTCACCGTATGTTTTAGCGCACGACGATTCTCGCTGCCGATTACGCGTTTAGCGATGCGATAATCGATAGCGGCCAGAATCAGTGAACATATCAATATCAACCAAGCCATATTTATTGCTTGTCTACTTGTTTTGAACTTAGTATTGGTCGAACTTTTGGCATAGGAGTTGCTTTTTCTGTTATGCAAAGATAAGGTTTTTAATTAAAACATTTAGCCTATGAAAACAATTAGACTTATAACTGTTTTGTTGCTTGTGTCGCTTGGAGTAAGTGGCGTACAGGCACAACATTATCGTTATCGTTCGGGTCATCATCGGCCAACGGTATATCTGATGGCAATCGAGGATGCCGATTCTCTCTATTCATATCCTGTGCGAGGCGTGATTTCTACTAATCGGGTTATTGCCGATAATACTCGCGACGACTTTTCGCAGACTATGCGTACGGGATTCCAGCAGGTACAGAACCCGCAATTCGTTTTTGCTACACGCAATAATCGTTTTGCGCTTGGTATCGGAGGTTATATCAATCTGCGTACCAGCTACGATTTCAAAGGTGCAATGGATAATATCGATTTTGTGCCTTACGATATCCCTATGTCGGCCACCTATGCCAATCGTCAGCGTATAATGATGGATGCTACTACATCTCGTCTTTTTACCAAGGCTGTTGTTAATTCTAATACACTTGGCTGTGTTGTGGCGTTTGTTGATATGGATTTTCGTGGTGGTGAGGAGTTTAGTTATACACCCCGTTTGCGTTCGGCCTATGTCTCTATGTTGGGATTTACAGCAGGTCGTGATGTCACGACTTTCTGTGATTTGGATGCGGCTCCGATTACTGTGGATTTTCAGGGTCCCAATGCTTATAACTTTAATTTTGCCACTCTCTTGCGATATGAAATTGAGTTCTTGAATCGACACTTGAAGGCGGGTATTGCTGCCGAGATGCCTGTTGTGAGCGGTACTTATGACAAATCGTTTGCTCCTATCTCTCAGCGAGTTCCTGATATCCCTATCTATTTCCAGTATGCTTGGGGCGAGAATCGCGAGAGTCATTTCCGAGCATCGGCAATCTTGCGCAATATGTATTTGCATAATAACATCACAGACGATAATACAAGCCTATTCGGTTGGGGTGTGCAGGCGAGTGGACGTATAGAGCCCTGTGACTATTTTGTGATGTATTTCAATGGAGTGTATGGAAAAGGAATTACTCCATATATTCAGGATTTGACGGGAAGTGGTCTCGACTTTACGCCTAACCCTGCTAATGCAGAGCAGATACAGACTATGCCTATGTGGGCATGGCAGGTGGCTGGTCAGGTTAATATCATTCCATCGACTCTGTTTGTCAGCGGCGGTTACTCTACTGCGCGTGTCAATCACCATAATGGCTACTATGCTGAAACACAGTATAAGCGTGGTACATACATTTTTGGTAATGTCTTCTATCAAGCCACTCCCAATTGCCGTGTTGCATTGGAGTACCTGCACGGATCGCGTAGTAATATGAACGACACAAAAGGTGAGGCTAATCGCTTGAGCTTGATGGTGCAATACAATTTTTAAGTATTACTATGCTATATGTGTTGTAAATTTGCTCAATATGGAAATGGGCGAAAGATAATAGCACGATTTTTATAATCGAAGTGGAATGGGTTACTGATTTGCCGGTAACCCATTCTTTTATTGCAGATGGTTTGTAGGAACAGTTCCGGTGAGGAATTTGTGGTAACTTGTAGGAGTGGTGATTTTTTTGTACTTTTGAGAAAAATATCGGTGCAGGCTTGAAAAATATATTATTGATATGCGTGATGGTTGTAGTGGCATTTGTGCCACTACGATTTGTGTCGTTTCCGTCGCAAAAGCCGGTGCTTACTATTGAGTCAAGTGTAAATATTCGTCGTGCCTGTATTGTGGCAGCGGGTGATTTGATGCAACATTCGACGCAAATCGAGGCGGCTCGTTGTCAGGATGGCCGTTACGACTATTCTGGGTCATTTCAATATGTTGCTCCATATTTTCAAGATGCCGATTTGGCGATAGTGAATCTTGAAACCACATTGTCTTACGAAGGACCATACTCTGGTTATCCGGCATTTTGTTCTCCGGCGGCTGTTGCCGATGCTATGCGCGATATGAATATCGATGTTGTCGCATTGGCTAATAACCATTGTTGTGATAAAGGTGGACGAGGAATCAAGGCTACCTGTTCGATTCTTGATTCTTATGGAATATGTCGTGTTGGTGCGTATACGGATAGTATTGATTATAAGGTTAATAACATCTGCTACTTAAAGCGAAACAATATTCGCTTTGCGCTGCTGAATTATACCTATGATACCAATGGAATACCCACTCCTAAGGGATGTATCGTCAACCGAATTGATACGGTTCAGATCGCTCGCGATTTAGCTTCGATTGACCGTAATCAAGTCGACTGCATAGTTGCCGTAATGCATTGGGGATATGAATATCAACGCAAACCCCATCCCGAACAGCGGCGTCTGGCTGCATTTCTACGTCGTAACGACGTTGATTTGATTATTGGTAGCCATCCTCACGTTGTGCAGCCTGTTGAATATTGTGATGATGGATTGACGCTCTATTCACTTGGTAATTTTGTGTCGAATCAGCGACAAAGGTATAGTGACGGAGGCGTTATTGCTACCATTGATGTCGAAATTCGCGATAGCTTGTATGGCGGAAAGGTTATCTCTTCAGCTAAAAGCTATGGGCTAAAACTGACGCCCGTTTGGGTTTCGCTACCTAGCTATGCTATCCTCCCTCAGCCAGTGGGAGATACTTTGCCTATGAGTGTTGCAGAGCGTGCGATTTATAACCGATTTATTGACGATACCAAAAGTCTTTTGGGTATATAAAAGGAGCTGTACTTTACGCACAGCTCCTAGATAAAAACCTTTTATAACACTTCTATTAGTAGTTCTCCTTTTTAGGCTCGAAGAATGCCTGTGGGTGTGCACAAGCTGGGCACTTGATAGGAGCCTCCTTTGCAAGGATTACATAACCGCAGTTGCGGCACTGCCACCAGATCTCATTGTCGCGGATAAATACCTTACCATCGGTAACACGCTCAAGCAATTTTAGATAACGACGCTCGTGCTCAGCCTCAACCTTGGCAATCTGGCGGAAAGTCTCAGCGATCTCTGGGAATCCCTCCTTGTCGGCTACCTCTGCAAACTCGGCATAAAGAAGGTCCCACTCCTCGTGCTCACCCTGGGCCGCAGCAAGGAGATTCTGAGCTGTTGTGCCGATAATGCCTGCGGGATAAGTTGCTGTGATAGTTACATCACCACCCTCCAAATATTTAAAGAACTTCTTTGCGTGCTCTTTTTCCTGCTCTGCGGTCTCCATAAATACTCCTGAAATCTGCTCAAAGCCCTCTTTCTTGGCTACGCTTGCAAAGAAAGTGTAACGATTGCGAGCCTGGCTCTCACCTGCAAATGATTTAAGCAAATTCTGCTCTGTCAAAGTTCCTTTTACGCTTTTCATGTCACTAAAATTTTATTTGTTGTTATGAATAATTTTATTTCTGTTTTTTTCTATTGCAAAGATATGACTAAAAACGAATTTTGCAACAAAGTTTTGATTATAAAATTTTATAGTGCTATCAATTTGGCTTATGGTTTTATCGCTATTCGATTTTGCACTATGCAAATAGTGTGAAAAAAATAATGATTTACAGAAAAATGTCTCTTTCTCGGATGAAATAAAGTCGTTTCGATTGGGTATTGTGAATATAGTTTTGTAAATTTGCCGTGATTATGGCCTTTTGTAAGCATATGTCGCTTGAAGGCTTGCGTGAGGCGGAAAATATGAAGATAATATAAATATAATATATATGGCAGACGAAAAAATAATATTTTCGATGGTGGGTGTCTCAAAGACTTTCACTAATCAGAAAAAAGTTTTGAACAATATCTATCTCTCGTTCTTTTATGGTGCTAAGATTGGTATCATCGGTTTGAACGGTTCTGGTAAATCTACATTGATGAAGATTATCGCAGGTATCGATAAGAATTATCAGGGAGAGGTGGTTTTTGCGCCAGGATATTCAGTTGGGTATTTGGAGCAGGAGCCTAAACTCGATGATTCAAAGACCGTAAAGGAGGTTGTCGAGGAGGGATGCGCCTCTACAGTGGCACTTTTGAAAGAATATGAGGATATCAACATGAAACTCTGCGAGCCTATGTCGGACGATGAGATGAATCGTCTTATAGAGCGCCAGGGCGAGTTGTATGAGCAGATAGACCATGTCAATGGTTGGGAGTTGGATAGTGTATTGGAGCGTGCAATGGATGCTTTGCGTTGTCCTGATCCCGATCAGAGTGTGAAGGTTTTGTCGGGTGGTGAGCGTCGTCGTGTGGCTTTGTGCCGCTTGTTGTTGCAACAGCCAGATGTGCTTTTGCTCGATGAGCCAACCAACCACCTCGATGCTGAGTCTATTGACTGGTTGGAGCAGCACTTGCAGCAATATAAGGGTACGGTTATCGCCGTAACTCACGACCGTTACTTCTTGGATAATGTGGCTGGTTGGATTTTGGAGCTTGACCGTGGTGAGGGTATCCCATGGAAAGGTAACTACTCTGGCTGGCTTGATCAGAAGACTAAGCGTCTGGCTATGGAGGAGAAGCAGGAGTCGAAGCGTCGCAAGACTTTGGAGCGAGAGTTGGAGTGGGTTCGTATGTCGCCTTCGGGCCGTCGTGCCAAGAGCAAGGCTCGTTTGTCGGCTTACGATAAGATGATGAATGAGGATGTAAAACAGAAGGAGGAGAAACTCGAAATCTTTATCCCCAACGGTCCTCGTTTGGGTGATGTGGTTATCGAGGCTCACGATGTTAAGAAGGTATTTGGTGACCGCATCCTGTACGAGGGATTGAACTTCTCTCTGCCACCAGCAGGCATCGTAGGTGTTATCGGTGCAAATGGTACCGGTAAGACTACCCTATTCCGTATGATTATGGGTCTGGAAGAGCCTACCGAGGGAACGTTCACTGTAGGTCAGACTGTTAAGTTGGCATATGTTGACCAGCAACACAAATCGATCGATCCCGAAAAATCTGTTTATGAGGTTATCTCTCAAAATTCGGATTTGATTACTTTGGGTAATCGTCAAATCCCTTCTCGTGCTTACGTCGCTCGATTTAATTTCAGCGGTGCCGATCAGGAGAAAAAGTGTGGTATGTTGTCGGGTGGAGAGCGTAACCGCCTGCACTTGGCTTTGGCTTTGAAGGAGGAGGGTAACGTGCTTTTGCTTGATGAGCCTACCAACGATATCGATGTAAATACATTGCGAGCTTTGGAGGAGGGTTTGGAGAACTTTGCGGGTTGTGCTGTGGTTATTTCGCACGACCGCTGGTTCTTGGATCGTATTGCTACCCACATTCTTTCATTTGAGGGTGATTCAAAGGTTGTGTTCTATGAGGGCTCATATTCAGAGTATGAAGAGTGGAAGAAGTTGCAGGGCGAGGATACTACCCCTAAACGTGTGAAGTATCGTAAACTTACAGAGAATCAGTAGCCTTGATTGCATAAATATAATTGTGAATTTTGAATTAATATTATATGGCACAGAAACCATCTATTCCAAAGGG
>SUZC01000008.1 GCA_015060165.1 Rikenellaceae bacterium
TCGGGATGTAGCGCAGTCCGGTTAGCGCGCCAGCTTCGGGAGTTGGAGGTCACAGGTTCGAATCCTGTTATCCCGACTATGAGAACAGCAGAACAATTGTTCTGTTGTTTTTTTGTTTAGAGATGTGCCGATAGCAAGCTCTCCGCAATACCATATGACAAAGAACCTGTCTAACAAGTTTTTTAACCCTCTGAGAATTGCATATTTGAAAAAGGGCTCAGATAGCTACCCGAATAAAAAGAGCCTGTCCGCGACTTGTTAGACAGGCTCTTCTCATATTTAGCTATTTAATATCAAGTAATCCGTGTGCGACTAAACAATCAACAACGCATATGCCGACGCAATATAACATACAATAAATGACACGATAAACAACACCACACCTTTGGTGTTTTTCACGTTTGTAGCCTCTGCAAATGCCTTATATGACCAATAGAAATACCACACCGACATAATCGCAGAAACCAACCCCACGATAGTCATAATATCGATGTGCTGCATCACCGCATTAAGATTTCCCTCCGAAGCAAGAGCCGTAACACTTCGTACCGACGGAACAGCAAACATCAAGAATCCCAAATCCATAGGAATTCGCGCAAAGAGGTTAAACGCTGCCACATCTACAAAACGCACCTTTGATTTCGATGCCACCACACCTACCAGATACAATATGGCCGCAAACAGCAACCACGCAATCAATTGACGAGCCGTAGCAGCCCACAGTCTATCACCAGCCAAATTAAGCTGGGTAATAGAGGTCAGGCGTAGCCCCACCTGCCAAAAGAATATCGATGTAAGAATCAGCGCAGCAATTCCCCAACAAATAGCTTGGCGCAATGGCAAATACTTAAACGGATTAACAAATTTACTCCACATATCTTCACTGTTTTTAATTAAACATCATTTCATTTTACTTTATCTCGAAATATCGCACGCCACAGGATTGCTCGCTCCCTACTCCAACTGCGATATCACCTCATCAAGTCTATTTCGCACCGTAGGATAACTCAAACCCAATTTTTGAGCCATCTCCTTCAACGAGCCACTGCACCTCACAAAATCAAGCACAAATTGCTGATTCTCCTCCGATAGTCTCATTAGTTCGGGCAACACAAAATCTCCCTCAATTTTAGTTCCGCAACCTGCGCAATGCATTGTCTGAACGCGCAACACTCCATCACACGACGGGCAAATCTTTGGTAATTTCTTATTTTGATTCATAGCACACTATTTGTTTTCACAAATATAATCACAAACTAAATAAAATCAAACTTTTCTTTAATATTATTTAATTTTCATATACATTTTTCAAACTCACTCACTATTTCGACCAACACCACACCCCTATGTCACATATAGGCAAAAAAAATCGGGAGCGATACCAATCGCCCCCGATTCTACATTTTCGGAACTACGAAAATTATTTCTTAGCCTCGTTGAAAAGCTTATTGTACTTGTCGAACTTAGCCTGAATACCATCCTCCTCACGGAGACGGAATGTCAAAGACTTCAATACCTCCAAAGTGCTCAAGTTCTTTGGATTAGCCTCGTATGACTTCTCCAAGTAAGGAATAGCCTCCTTGTAAACGGCAGTAATCTTAGCCTGATCAGCCTTGAACTCCTCGTTGCTCTTATAGTCACGCTGGTTGAACTCGTTGTTCAAACCGTCAGCCTTCAATACATAGAAGTAACCCACATAGTAGAGTGACTGAGCATCCTTAGGATCCAACTCAACAACCTTCTTGAATGACTCGATGCTCTGATCGTAATCCTTCAAGCTATAGAAAATACGACCACGACCATACCACAAACCCTTGTTCTTAGGATCGCGCTTCAATGCACCGTCAACAACGTCGATCAACTCCTTAGGATCACCAGCACCAGCAGTGTAAACGTTGATAAGACCCTCAATGATGTTGTCGTTGTTAGGGAACTTTGCCAAACCATCCATCAAAAGCTTCTTGCACTTGTCCATATTAGCCATCTTAACTGACTCATTAGCGTTGTTGTAGTAGCTCATAAACAAGTAGTAGTAGATATCACCCTTCTCATCTACGAAGCCAGCCTCGATAGCCTTGTTCAAGTTCTCGATAGCCTTGTCGTATGACTCAGGATTGTTAGCACCATCAGCTACATAGAAGTAACCTGCATAGTAGAGGTAATCAGCCTTCTTGTCGCCCTCGTAAGCAGGGTGCTCCTGAACCTTGTAAGCCATTGTGTAGTTGTAAGCAGCCTGAATATACTCACCTGTCATAGTAAATGCATTACCAGCCTTTGAGTAGTAGTCCTCCAACTTCTTGATGGGGTCCTTCAAACGAGAGATAGCCTTAGGATCCATCTCGGCAGCCTTAGTGTAAGATGCCAAAGCTACAGCAGCCAAATCCTCATTCTTGATAGTCATTGTCTGAGACCAAGCAGCGATCTTACCGTTAGTAACATAGAGCTTAAACCAAGGGTAAACCATCTCTGTGTACTTCTCACCTGCCAAAACAACACCATCCTTCTTGCTCTCGGGATCACCGATGTTTACATAAGTCTGCTCGTAATCAGCACCTGTGTAAAGGTCAGCAGTTGGAAGGTTTGCTGCCTCATAATAAACCTTACCGTGATTGATCCAAGTAGCCGACTTAGCAGCCTTCTTGGCATCCTGCAATGTAGCATCAGCCTTCTTCAACTTCGCGATCTCAGCATCACGATCAATGTTTTGTGCATTTGCTACCGGCGCAGCCATAACCATTACAGCCATCACCATAAAAATCAATCTTTTCATAAACCTAAATTTTAATGAAAACGTTTTGTATTAGTTGTTAAATTAAAAATTCTTATTCTGTATCAGCAACGCCCTCGGCATCTGTTGTATTCTCGGTCAATGGAGCAACATCCTCTACAGCCGCACCATCTGCCACAACTTCAGCACCCTCGTTTACAACACTTTCAATCTCCTCGGCCTCGTCGCTTGCAGGAACTGCCATAACCGATGCAATAGCATCACCATCGCGCAAGTTGATGATTCTCACACCCTGTGTTGCACGGCCGGCCAAACGAATCTGCGACACCTCGGTACGGATTGTCACACCCGAACGGTTGATAATCATAAGGTCGTTATCGTCGTTCACAGCCTGAATCGAAATCAAGTCACCAGTCTTCTCTGTGATATTGATGGTCTTAACACCCTTACCGCCACGATTTGTGATACGGTACTCGTCCAAATCGGTACGCTTTCCGTAACCATTCTCCGACAATACCAACACATCGCGTTTAGCATCGGGCTCGATACAAATCATACCTACGACCTCGTCACCCTCATCAAGTGCAATACCGCGAACACCAGCACCCACACGACCAATAGGACGAACTGTACTTTCGTTGAATCGGATAGCCTTACCACCACGAGCCGCAATCATCACTTCGGCCTCGCCGCTTGTAATCTTGGCCTCGATAAGCTGGTCACCCTCGCGAATCACGATTGCATTCACACCATTCTGACGAGGACGAGAGTATGCCTCCAACTTAGTCTTCTTGATAACACCCTCGCGAGTACACATCACAATGAAGTTGTTGTTGATATACTCCTCATCGTTAAGGTTCTTTGTGTTGATATATGCACGCACCTTATCATCGGGGTCAATCTGAATAATATTTTGGATTGCACGACCCTTCGATGTACGAGTACCCTCTGGAATCTGGTAAACCTTCAACCAGTAGCAACGACCCTTCTCCGTGAAGAACATCATTGTATTGTGCATCGAAGCAACATAGATATGCTCGATGAAGTCCTCATCACGAGTAGCACTACCCTTCGAGCCTACACCACCACGATTCTGAGTGCGATACTCAGCAAGTGGAGTACGCTTGATGTAACCCATATGCGAGATGGTGATTACCATATCGTCATCAGCATAGAAATCCTCTGGGTTGAACTCCTCCGACGAATATACAATCTCTGTACGACGCTCATCGCCGTAAGTATTCTTCACCTCGATAAGCTCATCCTTAACGATTTGCAACTGCATCTCCACACTTGCCAATACATCGTTGAAGTAGTTAATCTGACGTTCCAACTCGGCACGCTCATTCTCCAATTTCTCGACCTCCAAGCCTGTCAATTGACGCAGACGCATCTCGGTAATTGCCGAAGCCTGAACCTCGCTCAAACCAAAACGCTCCTGCAAAGCCTGCTTTGCCAAATCGTTATTACGAGAGTTTCTGATAATATGTACAACTTCGTCAATATTATCCTGCGCAATGATAAGACCCTGCACAATATGCATACGCTCCTGCGCCTTCTTCAAATCAAAGCGAGTACGACGTACTACAACATCGTGACGATGCTCAACAAAGTGCTTGATCAAATCCTTCAAGTTCAGGAGCATCGGGCGGCCATTAACCAACGCAATGTTGTTAACGGCAAACGATGTCTGCAACTGGGTATTCTTGAAGAGTGTATTAAGCACCACATTTGCCGATGCATCACGCTTAACCTCAATAGCGATACGTGTACCCTGACGGTCACTCTCATCGTTGATATGCGAGATACCCTCCAACTTCTTCTCATTGACCAACTCGCCGATACGCTTAATCATCTCGGCCTTATTGACCATATAAGGAATTTCTGTAACGACAATTGTCTCATGGCCTGTCGGAGAGGTTTCAATTTCGGTGCGGGCACGCATCATCACGCGACCACGGCCTGTAAGTAAAGCCTCCTTAACGCCCTCATAGCCATAAATCAATGCACCTGTGGGGAAATCGGGGCCCTTCACATACTGCAACAACTCCTCGCAATCGCAATCGGGATTATCCACATAAGCACAACAAGCATCAACAACCTCACCCAAATTATGAGGAGCCATATTTGTTGCCATACCTACAGCAATACCACTTGCTCCATTTACCAACAGCAAAGGAATTTTAGTAGGCAATACCGTTGGCTCTTTGATGGTATCATCGAAGTTGGTAGTCCAATCGATTGTATCCTTGTCAATATCTGCCATTACCTCATCGGTAATCTTCTGCATACGAGCCTCGGTATAACGCATTGCAGCAGCCGAGTCACCATCCATAGATCCGAAGTTACCCTGGCCCTCTACGAGCGGATAACGCATAGCCCAATCCTGAGCCATACGAACCATAGCCTCATACACCGAGCTATCACCATGGGGGTGGAACTTACCGAGCACGTCTCCCACGATACGGGCAGACTTACGAGTAGGTTTGTCAGAATAGAGATTAAGCTCAGCACTCATATCGTACAAAATACGGCGATGTACGGGCTTCAATCCATCACGCACATCAGGCAACGCACGCGACACGATAACCGACATCGAGTAATCGATATAGGCTGACTTCATCTGCTCCTCGATTTTGATAGGAATAATTTTACCAGTCAAAGAGGTATTCTTTTCTTCTTCAGTCAACATTGTTTCTTTCATTTACAAAATTAGCTAACCCAGGCCTTGCCCTCCTTTAAACCACAAACTCGACATCGCAAACCTCCTTTTAGAGAAAATTAAATACCCGTTGCGGCCTAACGACGACACGACCATCGTTTCGCACTTATTTTAATAAGCAAAAGTAGCGTTTTTTTCGCACATAACCAATTTTATAACAGCTTTTTTACTCTCATTTAAGTAATTGACTCTGTAAATACCCGATTTTTGGCTATTTTTAGACGATTTGAACGCAAAAAAATTATTTCCCGACCTCCTGTCGAGGAAAAACTCGTTCAAACAACTATTTTTTCATTCGACAATTCAAATCTTATCACACTCTCACGTTTGCACACACTCTCCGTGCACTACCACACTCTCGCCCGCTACGCTACCTGAAATCTATTATCTCGTAACCTCTGAAATTCGATGCTCTATATGGTTTAACAGGCTCCTTACTCTTACCAATTGAGAGGATGTCTACCATCACAACCTCATCGTAAAGTTCATACTGCAAAGCAAGCGGAGCTCCGGTTTTAACATTAGCCAAAACCCGTATGATACCTTCTGTCTCTCTCTTACGTGAAGTCAAACTAAACTCAACCCTCTCGGTAGCTACGGCACGACTCTCTACATTATAATCACTACCGACAAAATCGAAACATCGAGTAGGATTATCCAAGATATTATGACTCGACAGATCGACCACATCGATATTCACCTCTTTGCGATCGTGGTCAACCTCATATCGAGTCTTACCATCGCTATATATCTCCGCACTTCCAAGATTCATATAGTAAGCATCGCCATCAACGCAATAGTAGCCTTTTGCCGAAAAATCGCCTGATTTCAAGGCAAAATCCACGCGATAGCGGCCCAACGACTCAACATATCGGGCTACACGCTGCATTGCAGTCAGTGCACCCTCATCCGCCAAAGCGAAAAAGCCCACCATCAAGGCTGAGAATAATATCAACATCTTTCGCATCACGACTCTGCTTTTTATTAATAAACGGATATACCACGTAAAATAGTATATCCGCTCATATCTTTAATATTTAGAACACTCCCAAATCCTGCAACTTAGCCTCCAGCGACGGCAAGTCGTAGTATTTGATTTCGCGTGGTTTAGAGCCTACTTGCGGCCCTACGATTCCAGCTCTTTCAAGCTGCAACATAATACGTCCTGCTCTATTGAATCCAACTTCATAGTTACGCTGAATGGCCGATGTCGAGATCATACCATTGGTAACTGCTGCTCGCGCAACTTCACCAAACAACATATCATACTTCACAGGGGCACTACTCTCCGAATCAGAGGCTCCCATTCCTGAACCATCAGCACTCTCAGGCACAAAATCAGGCAGCGGATATGCATCGGGATAGCCTTGCTGTTTTGAGATAAAGTCAACCAATCGCTCCACCTCGCGGGTCTCGACCAAAGCACACTGCACACGCGTGAGCTCTCCATTATTCGAGAACAACATATCGCCTCGACCAATAAGCTGGTTTGCTCCAGGCTGGTCGATAATTGTACGAGAGTCAATCATCTGCATCACGCGGAAAGCAATACGTGCAGGGAAGTTGGCTTTGATACCACCTGTGATAATCTTCACATCAGGACGCTGTGTAGCAATAATAAGGTGAATACCCACCGCACGGGCCTTTTGCGCCAAACGCATAACAGGCACCTCAACCTCCTTAGCTGTCATAATCAAATCGGCAAACTCATCGACAATAACAACTATATATGGCAAGAATCTATGCCCCTTTTTGGGGTTGAGTTTTCGTGAAACAAACTTTTGGTTATACTCCACTATATTTCGAGCAGTAGCCATCTTACACAGCTCCAAACGTCGTCCCATCTCCTCAACCAACGAATTGAGTGCATATACAGCCTTCTTGGGCTCGGTGATAATAGCTTCATCCTCCGACTCCATCTTAGCTAAGAAATGGCGCTCCAACTTATTGTAGATTGAAAACTCCACCATTTTGGGGTCGATCATCACAAACTTCAACTCAGCCGGATGCTTACGATAGAGTAACGATGTGATAATAGCATTCAGACCCACAGATTTACCCTGGCCAGTAGCACCAGCCACCAACAAGTGCGGCATCTTAGCCAAATCGAAGGTATAGTTTTCGTTCTGAATCGTACGACCAATCACAATTGGCAACTCAGCCTTCGACGATTGGAATTCCTCCGAGCAAATTGATGAATACATCGACACTATCTGCTTATCACGATTTGGCACCTCGATTCCGATAGTACCTCGGCCTGGAATTGGAGCTATAATTCTAATTCCCAAAGATTTAAGGCTCTGCGCAATATCCTTCTCCAAGCCTTGTATCTTCGAAATCTTTACTCCCTGTGCCTGCACTATCTCATAGAGTGTAACAGTAGGACCTACAGTAGCATTGATATCAAGAATCGGAATACCAAAATATTTCAAAGTCTCCTGAATACGGCACTTGTTGTCGTAAATCTCAGCATCACTCACCTTATGGGGCGACTTATAATCTTCGAGCAACGAAACATAGGGCTTTTTATAGCTCTCCAAATCACGCAACGGATCATATAACTCAAAATCAACCTCTTCCTCCGATAACTGCTTAGGTTTGTTCTCCCTTACAGTAACGATAATTCCATCTTCCTCTTCATCCTGAGGCTTAGGCGATTGTCCCGATTGAGGCATTTTAACATCGGGAGTAGAGAAGTCATATTCTCGGCTTTGCGCAGCCGGAAGTCTACCCTCCTCGACCTCCGCTCCACGAGCTACGACCTTAAAGCCATCTTCATCATAATTATCCTCCGCCGGCGCAGCAACAGCTCCACCCGGCTGAACTGATATAACATTTTGTTGCGGCTTGCGTGACAACAACACATCTACATCGATTTTATTTGGCACAGCTCCGCCATTAGGAATTACCATAAATCCATCTTCGTCGAATTGCGGCTCCTGCATAATAGGTTCTTTTGCAACCTCCGGCTCAGGATTCGACTCATTGCTCTCCACATAGAACTCATCCTCCTCTGGAACAACAAGTTCCGTAGGACGAGAAATCGGAGTGCGCTGAGATGGCACAACAATCGAAGCCTGTGCACCACCCTGCGATGCAATAGTAGCAGTATTAGTTTGCCCCATAGCCACTGATTGGTCTACCTGATATGATGGTGATTGCTTTGCCTGCGAAAATTGCTCATTCAGAGTACGAGCTGGAGTCAAAGGCACCTGGGGCTTAATCGGCTCTTCCGTCAGCTCCTCGTTATCCTCTGGATCATCACTTTCCTCGACGTCTTCTTGTAAAGTATCGGTCTTTCTATTTTTAACGACGCTATCTTTAACGACCGTTGCAATACGTTCGCTCTGCTGTACCATAGTATCGCTAAAACCATTGACAATGTGAATAAAATTGCGATTGATAAATACTCCCGTCAAGACCCATCCTGCCACAAGTGTAACAATCATTCCGAACACACCGATAATTTGCGACAAATCCTGTGCACAAGCATGACCCAAACGACCACCGATATCATAAGGAACAGAGAATTGCATTCCCACAAAACCAAGCGTAAGAGATCCCATCACAAGCAACAAAGCTGCACTCAATGCGAAATGGTTGAGATGTAGAGCCTTTTTGCGGAAGATACGCCAACCAAGGACTGTAATCACAATCGGGATTATAACGCCAAAAACTCCAAAGCTACAATCCACCATCCAATAGGCAATCATCGCTCCCAGACGGCTACACACATTTTCGAAAGGTATCACCTCACCAGTCAACTCCTCATCATTACGCAGAGCCGACAAATCTGATGACCAATGCAAAAAATGTGAACATACCGAGAAGAACGATATAACACCCACAACCAACATAACGAAGCCCATCATCCACAATAGATTGTCATTCGACGGGGTCGGGGTCGATGTTACCGCCGGCTCAGCCTGACGAGCTTTACTATTCTTTTTCTTAACACTTTGTGCCATAATCTATACTCTTCAAATTTTATAACGGAGACAGCGTTACCTTCGCTCTCCTTATTGTAATAGTTGATATATTTAGATAATATGAATACGCTATATTATCTGTAAAATCTATTTTGAAAAGGCCTTTCTGCGAAGTCTTTCTGCATAATCATCCGCAGCGAAACTCACAAATTCATACTCTGCCTTATGCCCCGACTCGGCCCTCAAATCATATTCATCAAGGAGCGACTCAACTCGTTTCTCGACAGCTTCACCAGAATCGATAATCTCCACATTGCGATCTCCAATTACTTTTGCAATCACATCGCGCAGGAAAGGATAATGTGTGCAACCCAAGACCAACACATCTGCTCCTTTATTAATTATTGGTTCTACCACAGCTCTTACCACCTGTTCTGTCTGGGGAGAGTACTCCTCGTTAGCCTCTACAGCCTCGACAAAACCTTTGCCTACGGACTTTATCACATTTACCCCTTGTCCATACTTAGCAAGAGTCGCAAGAAATTTTTCGCTCTTCAAACTGCGCTCCGTAGCGATAACGCCAACCACTCCCGTACGGGTATTTTTACAAGCCGGCTTCACAGCAGGCTCAAGACCAACAATAGGCACATCAGCAAAAGTCGCTCTCAAATACTCGATAGCTGCAGCGGTAGCTGTATTACAAGCCACAACTATCATCTTGCAACCCCTCTGAAGAAGCTCCCGCACAGAATCTGTCGCCAATGCTCTTATCTGCTCGGCCGGCAACGACCCATAAGGACAATTCTTACCATCACCCAAATAGACAATAGACTCCTCAGGTAATGCTCGATACAACTCCCGCCACACCGACAAACCGCCAAATCCAGAATCATATACACCTATCGGGTTATTATTCATAGTCTTTTATATATGATAAAATAATCTCTATAATCTGTTCATCGCTACGCTCGGCACACTCAACAATACGCCCAGCTTTCGAATAATAAGGCTCTCGCTCGGCCATATTCTTAGTCATAAAAGCCACTAATTCCTCATCGTTAAGGCCTCTTAGCTTTGGACGTTTCTGCCTACCGTGAGGACTAAGGCGTGAAGCAATCTGCTCAGCTGTACGACGCAGATATATACACTCGCCAGCACTATTCATAAAATCCATATTATCCTTCCACGTAGGAGCACCCCCACCCGTCGAGATAATAGTATTCTGCTCAGAGGTTGCCAACTCCTCAATCAGGGCTCGCTCGGCACGACGGAAATACTCCTCCCCAGCATAATTGAATATATCGCTAATGGTTGCTCCCTCACGATGCTCGATAACCGAATCCATATCAACGAACTCGAATCCTGTCACCTTTGCCAACTTACGACCGAGAGAGCTCTTACCACAGCCCATATAACCCACCAAGAATAGTTTTATACCCATACGATTCCAAGCATTTATCAGTACACCACCTTAAAATAGGTTAAGTTGTTCCGGGTCAATCACGACCGCAGGTTCCTCCTCAGCACCAATCGATACCGACTCCACCACTGCAGCATCTCGCTCCACGTCAACCGTAGCAGTCAGTTCCATAGCACTACCAATATCCACACCCGCGTCGGTATCTTGTGCCATATCCGAATCTTCATCAATGGGCTCTTGCTCCTCGACAGGAGGATTCTCAGGTTCCACAAAGTTAAGCGATGCAACATCATAAGTAGTAATTCGCTTACCTTTAGCTCGATGGCTCTTAACACCAACAAACGAATCAACATCGACTTCATCGGCCGGACGCGAAGCTTGCGCTCCCTTATAAGAGACAACGAGTGTAGCTCCAAGTTTATCGGTCAGAGTAACAAATTCCATCGTATTCTCATCTTCAAGGAACGAGAGCATCTTCTCGGTAGGCTCCAGTTGGAAACGCTTCATGTAGAAGTAGTTCTGCTCTTTATCGAAATAACAAAGGCTATACACACGTCCCGCAACATATCGTTCCACACGTACAGTCTCATCGGGGAAGTGTTGGTCAACATTGAATCCCGTAATGTAATACTTATATTTCGAGGTCCATACAACCAATTTATCCTCACCCTTAAACTCGCCAAGCAATACTCCACGACCATCGGTATTCAATCGACGTACATCTTCATCGTACCAGATATTCTGGCCACCCAATGTCGAAGTTCCCTTCTCTTTGAGAACAATCTTATGGATACTATATCGTGAGAATAAATTACCCTGGCTCTGGCGACCCTTGATTGCGACTGTCGAGAAATCCAAATCGACAATCACCTTCTTCAAACGAGGACGAGGACGGAAATATATCTTCAACACCTCTGCCTCTCCATTGGGATTAACCGACATATAGAGTATCTCGCTTCGCGGAGTCCCCTTAGTTAAATCGTACTCCTTATCACGCGTGATGCTCTTAATTGCACAACGCTTCATCATAATTGCGCCACCTCGGCCATCACGATAGAGGACATTGTAGATCGTACGCTCATCGTTACGTTTAAAGACTCCGATGTAGTAGATATTCTTATCAAAGAAGGCTTTATCGTCGACCTTGGTAATTCTATATCGGCCATCCTTCAAGATGACTATCACATCGTCGATATCGCTACAATCGCAGACAAACTCAGCATCTTTCATACCCTTACCGATACCGTAGAATCCCTCGGTACGGTCGACATACAATTTGGCATTAGTCACAGCCACCTTGGTTGCCTCGATGGTATCAAACTCGCGAATCTCGGTACGACGCTCACGACCCTTACCATACTTTTCGCGAATACGCTCGTAGTATGCAATTGCGTAATCGGTCAAGTGATCCAAATCGTACTGAGTTGATTTCATATCCTCCTCAATACGCTTAATCTCGTTATCGGCCTTATCGGAATCATATCGTGAAATACGAATAAACTTCAACTCGGTCAATCGTTGTACATCTTCAATTGTAACCTCTCTGCGCAACTTTTTCTTAAATGGCTCCAAGCCCTTATCTACAGCCTCGTATGCAGCCTCGCGAGTACGACAACCCTCGATTAACTGATACAACTTGTTCTCAATAAAGATTCGCTCCAACGATGCTGCGTGCCAAGCCTCCTGCAATTCGTGCATACGAATCTCCAACTCTCGGCCCAACAACGAGCGGGTATGATCGGCCGAACGACGAAGAATATCCTTAACGCCCATAAAACAGGGTTTGTCGTCCATAATCACACAAGCATTAGGCGAAATTGACACCTCGCATGAGGTAAATGCATAAAGTGCATCGATAGTCTTGTCACTTGATTCGTCATTGGCAACGTGAACAACAATCTCAACCTTATCGGCAGTCAGATCATCAACCTTTTTAACCTTAATCTTACCCTTCTCGATAGCTTTAAGGATAGAATCTTTTATAGATTCCGAAGTTGTTGAGAAAGGAATCTCGGTAATAACCAATGTACGCTTATCTACCTTGGAAATTCTGGCTCGGACCTTCACTGCTCCTCCACGCAGGCCATCGTTATATCGACTGGCATCCATCAAACCACCTGTCGGGAAGTCCGGCAAAAGCTGGAAATCCTCGCCTTTCAAATGTGAGATACAAGCCGAAATAAGTTCATTGAAGTTATGTGGCAGAATCTTCGATGCCAAACCAACCGCAATACCCTCGGTTCCTTGTGCCAACAAAAGAGGGAACTTGATAGGCAAGGTTACAGGCTCTTCATTACGGCCATCGTAAGAGCGCATCCACTCGGTGGTCTTTTTATTAAACACCACATCCAATGCAAACTTCGACAAGCGAGCCTCGATATATCGGGCTGCAGCAGCCTCGTCTCCCGTAAGGATATTACCCCAGTTACCCTGACAATCGATAAGCAAATCCTTTTGGCCCAATTGCACCAATGCATCTTTGATTGAAGCATCACCGTGGGGGTGATACTGCATTGCTTGACCGACGATATTGGCAACTTTATTATAGCGGCCATCATCGCAGCACTTCATTGCGTGCAGAATACGGCGTTGCACGGGTTTCAGACCATCTTCAGCATGTGGCACTGCACGCTCCAAAATAACATACGAGGCGTAATCCAAAAACCAATTTTGGTACATACCCGTAAGTTTACGCATATTACCCGAATCGCTAAAAAGGCGCGAATATTTACCTTGAATAGCTGTATCGGAAGTTGCAACAACATCCTCGTCAGCCATCGGCTCCTGCACGGCCTCAATCTCCTCTATTATATCTTTTTCCTCTGCCATCTATGGTAGATTTTTCACTTATTATTTCAGGTTAGTCTTTTATTCTTTTGCAACACATTAAGCAATTGCCTCATCCACGATATCCTCCTCAATACGTAAGTTATCGATAATGAAACCTTGACGCTCGAAGGTGTTTTTACCCATATAGAACTCCAACATATCGCTAATTGGGTCATCTTTGGTAAGACGCACTTTATCAAGACGCATATTCTCGCCAATAAGATCCTTAAACTCATCAGGAGATATCTCACCAAGACCTTTGAATCGGGTAATCTCGGCCGAGGCGCCACACTTCTTGATTGCTCGTTGTCGCTCCTCCTCCGAGTAACAATAAAAGTTCTCTTTCTTATTTCTCACGCGGAACAATGGAGTCTGCAAGATATAGAGATGCCCCGCACGAATTAGCTCAGGGAAGAACTGCACAAAGAAGCTAGTCATAAGCAATCGGATATGCATACCATCCACATCGGCATCGGTTGCGATAATCACCTTATTGAATCGCAGATTCTCCAATCCATCCTCGATATTGAGTGCCGACTGCAACAAATTAAACTCTTCGTTTTCGTAGACAACTTTCTTGGTGAGTCCATAGCAGTTGAGCGGTTTACCTCGAAGACAGAATACAGCCTGAGTCATCGCATCTCGGCTCATTGTAATCGGCCCCATTGCCGACAAACCCTCCGTAATAAAAATCATCGTCTTCTCAGCAAGATCATTCTTACTATCGGTAAGATGGACTTTACAATCTCGCAACTTGCGATTATTCACCGCTACCTTCTTTGCCGTCTCGCGAGCCTTTTTCTGAATACCCGAAATAGCCTTACGAGCCTTTTCATTTTCGGTAATCTTCTTCTGCATCACCTGCGCAGTTTCAAGATGCTTATGCAGATAATTATCGAGATTTACCGACAAGAAATCACCCACAAACTGTTGCATCGAGACACCCGGAGCAATCTCTTTTGAGCCGAGCTTAATTTTGGTCTGCGACTCAAAAACAGGGTCGTTCATTCGCACCGATACGGCAGCGATGATGGACGTACGCACATCAGATGGGTCGTAATCCTTCTTGAAGAACTCCTTAACAACCTTTGCCACCGAAGCACGGAAAGCCGCTTGATGTGTTCCTCCCTGCGGAGTATATTGACCATTGACAAACGAGTAATAACTCTCGCCATATCCCGTACCGTGAGTGATAACTACATCGATATCGTCGCCCGACAAATAGATAGGCGGATAGAGCGGTTCCTCCGAAAGGTTATCGTTTACCAAATCGAGCAATCCGTTCTTCGAAACATACTCTTTGCCATTGAGAATTATCTTTAAGCCGAGATTCAGGTAGGTATAGTTACGCACCATCTGCTCGACATAGTCCAGATTATAGCTATACTCGCCAAAGATAGTTTCATCGACACGGAATTGAATCATCGTACCGTTACGCTCCTCTACTCCACTCTCCCATCGGTCAGAAAGTTCCAAACCCTGAGCAAAGCTTACGGTATGCGCCTCGCCATCGCGCACCGAGCGGGCTGTGAATTCGCTCGAAAGCATATTTACAGCCTTAACGCCCACACCGTTCAATCCTACGGTCTTCTTGAACGCCTCGCCCTCATACTTACCACCGGTATTCATCTGACTAACGGCTGCCGACAACGACTTCAAAGGGATACCGCGACCATAGTCGCGAACGGTAACCACATTATCCTCGATCGTAATCTCAATACGGTCACCCGCCCCCATAATAAACTCATCAATCGAGTTATCTACCGTCTCCTTGATAAGTACATAGATTCCATCGTCGGCCTGTGAGCCATCGCCCAACTTTCCGATGTACATTCCCGGACGCAAGCGCAAATGCTCACGAGGCGAAAGCGTCTTGATTGAATCGTCATTGTACTCCACTGGAGCAGTATTGTTGTTTTTTATATTATTTGCCATAAAGCTCTGCTTGTCTGAAACTCAGTCACAAATTTATCTTCCTGTTATGTCAAAATCCGACATAGTGCACTACTTTTTCTTAGCTGCTACTTTTGCTCGTAAATCGGCCAACTCTGCGACCATCTGCTCACGCACCTTTTGAGCCATCTCCTTAACATCGGTTGCTGCAACCTCCTCGGCAGGGATTGGCTTCAACACGCGGATTGCAACCTGATTTTTCCAATTTACCAACCAACCTTTGCGGAAGACTTTATTTGTGCCGCTCATCACAATGGGGAGAATCTCAACATTTGCCTCTTTGGCCAAATTGAATGCCCCCATCTTGAAACGATTAATCTCGCCCGTCTTTGAGCGTGTACCCTCAGGGAAGATTGCGACACTCGCACCTCGACCAAGCCAAAGCTTACCCAAATTCAGCACCTTCGCCATAGCCTCGGTTGGATTTCCACGCTCGATGGGGATATCGCCGTGAATTGTGAGCAACGGGCCCATAAAGGGAACACGGAATACCTCACGTTTCGACACCCAACGGAAATTGAGGGGAATCTTATAGGCAGCAAAAATATCTACGCCTGAATTGTGGTTCAAAACCATCACATAAGATTTACCCTTCTCGATATTCTCTACCCCCTCGATTGTACGCTTCAAGCCAAACGGAGTATTAAAGAGCAACCTACAAATCTGCTCCGAGCACCAATGCACCCAGCGACGACTCTTATCGAAAGGATAGGTTACGGCCAATACGATAATCGACACGATAAACCAAAACGTCACTTGAAGAAGTGTAAAAATATAGTACAGAATAGTAAACATAACTCGTATTTTAATTAAAAATATTCTATCCTGCAAATTTACTCATTTTTAGCGAGTGACCCAAAATTTTTGACCCATTTTTTCAAAATGTTTTCAACGATAGCAATATCAGTGGCCAAAGATTTGAAAAACTCAAATTGTTGACTATCTTTGTAGAATGGAGCTGCGAGGACAAACTGCACAAAAAGGACATTTACGGAAACAGCTCAACACCCACATTTTCAAGGGAAACAAAAGGAAGATTTAAGATTATTATAAACTGTAAAACACTAACGAAATGTCGATTTTTTCAATATTTGGCAAGGGTAAAACAAGTCAGATTGACTACCCCACCGATATCGTCACATATGGCGACGAGGAGCAGGTGAAGTTCACCTTCTTCAAACACGCAGCATTCGCATTCGAGACCGCAGGATTGCGTTTTTATGTTGACCCTGTATCTGGGTATGCTAAATATAGTCAGTTACCCAAAGCTGATGTGGTGCTTGTAACTCACCACCACTACGACCATTTGGACCGCGCGGCAATTGATGATATCACAACTCGCCAAAGCACTATAATTTGCGATAAGACTTCGGCCGAAGCATTTGATGGAGAGGCGGTTGTAATGACACCCGGAATGAAGGCTCAGGTGGGTAAAGATATTGTCATCGAGGCTGTTCCTGCATATAACACATCGGAGGGTCACACCGATTTTCACCCCAAAGCAAGAGAGGATAACGGCTATGTTGTGGAGCTTATTCAGGGTCTTAGAATCTACATTGCAGGCGACGGTGAGCCTACACCCGAAATGCTCGCATTGAAGGATATCGACATTGCATTTTTGCCCGTCAATCAACCTTATACAATGACTGTTGACCAAGCCATCGAGGTTGTCAAGACCATCAAACCCCGCATCTTCTACCCCTACCATTACGGCGAAGTGGAAGAGGAAACCGACATCGAGCGTCTTTGCCACGAATTGGAGGGAGTGACCGATGTAAGGGTATTTCCAATGGAGTAAATAAAAAAGAGACGAAGTGCAGGCGTTTTGTCCTGCACTTCGTGCTTCTATAAATAGTTGATTGAAAATGTAAACTACTCCTTTTTTCTGTTTATCTTTTTATCAACGTATAATCCCGTAAAGAAACCTATAATTCCAAAGATAAGCACTACACAAGAAGCAATGGACTCTCCATAGAGGAAATCGCCTGGAAGAGTACTCAACAATAACGCTCCACCTATTATACCTATACCAACTCCAAGTAGAGTAAACGCCACTTTAACCAAAAGGCTTGTCATATTTATGTTACGATTATCAGACTTGCCTTTAGTGAAATAATGCTCCACCCAAAGACCTATCGCCAAGCCTATTGCACCCCACAACACCATACCTCCCAAAACAGGTAAAAATCTATGTTGATAAGCATTATCTGCTATACCAAAACCTACACCCAAAGTAGCTAAAGTCCATCGCATCAAAGTATATTTATTGATAGGTGCTGTATTACTAAACTCGCTCTTGTGGCGATTAGCCAACCAATACTCAACAAAGAACGAGACCACAAATCCCACAGCTGCGGCAGCAATCGACAAAACAATAGCAAACGTTTCGTCCATAGGCTTACCATTCTGAGCCTGACTGTAAGCATAAATCAGGACACTTGCCACCAATACTCCGACCAAGCCCAAACGCAAAACCCACGCTGGCGGGATTGAGATTTTAGAATCCTTATCGCGGTTACTATCCACCGCCAAATATTCTAACGTCTGCTCGGCATTAAGCTTCTCCATTACCTGCTGGCGTTCACGACGTTGCAATAGGTAGAAAATGATCTTATAAGCTAATAGCACGACAGCCGCAAAGCCCAATAGTACTAAAATAAACATCATCATCGAGTCATTGAAATGCATAATATAAAGTTTTAAAGGGTTTATAATCTGTTATTCTCTTTGTACAAAGCTTTGAGGCAAAAGGTCGCTCAAACGGCTAAGCCAGAGTCTCCACGATTGCTTCTCGTTTGTTTAGACGCAAAAGCCGATAAAAGGTTACACATTTGAGTGAAAAAATTTTTCGCACAGCTATCTATATGGGATTGGAAAGAAAAAATTGAAAAAAATTGTAACCTTTATAGTAAATTTGCGTCTAAAGGATAAGATGGAACAGATTGAAAACTCACTAATACGCCAAATCCTAAATGGAGCAACCGAACGTTATGCGGAGCTTGTACAGCTCCACGAGAATGCGGTATTTGCTCTTATAGTGCGCATAGTGGGGAGCTGTGAGGAGGCCGAGGAGCTGACGCAGGACGTATTCCTGAAAGCATACTCCAACCTACACAAATTCAAACAACAATCCACCTTCTCGACTTGGCTCTACCGCATAGCCTACAATAAGGCCATATCTCAAACCAGAGGCCGAAGAATTGTTCAGTTGGAATTAGACGAGAGCCGTTTGATGAAGATTAGCGACGAGGAGTTAGATGCCTTTGAGCAGAGCGAGAGTAGCAACGACAAGATAGAGAGATTGATTCGAGCCATCGAGGCCCTGCCAAGCGAGGAGAGGGCATTAATTACGATGGTATATTACAATAACTTATCGCTGCAAAAGTGCGCCGAGATTACCGACCAAAGTTTAGGCAACGTAAAGGTGAAGCTACACAGAATACGCCGAAAACTATACCAGATGATTAAAAGTGAAAACTATGGATAATATGGAGCGAAACAACCAACAAAACAAAATGATACAGCAGGCTCTTGGTCGTATGAACAAAGAGAGCCTCTCGCCCGATTTCAAGGCTCGGTTGATGGCGCAAATTCGCCAACGGGAATACAACCGCGAGATGTGGATAGGCGTAGGTTTAGCCACAATGTTCATTGTTTTTGTCTGCTTGATGGTCTATTTGGCTTACAGGATATACCTCAGTATGGGTTGGACCAAAATATTCACACCCGAAAATGTATATCAGTTGAAATTGTGGACTATGATATTTATCTCGGCTCCCCTACTTTTCATATTCGACAAATACGCATCGCCAAAGATATTGGCATTCTTTGACAAAATAGACCCTCGGAAATAGTCTCCAAGGGTCTATATCTACCATATTATAAATAGCTATTCTCGTTTTGGGATACTTCCAAAATTAGAACTTAATATCGGCATACAAGGGTTGGTGATCCGATGTGATAGGCTCATCAAGCACCTCGTATTTTATAACCTCGTACTTGCTACCTTTCAAACCCCAGATATAGTCGATTGTGCGACGTGGACCCTTCGATGGGAAGGTGAACTTTGTGGTATCGGACAATACCTGCCAATCCGAGAGCATCTGCTGAGTCTCCTCCGATGTGGGCAACATATTGAAATCACCAGTCAAAATGGCTGGTTTACCATACTCGGCCATAGCTTTCTTGATTATCTCGATTGACTCCTTACGCGAGGGTGAGCGAAGCGAGAAGTGAGTATTGCACAACAGATAATCGCCGTACTCCAAAATAAGGAATGTGCGCACCTCCTCCTCTCCGGGTAACGGGATATACTTAAACGACTTTGGTTTCTGCTTAACCAATGCCGCCACACCATATAAGCCGCCATTTTTATGCTCTTTGGCAGGTGCGAAGAAGTAGTACATACCTGTCAGGCGGCCCAACTCTTTGGCTTGGTCAACAAAATCGCTTCGCTTGGCTACGCTATCAACCTCCTGCAAACCGACAAAATCGGGATTCACACGTTTGATAACTTCGGCCGTACGCTCAACATCAAGAGCCTTATCCATACCCTTACAGATGTGGATATTATAGCTCATGATACGCATTTGGCGCGGTTGCGAGCAACCCACCAACAACATCACCACGAGGAGTGGCATAAAGTGTAGAATTCTCTTCATAAGATAAAATTTAAGAGAGGTGCTCAGAGTGAATTATCGCTATCGCTCTAAGCACCTATAATGGTTAAAATTTCGATGCGAGAAGATTATTTCTTGCTAACCTCAGCCTTGATTTTCACCTTTGCCAAAGCCTTAATTAGAGCAGCATCACTGGTCTTTGTTGCGTCGTATGTAACAGTCACCTTCTTGGTCTTAACATCAACCTTTACATCCTTCACACCCTTAGCATAAGGCAATGAATTTGTAATCTTCTTAGCACAACCCTCGCAATCAACATCGGTCATAAATACAGTTGTCTTCACTGCAGCATCGCTCTTCTTCTGTGCTACTGCGTCAGCAACACCAAAACTCATCACGGCCAAAAGGCACAACATTAAAATCTTTTTCATAACATTATTCATTTGGTTAATTATTAATATTTTCTATTTGTTTAACCGTTCTGTTTTTGTCATTACAAAAACTATCTAAGGATTAATAGAGGTTAAATCTAGCTCCGATATAGAACTTACGACCCATAAGCGGACCCCACACACTAGACGAGTTGAATGCAGGAGAGAATGGATCAGCCGCGTTCAAAATGGGGTCATCCTGCATATAATCGCCAATATTCTCGCAACCTACATATACCTCCCAATTACGAATCTTACGACTCACCTGAGCATAGAACATCGGGTATGATGGCGAGAGCTCCTCGCGGCTCAAATCTCCGTCCAAAGAGGGACGACGAACAGGACCATTCAACTGAGCAGTCACATCAAACACCCAACGGCGGTATGGTGTAGCATACTGCAAATTAATAAGAGTCTTAAAACGACTTGTAAGTGGTCGCTCAACCTCATAACCCACACCATCACGCATCAATGTAATAAGGCTATTTGTGTAGCGGAACGTAGCAAATATATCGAATCCGCGCAATGCAGTCCACTGGAAGTCGACCTGATATGTATCGGTAAATGAGCGATTATCGGTGTTATATATACGTATATCGCTTCCAGCCAATTCCTGATCTGCAAGAACGGTATTATACAGTTGCGTACGGAAATAATCGAAGCTCAATGTAGCATCCGAATAGCCACCCAATGGGATATCTTGAGTAAGACTACCACCAGCCGTAAGTGCCATCTCTATATCATCGTTCAAATCATCGACCAAAATCGTACGACCTGTAGCCAACATCCAGATATTATCGGTAAAGATACTTGCTCGACGATAACCCAAACCTGCCGAAGCACGCAAGACAGTCGAAGGCGTGATATTCCATTTGATATGCGAACGGGGTGTCAAAGCGAAATACTCCTTTGGCTTGTAATATGCAGCACCCTGGCCATCAACCGTAGGCATCTCAGCACGATTCTTGGCACCCATCCAATCGCCACGCAAGCCTACGACCAACGAGAACTTCTCGGGCAAGGCATAGGTATACTCAGCATATACACCCGGCTCAAAGTAGCGCATTTTATTAAGCGTTGCATTTGACCACATATCAACAGCACCATTGCCCTTATTGAGAACTACACGATTCAGAATATCCTCTTTGCTATTAGTCACCGAAACCGATGCTCCAAAAATCATCGAAGAACGATTATTAAAGTAGTGCGCATACATAAGATTCGCCCACCAAGCTCCATCGTGTGCATCATAGTTGTTCAAACCAAAATATGCATCCTCCTTGAAGTAGTTGTAATCGGCTACAAAAGCAATATTTGAGCGCAACTCCTCTTCCGACTCCTCGTCATAGATTGCAGCCCCCACCGGCATACCCAGTTTAAAATATGCATTCACACCTGTATTATCCATATGTGAACCATACACCGATAGACTCTCTGTCATCTCTTCGTAGCGAGATTTTTTATACTCCTTCTGACCTCCCAAACGATTTTCATCAACAAACTTCCATCCCCAACGAATTTGCGCACCGTTATTAGTCTGGTACAACCACTTATTGGCGATATTAATCTGATTGGCCTCGGGCAAATCTCGGAATCCATCGTGATTCATATCGTGCGACTGAGTATCCATCGAACCGTGCGCCAAAATTACGGTAGATAGACGCTTATCCTCAGTCAAAGGTATTGCCGATGAAATATTGAACTCGGGCTTGAGTTCGCTATCAAAATAGAAATTAAGGAATAGACGTTCCTCGTCAGTGGGCTTGCGATGCTCCAAATTGATTTGACCAGTAATAGCCTCATGACCAGCAGTCACTGAAGTAACACCCTTCGACACTTGAATTGAATTGAGCCACATACCTGGAGTATAATTCAAGCCATACGGCGCACCCAGACCTCGCATTATTGGACGATTCTCATCCAAAATTTGCGTATATGTACCAGTCAAGCCCAACATCTTAATTTGGCGGGCTCCCGAAATAGCATCACTATATCCTACCGTAACCGAAGCTGAGTTTTCGAAACTCTCGGCCAAATTACAGCAGGCCATTTTACACAATCCGGCAAACGAGATAGTCTCACCCTTCAATACACTCTCATGATTGATATAGTTTCCCAAGTTACCATCGACAACAACCTCCTCGATACGAGTATCAGCTTTGAGTTTGAAATCCACCTTTGAAACACCCGACTCAACATTTATCGTATCGTTGGCATATCCTACATAACTTGCCACAAGTTTATCGTAACCCTTCACACGATACACCGCATACTTACCATCGACATTACAAGTTGCTCCGACCGTAGTCTTATCCCAAAAGACAACAGCACCGACAAGCACCTCACCAGTCTCGGCATCGACAACCGTACCCGTAACATTCTGACCCCACGCATTCACGCACAATACAGAGGCCATCAAACAAAATAAAATATTCTTGATTTTCATACTTTTACCACATATTAATATAACTAAAATTCAGGAATAGCCTTTGGCTTAATCCTTCTGATAATTATACTAATACAGGCGGAGCACGTAGAGAAGAGCTGCTCAAATAAGCAGCCGACAACGGGGGCAATAGATACACCCCGTAGCTAAATGAGTTAACCTGAAGTTCACACCGTCCTGCAGAGGGATCCATATTGGTTACGGCAACCACCGCCATTGCATAACGCAACAACTCGTCATCGTCACCAATACGTGGCTGGGTGTAAAGTTCTACTTCGGTAGAGTGATTGTGGTCACATCCGCAATTGCTTCCCTGCAACGAAATTTTGCAAAAATCACGGTTATACTCGTCATGACTATCACAATCGGTGCAATCACCACATTCGCTATGCTCTCCACACGCAGTATGATGGTGGTGATAAATTTTACCTGAAGAATGCGAATGAGCGATTTGACAACCTTCCTGATGGTAGACCAAACAATGGCACGTCAAAGCCACAACATCGCTAGCCACCATCGCCGAAAGATAGAGGAGCAATGTAAAACTTGCAGCTACTAATTTAAAAATCTTGTTTGCCATACCACCTTAAAATTAAAAACTACTCAATAAGGCCTGCCTGTTGCATTTTATCCACCCACTTTTGGGCATCCGCAGCGGCAACACACTTTTCCACTTCATAGTTTTCCAGCAAAATGCGCTCAACATCAGAGGCTGTAAAATCCAAACTCATAAGATTATTCCATAGCAATAACGAACTATCATTCAATGTAATAACTCGTGCCATATCAACTCCTGCTTGACCCGACATTATCACCACATTTTCGCCTGCTATCTCTCGGACTCTATATCCACTTTTAATTCTCATAGCGCATTTGCACATTTTCTCAGCCACAAATATAGCGAAAAAATATCAAATCCCACTCTTTTTTAGTATTTTTGCAGTTGTGATGAATGTCGACCAAAATACAGGACAAAGGCTACACGAAGTGCTGGCTAAATACTGGGGATATAACGATTTCCGCCCCGGCCAGGATGCTATTATAGGTTCGGTAATAGCCGGATGCGACACATTGGCACTAATGCCTACAGGAGGTGGCAAATCACTCACCTATCAAGTCCCGACGATGATTCGAGAGGGGCTTTGCATTGTAATCACACCTCTCATCGCCTTGATGAAAGACCAGGTCGACCGTCTGCGTAAGATGGGAATACCTGCAACTGCCATACACTCCGGAATGTCGTACACGCAGATCGACATTGCGTTAGACAATTGCGTATATGGAGATATGAAGTTTCTATATGTTGCACCAGAGCGTCTTGCAACGGAGGCATTCAGGCTGAGAGTTCAACGAATGAAAGTATCACTATTGGCTGTCGACGAGGCTCATTGTATATCACAATGGGGCTACGACTTTCGACCCGCCTATCTTCGCATTGCCGAATTACGACGACTCATCCCCAAGACTCCCATTCTGGCCCTCACAGCATCGGCCACGAAATTGGTCGCCGACGATATTATGAACCAGCTCGGCTTCGAGCGACCCAATATTCTTCGTAGCAGTTTCTCTCGTCCGAATCTTTCATATTCAGTACGCTATACCGATGACAAGAACGAACAGCTTCTGCGCGTCATACGGAACGTTGAAGGAAGTGGAATAATCTATCTCAACACCCGTACAGGTTGCGAGCAGCTGGTTGATATATTGCAAAAGCAAGGCATCACAGCGTCGTACTACCACGCTGGCCTGCCTCACGCCGAGCGCGACATAAGGCAAGAGGAGTGGACCACAGGCAAAGTTCGCATTATGGTTGCGACCAACGCCTTTGGAATGGGAATAGACAAAGCCGATGTTCGTTTCGTGGTTCACTACTCGATGTGCGATTCTCTGGAAAACTACTATCAAGAGGCTGGTCGTGCAGGTCGCGACGGCAAACGCAGCTATGCACTATTGTTGGCCGCCTCGGATGACAACCAAAAGATATCGAAGCGTTTCGAAGCAGAATTTCCACCGCTGGAAGAGATAAAGTCGATATACGAAAAGATATGTAGCTATCTCCAGGTAGCCATAGGCGATGGACTATATAGCTCGATGGTATTCAATATGCAGGATTTCTGCCAACGTGAACACCTCTTTGCCGGAAAGGTTCGCTCGGCGTTAAAACTTTTACAACAGAACGGATATATGTCGCTGATCGAAGAGATGGACAACCCGGCCCGAATCCTCTTTACTGTTTCACGAGACGACTTATATAAAATCCGTATCGACCGCCAGGATCTCGACCATATAATTCGCACCATACTAAGACGTTACAATGGCGTATTTACAGAATTCAAAGCCATTGACGAACGCGAGCTCGCCACGTTGACAGGCTACGAGGTTGAAAAAGTAAAGGAGCTTCTGAAACGAATGTGGCAGATGCGCATAATTCGATATATTCCAGCCAACACCTCACCAATGATATTTTTCGATGAGGAGCGCCTTCCGACAAAGGATCTCTACATTTCGCCCGACACATATCTGCATCGCAAGGAACTCATTTCGGAAAGGTTCAATAGCATGGTGGAGTATGCCGACAACACAACCATATGCCGAAGCGTACTTCTGCAACAACATTTTGGCGACCACGAGGCTACTCCTTGCGGAATATGCGATATTTGCCTATCCGAGAAACGTCGCAGAAAAGAGCAAGCCGATAGCGTCAATGCCAACAACGAAGCTATGGGGGCAAACGACAAAACCGCAGAGCAGATTCTCGCACTTCTAAGAGAAGAGGCATATACAGCCCGCGAGATTATGCGTAAAATAAGTTGCGATCCTTCATTCATTGCTCAAATTATCGACAAGTTGAAGAGTGATGGCAAAATTTCTCTCTCTCACGAGGGGAAACTGATAATTAATGAGTAACTTTACGGCCCGAATTGAATTTGTAGATTTTTTACGCGATGGCATACCTATCGACCATAACCAACGAACAGACAGCAGAGCTTCCCTCGGCTCGTTTCGACGGCGAAATCTTAGTCGTTGAGCGTGAGGAGCAGGTTGCTGAGGTATGTCGTATACTCGCATCACACAAAGTAATCGGATTTGACACTGAGACACGTCCATCGTTCAAAGCTGGAGTTACAAACCGAGTAGCCCTATTGCAACTATCCACACCCAAGCAATGTTTCCTCATTCGCTTATGCAGAATGAAATTACACAAAGAGATTCTGCGCATATTAAGCAATCCCAGGATCCATAAAATCGGAGCCGATGTAGCAGGGGATCTTCGTGCCTTGCACCAACTTCGCAACTTCACAGAGCGGGGATTTATAGATCTGCAACAGATTGCACCCGATTGGGGCATTGAGGAGAAGAGCTTGCGCAAACTCTCAGCCATTGTACTAAACGAAAGAGTATCAAAAGCTCAACGATTGAGCAATTGGGAGGCGAGCACACTGACCCCGCAACAGCAGATGTATGCAGCTACAGATGCGTGGGTTTGCATAAAAATTTACGAAAAGCTATTGCGTTCTCCACGTATCAAAGCTTCACAAACAGCAGGCACCGAGCAGAAGGCTCAGGATAATGAGCTGAAGGATGTAAAACAAAACAACGACACGAAACAGGTCGCCAAACTACACATTTCGTTGCCTCTGCACAAACGAGCTCACAACAATAATAAATCCGAGAACAAAGAGGAATAAAGGCAGTCCTGCAAGCGACACAACTCGCCTTACCACAAAAGACTTAAGAGACGAAGCTTCCGCAAAACTGATGACAACAACGAAAACCAATTATAAAATGATCACAACACAAATCTATCTTCGCCGAGGAAAAGAGGAATCACTCCTGCGCCGTCACCCCTGGATATTTTCGGGTGCAATTGAACGCGTCAAATGCGACGAGAAAGATATTCGCGAAGGAGAAATTGTCGATGTATTTACCAAATCAGGCGACTTCATTGCCCGAGGTCACTACCAGATTGGCTCAATCGCAGTTCGCGTACTCACATTTGAGCAAGAGACGATTGACCAGACATGGTGGAATAATCGTATTGCAGTAGCTTACGATGTTCGTCGCACTCTTGATTTGACCGACAATAGTGACACCAACTGCTACCGTCTTATCCACGGAGAAGGAGACTCTCTGCCTGGCTTGGTGGTTGACATTTACGATAAAACAGCAGTTGTTCAATGTCACTCAGTGGGTATGTATCTATCACGTATGGCTATTGCCGAAGCTCTTAGAAGTGTGTTGGGTGATAAAATAGAAGCCATTTACGACAAGAGCTCTCAAACCGTACCATACAAAGCAGGGCTTAATGCAATTGATGGATATATTTGGGGAAATTCTGACCATAAGAGCCACATCGTGTTGGAGAATGGTGAGAAGTTCTTGGTCAATTGGGAAGAGGGCCAAAAGACAGGTTTCTTCCTCGACCAACGCTTCAACCGCGAACTTGTTCGCCACTATGCAAAAGGACGCACTGTACTAAATACATTCTGCTATACAGGAGGTTTTTCGGTATATGCGGCATCGGGAGGCGCCATAGAGGTATGCTCGATTGATGCATCGGAACGAGCGGTGAAACTTGCCGATGAAAATATGAAGCTTAATTTTGGTGAAGATGTAAAGCATACTGCCATTGCAGCCGATGCTGTCGAGTATCTGAAACAAATTGGTGATAAGTATGATTTGATTATTCTCGACCCACCCGCATTTGCGAAACATCACAAGGTGCTTGGTAACGCGATGCAGGGTTACAAACGCATCAATGCTCGTGCCTTGTCACAAATCAAGAGCGGAGGTATTCTCTTCACATTCTCTTGCTCGCAAGCCGTATCAAAGGAGTTGTTCCGCACAACAGTTTTCTCGGCTGCCGCAATCGCAGGTCGTAAGGTAAGAATTTTACATCAGCTCACTCAGCCAGCCGACCACCCTATCAACATATATCACCCCGAAGGCGAATATCTCAAGGGAATGGTACTTTACGTTGAATAAGGATGAATATTTTTGAATTTTGAATTTTGAATTTTGAATTTTGAATTTTGAATTTTGAATTAAAAAATAACCTGAGATAGCAATCTATCTCAGGTTATTTTTTCGCAGGTGTGATTGTCTTATTTTGATAGGTTTTCGTCTCTCAACCAGACATAATCCCATACCTCTAATATACACAAAATATTTTTTGCTATACAACCACAATTCAACCAATAAAATATTTCTCAACAGAACTTACATCTTGCCCATATACCTATATATAAACATTCCCGACATAACTACGCAAAAAGTCCCCAAGTCTTTAGACCTGGGGACTTGCTACATATAGAGTATATATTAGTACTCCAACTTAGCCATACGCTGGTAGCTGTTATAACGCCACTTAGCGTTCTCCTCAGCAGCCTGGAACAACTCCTCTGCCTCTGCTGGGAATGCCTTCTGCAATGAAGTATAGCGAACCTCCTTCATCAAGAAGTCGCGGAACTTCGACCAGTCGGGCTCCTTAGAGTCCATCACGAATGGATTCTTACCCTGCTCCTCCAACTGAGGATTGTAGTGCCACAAGTGCCAGTAACCACACTCAACAGCCTGCTTGCCGATAGTCTGAGTGCGAGTCATACCACCCTTAATACCATGGTTGATACAAGGAGCGTATGCGATCACAAGTGATGGACCAGGATATGCCTCAGCCTCCTTCAACACATTGAAGAGCTGGTTCTGAGATGCACCGATTGAAACCTGAGCAACGTATACATAACCATATGTCATTGCGATAGCACCCAAATCCTTCTTGCGGATACGCTTACCGCTTGATGCAAACTTAGCCACAGCACCTACTGGAGTTGCCTTTGATGACTGACCACCTGTATTAGAATAAACCTCGGTATCAACTACCAAGATGTTAACATCCATACCAGAAGCCAATACGTGGTCAACACCACCGAAGCCGATATCGTAGCCCCAACCATCACCACCGATGATCCACTGAGACTTCTTAACAAGCCAATCCTTCATCTCAAGAATCTTCTGGCAGTAGTCGCAACCACAAGCCTCCAACATAGGAATCAATCGCTCTGAAACCTCTGCTGACTTAGCAGATGATCCACGATTCTCGATCCACTCCTTCATTACGCTCTTCAACTCATCAGAGCACTTCTCGCACTCAGCGATAGCCTTCTCCATATAAGCCTGAACACGGTCACGCAACTTCTCAACACCGGTGTGCATACCCAAACCGAACTCAGCGTTATCCTCAAAGAGTGAGTTAGCCCAAGCTGGACCCTGACCCTTTTCGTTTGTGCAATAAGGGGTAGAAGGTGCTGAACCAGAGTAGATTGATGTACAACCGGTAGCATTAGCAACCATCATCTTATCACCAAAGAGCTGAGTAATAGTCTTGATATAAGGAGTCTCACCACAACCTGCACAAGCTCCTGAGAACTCGAAGAGTGGCTGTGTGAACTGAGAGTTCTTAACTGTCTTGGTCTTATCAACAACCTGCTTGTAACCTACGTTCTTGATTACTGCATTCCAATTCTCAGCCTCTGCCATCTGTGACTCCAAAGGTTTCATAACCAAAGCCTTGGTCTTAGCAGGACATACGTCAACACAGTTGCCGCAACCCGTACAATCCAATGGAGATACCTGAATACGGAACTTATAAGTCTTAGTCTCACCCAAGCCCTGCTTCCATGCAAGACCCGATGCCGCAGCCTCCTCCTCTGTTGCGAGGAATGGACGAATTGCAGCGTGAGGACAAACGTATGAACACTGGTTACACTGGATACAGTTATCTACGATCCACTCAGGAACGTTAACTGCGATACCACGCTTCTCGTAGGCAGCAGTTCCGTTATCCCAAGTACCGTCCTCGCGACCATTGAATGCCGATACTGGAAGATCATCACCCTTCAATGCGTTGATAGGATCAACGATATTGCGAACAAACTCAGGACGTGACATATCTACTGTTGCAGCAGCAGCCTTAACCTCGATTGAAGCCCACTCTGCAGGAATCTCAACCTTCTCAACAGCTGAACCACCAGCATCAACAGCTGCGTAGTTCATATTAACGATATCCTCACCCTTTTTACCATAAGACTTCAAGATAGCCTTCTTCATCTCCTCGACAGCCTTCTCGAAAGGAATAACGTTTGCAATCTTGAAGAATGCAGACTGCATGATTGTATTGGTACGGTTACCCAAACCCAACTCAGCTGCAATCTTAGTTGCATTGATGATATAGAAGTTAATATTGTTCTTAGCCAAATATGCCTTCATATGGTCGGGCAAAGTGGCGCAAGTTGTAGCAGCATCGTGTACTGAGTTCAAAAGGAACGAACCGCCCTTCTTCAAACCCTTCAATACATCATACTTATCTACATATGAAGGAACGTGGCAAGCCACGAAATCGGGAGTAGTCACCAAGTAAGGTGAGCGAATCGGAGAATCACCGAAGCGCAAGTGAGATGAGGTATAACCACCCGATTTCTTTGAGTCATATGAGAAATATGCCTGGCAATACTTATCTGTAGAACCACCGATAATCTTAATTGAGTTCTTATTTGCACCCACAGTACCATCAGCACCCAAACCGAAGAACAATGCCTCGAAAGTACCAGCCGATGCCATCGACACCTCATCACCTACGGGCAAAGAGAGATTTGTAACATCGTCGTTGATACCAACTGTGAAGTGATTCTTAGGTTCTGCTGCAAATAAGTTCTCGATAACAGCCAAAATCTGAGCAGGAGTTGTATCCTTTGAAGAGAGACCATAACGGCCACCGATAACCAAAGGCTGATTCTCCTTGCCATAGAACATATCCTTTACATCAAGATACAAAGGCTCGCCATTTGCTCCAGGCTCCTTTGTGCGATCCAAAACGCATACACGCTTTACGCTTGCAGGAACTGCATCGAAGAAATACTTCTCTGAGAATGGACGATAGAGGTGAACAGTGATAAGACCCACCTTCTTGCCCTGAGTAGCCAAGTAATCGATACACTCCTTGATAGTCTCATTGATAGAGCCCATAGCCACGATAACATTCTCTGCATCGGGAGCACCATAATATGTGAAAGGCTTATAGCAACGACCTGTAATCTCAGAAATCTGAGCCATAGTCTCAGCAACCATATCAGGAACAGCGTTGTAGAACTTATTAGAAGCCTCACGAGTCTGGAAATAGATATCAGGGTTCTGTGCAGTACCACGGGTTACAGGATGATTAGGATTCAACGCTGCAGCACGGAATGCCTTCAATGCCTCGCGATCGAGCAACGATGTAAGCGACGCATCGTCGATAATCTCCACCTTCTGAATCTCGTGTGATGTACGGAAGCCATCGAAGAAGTGAAGGAAAGGAATACGAGCCTTCAAAGCCACGATGTGAGCTACACCAGCCAAATCCATAACCTCCTGAACAGATGATGTTGCCAACATAGCAAAACCTGTCTGGCGGGTAGCCATCACATCCTGGTGGTCACCAAAGATTGAGAGCGACTGAGCAGCCAATGCACGAGCCGACACATGGAATACACCTGGAAGCAACTCACCAGCAATCTTATACATATTTGGGATCATCAACAAAAGACCCTGTGAAGCTGTGAAAGTTGATGTAAGAGCACCGCTCTGCAATGAACCGTGTACGGCACCTGCAGCACCAGCCTCAGACTGCATCTCTACGACCTTTACAGTCTCACCAAACATATTCTTCATACCCTGAGCAGCCCACTCGTCAACATACTCGGCCATTGTTGAAGAGGGTGTGATGGGGTAAATAGCAGCTACCTCTGAAAATTTGTAGGCAATGTGTGCCGCTGCATAGTTACCGTCACAAGTGATAAATTTCTTCTCTGACATAATGAATTAATTTTGTTTATTTATGATTTTAACTCTCTTTTCTGTTTCGCAATAATTTATTCACAGTTGAATCATACCTGATTCCTAGCGTTAAATCTTGGCAAAGATACAAATTTTAGACAAGAATTCATAGATTTTTTGTGTTAATATTCTAACACTTCAGCTAAAAAGTTAACTTTCAGTTACCGCATCTAAATAATAGCTACAACTCCCGATCCAAAAGAGGGCAGAAAACAAACAATTCATCATAATAGTTTGCGCCAATTGCTCTCATTTTGTAAAAAATCAATATTTTTGCATTTGCTGTGATTATACCACAACTCAGCAACACCTAAAATTATGATTAGTTACGACAAAACATCTCTTGCAAACGGTCTGACAGTCATTGTCAATCGCGATAAAGCCTCACGAATGGCGGCCGTAAATATACTCTACAAAGTTGGAGCCCGCAACGAAAATCCCGAGTGCACGGGATTGGCCCACCTGTTCGAGCATTTGATGTTCCGCGGAACACACCAGGTTCCAGACTTCGACACACCGGTACAGATGGCTTGCGGAGAGAACAACGCATTTACCAACAATGATTATACCGATTTTTACATTACTCTTCCTCGCGATAACATCGAGACTGCGCTTTGGCTTGAAAGCGACAGAATGACAGGATTGGACCTTTCGGAAGAGGCGTGCCTGATTGAGAAACGGGTTGTCATTGAAGAGTTTAGACAGCGTTACATAAACCAGCCCTACGGCGACCTGAATATGATACTCCGCTCGATGGTATATAAGAAACACCCATACCGCTGGGCTACCATTGGAATGAGTCCCGACCATATTGAGCGGGCTCCGATAGAAGACATTCGCGATTTCTACCGTCGATTCTATCACCCATCTAATGCGATTCTTTCTGTATCGGGAGATTTTCAACCCGACAAGATTTTCACATTGGCAGAGAAGTGGTTTGGTGGAATAGAGGACATAGCATACCCAATAGACCCCATTCCGCAAGAACCCATCCAAACCGAAGCCCGAAGGGTCGAGGTTGAACGAGATGTGCCAGCAACCACTATTGTCATTGCCTTTCATATGGGGAATCGCTTGTCGCACGATTTCTTTTTGGGTGATATGACATCCGATTTGCTTGCGGGTGGAGATTCTGCTCGTTTATACGAACACCTCATAAAAAACAGACGAATGTTTGCTAGTGTCAATGCCTACATTTCGGGCGATGTAGATTGCGGAATGTTTGTCTTCACGGGCCAACTTCTCCCCTCCACAACCGAATCTGAGGCAGAAGCAGCATTTTGGGACGAGATGGAGGAACTGAAAAATGGAATAATCAGCGACTACGAGCTTGAGAAGGTCAAAAACAAATTCGAAGCTAACACCCTTTTCGGGGAGCTAAACGTGATGAACAAGGCTATGAATCTCGGATACTATCAGATGATTGGAGATTTAGATTTAATCAATCGCGAGGTCGAGATATATCGCTCACTTATGCGTGAGGAGGTGGCCGATTTCTCACAACGCACATTCCGCAAGGAGAACTCATCAACACTAATCTACAGAGCTAAACAATGACACAACCACAACTTGTAATACCCTCGCAGATAGAGGTGCCAACAGTAAAAAAACATATCGCAGAGAACAAAACTGCCATATACGCCATCAACTGCCCCGAATACGAGGTGGTGCGTATTTCGTTTGTTTTTCACGCCGGCACAGTTACCCAGCTACACCCATTTACAGCCTCAGCCACAGCTAATATGCTAGCCGAAGGTACAGAGCTATACACCTCACAGCAAATTGCCGAGAAGTTGGACTACTATGGCTCTTATTTCGACATCAACATAGATCGCGACTATGCCTATATAACATTCTGTTGCTTGTCGAAATTCTTTGCTGCAACAGCTGAAATTATTGAGCAAATCATACTCCACCCCACATTCCCCGAAAGTGAGGTTGTAACCTATCGCAACAAACGCAAGCAACAACTCTCTATCGAGCGACGTAAAGTAGAAACCCTTGCTCGCGAAAATTTTGCTCAGGCAATGTTTGGCAAAGAACACCCCTACGGCATATCGTATAGCGAGGAGCAATACGACTCACTATCAAGCGAAATCCTTCGCGAACACTACCGCCGATGTTACACTGCCGAACGCTGTATTGTCGTATGCAGTGGCAGTATAAGCGATGAGGTTCTGGATTGCACGCAACGAATTACAAACCAACTCTTGTCACAAAGTGGATCCGAAAATATAATTATGCCACCTTACGATACAACCCACTCGCTACGAATACCCCACTCTGGGGCTGTACAATCTTCGATTCGTATGGGGCGAATGTTATTCCCACGCACACACGAAGACTTTATACCGATGCAAGTCCTATCGACGGTACTTGGAGGATACTTCGGGTCGAGATTGATGCAAAACCTTCGTGAACGCAACGGATTCACTTATGGTGTTTTTTCGGCTATGGTTAATTTTCAACAGGCTGGATATTTAGCCATCGCCACACAAGTTGGCTCTGAAGTCACAGAGCAGGCCCTTAGCGAGATTGCCCGCGAGATTGAGCAACTTCGCACTGCACCAATTCCCAACGAAGAGTTAGAATTGGTAAAAAACATTATGGCAGGCGAGATGATGCGCATTTTAGACGGTCCATTCGGCATTGCCGACGTAACGACCGAAAATATTTTGTGTGGATTCGACAACTCGCATATTCAGTACAATCTGGAGCGCATACGACAAACCACAACAGAAGAGATTTTATCTTTGGCCCAACGATACCTCGCTCCTGCAGATTTGGTTACAGTTGTTGTAGGTGATTTTGAGTAAATAGAAATAACAAGACTAAAACTCCCTGATTAACGGCATATTAATCAGGGAGTTTTTGTGTAATTATAATTTCAATTAGCAAGACGCAGAAAGAGCCAACTTTCCACGCCTTAAAAATCGTATAAGGTGAGCTATTTTGGGGATTGCCGAAGTCTGAGAAAGCGCAGTTTACTTGACGTAAATGAGCATTTCGAGGACAAGCAAGACGCCGAAATAGCCAGCTTATACGGTTTTTAATTTATTTTTTGCGCTTAACAAGTATATGCGTCGACACCCTACGCTGACCATAATGATCATAACGTTTGTTGTCTGTCGGATAGTTAATCACATCGGTAAGCGATTCCCCGCTACCCTTTATGTACATTGTTGTTGAACCTCCACCGTCCATATTAAGGGCGTGGCGAGGATTGAAATATTCAATAAGAAACTCTGTAGTCTCCTTAGCGCTCATTCCTGCACTATTCTTTGAACGGCCGTCGATGGTAATGAGCAACAAACGATTTGAGCGCGTGGTTGCAACTACCGTACGAGGGTGACGCACGCCTTGATGACGACGATAATCCTCTGATGGCAATTTACGGATATCGATATTTGATATATCACCAATAAATTTCGCACCCACAGGTTTATAATTATCAATCAGCATAGGTGACGATGAAAAGATATCAGGCATTGGATTTTTCAGATACGACGCCTTATTGCCATATCCTATTTTAACCTTTTTACCATCATACGCCACAGCACCCTCATGCTTCCAATAACGCAAATGGTCCGAGGGTAATGTTATCTCAGAAAAGACCTTACCTCCAGCCTTAACAAACGAAGCATCCCACTCGTAAGTACCATTAATAGCTACCACTGCATCTCGCTTAGTGGCCACGCTTGACAGAGAATCACCCCTATTAAGTACAGCAAAATCCAACTCGTAATCCTTGCAATTAAGGTCCAGCGACAGTACATTCACAAATTGCTGTGCACCGAATTTTTCGCCTCGGAAACTATACCATACAAGCTTATCGCCATCGAGCTGACGGACAGTCCAGCCCTTATCCCCATTTTTGGGCTCACGCTCTTTGCGAGACGCAGCCTGCAACTCCACATTAGCAAACGCCAACACCAGGAGCATCAACATTGTAATTCTTTTCATATTCTATTGTTTGTTTTCTGATACCCAATTCGTAAGCTCCACAAAATCAGCTACCGACAACTGCTCGGCACGCTGCGTAAAGAAGCGATGCTCTGCACCTGCAAAATCGCCAAAAGCCGATCGCAGCGAATTACGCAACATTTTACGGCGTTGATTGAATGACGCCTTAACAACCCTCACAAAGAGCTTTTCATCGCATCCCAACTCCTTGGTTGAATTTCTTGTCAAACGCACCACAGCACTCTTCACTTTTGGAGGTGGATTAAAGACCTTTTCTCCAACTGTAAAGAGATACTCTATATCGTACCACGCCTGCAATAAAACACTCAGGATTCCATACTCCTTCGAGCCCGGAGGTTCTGCCATTCGCACTGCCACTTCTCGCTGAATCATTCCCACACATTCAGGAACAATGTCGCGATTTTCAATTATCTTGAAAAATATCTGCGACGAGATATTATAAGGAAAATTACCAATCACTCGTAACTCCTCACCAAATCGTTCCCGCAGATCCATTGCCAAAAAATCCCCCTCGATAAGACGAGGTGCAAAGTCGGGATAATGTTCGTGGAGATATTCCACACTCTCCGAGTCGATTTCAGCACCATAAGTTACTATATCATCTCGCTGAAGAAGGAACTGCGTAAGCACACCCATACCACAACCAACTTCCAACACCTGTGCTGGAGAATCGACCGTACCGCCACTTAGCGAGTGGCATATTTTACGCGCTATATTAAGATCAGTCAAGAAGTGTTGACCCAATGCTTTTTTTGCTCTAACTTGATTCATAATGCAAAAGTTAAATCTTCATTACCACCTTTAATTATCCAAAAATGGTTCTGGTGGAATCTCATCGTAATAGAGTCCCGTCTGTCGAGGATTCTTCATTTTCATATCCCAACCAATCTGACGAATATGGGTCTGCACTCTTAACATATTTGTTTCGCCAGTATGGATATTCACATTGGGGTTCCACATCATATTCGATAGTGTGTAATATATTGTCCACATATCTCGCCCAAAGTAATGATGCCAAGTAGTACCCAACACACCCATAATGCCCGCATTGTGGGCATACTTACATTGAGCGATCGTTCCATTTGTCACATTCCACGGACACGCCAAAACCGAGAATCCTTGCGACTTAAAGTAATCCATCGAAGGATATGATGCTCTTGGCGCACCGTAATACCAATCGCAAATAATAATATCGCGAGGGAACTTCAAAAATCCTTCGGCTGTCTCCTTAGTGCCATTCACCACATAGCCACTCCAACGAGGGTCACCTCGCTCGATAAGCATATCGTGCCACATCATAGTCTTTGCACCGAGCGATGAGATTGTCTCATTCATAGCTTTGATATGCTCCAAAAAGAGCTTAGAATATGGTTGAGAAGCACAGTCTGGACAACTGGGAAGATTGGCCTCATCACCTCCGATATGGAAATACGGAGGACGACCAAACACTTCATGCAACTCCTTAATCAACGCTTGAAGCAATTTTCGAGTTTCAGGGTTTGACAAACACCAATTCCAACCAGCAAGTGGTTCAAACAGTGGCTGATATTTAGGACTAATATCCAACGTGGCGTGTTTACCAGCAAGGCTACGAGCTTGCGAGGCATGGCCAAAGACATTAATCTGAGGAATCAACGTTATGCCCAAATCATCGGCAATAGCCTTCAAACGCTTGATTTGCTTTTTGGTCATTGTTGCATCAGGCCAACTAAGCCACGGAGCCACATTGCTCTTGAATGTTCCCCAAGGCTCAATGACTGCATAATTCATCTTATAATAGGCCGCCAATCGAATCTGTCGTTCAATCTCCCACGGCTCGCTTTCGTGAAACCAACAGATATGTATGCCGCGGAAATTCATTTGGGGCTTATCCTTGATTGTCCCCTTTGGTGCAATCCAACCTCCAACTTCCAAAGTTCCACGCTTGGGTATTGCAATCTGCCTTAGCGAGTAGAGAGCATAGCGCACTGCCTGAATTGTACGGGCTTTGATTTTAACTTCCTCCTCACCGATTACCATTTCATACTCCTCGTCACCCAGCGAAGCCACATCGGCCTGATGAGTAATCACTTCGAGAACTTGCTTACCATACCACTCTTTCAAATGGTTCTGTGCCCACTCTCTTGCCAAAGCATCAGCCGAAGCAATGGAGATCTTGGACAATGGAGAGTAATCAGTAGTAGATAGTTCGCAGAGCTGAGGTTGTGGAAAAATAGCAGGCTTCACAGCCCCATCAGCCGCCATACATAACCCTATATTTACCCAAGCAAATAAGAAGCACAAAATTATGCCTTTGAAAATTTTGATTTTCATAGTTTTCAATTTTATAGGCAAATATAATATTATTTTGAGAATTTAACAAGGTTATAAACCCATCGCAACCACAGATACATCAGCAATGGTGCAACTATAATCACTGCTCGGTTATAATACCACGCCTCGGCAAAATCGAGATAGGCTACCGAGGCCAAAGCTCTTGTCATACCGCACCCCCAACAATCGTGACCCGTAAGATTGTGAAAAAGGCAGAGCGTGTGACTCTCATCAAAAAGCCACCATTTGGGGATAATATACACGCACAACGGAGTGAGTGCGACCACCACCGCACGCCAATATTTCGACACACACTTCAAGACAACAGATTGATTACTTGTTTGATACGAATTTACGCTCGCCATCACGATAGCTACCACACACTATCATAATAAAATCCACAAGCCACCAGATTCCGCAGCCACCCAACGTGAGCAACTGCACAACTCCAATACCCGTTTTCCCAACATAAAAACTATGGATTCCAAACTCACCGAGGAAGAAACACAGCAACAATGTTGTGAGCCAATCCTTTTGGCTACGATTAGGGTCTAATGTTCGGAGATTAAATCCACAATGAGGACATACTGCGGCACTGCTTGATACCTGCTTACCACACTCTTTGCAATAAATTAATGACATAATGTAATAGTTTTTGCAACAATCCCGAAAGATTGCCTTTGCTGTTAAACATAACTTATTTACAAAGATAGAAAATTTATGCTATATTTGCAAAATAATTAATGTAGAGATAACCCCATATAACCCAGCGAGAATATGAGTCAGCTGATTATACCAAAAAATTATACTGCGGCACTGAGCCTGCAACAAACCGAGATTGCGATCAAGAAAATCAAGGATTTTTTCCTCAGCAGCATCTCCACAGAGTTGCGCCTACGCCGAGTTACCGCTCCTTTGTTCGTACTCAAAGGTCTTGGAATGAATGACGATTTGAGCGGCATAGAGCGTCCCGTATCATTCCCCATCAAGGATATGCAAGAGGCCGAGGCCGAAGTGGTACACTCGCTGGCCAAATGGAAGCGCGTAACACTTGCCGAATATAAGGTTGAAAACGGCTATGGTATCATTACCGATATGAATGCAATTCGTGCCGATGAGGAGCTCGATAACCTACACTCTTTGTATGTTGACCAATGGGACTGGGAGCGAGTAATGCCAGAGGAGTGTCGTACGGTGGATTACCTGAAAAAGATTGTTGAGCGAATTTATGGTGCAATCCTTCGCACCGAGTACCACATCTGCGAAACCTACCCGCAGATTGAGCCATTCCTCCCCGAAGAGATTAAGTTTATCCACTCCGAAGAGCTTTTGAAACGCTACCCTACGCTTTCGCCAAAAGAGCGTGAAGATGCGATTTGTAAGGAGTACGGAGCTGTGTTTATCATAGGTATCGGTTCGGAGTTGAGCAATGGCGAAAAGCACGATAAGCGCGCTCCCGACTATGATGACTACTCAACGGTATCGGCTGAAACAGGATTAGCCGGACTGAATGGCGACCTACTTATATGGTATCCGATTTTGGAGCGTTCAATTGAGCTTTCTTCGATGGGTATTCGTGTAAACCGCGAGGCTTTGGAACGACAGCTTGCACAGAGTGGCAAGGAGAATCGCAAGGAGCTATATTTCCACCGCCGCTTGTTGGAGGGCTCGTTGCCTCAATCTATCGGAGGAGGTATCGGACAAAGCCGTCTGTGTATGATTTTGCTGCACAAAGCGCACGTTGGTGAGACCCAATCGAGCATCTGGCCCGAAGATATGCGCGAAGCCTGCCGCAATGCCGGCATGACGCTGATATAAGAACATATATAATAATTACGGGTGCTATTTGAGTAGCACCCGTAATTATTATATTAAAACTTGAAACGGTAGAATTTCAACACCTCCTGATTCTCATCGCAGATTATCTTTGTCACGAAATATGGCTGGCTTATTGGTCAAGATTAGTTGACATATAACTTCTTTACATTCACAAATGTATAATAAATCCTACAAAAAAATCGTAAAGGGTGAGCTATTTTGAGGCTGCTCGCAGATGGGAAAACCGCAGCATACTAAGTGTATGTGAGGATTTTCACATCAAGGCAGACGCCGAAATAGCCAGTTTATACGGTTTTTACTAGTTGCCGACCTCGCACAGGAACTTAATACGCACCAATCGAATCTCCTCCTCGGTATAGTCAGAGCCAAGTTCTTCAATAGCCGCATCAAGCGAATCACTCTCGGCATCTTCTTTGAAGTAGAGGTAAATATCCTCAACCTTATCTTCGTCCATATGCTGGTCGAGATAGTATGATATATCGAGCTTTGTACCAGAATTCACAATACCCTCGATGTCCGAAAGCAACTCCTCGAAATCGAGATTCTTTGCCCTCGCGATATCCTCGAAATCCATCTTGCGGTCAATCGATTGGATAATAAATATCTTGTTTCCAGCCTTATTGGCTACCGACTTAACGACCATATCCTGCGGACGCACGATATCCTTCTCCTCAACATAGGCCTTAATGAGTTTGATAAACTCCTCACCAAATTTCTTGGCCTTACCTGCACCCACACCAGAGATATTCTGCATCTCCTCCAATGTGATGGGGTACTGTACCGACATATCCTCCAACGATGGGTCTTGGAAAATCACAAACGGAGGTAGGTCGTGTTTCTTTGCCACCTTCTTGCGGAGGTCTTTAAGCATTGCGAACAACTCCTCATCGGCTGCTCCACCCTTACCCATTTGTGCAACTGCTACATCATCATCTTTCTCCTCCGAGTCGTAATCGTGGTCGAGAGTAATCGTAACCGTCTTAGGCGATTTGATGTATGCCAAGCCCTTCTCGTTTACCGAGATAAGGCCATAGTTTTCAATACTCTTATCAATCAAGCCCATAATCAAGCCCTGACGAATTACCGCTCCCCAGAACTTGGCATCGTGTTCCTCGCCACTACCAAACCACTCCAACTTATTGTGGCCATAGCTCTTGACCTGAGCCGTAACCTTACCAGTAAGGATTGCAACCAAATGGTCAATCTTAAACTTATCGCCGATAGCCTGCAAAGTCTGTAACATTAGTTTCATCTCGGCCTTTGCATCAACCTTTGGCTTGGGATTCACACAGTTATCGCAGCAACCGCAATTCGACTCGCCATACTCCTCACCAAAATAGTGCAACAGAGTCTTTCGGCGACACATCGAACTCTCGGCATAAGATACGGTCTCCAACAAAAGGAGCTTTCCAATCTCCTGCTCGGCCACAGGCTTACCCTGCATAAATTTTTCGAGCTTCTGAATATCCTTGTAGCTATAAAAAGTCAAGCAGTGACCTTCGCCGCCATCACGGCCGGCACGACCTGTCTCCTGATAATATCCCTCTAACGATTTGGGAATATCATAGTGAATCACATAACGCACATCGGGTTTATCGATACCCATACCGAAGGCAATCGTAGCAACAATCACATCGACTCGCTCCATCAAGAAATCATCTTGATTATTGGCTCTTGTCTGGGCGTCCATACCTGCGTGATATGCCAACGCCTTGATACCATTAGCCAAAAGCAACTCGGCTAACTCCTCAACCTTCTTACGACTCAGACAGTATATGATTCCGCTCTTGCCTGCACGTTGCTTGATGAATCGAATAATATCGTGTTCGGCATTATGTTTGGGGCGAATCTCATAGAAAAGATTTGAGCGATTGAACGATGACTTAAATACGGCAGCATCCGACATACCCAAATTCTTCTGAATATCCATCTGCACCTTTGGTGTAGCTGTTGCCGTAAGAGCAATAAGCGGAGCTTGACCAATATCATTAATAATGGGACGTATACGACGGTACTCAGGGCGGAAATCGTGACCCCACTCCGAAATACAGTGAGCCTCATCGATTGCATAAAACGAAATCTTGATCTTTCGCAAGAAAGCCACATTGTCCTCCTTCGTAAGCGACTCGGGAGCAAAATACAGCAATTTAGTCTTGCCCTCAAGCACATCGCTACGCACCTGATTGATGGCCGACTTGTTCAACGACGAATTCAAGAAATGGGCAATACCCGACTCGGTCGAGAATGTTCGCATAGCATCGACCTGATTCTTCATCAAGGCGATAAGAGGTGAAATAATAATTGCCACACCATCCATCAACAACGCAGGCAACTGATAGCAGAGTGATTTTCCGCCACCTGTCGGCATTAATACAAAGGTGTCACGACCTGAAAGAAGGTTTCGTATTACAGCCTCTTGGTTACCTTTGAAAGAGGTAAAGCCAAAATATTCCTTCAATTTTTCGTGTAAAAGGCTTTCTTGCTGCTCCATCGTCTAAAATATATCTTACGCGGGCGTGCCGCAATATCCCAAATAATGAATTTTCATTCAAAGATAAAACTTTTTTTGGAAAAAATGATAACTTTGTAAAAAATTTTAAACGTATATGCGTCTATTCACGAGTGAACTAGTCAAGAAATACAAGTCTCGCACGGTTGTAAACCACGTTACAATCGATGTTAAGCAGGGCGAGATTGTAGGTCTGCTTGGCCCCAACGGAGCTGGCAAGACTACTACCTTTTATATGATTGTAGGGCTTATCAAGCCTAACGAGGGACAGATTTTCCTCGAAAATAACGAAGGTCAGATTACAGAGCTAACCAATGAGCCTGTTTACCGTCGTGCCCAAATGGGTGTAGGATATCTTGCGCAGGAAGCTTCGGTATTCCGCCGTCTGAGTGTCGAAGACAACATCAAGGCTGTGCTCGAGATGACCGATTATAGTAAAGAGTACCAGCGTGAGCGTGTCGAAGCCCTTATCGAGGAGTTCCGTCTGCAAAAGGTACGCAAGAGTTTGGGTATTCAGCTATCAGGAGGCGAGCGTCGTCGTACCGAGATTGCTCGCGCAGTGGCAATCAACCCATCGTTCATCCTGCTCGATGAGCCATTTGCAGGAGTTGACCCAATCGCCGTAGAGGATATCCAGAGCATCGTAGCCACGCTTAAAAACAAAAACATCGGTGTTATCATCACCGACCACAATGTCGATGAGACTTTGGAGATTACCGACCGTACATACCTTCTATACGAAGGAAAAATCCTCAAAACAGGTACGGCCGAAGATTTGGCCAACGATGAGATGGTACGAAAAGTATACCTGGGTAAAAACTTCGAACTTCGTCGCCACAAGAATCCGCAGATTACACAACCCGCGGAGGATAACAATGAATAAACTTAACTACCGATATGGATAAAAGTGTCTCCTTGGGGAGTGTAAATGGCACAATAACCCCGCCAAGTTCAAAAAGTTATGCACAACGTGCAATTGCCCTTGCGTTACTTTCCAAGGGCCGCACAACGCTACGCAACATAGAGTTTTGCAAGGATACCCGCTCAGCGCTGGCCTGTATTGAGGCACTTGGAGCGAAAATCACATACATCGATGAAAGAACAATTTCGATTGACGGTGGTCTGAACCCAATTGGCAACTCGCTTCACGTCGGAGAATCAGGATTGGCAACTCGCCTATTCACTCCGATAGCATCGCTCAACCGATCAGCAATTTGTATTCAAGGCGAGGGAACACTTCTTCACCGCCCAATGCATATGATGATTGAGCCACTGCGAGAACTTGGTGTAAAGGTCAAGGATGGCGGAGGTTATCTTCCAATTGAGGTGGAAGGTCCTATTCACGGAGGCAAAATCAGAGTCGACGGCAGCGTATCATCACAATTTATCACAGGGTTGCTATTGGCATTGCCGATGGCCGAAGAGGATACAACATTATACGTTGACTCAGCTGTATCGACCCCATACATCGACATGACCATCGATACAGCGCAACGTTTCGGAGTTGAGATTATGCATAACGAAGGTGACTATTCGGAATTTTTCATCGAAGGGCGACAAGAATACACTCCTACAGACATCTCAATCGAAGGAGATTGGAGTGGTGCTTCGACAATGTTGGTTGCCGGAGCTATCGCAGGGGAGGTTACGGTAAAGAATATCTCCACCCTATCACGACAGGCCGACACAGCGATTTGCCGTGCATTGGAGCGAGCTGGTGCAGGCATTGTTATCGAGCACGGCTCAATTACCGTATCAAAACGTCCGCTGAAAGCATTCACGTTTGATGCAACAAACTGTCCAGACCTATTCCCCGCATTGGCAGCACTTGCAGCTGCAGCCGAGGGCGAGAGTACGATAATCGGCACCAACCGTCTTATGCACAAGGAGAGCGATCGTGCCGAGACCATCCGCCGCGAATACGAGAAGTTGGGTATTTCTGTAGATATTTCAGAGGACAATATAATGAAGATTCAGGGAGGTAAGATTCTCCCAGCCACAGTCTTTAGCCACAACGACCACCGCATCGCCATGTCGTTGGCCGTTTCGGCTCTACGCTGTGAGGGTACTGTTACAATCGAGAATGCTGAATGTGTCGAGAAGAGCTATCCGGAATTCTTCGAAGATTTAGAATCTATAATACAACGATAATATGAACTCTTGGGGAGAAAAATTCAGAATAACACTTTGGGGCGAATCTCACGGCCAGCAAGTCGGAGTAAGTATCGATGGAGTCCCTGCTGGAATTGCATTGAGCGAGGATGATTTCTCAACTGATCTCAACCGACGCAAGTCTGGTGCAGCCGGCACAACTCCTCGCCACGAGAGTGATACACCTCGTATCGTATCGGGTATATACAACGGCTATACCACCGGTTCGCCGCTCACCATTGAGTTCAACAATGAGAACACCCGTTCTGGCGATTATAAATCGCTTGAAACGCACCCACGTCCATCGCACGCCGATTTGGTAGCTCGTCAAAAATGGAACGGTTACAACGATCCACGTGGTGGGGGGCATTTCTCAGGAAGAATCACGCTGGCTTTGGTTGCAGCCGGAGTTGTAGCAAAAAAGATATTAGGTACGCAGACAACATTCCAGACCGACATTATAGCCATTGGTGGCTCTCATAACAAAGAGGATTTCGCCAAGATAATCGAGCAAGCGCAACAGGCACAAAACTCGGTAGGTGGAGTTGTAGAGTGCCGCATTAATGGTATTCAGGCAGGTGTCGGCGAACCATTCTTCGATTCGGTTGAGAGCCAGATAGCACATCTGTTGTTTGCTGTTCCCGCTGTCAAGGGTGTTGAATTTGGCGCAGGTTTCAAGGCGGCCGATATGAAAGGATCAGAACACAATGACCCTATTTGCGATGCCCAAGGCCACACGGCAACCAATCACGCAGGAGGCATTGTCGGAGGCATAAGCAATGGCAATGAGATAGTCGTTCGCGCAGCCATCAAACCTACCGCCTCAATCTCAATGGCACAACAGACTTTTAACTTCGAGAGTGGGTCAATAGAGCCTCTCGTAATTAAAGGTCGACACGACGTGTGCATTACACTCCGCGCAGCTGTGGTTATCGAAGCTGCCGCTGCTATTGCTTTGGCGGATTTGAGTCTGAGGGCATAATTGTAATTAACACCCACCAGCAATGAAAGCCACGCGAGCCGAGATCCTAAACTACATCAGCCATCGCATAGAACATCTATATGATGAGCGAGAGCGAATGCACATCGCTCGTATGGTTGCAGCATCGCTCAGTGGCGAACAAGAGACAAAATACCTCATAGAACGCAACGAAGTGGTGGATATTCCTACTCTGGAAGATGTAGCCGAGGAGTTAGCAAAAGGTCGACCAGCACAATATATTATCGGCCACCAAGAGTTCTGCGGAATAGACATAAAAGTTAGTGAGGGTGTTCTCATTCCTCGTCCCGAAACTGAGGAACTGGTCCTTTGGGCTGAAGAGAAGATTCGAAATTTCACCAACCCTCATATACTCGACATCTGCACAGGAAGCGGTTGCATAGCATTGGCTCTGGCTCATAGGGTTAAAAGAGCCAAGGTTACAGCAGTCGACATCTCCGACGAAGCACTCGCTATAGCTTGCGCCAATGGGGTGGCATTATCGCTCGATATTGAATTTATCATGGATGACGCGTTGAATCATCTTCCTCGAATTTCTGACCGAAAATTCGAGGTGATAGTTTCAAACCCTCCATACATACCATTGTCGGAGAGAGAATCAATGCATACGAATGTTGTTGATTACGAACCGAGTATAGCACTTTTTGTAGCCGACAACGACCCATTGATATTCTATCGAGAAATAGCACGCTGTGCAAAAACATTGCTCAGTGAGAACGGATACCTACTATTTGAAGTTCACGAAACTCTGGCAGAGCAAACTGCCGAAATGCTCCATACGGAAGGATACGATGCGATAGAACTTCGCCACGATTGTTTCGACAAACCGAGAATGATATGTTGTCAACCAAACCTAAAATAAAACGCACGAAGACAGCCAAGCAAGCTCTTGAATCGCTTATGCGTTTGTGCGCTCGGGCAGAACGCAGTTCGGGCGATGCGATGCGACTGATGAGCAATTGGGAAGTCCCTATTGAGGGACGTGGCCCGGTCCTACAACAATTGATTCGCGAACGATACATAGACGATGAGCGTTATGCAGAAGCATTCGTAAGAGAGAAATGCAACCTCAGTGCGTGGGGAGAGTACAAAATCCGCACTTCGCTACGCCGTAAGGGGATAGCCGATGGAATTATAAATCAAGCTCTTTTGCAGCTCACGCCAGAACAGAATAAAGAGCGACTCACGCAGCGACTGCAACGCAAAGCAAAAAGCACAAAATACGATACTATATATCAACTTAAAACCAAACTCATACGATACGGGGCCTCACTTGGTTTTTCGATGGACAAAGTTATCGAAGCAACAGGCGAGGTTATCCGCGAATTAAATCTAGACAAAGAACAATGCGAAGAGGAATTTTATTTATAGCCTTGTTGGCTACACTTTCAGCCACAAAACTATCGGCACAGAAACTTGACGCCAGCTACTATGACTTTCCATTAAGAAACGTAGCAGGCTACTACTCGGCCAACTTTGCCGAGATGCGTCCCAACCATTTCCACTCAGGTATCGATTTCAAGACCGATGGAGTCGAGGGTAAAGTAGTCGTTGCTGTGGCCGATGGTTACGTTTCTCGTGTGCTATACTCAAATTCGGGTTATGGTTTGGCTCTTTACGTCACCCACCCCAATGGCACGACATCGGTATATGGACACCTATCGAAATTTCGCAAAGATATTGCCGACTTCGTATTTGCAGAACGTCATCGCCAGAAACGAAGCCGCATAGACGTAGAATGTAAGCCCGACCAATTCAAAGTAAAACGCGGCGAGCAGATTGCCTTGTCGGGCAATACTGGCTCTTCGATGGGGCCACACCTGCATTTCGAGATTCGTGACAATGCAGGCCGCACAATCAATCTCTTCTCGCAAGGTATATACAAGCCCAAGGATGACATTTCGCCATACATTATGAAGGTGCATTACATCGAGGTTGATAGCGTACGCGGAGTACCGTGTCATAGTCGCCGTAGCACTTATGCCGTACACAAAGCCGACGACCACACCTATCGTACCGCCCAAAAAACTCCAATCAAAGTAGGTCGTACGGGATATTTCGTTGTAGAGACATCAGACCGTAAGAACGACTGCGCCAATACATATGGAGTTTATAATTTGAAGGCCAATCTCGACGGCAAAACAATATACGAGTACCGCAACGATGGATTTCCATTCACGCTATCGCGTTATTGTAATGCTGTCGCTTACTACCCCATCCAGATCAACACTCGCAATGAAGCAATGTTGATAGCTATGCGTGAAGGCGGAACTGATTATTTCTACCCTAAAATCATAGATAAGGGTGTAGTACGATGCAAGGCTGGTGAGAAACGACAAATGGAGTTTGTTATTACTGACGATTGCGCCAATACCTCAACCCTCTCTTTTGAAATTGAAGGAAAACCCGATAGCGACTGCTTCAAGGGAGAGATTTCTGCCGACGCCCCAATTGTTCTACACAACCACGATTTCGCAGCAAAGGTTGACGATACGTTCAGTGTAGTTATACCCAAAGGAGCACTATACGAAAGCATAGCATTGGAGAATTTTCACAAGTCGGAGATTGTCCCCAAAGCTGATTCTACAGTAAAGATACTCTCTGCAGCCTACACTATTCACGATGACGGCACCCCTCTCCAAAATAGCGTTGCTCTCATCTTCTCGGTTCCGGTTGCCAAGGAGTTGCAGCCATATACAACTATGGCATCGGTATCAAGCAGTGGCAGGGTATATAATTCGGGTGGCAATTACAAACACAACCGATTAGTGGGTCGCACCCGCACATTCGGTACTTACTGCCTTGTAGCCGACACCACCCCGCCCACCATTAGGCCTCAATTTGAAGATGGTGCCGATTTCACTAAACGCGACTACATATCGTTCCGTCTGTCAGACAATTTTGCTGGTGTATCATCCTACTCAGCATCGATTGACGGCAAGTGGGTTCCAATTCACTACAAAGGTGGACGAGCCATAATCAACCTCCGCGAAGAGGGAATCAAAGGTAATAAAAGCCATAAAATAGAGATCACCATTCGCGACTCGTGCGGTAACCGCGCAAAATGGGACGGCACATTCAAACGATAAGCAATAAATAAAACACTAAACAAATATGATTAAACGAACCTTTTTCACACTAATCGCATCGCTCTCTTTGCTGACGTTGTCTGCTCAAAAGAGTGATTTTTCACCCGTTGACTACGTAAGTCCACTGGTGGGAACACAATCGACACACGGATTCTCTACCGGTAATACATATCCTGCCATTGCTCGCCCCTGGGGTATGAATTTCTGGACTCCGCAAACCGGTAAGATGGGCAATGGTTGGACATATACATACACCGACAACAAGATTCGCGGATTCAAGCAGACCCATCAGCCAAGTCCTTGGATTAACGACTATGGTCAGTTTGCAATTATGCCGGTTGTGGGAGCTCCCGAATTCAACGAGGATAAGCGAGCAAGTTGGTTTGGCCATAAGGGTGAAATAGCAAAGCCATATTATTACAAAGTATATCTTGCAGAACACGACGTTGTAACAGAGTTCTCGCCCACCGATCGTGCCGTAATATTCCGTTTTACATTCCCCGAATCGAAGGATTCCTATGTAGTGATTGATGCTCTAAACAAAGGTTCATACATAAAAGTTGATGCCGCCAACAAGCGAATCATCGGTTACTCGACACTAAATGTGGGAGGTGTAGCCCAAAACTTCAAGAACTACTTTATCATTGAGTTCGACAAGCCATTTGAGCAGATCAACACCTTTGTTAACGGCAAACTCGAAAAGGGGGTTGCCGAACAAAAAGACAACCACGTTGGCGCAGTGATTGGTTTTCAGACAAAGACCGGTGAGCAGATTCACGCTCGCATAGCATCATCTTTCATCAGCCACGAGCAGGCAGCCATTAACCTCAAAGAGTTGGGTAACGACTCTTTGGAACAACTCAAAGAGAAGGGCCGTAAGGCTTGGAACGATGTGTTGGGTCGCATTGAAGTAGACGGGGGCAATCTCGATCAATATCGCACTTTCTACTCTTGCTTATATCGCGCTACACTCTTCCCTCAGAAACACTATGAGATAGATACCAACGGAGAGGTTGTGCATTACAGCCCACACAATGGCAAGGTTGAGAAGGGTTATTTCTACACAGGCACAGGATTCTGGGATACATTCCGTTGCCTATTCCCTCTGCTTAATATGCTATACCCATCGGAGAACAAAAAGATGCAGGAGGGATTTGTAAATGTCTACAAAGAGAGTGGATTTTATCCCGAATGGTCGAGTCCAGGCCACAGAGCTTGTATGGTAGGTAACAACTCAGCATCAGTTATGGCCGATGCCTATTTAAAGGGTGTGAAGGTTGAAGATGTGGAGACAATGTATGAAGGATTGTTGCACGGCACAAATAACGTACACCCCAAAGTTTCATCAACAGGCCGTATCGGACACGAATACTACAATACATTGGGATATATTCCTTACGATGTTAAAATCAAAGAAAATGCAGCCCGCACATTGGAGTATGCATACGATGATTGGTGCATTTACAAATTGGCTAAGGAGCTGAAACGTCCACAGGAGGAAATCGATCTCTTCGCAAAGCGTGCACTCAACTATCGCAATCTGTTCGACCCATCAACAAAGCTTATGAGAGGCCGAAATAAGGACGGCAAGTTTATGGAGCCATTCTCGGCCTTGAAGTGGGGTGACGCCTTTACCGAGGGTAACAGCTGGCACTACACTTGGTCGGTATTCCACGACCCGCAAGGCCTTATCGACCTTATGGGTGGCGACAAGGAGTTTACCCGTATGCTCGACTCGGTATTTATTGTACCACCCGTTTTCGACGAGAGCTACTATGGATTTGTGATTCACGAAATCCGAGAGATGACAATTATGAATATGGGTAACTATGCCCACGGCAACCAGCCCGTACAGCATATGATTTACTTATATAACTACGCAGGTGAACCCTGGAAAGCACAATATTGGCTTCGCCAGGTGATGGATCGATTCTATTCTCCTACTCCCGATGGATATTGCGGCGACGAGGATAATGGACAGACCTCGGCCTGGTATATCTTCTCAGCTCTTGGATTTTACCCCGTATGCCCCGCAAGCGACGAGTACGCAATGGGAGCTCCGCTATTCAAGAGTGCGACAATTCATCTGGAAAATGGCAAGAAGTTCGAGATTAACGCCCCCGAAAATAGCGCAGAGAATTTCTACATCGACAATATGAAACTCAACGGTAAACGTTACACCCGCAACTATATCAAGCATCAGGATATTATGAGTGGTGGCAAGTTGGATATTTCGATGGATTCTAAACCCAATACAAAACGCGGTACCGCCAAAGAGGATCGCCCCTACTCATTCTCAAATGAGTTGAAATAACAGACATAAAGTCCTAATAACAAGAAAGGAGTTCCGCAGGGAACTCCTTTCTTGTTAGCACTAGCTAAAATCTCCTCATCACAGAGTATAAAAAAAGCGTATAGCGAGAGCTATTTTGAAGATTGCCGAAATTCGAGAATCCGCAGCATACTTGGCGTATGTGAGGAATTCGAGAACGAGCAAGATGCCAAAAGGAACAAATCTCCAATGCTAAAACACACTCATCACAGAGCACAAAAAAGCGTATAGCGAGAGCTATTTTGAAGATTGCCGAAGTTCGAGAATCCGCAGCATACTTGGCGTATGTGAGGAATTCGAGAACGAGCAAGATGCCAAAAGAGCCTTGCTATACGCTTTTTATCTTACAACTTGGCCTTCTTCACCCCCTCAAAAGTCATCTTGATAGGAAGAATATTGCCATCTTTATCAAACTCCATTACATCGATACAAGTCACACGGTTATTACCCTCTTTTGAGCCAAGTGGATGACGGTGATAGATGATGTAGTATTGGTCTTTCTTTGCATTGTAAATTACCGAATGGTGACCAGCACCAGTTGCCACCTTCTCGTCAGTACGCAAAATTACGTCTTTACGCACAAATGGGCCGAGTGGATTGTCGGCAATTGCATATGCCACACGATAGTTGGGACCAGTCCAGCCACCCTCAGACCACATAAAGTAGTACTTACCATCACGGATAAACATAAATGGGCCCTCCACATAATCCTTTGGAGTAACCTCCTTATACAACGAGCCGTCCTCGAAAGGTACAAGGCTACGAAAATCATCGCTAAGTTTTACTACATTGCAACGACCCCAACCTCCGTAATACATATAGTATGTACCATCCTTATCCTTAAAGACAAATTGGTCGATAGGCTGCGCACGATTCACGATCTTATCGATGAGCGGCTTACCCAAATAATCCTCGAATGGGCCTGCGGGATTGTCGGCTACTCCAATACCAATACCGCCATACTGCTCATTATTCTGGATATTGTTGCAGCTGAAAAAGATGTAATACTTGCCATCTTTTTCGATTGCAGCAGGAGCCCACAACGCATTACGCAACCACTTGATGCGAGAGTTGTCGATAATACGCTCGTGCTTAGTCCAATTAACCAAATCCTTAGACGAGAATGCGTCCAAATGGAGCTGATCTTTGAATGGCATCGACCAAGTGGGATAAATCCAATAGGTCTTCCCAAATATAACACCCTCTGGGTCAGCATATCTACCCTCAAAAATCGGGTTACCCGATGTTTTCTGTCCATACGCTCCGACAGCAACTGCCATAGCCACCATCACAAGCATAGATTTAATCAATCTCTTCATATTCATTATATTTTAGGTTTTAATTCGAACTCTACTTCAAGCCCATCGACTCTACCAATGCCTTCGCTTCAGGCTTATGACCTCGGAACTCAACATAAAGTTCCATTGGGTGACGCTGACCACCCTGCTCCAACAAATGGCGGAACGCCTCGGCAGTCTTCGCGTCGAAAATACCATTCTGCTTAAAGAGCGAGAAGGCATCTGCTGCCAACACCTCTGCCCACTTATAACCATAATATCCAGCAGCGTAACCACCAGAGAAGATGTGAGTAAACGAAGGACACATAGCTGTTCCTGCAACAAGAGGAGTTACCTGCACCGACTTCATAGCCTCAACCTCAAATGGCTCTATATCACCCGCATAAGGTTGTTTCAAAGTGTGCCAAGCCATATCCGACATACCAAATGAGAGCTGGCGAACATTGCTGTATGCCGCTAAATAGTTCTTCGCAGCAGTAATCTTCTTTACAAGGTCGGCAGGGATAGGCTCACCTGTTTTATAATGTACGGCCCACAAATCGAGGTACTCTTTCTCTGTTGCCCAATTCTCCATAATCTGCGATGGGAGCTCCACAAAATCGCGATATACACTTGTACCATTCATTGACTCGTACTCACCCTTTGCCAACATTCCATGCAAAGCGTGACCAAACTCGTGAAGGAAGGTATTGAACTCATCGAAAGTCAAGAGCGAAGGAGTTGTTTCGGTTGGCTTTGTGAAGTTCATCACAAGCGAAACCAAAGGACGAGTCTCAACACCCTCTACGACCTTTGTTCCTCTAAACTCGGTCATCCACGCACCAGAACGTTTTGACTCACGTGGGAAGAAATCGAGATACAGTACAGCCAGAAGTTCATGCTTGCCATCAATCTCCTTATCGTAGACCTCGTAAGCGGTTACATCGGGGTGATAAACCTGAATATCTTTATTAGGCACAAACGAAAGGCCATAAAGTTTCTCGGCCACCATAAATACGCCCTTGATAACATTATCGAGTTTCAAATATGGCTTAACCTGCTCATCGTTCAAAGCATACTTCTCGTTCTTATACTTCTCTGTATAATATGCCCAATCCCAAGGCATTACATCACCCTTGAATCCTATCGATTTTGCATACTCGTTAATGGTTGCATAATCTTTCTTGGCATACTCAACAGTAGCATCTCGCAATTCTGCCAAAAAGTCGTTTACGGTCTTTGAATTCTCGGCCATACGTTCCTCCAACACATAGTCAGCATAGGTCTCATATCCGAGCAAGTTAGCAATCTTAAGGCGTAATGCAGTAATCTTACGAATAATCTCCGAGTTATCGAACTCACCGCCCAATGCACGAGTATTATATGCACGATACAACTTTTCTTTAATATCTCGTTGTGAAGAGTAAGTAACGAATGGCACATAACTTGGAGCCTTCAACGTAACAGTCCAACCCTTCTCGCCGCGAGCCTTAGCATCAGCAGCCATCGACTCCTTCACAAAGTCAGGCAACTCAGCTACCTGCGAAGCCTTTGTGATGTTGATTGCAAAAGCATTGGTCGCCGACAAAGAGTTCTGACCGAAAAGCAAAGTTGCCTCCGAGAGTTCGGAAGTATACTTACGATAAAGCTCTTTATCCTCATCTGAAAGGGCTGCACCCGAACGAGCAAAACTCTTATACGTATCCTCCAAAAGCTTGATATCCACATCCGAAAGACCGCGGCGTGAACCCTCATAAACAGCTTTCACGCGCTCAAAAAGCTGAGGGTTGAGTGCGATATCATTGCTTAGCTCAGTCATCTTGGGTTGGATACGCAATGCAATAGCATCCATCTCGTCCGAAGTATCGGCCTCACGCAAATTATAGAAGATGCCGGCAATACGACCGAGCAACTCGCCCTGGCGCTCCATGGCAACGATTGTATTCTTAAATGTAGGCTTTGCGGGATTATTCACAATAGCCTCAATCTCGGCACGCGACACAGCGATTGCAGTCTCAAAAGCAGGCTCATAATGCGAGATTTTAATCTGGTCGAACGGAGGTGTGGCATATGGAGTATCCCACTCCGCCAACAAAGGATTCGACTTATCAATTTCGGGAAGTACAGGCACAGGCATCTGATCGCCACAACCTGCCAATAATGCACTTAGTGTCATCATCAAAAATAATTTTTTCATCTTTTTTCTTATTTAGTTCTTATATTATTTCGTTTGGATTCAATCATCACCTTATTAGTTACGCTTCTCGATTTCGCGTAATTCGCCAGACTCTGTTACTGAAGAGTGATTTTCCATCTGCTCATTTTCAGCAGCAGCCAAAGAGTCTGCCTGAGCAATAGAATCAGCTCTCAATTTTGCCTCTGCTCTCTCACGACGTGATCGCTCGGCACGCTGGCGAGCCATTTCACGAGTATTAACACTAATCACCCCCTGCATAGGCTGTGGCTCGATCTGTGCCACACTCTGTTCATCGACCAAACCTCTCGCCACTAACATCGCCAACTTATTGGGATCAGCACCTCGGAACGCACGATACATGTCCATTCCTTTTCGTGTTCCTCCTTTTGAAAGGATTTCCTTGCGGAAACGGGCAGCCACCTCGCTGTTGAATAGATCCCCGCTCTCAACAAACGCTTGGTATGCATCTTTATCCAGCACCTCGGCCCAGGTGTAGAAGTAGTATCCCGATGAGTAACCGCCATTGAAAATATGGCTGAAATATGTATAGTGATAACGTGGCTCTATCTGCGGTATAAGTCCTCGTTTTTCAACAAGAGCCTTACGTTCAAAATCGACCACATCAATTTTATCCCCACTCTGCAATGAGTGAATATCCAAATCCGACAAAGCAGCAGCGACCAACTCGGTCACTGCAAAACCTTCGTTGAACTTTGCAGCTTTACCAATCTTTACAATAATATCGTCCGGTATAACATCACTCGTACGATAATGCACAGCGTATTGACGTAGCATCTCGGGCGAGAAGGCCCAATTCTCCATAATTTGTGAAGGCAACTCTACAAAATCACCCTCTACATTTGCCAATCCGCGATACTTCACATCGGCGAATAGGTTGTGCAAAGCGTGACCAAACTCGTGGAACAATGTTTTAGTCTCATCAATCGACAACAGAGCAGGAACGCTACCCGTAGGGCGTGTAAAATTGCAGACGATACTTACCACCGGACAAACGCGTTTGCCATCTTTATAACTCTGGTCTACATATGTACCACACCACGCACCACCACTCTTTCCTGGCCTTGGATGGAAATCGAAATAGAGCACACCAAGCGCCTTATCGTCGCTATCTAACACTTCATAAGCTTCACACTCGGGATGATACGAAGGAGCTTTAAGCGGACGGAAAGTGATATTATATAGGCGATTGGCCAAAAAGAAAATTCCACTTTTCACATTATCAAGCGACAAATATTGGCGAACGGTCTCCTCTTCAAGATTATACTCCGACTTACGCAATTTTTCGGCATAATACCACCAATCCCATGCTTCAAATTTTGCATCCTTACCCTCCTCGCGAGCGAAGAGAACTTCCATACGAGACAGCTCCTCCTTGGCTTTTGCCAATGCCGGAGTCCATACTCCTTCAAGCAATTCATACACAGCAGCTGCAGAACCTGCCATCTCGTCCGAAGTCACATACTCTGCATAATTATCGAAACCCAGAAGCACCGCCTTCTGATAACGCAAACTGGCCATATCGGCAACAATCTGCCTATTGTCAAACTCATTAGCATTGCTACCTCGTGATATATATGCCTTAAAAATCTTTTCTCTTACCGAACGATTCTTTGCATAGGTAAGAAGTGGAATTCGACTTGGCTCGTGCAATGAAAACATATACCCCTCCTTACCTTTCGATTTTGCCAACTCCTGGGCGGCATCACGCACTCCTCCTGGCACGCCTACCAACTCTTCGCGCGTTGCCTCCAGAACATAGGCATTTGTTTCAGCCAAAAGATTTTGACCAAAAGCGACTTCGAGCGATGATAATTTCTCGTTAATCTGTTTTAATTGGGTCTTTTTATCGGCAGAAAGCATAGCTCCGGAACGAACAAAGCTATTATAAATCTTCTCCGTCAAACGTTTTTGCTCGGGATCGAGACCTAGAGCATTACGACGGTCGTATACCGATTTAACTCTGGCAAACAGTTTGTCGTTCATCAAGAAAGAATCGCTATGTGCCGCCAATCGAGGCATCATCTCGGCCGATAGGTTCTGCATCTGTTCATTGGTCTCTGCAGCCTCTAGCATACCAAACACCGTTGCCACACGCGAAAGCATTTCCCCAGAATTATCGAATGCCAAAATTGTATTTTCGAAGGTAGGCTCATCGTTCGACTCTGCGATACGCGTAATCTCCTCGTTGTGCAACGACATTCCCTGCTCGAAAGCCGGCTCAAAATGCTCAAACTCTATGCGATCAAATGGTGGCACTCCATATGGGGTACTCCACTCCGACTCAAAAAAAGGGTTATCCGTAATCTTTTTGCTATTTTTACAGGCCGACAGACTCATAATCATTATCGCAAATGCGAATAAACGTAAAAAGCGCTTCATTCCTTAATTTATTATTAATATCTTTGCAAAGATAATATTTAACTCAACGTTATGCAACTATTTTACGCACCTGATATTACCCCACCCCTCTACACTTTGGGGGATGAAGAGTCGAAACATTGCGTTCGAGTGCTCCGTTTGGGCGTTGGCGATACTTTGCATGTTACCGATGGTCGTGGTAATTTACACCTTTGCAAGATAATCAATGCTCATCAGCACCACTGCACGATTGAAATCATTAGCACCCAAACCGAATACGAGAAAATGCCATATGAACTCACTATGGCGGTGGCTCCTACTAAAAACATCGAGCGCTATGAATGGTTTCTGGAGAAAGCCACCGAAGTAGGCGTAACACATTTCGTACCAATCGAATGTGAGCATAGTGAGCGTCGAATCATCAAATACGAGCGCGAGATGAGAGTAATCACATCGGCCGTAAAGCAATCGCTCAAAGCCTACCACCCACAACTGAAGCAATTGACTCCGTTCCGCGAGCTTGTGCAAACACCCTTCGATGGACAAAAGTTCATCGCCCACTGCGCCGAAGTCGGCAAAGAGAAATCATACCTGCCGTCAATTATTAAAAAAAATGAAAAAATTTTAATTTTAATTGGCCCAGAAGGTGATTTTTCACCAGAAGAGATTAATTTTGCACTCGCAAATGGATTTGAACCAATCACGCTTGGCAATCAACGTCTGCGAACCGAAACAGCCGCACTTACGGCCACTATTATGACCGCTGTCGCAAATGCGATATAGCAAAGGTTCAATGGGCTAGGTTTGCCATTTAGGGTTTGGCCAAAGGTTCAATCCAACGCAAGAATCGTATATGTAAAACGCAATAAATGTTTAAATGTTTTATCTCTACTTTTTACTATTTCTCGTTCTAATCACCGCTGCAATCTTTGCAGCGCCACTACGCTATAAGGTGTGGGTTACCACGGCAATAGTAGCAATCACAACCATAGCGCTTGCGGTGCCATCAATAGCCGTACTGGCGGGTACTGACAACTTCAGGATTATCGAGATGGTTGGGCCTCTCTTCGGAAGGGAATCACTCTTGATAGATTCATTGTCGGCTCTATTTTTACTCATCATAGGAGTCGCAGGCTGTGCAACGCTTATCTATTCTAAAGGCTATCTCCAACAATATCTCGACAAAAAGTCATCGGCTCATATCTCGATGCACTACGTTGCATTGGCCGTACTTATCGTTTCGATGATGATGGTAGTGACCTCGAGCGGTGGTTTCTCTTTCCTTTTGGCTTGGGAGTTGATGACCATCGCCTCGTTCATACTAATCTTGTTCGATGCCCAGCGTGCTGAAGTTATGCGTGCAGCATTGGCATACCTTGTGATGATGCACATAGGATTCGTATTCCTGGTGGCAGGATTTACCACCGCATACACCTATTGTGGTTCTGCATCATTCGAAAGCCTGCCAATCTGTTTCAGCCAAGGCAAAACCATACTTCTGCTCATTCTATTCCTCATCGGATTTGGAATGAAGGCCGGACTATTCCCTATGCACGTATGGCTCCCTGAGGCACACCCCGCAGCGCCATCACACGTATCGGCCATAATGTCAGGAGTGATGATTAAGACTGGAGTTTATGGAATTATGCGTGTGGTGTGGCAAATTTCGGCATCGGCAGAGTTACACACAGCTGGCATTATTCTGCTTGCCGTCGGAATTGTCACAGGTCTTTGGGGGGTGATTTTAGCAGCAGTCCAGAACGATGTGAAACGCCTATTAGCCTATTCAAGTATCGAGAATATAGGTGTTATCTTCATTGGATTAGGTGTCTCTACATTGGCTCGCTCGTCAGGCAATGACCTGGTGGCAACGTTGGCTCTATGTGGAGCGCTTATGCACACAATCAACCACTCTTTGTTTAAAACATTGCTTTTCTTTGGAGCAGGAAACATATACTCACAAATGCACACCACCCTGCTCGACCGCTTTGGAGGTGTAGCCAAGAGTATGCCCGTTACGGCGATTCTATTCCTCGTTGCTGTAGTGGCGATATGTGCACTACCTCCATTGAATGGATTCGTAGGAGAGTTCCTTATTTATCTCGGAATGTTCAACAGCGTACGCGACGGAGTAGACACACTTGCATCAGCGGCCGGAATACTCTCTCTCTCGCTCATTGGTGGAATTGTGGTTTTAGCATTTACCAAATTATACAGCACCGTATTTTTAGGTTCGCCTCGCCATCATCACGTGGCTGAGGCCGAAGAGGTTGACAATTGCCGTATTGGAGCAATGGCTATTCCTGCAGCAGCCATCATCCTGATTGGAGCTCTACCTCAGTACGCTATAAAGATTATCGAAAGAACCTCATTGGAACTTTCTCAATCACGAATCAGCATATTTGATGGATATGTTAGTTCAACGCTTTGGAAAGTATCACTCACTGCTTGGTTGCTCATTATCGTTGTAGTATTGCTTTACAAGTTAAAAAGCCGCGCACAGAACAACCGCACTATTGCACAGAGCCCAACTTGGGGTTGCGGATTCACTTCACCTAACATTCGAATGCAATATACTGGCGAATCATTCGCCGAGGGATTAGAGTCGGTAGCAACCAACCTCACTCAAAATACCGTCGAAGGTCGCCGTGTAAGCAAAAATGAGATATTCCCGTCGTCGCACAACTACAATGTACGTCATAAGGATAAGATTGACCGTTTATTCGCCGCCTGGTGGGTAGAGTTGCTCTACATAATCAACAAGCGAATTATGACCCTGCGTACAGGAAAAATAAATAACTACATCCTCTTCGCATTGTTGTTCTTGATGCTTATTTTTATTTTATCACTTTTAAATTGGATATAGAATATGGGAGCTATTGCACTTAATACGTTTCTGATGCTAATCGTAGCACTCTCTATTCCGGGAGTGATAAATCGAACTCGCTCTATACTTGCTGGTCGCAAAGGACCACGCTTGACGCAGCATCTGCACAATGTAAGGTTACTACTGAAAAAAGGGTCTGTCTATTCGACCACAACGACCATACTTTTCCGCATAGCCCCTGCGGTATATTTGGGTGCCGCGATTGTTGCATTGTTGTTTATTCCGGTGGCCGACCTCTATCCCCTTATATCGTTTGATGGCGATGTAATATGTTTTGCATACACATTGGCTCTGGCGCGAGTTGCAATTATTTTGGCCGCGATGGACACTGGTAGTTCATTCGAGGGTATGGGAGCTGCTCGTGAGGCACTATATGGGGCATTGATAGAGCCAGCCTTGATGATTGGTTTTGCCACATTGGCTATGTTCTGCGGATACACCTCATTTGCCGAGATCTTCGAGCACGAGCAATCATTCAATCTCCACCATACAATCATTATGCTGCTTACAGCATTCTTGTTTGTGATGATTACTTTCGTTGAGTCGGGCCGAGTACCCGTCGACGACCCACGCACCCACCTTGAACTTACAATGATTCACGAGGTTATGTGCTTGGATTATTCGGGCGTTGATATGGGAATGATTCATATCGCAGGATGGTTTAAGACTGCTTGTTTCTCGATGATTGCAGCCAACGCAGTAGCCGCTATGGGTTGCTTCCACTGGTGGTTTGCCGTACCGCTGGCTATCCTGCTCACTGGCTTATCAGTAGGAATTGTCGAGTCGACCCAAGCTCGTAACAAATTGATTCGCAACACAACATTTATTGTCACAATCTCTGCATTGGCAGCATTGATATTCTTTATCGGCTACCTATTGCAACTTAACATCAATATATAAGAGATGCTACTATCGTTGATTATACTCTATGTGATGACGCTCATCTATCTGTCGATAGCCGAGCGATTCCGCAACTATGCCTCGCTGATTGCCATCCAAGGTTGGATTTTGCTAGGTATTGCGTTACTACGCCTACACTCATTGGATTGGATTGAGCTCTCATTCATCATCCTTGAAACATTGATTTTTAAGGCATTGATCGTACCCGCAATCTTGAACCGAGTAATCCGTCAAACCAAAATCAACCGCATAGGTTCAACCGGCACATCGCAATTCAATTCGCTGATGCTCTCTATCGTGGCAATGGTTGTAAGCGCTATTACCACATACTATGTGGCCGATTCGTCGATTCATATGGTCTTTTTCGGAGTAGCATTATATGCAATGCTCAGCGGATTGATTCTTATCGTGCTGCGCTCACGCATCTTCACTCATATGGTTGGATTCTTGGTTATCGAGAACGGTGTGTTCTTATTCTCGATGGCTATTGGAGTTGAGATGCCATTACTTATCAATATGGCTATTATGCTCGATATCTTGATGTCGGTACTTATGCTTGGGTTGTTTATGACCAAGGTCGACGACCAGATTCACACCGACGATAGCGACTCATTAACCCGCGTAAAAGATTAGTAATATGATATATATATACTTCATACTTTGGCTTATAATTGCAGCTTCGACCTTCTTTGTCAAGAGTCGAAAAGCGGTTCACATCCTAAGTGGATTCTACATCACCTTGCACGCAATCTTCGCCGAGAATCTATTTTTAGAAGATTTCTATCTTACCACATCGGGGCAATTCTTCACATTCGACGAGATTGGCTCATTGTTCTATGTTTTGCTAGCTATAGTTGCGACATTTGTAATCATACATTCAAGAGAGTATCTTAAAGAGGACTCATTGCAGGACTACAAACGATATTTCGCACTGTTGATGCTACTCATCACAGCCATCACGGGCGTATACTTCGCCAACAATATCGCCATCACATGGATTTTGATGGAGACTACAACGCTTTGTGCCGCCGGTATTCTCTACCATCGCCATTCGAAAGACACATTGGAGGCAACATGGAAATATCTGTTCGTGTGTTCAACAGGTATCGCTATCGCCTATCTTGGAATTTTGTTGCTGGCAGCCGCTGCATCGAACAACTCGCTCAACTATGAGGAGATGCGCACGCTAATCACAGAAGGCAATCCGCTCTACTTAAAAGTAGCCTTCCTTCTGATGCTTACGGGATACAGCTGCAAGATGGAGATCTTTCCACTCTACACAATTGGCGTTGATGCCAACTTTGCAGCTCCGGCCCCAGCGTCGGCTCTTATATCTACTGGATTGGTCAACGCAGGATTCTTGGCAATCTTCCGCATATATCGACTCTATGCCGATACGCAGATTTTCGGTTGGATTCGCAGCGTAATGCTCATTACAGGTATCATCAGCTTGGTAGTTGGTGCATTGTTCCTACGCCGTACTAACAACTATAAGCGATTCCTCTCATACTCTACAGTCGAGAATATGGGTATTGCAGCAATCGGTTTGGGTATTGGCGGGATTGGAATATGGGCAGCACTATTCCACGTTGTATGCCACACCTTCATAAAGAGCAGCCTATTCCTGCAGATTGCCATCGTGCGTCACATCTACAACGGATATCGTATCAACCGTATTGGCGACTACATCAACATCAACAAAGTGGGAGCCATAGCATTGATAGCAGGTATGGTCGTGGTATTGGCATTCCCACCATCGCCACTCTTCATATCGGAACTTATGATTCTCTCACAAACAATAGCCGACGGCAAATGGTGGTTGATGGTTGTGATGATGTTCTTATTGTGCGTTGTAATTTACTCGGTTTGCCAACGTATAATCAAGCTTTGTTACCAACCCAACCAAGACGAGTTACACCCCACAAATATCAATCGCGGATTGTCGTATAGCGCTCTGTCGCTCCTCGTTTTTGCGATTATTTTAGGATTGTGGCAACCAACGCCATTAGTCGACTTAATAAATAAAATCGTAACATTCTAAACTATGATATACTATATCACCGATAACATCTCTGGTGCAATTGCCTTAACGGATATTCCCGAGGTGGAGTACGCAGCCTTGTACAATGATCTCAAAGAGCGATTGCAGGAGGAGAAATATCACGTTGCTCACTATTTTGCAACTCCCGAAGGGAATCGTTTGAAGTTCTATATACTGCTACTCGATGACGAGCAGCACAAGGTTATGATATCTTCATTTTCGATGGATTACTACGAGGATGTTGCTCTGCCATCGCTCACAGCACTGCATCCGGCATTACACCCATTCGAGCGCGAAATATCGGAGTTATACAACGTGGAGTTCGACTCGATGCCTTGGAATAAGCCGCTGCGATTCTCATTCGACCGTCGCAACCGCAACTCCACAATCGACACATATCCATTCTACACAATCGAGGGCGATTCGCTTCACGAGGTTAATGTAGGCCCAATACACGCCGGCATCATCGAGCCAGGAGCATTCCGATTTATTTGCAACGGAGAGAATGTGCTACATTTGGAGATTGCTTTGGGTTACCAGCATCGTGGCGTGGAGAAGGAATTCTCATCAACCAACAACCGTCTTCGTCAGACTCTTCTTGCGGAATCTATCGCAGGAGATAGCGCCATAGCACACACAACCACCTACGCCAACGTAGTGGAGAAGTTACTACACTTATCGCCATCTGAAAATCTCATCAAGGAGCGAGCCGTGGCTTTGGAGTTGGAACGTATGGCTATGCATATAGCCGACACAGGAGCATTGTCGATGGATATTGGTTATCAGTTAGGGCAGGTTGCATGCGAGGCATTGCGTACGATGACCATCAACACCACACAGGCTTGGTGCGGTAACCGTTTCGGAAAAGGATTGATTCGACCCGTCGGCACAAACAAGCCCCTCACAGAGGCTAAATGCAAGATGATTCTTGAAAATGTGGCTGAGATAAGCCGTCGCTACAACGAGGTGCGTCTCGATATAAAGAGTTCACCCACTATTTTAGCCCGTTTCGAGGAGTGTGGTATTGTACCCAAGAACGAAATGTATCGTATCGGAGGTGTAGGTATGGCCGCTCGTGCAAGTGGCGCGAAACGTGACATCCGCGCCTCACACCCATTTGGTATCTTCTCTTTAAGCGGTAGCGGCATAGAGCACCAAAGCATAATAAAGAATCAAGGTGATGTAATGGCTCGTCTAATGATGCGTGCTAACGAAGTGTTGCAATCGGCAGAATACATCAAGGCGATACTTGAAAGTTTCACTCCAACCGAGGATTATTCTCGTCCCGACTATTCAACATCACTGACTCCGGAGTCGCTCTCATTCGCATTGACAGAGGGTTGGCGTGGTGAGATATGCCACGTTGCAATAACCGATAAGCGGGGTTCTATCGCAACATACAAAATTAAAGACCCAAGCCTACACAACTGGTTGGCATTGGCGTTGGCCGTACGCGGCGAAGGTATTTCAGACTTCCCGATTTGCAACAAGAGTTTCAACCTATCGTATTGCGGTCACGACCTATAATAGCCAATGCGCCAAGGCTGTATAACAATACTATTAGCAATAAGAAAACAATACAATATATGATTACGCCAAAGATTAAGGTTCTGCGTAGCCACGGTATTCAATACATTCCCGATTTGAGCAATGTAACCCTCAGCGAGGAGTTTCGTGGCAGACCCGAATTGACCATAACCGACGATATGTCGCAGGTTGAAGAGGCTGCCAAGATATGCCCCACCGCAGCCATATCGACCGCACCATTCTCATTGGATTTGGGCAAATGCCTATTCTGTGGAGAGTGTGCAATATGTGCGCCCAAAAACATCCGTTTCACCAACGATTTCAAGATAGCCACTACCAAGCGTGAGGCTCTAATTATCAAACCGGGCGATGAGCGTGTGGAGTTTCATCACGAATCTGTTCGCCCCGTTATACGTAAAATGTTTGGCAAGGCACTTAAACTGCGACAGGTATCAGCAGCAGGAGATGCCTCGATTGAGATGGAGCTAAATGCAACGGGCAATGTCAACTTCGACTTCGGACGTTTTGGAGTCGACTTCACCGCCTCACCTCGCCATAGCGACGGAGTTGTTATCACAGGACCGATATCAAAAGCTATGGCCGAACCTCTGCAGATATGCTACGACGCAGTACCCGACCCTAAAGTACTAATTGTTTGTGGTTCGGAAGCCTGCTCGGGCGGATTATATGCCAGCAGCAAAGCTGTGGACCGTTCATTCCTAGACTCACACGATGTCGATTTATGGATCCCCGGGACACCGTCTCATCCCATGTCATTCATCGATGGAGTGATGAATTTGATAGGAGTTAAAAATGAGCGATAAAATATTGCTTCACGACCAAAATAGTGTAGCATAACGACATAATATACAATAATATTTCGGCTTCGCCATAGGTCGATTCACCTCAAAGAAATGCCGATTCGCCGACATTAAAGTATAACAATTGCACGATGGAGCTACCTTTGCAACATCAAACAAATGTTAAATGTAAAATTGTTACAATTATGAAAAAGTCAATTTATCTTTTGATAGCTACACTAACAATCAGCGTAGCATCGTATGCACAACAGGCCAACAAGGAACAGTCAAATAAAGAGAAACAGTTCCCTTCGGCAGAGCAGATGGCAAAACGTCAAGCTGACCATATGCGCCAACAGTATTTACTCGGAAACGACCAATACGATAAGGTTTATAAACTATGCTTGAAGCGCGCTCAAAAGCAGATTGCTCGTATGCAGGAGATGAAGAAGGAGCAAGAACAGATGAATGCCGATATGAAGAAGATTCTCAACGAGGCTCAATATGAGCGTTATGAGAACAATCAGAATCGTCCTCGCCAGATGATGCGTGGCGGTATGCAACGTGGTCAATTCCACCAAGGAGGTGCTTATCAGCATATGCGACAGGGCAAGAGACAAATTCAGCCCAATATGCAGATGCCTGCACAGCAGTTGCAAAAGGGTCAGGCAATAGACAAGCAGATTCAAATGCAGGGTCGTCGCCGTCCAGCAATGTACGACGACACTCGAAAGCTCAACGAAAAGAGCACTCAGAACCCAACCGAAAACGACACTCAGAAAGAGTTGAAATAATCGGTAAAGGAGTCACCTAATAGATAATAAGGTAACAATATAAAAGAAATGGGCAGCGCCAAATGGTGCTGCCCATTTCTCTTTTGAGATATTTCAATTACTCAGCAGAGATTGCCTCGCTTGGGCAAACACCTGCACAAGTACCGCAATCGATACACTTGTCTGGATCAATAACATAGATATCACCGGCTGAAATAGCCTCAACAGGACACTCGTCGATGCAGGTACCACATGCTACACACGCATCAGAAATTTTGTAAGCCATAATTTTGTTTGTTTTATTTGAGTTAAAAAATGTTCTTATTGCAAATATAATATTTTATTTGATAATATCAAAACCTGTGTAGGGAACAAGTGCCTCAGGAATGCGAATTCCCTCCTCAGTCTGATAATTCTCCAACAATGCAGCCACGATTCTGGGCAAAGCAAGTGAAGAACCATTCAAAGTGTGTGCCAACTGAGTCTTCTTGTTTGCATCGCGATAACGCAACTTCAAACGATTAGCCTGGAACGACTCGAAGTTCGATACCGACGATACCTCCAGCCAGCGATTCTGAGCCTGCGAATACACCTCAAAATCGTAAGTCAAAGCCGATGTGAACGACATATCACCACCACATAAGCGAAGGATACGATAAGGCAAACCAAGAGATGCCACGATTGACTCAACGTGAGCTACCATACCATCCAGAGCCTCATACGACTTTTCAGGTAATGCCAACTGCACAATCTCCACCTTATCGAACTGGTGCAGACGATTCAAGCCACGTACATCCTTACCATAAGAGCCTGCCTCGCGACGGAAACATGGAGTATAGGCAGTCATTTTCACCGGAAACTCCTTCTCGTCGAGAATTACATCACGGAAAATATTGGTAACAGGAACTTCGGCGGTAGGTACCAAATAGAAATTATCAGCCGTAGCGTGATACATCTGACCCTCCTTATCAGGCAACTGACCCGTACCAAACCCCGATGCCTCGTTAACCATAACAGGGGGCTCTACCTCCTGATATCCAGCCTTAGTGTTGCAATCAAGGAAATAGTTAATCAACGCACGCTGCAAACGAGCGCCCTGACCCTTATACACAGGGAAACCGGCTCCTGTAAGTTTAACACCCAAATCGAAATCGATAATATCGTACTTACGAGCCAACTCCCAGTGAGGAAGTGGATTTGCCGGTAACTGCTGATAATTCTCTACCAACTTAACGACTACGTTATCCTCGGCGGTCTTACCCTCAGGGACAATATCGGCAGGGAAGTTAGGCAACAACACAATCTGTGACTGTAACTCTGCACTCACACTCTGATGCTCTGCTGAAAGCTCTGTAGAACGAGCCTTAAGCGATGCCACCTGATGCTTCATCTCCTCTGCTTCATCACGCTTACCCTGGCCCATCAAGGCTCCGATCTGCTTAGCAGCCTTATTCTGCTCGGCAAGGCAATTATCGAGTTCTGCCTGAATAGACTTACGCTTATCGTCTAATTCCTCTATTTTTGCAATAACAGGAGCAGCATCTACGCCCTTCTTCGCCAAACGGGCAATGGCCAACTGCTTGTCATCTCTGAGTTGTTTCAATGTCAACATAACCTCTGATATTTTGGTTTACGAAATGCAAAGTTATAAAAATTCTCTGATCATTAACCTTTTTTAATGACCTTTTTTCGACAATGAATCCACTCTACATCAAAAAGAGCTAAACAATTCGCAATTTTCCACATTCTTTCGCTATTTTTGTAGCCAAATAGAGGTTTGTATGACAATTCGCAAAATAGAGCTACTCTCGCCAGCCAAGAATCTTGAAGCTGCACGTGCTGCCGTTGATTACGGAGCCGATGCGTTGTATATGGGCGGAGTTCGCTTTGGAGCTCGTCATGCTGCCACCAACTCTATTGAGGATATAGCTCGCGCAGTAGAATATGCACATCAATATGGAGTACGAGTCCACTCCACCCTCAATACCGTATTATACGACGATGAACTATCTGATGCCGAAGACCAAGCACGCCAGCTCATTGCCGCAGGCATCGACGCTCTCATTGTGCAAGATATGGCATATCGTGAGATGAATCTTCCGGCCGAGCTACACGCCTCTACACAGGTTGGCAATACCACTCCCGAAGGAGTCGCTTTTTTGCAGGAGTGCGGATTTTCGCGAGTCATACTTGAGCGTTCGCTATCGTTGGATGAGATTAAAGCCATCCGCTCCGCCACCAGCGTAGAATTGGAATGCTTCGTTCACGGAGCTATCTGTGTAGGCCATAGCGGTCGTTGCTATCTGTCTCGTTCCACATCATCACGTAGTGGGAATCGTGGTGAATGTTCTCAACCCTGCCGTCTGCCCTACGACCTAACTGATGCTTCGGGCAGAAGTATTATGAGTGGAAAACACCTACTATCTGTGCGAGACCTTGATTTGTCAGAGTCACTTGAGGAGTTAATCGATGCTGGCATATCATCGTTCAAAATCGAGGGCCGCCTGAAAGATACCCGATACATAAAAAACATTGTCGGCTATTATCGCCAATGCATTGATAAAATCATTGCCCGTCGCACAGATGTTGTACGCACCTCAGTTGGACAAACAGGCCTTGATTTCACGCCCAATCCGGCCAAGAGTTTCACTCGTGGAGCTTCGCAATATATGTTTCGAGGCAAACGAGCCGATGTCGCATCTTTGGACACTCCCAAGGCTATTGGAGAATACATTGGCCGCGTAAAAAACACTTTCCGTAATGGATTCCAGGTAGATCGTCCTAACGATTTGTCCGCAGCAGACGGCATCTGTATTATAAACAATGGGGCTCTTATTGGTACCAACATCAATAGCGTTAGCGACGGATTAATCTTGCCCAACAAAATAGATGGAATCTCAAGGGGTGTGGAGATATACCGTAACTACGACCACCGATTCAACACATCGCTTGATCGCAGTCGTTCTCAGCGCACAATCGAAGCAACGGCCCGATTTGAAATTTCGAACAAGGAGTGTATACTCTCAATTCAGGAGATCAGAGGGATAGAGGCTACAATACGCAGAGAGTATGTTCCTCAACCAGCATCGTCGCCAGAGAAGATGGTCGAAACGGCACAACGCCAGATCTCAAAAAGTGGAGGCACGATATTTTCAATCACATCTGTAGAAGTCTGTGGCTCGGAAAATTTTGTGCCTGCATCTATCATCAGCGATATGCGACGCGAGGCCTTGGCTCTACTGCAAAATATGTGCATCAACCATCCGTTATCACACAATATCATTCCCGATAACCCCTCAGCCAAATATCCCTACCCGAAAGTTTCACGTTATGAAAACGTGACCAATCGTATGGCGATGAACTTTTATCACAAGCACGGAGTTGCTATCATTGAAAAGGCATTAGAGACAAAGCCTACACTTGGTGAACGGGTAATGATTTCAAGCTACTGTATTCGTCGAGAAATTGGTCAATGTATGAAAGAGAACCCAACACTTCGTGGCGATCTATTCTTAGAGCATGGCTCAGCCCGCTACCAACTGCAATTCGATTGCAAACGATGCGAAATGGCACTTATAGACTGCTCTAAAACCAATAGTTTAAGTAAATAAACAAACACGATATGAGTCAACTGCTTACACCCCACTTCCCCGACTACGAACTAATCGATTCCGGCGATTTTGAGAAGCTGGAACGCTTTGGCCGTTACATCACACGTCGCCCCGAGCCTCAAGCCATATGGCACAAGTCTATGAGCGAGCAGGAGTGGCACAATATGGCCCACGCATCATTTATGCGCACGGCATCCTCAAAGAGCGACGAACGAGGCGAGTGGCATAATAAGCCACAGATGCCTGATCGCTGGCAGGTGGAGTATGCATATAAGCAAATGAACCTTCGTATGCGATTGGGGCTCACATCATTCAAACACGTCGGAATATTTCCAGAGCAGGCCGCCAATTGGAACTTTATTTACGACTGTATTGAGCGCCAAAAAGATTGCGGAATAAAGCCTAAAATCTTAAATCTGTTCGCCTACACAGGAGGTGCATCTTTGGCAGCTAGAGCTGCTGGTGCCGATGTAACGCACGTTGACTCTGTAAAACAAGTGGTAAGCTGGTCTCGTGAGAATATGGAGAGCAGCGGACTGGAGGGTGTCAGATGGATTGTAGAAGATGCTCTGAAATTTGTGCGTCGAGAGGTTCGTCGTGGCAACAAATACGACGGCATTATTCTTGACCCTCCCGCATACGGACGTGGCGCTAATGGCGAAAAGTGGGTTTTAGAAGAGAACATTTGCGAGATGCTGGAATGCTGCGCCTCGCTACTCGACACTAAACACGGATTCCTAGTTTTGAACCTATACTCAATGGGGTTGTCTGCATTGTTGGCTCGCACAGCACTTCGCCAAACATTCGGCAATACAGGCCATGAAGAGTTTGGGGAGCTATATTTCAAGGATCGCTTCAACAAGGAGTTGCCACTTGGAACTTTTTGCCGTTTTACCCGTCAAAAATAGAGCATTGTCGTAGGTATGCAGAAGTTTATAACACTCTTTATCTCATTTTTCAAGATTGGGCTATTCACCTTTGGCGGAGGATATGCTATGATTCCTATTATCCAGAACGAGGTAATAACCCGCCGTCGTTGGATTGAGGAGCAAGAGTTTTTGACGCTTCTTACATTGGCACAATCTGCCCCAGGACCTATATCGCTCAACACTTCTGTATTTGTAGGTTATAAAATGTATGGCTACGCAGGCGCATTGGCGGCCCTTTTGGGAGTCGTTACGCCTTCTTTCATAATCATTCTGATTGTAGCCTTATTCTTCTCGCATATTCGCCACAACGAGATTATCGATGCTGCCTTCAAAGGTATGCGACCAGCAGTTGTGGCTCTAATATTAGCCCCCGTCACAGGCTTTGTAAAAGGTATGCGATGGTGGCTGATGGCCATCTCGGCAGCTGTTGCACTCGCCATATGGCATTGGGGAATATCGCCCATCTATCTACTTGCCGCAGGTGCCATTCTCGGCATAATCTTTATGGCCAATAGAGGAAAGGAGGTAGAGCAATGATATATCTGCAGCTATTTATAAGCTATCTGAAAATTGGTTTTTTCGGATTCGGTGGAGGTTATGCAATGCTTTCTCTTATCCAAAATGAGATTGTAGTGCAGAATGGCTGGCTAACAAATTCCGAGTTCACCGATATTGTCGCCATCTCACAGATGACCCCCGGCCCTATTGCTATCAACTCTGCAACATACATAGGTTATACGGTGGCAGGATTCTGGGGTTCGGTAGTAGCCACAGTTGCGGTATGCCTACCAGCCCTAACGCTAATGATTCTAATCACACGCTTCTTCCTGCGTCTGCAAAGTAACCGCTATGTCAAAGCGGCATTGGCCGGTATGCATACAGTTGTAATTGGAATGATAGGCTCGGCCGCATTACTTCTGATGTTCCCCGCATCAAACGACGGTCGCAGCTTCATAGACGCGTGGAGCTGGATTATATTTGCCACAGCATTCATTGCTTCGTATAAAAAATTCAATCCCATTCTACTGATTATAATCTCAGCACTTGCTGGAATCGTAATATATTATCCTTTATAATTCTCCCTCCCCCTCGCCCTTTCAAAAGACACACGACATACCTCGGGATTCTAGCAATTCAGAAGGTTTAGGCTCAATTGTCATATATAATTCACAGCTCAAATTTCTTGATCGACAAAAAGAATTCCCACGCTCCCAAATTATACATATAATCACGAAGTTCAGAACGTGTCGACATTCGATGGAACCTATATTGGAGAGGCAATTTATACCGCAATTGGAATTGGCGATGATTAGTCGTGCAATGCTCTAAATAAATACGACCATTAGAAGTTTTGTCATACACTCCCATAGGCTACTGGAGGATGGGCAGTCTGGATTACTTGAATGAAACAGATAGAGTTCGCCAGAGCGAAGTTGAGCTTTCTCATTTGCGCGTCTTTTCATAAATAAGAAAATGGATTAAGGCTCGATGATAGCCAAGTAAAAGAAGTAAGAGAATACTTATATGCCGTTGCTAATATAGTAACTCTTCGATGTAAGTATTATTCAAAGGATTCCCCACTAAAACAACATTATTATTTTTATCTAATAAGAAAGTATGGTATAATCGATTTGAAGGAATGTTTGTATTATGTTTCAGGAATACCCCAAGAGAATCTAAATATACATCTTGACTAAAATATGTCTCACTTAACGCATCTGTAAGCTGTTCTTTATTATATTTCCTGGCATCTACTATGAAATAATATTCCAAGGAGCTAGTTACCTCATTCTTATATATAAAATTATCCCATTGGTAAATCGCCTTTAATTCGCATATAGAGCAAGATGCAGAATCAATGTAATGAGTTAATTTAAAGGTGGTGTCATCATTAGCCCCATATAATAAATGTCTATTAGTAGGACTAATCTTAATCATTTTAAATAATGGCAACGAGACAGGTTGTTACATCATTTGTAATAGAGAATCTTCCTTCTTACTATAACAGCTATTCAGCAGAAACAAGTTCAAACAAATTATTATATAATAATAGGGCTTCATATTACTAAAATTTCTTTAATCTCCAAATTTGTAAAACAGGGTTTGATTCTTCTGGGCTAATTTCTCCTAAAATGGCTTTAGTTTGCATAGTATATTTTTCTGATAATAAAACCGAATGTGATATGGGTACAATAACCACATCTTTTAGATTGCTTACCGCAGGTAGAATTCGCGTCTGCTTACTCTTTGGGAATATATGGCCAGGTAGTACGCTCTTCCCGTTGGCTAATTGATAATCGACTTCGCGACCAACAATAATCTTGTTATTCCGAGTGTCGTATAGTGTGTAATATTCGCTACCTCGTTTGTTGCCCCACCAGCGTGAAAATATATATTGTCCCATATTGCAAGCATAAAATCTTGAATTGAAATATTCGCCGTTTAACCAACCAGAGTATTCGGCATTGCTGATACCTGAAAAGTCAGCCGCAACATTCCCTTGTGGTTTATAATCTGCCACAATTTTCACTTCTTCATTTTCAAAAACCATATCGGCGTCCATCTCCAAACATAATATTGACAGCTCGCCTTGCGGATTGTACGAGAGTGTATAGTTGGGTGTCTGCGTGGGGTGAACCAACTCACTTGTCCAATACCACTTGATAATCTCACCTTCAGCTGTCATCTCACACACGCCATCGGTTTTAGGTTGTCCAGAAGCATTACCGTGAATATATGAGTAGCAGAGAAAATTGCCGTTAGGCAGATTGATTATATCGGTAAAGAATCTGTCATTCTTGCCTTTAATTTCACAAATCTTTGTGCAATTGCCATCAAGTGTGTAATATAGAAACTTTTCTAATTTTGCATCGTATATGATAATTTGCCCATTCTTTTCGTCAAAACGTACCTCGTCTAGCGATAGATATTCGTTGCGAGCACGACCCTTACGGTTAATTTTAGAGATAAATTTCCCTTTGTTGTCAAAAATCATAATCACAGCGTTACGTTTGTCCGCGATAATATACTTGTCTTCAAAATAATAGGCGCAGTCAATATTTTCAATCATTGATTCACGCGAGAATTCCAAATTTACAAATTCGACATCTTCAACGAATGCAGATAATTGGATTATATCGTTGGTATTCGGGTCAAAGCTGATCTCGTCAGACAATTGTGATGAGTGGCTGGAACAACCAATGGAGAATAACAATACCAGTAAATAACGAGTAAAATTTTTCATATTACATTATAATTGATTGTCTAAGGGCATGCGTATACCCTTAGACAATTTGTGAATTAATATCCAAAATCAGAGCAAGGCAAGTATATGTCACAATAACTTTTATACTTAGTATCACAACCCTCAACTCGCTGCAATGAATTAGGGAAGGTAATACGCGAACCCGCAAGGCGCTCATATTCGCGCCCCACGGAATTACACGCAACTGCCATTATTAAAAATATATAAATTAGATATATCCGCCTCTTCATATAATTATGATTTCTAGATTGAAAGAACTTTAAATAAAGATATTTCACTCTCGTCCTCTCCTATTATAAATATACTTTTCCCATCTGAGCACCACTGCTTTAATACCAAGTCTCCCATATCTATTTTATGGCTCTGAGTCTTTTTACTCTTAATATTATAAATCCCCAAATGAGGAATATCTTGATACATAAATGTAAATATTAAAGAGTTTTTTATCTGCCATACATAGGCTATAAATCCAGCGTGATTTGTGCGCCATTCATTATCATTCTTGTACTTGTTTAGCAATTCGTAATCATCTACGAAATTACCAAGAGGTGGATATGTTTTGTTCCCAAACGATATATGATATTTATCACAAACCTCCAATTTATCATCTATACCATAAATCATTGTTCCTAATGGATTCCAATAAAAAACTTCATCATCCCCGTTCTTATATAGAGGATACCCCAATCTTAATCCACAATTGATAGTCAGATTCCCAAGAGTGTGAACGTAATTATACTCTGAATCATAAAACGCCAATGCAGGAGAGCTCCCTTCCATTCCATTCCAAACACATTTACCAATATATCCATTTGTTAATGGCACAAGGTGTGAAAATGGTATAAATTCCTCATTCGCAAGCTGTTTCAATGGCGTATTTTTAATAAACTTATTATCTTTTGAGAACTCCATTATTTTCTTGCCATTCATATCATAGATATAGATATTGCCGTCATATACCCAAAAATCCGAAATCCCAATGTATTCATTATTGGCTCTGCCTGCATTTGATATATATGTTATAAAGCGCCCCTTTTCATCAAAGCTCATAAGTCTATTATTTGATGCAATATAATAGATATTATCAGCAACAATACATTTACTTATTGTACCCACAAGCATTGGTTGATTATTATGAGTAAAAGAGAATGTTTTAAGATCACTAAGAGTTACATTTTGCGAAGTTTCAACATCCACCATAATTTCAATAGTATCATTTGCCGAATATTTATCATTACATGCGCAAATGATAATAGCTCCCAAAATTAACAATAGTCTTCTCATTGTAAATTCTAAATTAACGTTCCTTACAACATCTGCATTCAGTTGCACAACAAGCAAAATAATCACCCTGGCAAGAAACACTACAACCTTCAGTAACTCCTACTCCAACTATTTCAACACCACCATTAATGGAACAAGACAAAGCTCCCTCTCCTCCTGAATGACATTTTGTACAAATAGGGAAATTATACTCTGGGTTCGCTAACGCCTCCAAATTTGCTCTCATCAATTCAGGCATTGAGTAATAGTTATAAGCCTTAACTCCTACTACTGCTGCGGCTGACACAACAAGTGCAACACACGCAAAGAAAATTTTCTTCTCATAACTTTGAATGATTTAAGTTTAATCAAATCGGGATTTTCCCGACTTTCCACTTACAAAGTTACGAATAATATTATTTAATTATATATAATCATTGTTTTGTAACGTATTGATATTCAGATAGCAAAAAAATTATTTTTCTATACATTATATAACAAGCCTATTTTTGCACTCATATCGCCAATATTTCAGTTCCATTTTCTGCCGACCGCAAGCAATGCGGCCGACAGAATAGCAACTCTACAAAATGGATTTACTTCAAATCAAAATATCCCAAATACTCCTCGCCGTCGGGATTAATCACCCAACAACAGACGCGGCTGCCATCTTCCGCAATGGCAAAATCGACAACCTTGGCATCAAGCTTATATTGGCAAACCTCATCGCCTTTCCAATTGAATACACCCAATTTGGGCAGAGCCTTAGTGTCAGCAACGGTTGTATCTTTATAGAGCGCATAGATATATTTATCGGTGGCTCTTGTTTGTATAACGCCCATCATGCAATCGTTAGCTCCGCTCATCGAATTCTTCATCTTCGTAGGGAAGAAATAGCGAATATGCCTAAGCGAAATCTGCCCTGCCTTATTAACATCAAAAATCTCCATAATCATTCCGTTGCGGGTGGTATGGCATATTTTCGAGCCATCGGGAGCTACCGCATACGAAGAGCTTTGGATAGAATAGTACAACTTAGCAGTGACATTTTCGTCTATCTCCTTTGTGATGTGGGGATAATCGTTGTACGACGAGAGCGTATCGGAAGCCGAGCCGTTGGTCAAAGCTATGCGTGGGTCGATATGCCCCATCGACAATAGCTTATCGCCCCAGTGGTATATGTGTAGCGCACTTATGCCTCCTGCCATCTTCGACTTTTTCATCTTGGGTTGCGAGCCAGAGGCAATTGTTCGCAAATCGACCTCCAACTTGCTCTTTATATCAATGGCGCAAAGGCTCTTTTCGCGTACATTTACCGCACAACGAAGGTAATTCGTAAGCTCATTCTCGCCACGACCTTTAAATCCGAAATTGCCTATTTCTGCGCCATCAATTGCAGAAAAGAGCTGAAACTGCCCATTGTTCTCGGCACTTTGAGTATTGAGAATAACTACCGAATCAACTACCCACATATTCCAAGGCGTATTGAGCAGAGCTTTGTTGTTTAGGATACGAACACTTGCCTCCAAATTTTTCTTAAATTTTGGCGCAGAGTAAGTGATGGTATTATCAATTTTAGAACACGCTGTCAACACCGCAAGCAATACAATCAATAAGATGTTATACCTTTTCATTGAGAATCATTTACCTTAATACTAAAATTTCTTCCACATTTCTCGCAATTACCAGATGCAGATGACAATTCTTGACCTTTTTTACTATCAATATGAGGATAATGGCAAATAGGGCATGCGGCAACACATACACTAGTTGCATCGTTAACTGGATTACAAATCAACACTACTGGGAAACGTGGATTTTCGTTATCTTGACTCAACGCCTCCAAATTAGCTCGCATTAACGGTGGCATTGAATAATAATTGTAAGCCTTAACTCCTACCACTGCGGCGGCTGACACAACGAGTGCCGTACACGCCATAAAAATCTTTTTCTTCATCATTTAAATGTTTTAAATAAGTTAATAATAAATGTTATTTCTAGGAGTTTTCTTTACTTTTTCTTTTATCGAATGGCATAAATATCGGCAGATAGACCAGCAGAGCCACCACCGAGAATGCTGTACCGCTTATGGCCGCCACTGCGAATGCAAACCAGAAGACCTCTTGCGGGCCATCGTAAAGGAAAGGCACAAGGCCCAAGATGGTCGATATGATAGTGAGCGAGATAGGTACAATCTTGTGGTTATAGGCCATAAGATAGAGTCTGAGGCCCTTTTTACGCGATGTGAGACTACACTCCATCGACTCGGTGATGAGATATATTCCCGCATTAACCACAATTCCGCACAATAGCACAAAGGCAGCAAAGCCACCTTGGTCGAAGCGGAATCCCGAAAGGCCAAACATCAAGAACACGCCGATAAACGACACTGGAATCATCATAATAATCACCAATGGTCGGCGCAGCGACTCAAATATGATGGCGCACATCGTATAGATAATGGCAATCACCAGCAGAATGAGTTTTATTTGAGTCTTCTTCTCGCTGGAGCCATAGTAGTAGCTCGATTTGGCCACCGAGAAGCCGAGTGGCATAATATCCTCGTTGAAGGTCTTGACCATCTTATCCATCATACGGTTGCACAACTCATACGAGCCCACAAAGTTGAAGCCTACCTGCATCTCATAGGACTGCTTCGAGCGATTGATGGTAATGTCGGAGCGACGCTTGTCGATTGAGCCGACGGTCGAGAGTTTCATCTGCACCGAGTCGATATCGACCTGTGCATTCTCCAAATACCATCTATCGTAGCGGTCACGACCCTCCGACTGCATCACCACTCGTTGACGCTCATTGCCCGAATAGACACTCGCAAGCGATTGGTTATAGAGCATCGTATGCAGGGTGTTGTAGTAGTCATAGATATCCAATCCTCCGCTTGCAATCTGCTCCTTGTTATAGCGGATATGGAACTCGGTGTTGGGCAGCGACCACGAATTACCGTCCATCAACTCCACCTGCGAAACACGACGATTTGAGCGGAGCGAGTCCATCAGTTGTTCGGCATATTGCGAAAGCTGGTCGAAGTTGTAGCCACGCAACTTAATGATGTTCGACATCGAGCCCCCAGTTACATTATTGTTGAAGTAGTTGTCATCGACTCCCGTCACTCGCCAAGTAGCACCTCCGAAGTTCGAGGCCGCCGAGATAACCTCCTGCTTGAGCTGTACGGGGAAGGCTGTATGCTCCCACTCAGGCTTGAACGAGACGCTGATGCTGGCACTGCTATACGACAACACATTGGTCTCGAAGGTCTCAATCTGGTCGTATTGGCTCAGATAGTTCTCCATATGGCGCACCACTTCGTTAAGCTGCTGTACGGTGCAGCCCTCAGGCATACCTGCACTAATCGAAAGCTCTGGGCGAGCCGGCTCACGATAGTAGTTATACTTGCCAATCTCCTTATTAAAGAGGTTGAGCGATGTACCGAAAATCATATCTATCGTGGCGCGATTCTCAGAGATAAATTTACTCTCCATCACCTTGTTGTACCACTCCGAATAGAATGGCAGCTCCTCCTGCCCCTTTTTCTTCTCTATCTTATTTGGAAGTAGGAATGTAGGCACTCCAAAGCCCCAAATAAGCAGCACAAGGAACACCCAGCGATGCGCCCTGCCCCAGAGGATAAAACGACCATAGAGATTGGTAATACGCGAAATCCGACGGCGGGCCTTGATTGTCGAGGTGGTCATACTTCTCTTGAGTGGCACCTTGTCGAGCAGGGCAGGTACAAAGAGCAGGGCCACGATTAGCGACACCACCAGATTTATCACAATCACCACCGCAAAATCCATCAAATTCTCTCGTTGCGATTCGGGCAGGAGCCATATCACGCCCAACGCACCGATGGTGGTGAGCAACGCTCCCAAAATCGAGAGAAAGACTCGGCGATTGCGGTAGTAGCTATAATGGTCAACCATAATGATTGCCGTATCGATTATGATTCCGAGCGACACGGTGATACCCGCCAGCGAATAGATGTGTATGCCTACGTCAAGTAGCACATAAAATACCACTGCAACCAAAATATTAACTACCAACGTAAGGCTAATCATCAGCAGATACCTCACATCGCGACTAACAAGCAGCACAAACAGCAACAGAATCGCCACGCACATCAGCGTACGCATATATATCTTGTCCAACTCGGTGCGGATATACTCCGACGAATCATACGACAACTCTGCCGAAATCTCAACAGGGAATGTCGCGATAAGCTCCTCCATTCGCTCACGCACCTGCTCCGTTACGCGGAGCATATTGGTATGGCTCTCGAATGTAATCGAGAGATTCACCGTATTAAGGCCGTTGATTCGGCGATAACTCGTTGGCAGAGCCTCGCGCCATTGCGCACGGGCAAAGTCGCGAAAATAGTAGAGGCGGCCGTTGCGCTTGACTATGGGGATGTTGTCGAAATCCAGAGACCCGACGTTGCGAAGTTTCAGCACGATGCTACGCTCCACGCCCTCGCTATCCTTCGCCGAGGTAAGACCCACAATATCGTTGCAGAAGTATGCCGAAAAGGCCGCACTAAGATCATTTGCTGTAAGCCCCACAGCTTCCAACGCTTCGGGGTCGAATGTTATGAGCCACTCGAAGGGGGTAACGCCCGAAATATCGACCTTATCCACCCCCTCGATGCGTGAAATCGGGGTCGATACGTTCTCCGTCACAAAGTCGTAAATCTGCTCGGCGGGAATACCAGCCTTGATTATATATGTGAGCGAACTGCGGTCACGACCTCCACTTGCATTGAGCGATACCGAAGGATAGGATACCCCCTCGGGTAGTTTTGCATATATGTTACGAATGATTGAGGCCACCTCGAAACGAGCAGCAGCCATATCGGTCTCCTTTGAGAAGTTGAGCGTCACGCTACCACTTCCACGCCGAGAACGAGATGATACGTTTTGGCAACCCTTCACAGTCGATAATGCCCCCTCCAAACGCGAAGTGGCGTCCATCTCTACTACGCGGGTAGCAGTTCCGGGCCACGAGAAACTCACCGTAATTCGATGCTCCACCTTCGAGGGCGAGTATTGGATATTGAGCCTCGGCAAAAGCGCAATGCCTATGACCGACAACGCGGCCATAATAAGCAATACGGAAAAGGCGGGTATGCCCCTTCTCGACTTATGTTCCTTTGGGGTCATCATCGGCGGGGTTTATATATCTCGTAATAGGCCAAAGGAATAAACAGCACACTGATAAGTGTACCCACTACCATTCCACCAATAATTACCAGCGACATCGGGTACTGCAAATCAGAACCCATATCTCCACGAGCCAAGAAAGGCACTACGGCCAAAATCGTAGTGAGCGAAGTCATAATAATAGCCTTCAAACGGCGACGACCTGCGGTCATAATAGAGCGTTTTAGCTCCATACCGCCACGACGCAAGGTGTTGATGGTGTCGATTTTCAGAATTGAGTCGTTAATCACAATACCGCACACAACGATAAGTCCAATCATCGACATAATATTGAGCGTCTGACCAAATACCCACAACACAAGTATCGAGAAGAAGAGGTCAATCACAATCTCCGAGAGGATAATCCACGGCTGAATCATCGACTCAAACTGCGCTGCCAAGATAAAGAACAACAGAAGCAGTGCCACCACAAGCACACCCACAAGCTCCATCACCATATCGCGGTTTGAGAAGTAGCTACCGCTAAACGACACATCAAAACCGTCGTCCTCGGCCACAACCTCCTTGATTCGACGCATCACCGACTGCACATCTCGCGAGGCGGGGCTTAGATTGAGCGGATAGTAATCACCCTCGGCTCCTGCCACGATGCTCTTCAAGTCGCGGGTGCGAGTCTGCTGCATAAATTGGCTTACGGGAAGCTCCGTACCCGATGCCCTCACAAATGTATTGCTTAACAGATGCTCCAAATCGGGGACATTATCGCCCACCACAACAGGCAACGACTCATCGCCACTGCTGATTGTAAAGAGTACATTCTCGTTCAGCGCATTTTTCAAAGTCGATAGCAGCGAGCTATACGACACACCATACAATGCCATAAGTTCGGGCTTTGCAACATACAAAATATCCTCCTGCAATGCTACACTCTCAATCTCCAATTCAGGCAGGGCCTCGCGAATACGAAGAATAAGCGACTGCAACCTTTCGGGGTCGGCAGCTCGGCCTGTTGTTGAGCGCAGACGCGCTGTAAGCATAGCCTCCTTATCGGCAAAAATCATATCGAAGATATTACCCGACGAGGAGAACGACACTCGCGCCGATGGATAATTTTTATGTATATAATCTTCAATCTCCCTCTTCGATGGGGCTAGCTGGTCGGACTCGTATAATTTCAGATATATGGTTGCCTCCGAGATTCCTGTTTCGGGGGTATGCGAGAGTACAAATTGCTGGATACCAGCCATCACCGTAGATTGCTCGACCTTATCGCCGAGCGACGAGACCATCTCGCGGGTACGGCGAGAGTTCTCATCGGCCGAGATTCTATCGTTCCAATCCACGCTCACAAGCGTATCGCTATAAGTCATCTTGGGCAGTCGCTCCTTCTCCACCACAAAGAACAGGCCCACCAATCCCACAATGCACACCGCATAGATTGTCCACACGATAACCCTTCGGCGGAACAACCATTTCAATAGCTTATCATATCCATTCTCTAAACCATCAAACGAGAAACGCTCCAGCCAAGGAGTGGGTCTGAACGAGGGTTGGCTACGGTAAATCCAATGATAATATACGGGCAACAGCATCACAGCCACACCATACGACACCAAAAGGGTGATTGTGACGGCCATAGCCTGATCGTAGAACAATGCACCCGCCATACCGCTCACAAAAATCAGCGGGATAAATACCGAACAAGTGGTAAGCACCGATGACAGCATCGGAGCGACAACCTCCTTTGTGCCTCGCACAACGGCATCTGAGAGAAGTTCTCCTCGTTGCCAACGTGCTGTGATATTATCAACCACGATAATCGAGTTATCGACCATCATACCAACTCCCAACACCAATCCCGACAGCGATATGATGTTAATCGAAATGCCCATCATATAGAACACCAGAAGCGATACGATGAGTGTTACGGGAATCGTGAGATTTACGAGTATCGGTGAGCGCAAATCGCGCATAAATAGCAATATGATGATACAAGCCAGCACCACACCCGCCAAGATATTTTCGATAAGATTGTTTATCGAGTAGTCCAAAAGCTCGGTTTGGTCGCGTGTTACGCGAAACTCGATATTGGGATAATCCTTGTGAAACTGCTTCATCTGACGCTCCAACGCCCTCTTCAAATCAGACATACGGGCATCGGATTGCTTCACAACGGCCAAAGTGATGGCATCTCTTCCATCAGCCGCAACCATACCCTGACGCTTGCGAGGGTGCTCCACGACCTCGGCCAAATCGCTAAGTTGGAACAGACGACCATTAATTTTAAGATACAACTCCTCAATCTCGCGTTTCTCGCCCGTAATGGTGTTGAACTTCACATTATACTGATACTCGCCATCACGAATAGTGAGGTTACCGAGCGATACATCTATATTTCGCAAGGCCGACTCCACAGCCGAGATTTGGATTCCCGCCTGCTGCAATTTTGCTTGGTCGGGGATAACAAGAATCTCACGCGAGACCGTACCACTCACATCGACCATCGCCACCTCTTCAAGTTGCTCGATGCGTTTGGTGATTACCTGCGTAGCAAAACGGCTCAGCTGCGAGAACTCGTCTGATACGGGGTGTAGTGGGTCTTGCGATAGCACCTCGCTCTCTTTGGCAAGGGTCATATTGATATAGAATGCAGGGATATCCGTTGCACTCGCCTTGATAACCTTCGGACGCTCCAAATCGCGTGGCAGAGAGCCTATCGAGCGGTCAATCTTCTCGTTTACCTCGATAAACAGGTAATCCAAATTGCTACCCTGCTCGAATGTAAGGTATATCGTACCTGAGCCTTCACGAGCTTCGCTACGAATATCCTTCAAGTGCGACACCTGAATAAGCTGCAGGCGCAGTGGAGTGAGAATAGTCTCGTTTAGTTGGCGAGCCGACAAGCCCGAAGCGGGAATCTGGACTGTGATATATGGGGCATCAACATCGGGTGTGAGCGATACGGGAAGTCGCTTGATACTCACAACTCCCAATATCAACAACACGATGCTGACCATAGTGACTGCTATGGGCCTATCTAAAAGTCTGCGTAACATGGCGGAGGATTTTAGTTAGGATTATTTAATGATATTTACCTCCGAACCATCGGCCAAATTCAGGTTACCCGATGTAATTATAATATCACCCACATTGAGCTCGGCACCACGCTCCTTGTTGGCCTCCACGACATACTCCTTGCTATTGGTAAGAGAGGTGTGAACATAGGTCCAGCGAGCCTTACCATTCTCGTAGCGGAACAATACCTCCAAATTGTCGCGAATCACAACGGCACTCTTTGGCACAACGACCTGATCGGGCACTGCCTTGCGGACAAATACCTTCACATTCATACCATCGGTAAGTGAGCCATCGTTGACAATCGTTGCATCTACCTGCACCTGACCGTGAACATCGATTGTGGGGTTAATGGCGGTAATCTTGCCTTTTATCTCTTTGCGCAGATCGGCATAGGGGCTAACCGAAACCTCCTGACCTACCGACAAGAATCCATACTCCGACTCCAAAACTGTAAAGCGTACACTCAGTCGGCTATCGTCCAAAAGTGTGCAAAACACACCACTCGCACGCTCATACTGCTGTTGCTTTATATCGGCCACCTTGCCTGCAAACGGTGCGCGCAGGGTGCAGTTGTTCCAATTGCGGCGAGCAGTCGAGAGCGAAGCCACCGCATCGGCATAGCCCGAACGGATACGAGCCATACGCACCACATCTTTCGGGGGATTGATTGTATCTCCCAACGGGTGGCCGAGCTTAACCAGCTCGTCGAGGAACGCCAAACGCGACTTCTCAACATTCATCACTGCTCGCTCCAAAGCCAGAGCATACTCCATAGTATCGACTACGGCGATTGCTCCGCCTCGCTGCACACGCGAACCGTTGACTGCCTTCACATCGAGCAGCACACCGCTCACCTCAAAGGCAAGTTCGCTACGCTTCGAGGCCTCCAATTTACCATTGCTCACCAACTCACGCATAAAGGTTTGGCGACGGAGAGTATCGACCGTAACTTCATTATGCTCGATACGATGCGCCATACGATTGTCGGCCTTCTGCTCCTCTTCTTTGGTGGCATTCTTACAGCCCGCAGCCGCCAATATTGCCACCACTACCGCAGTGGCTATTGCTGTGTAGAGATAATTCTTCATTTTGGAATTGTATTAGTGGATTATTTTTTACTGCTCAATTATCTTGTCAAACTCGGCCACAATGTCGGTGCCTGTGATAAAGTCGTAGAGAGCCTTGCCGCGAAGCTCATAGTATGCTTGCCAATAAGCCGCCATCTCCGAGACATAGCTCTGATTGGCTGAGTCCTTCTCGCTCTGTGCGGTGTTCATCTCGGTAACCGAGATTTTACCCTGACGGAAATTCTCCATCGCTATTTGGTAGCGGTCGTCGGCAATCTCCTTTGCACGGCGTGCTACGGCACACTGCTGACGCTGATTTGAGAATCGCTCGATAAGGGTGTAGAGTTCGTGACGATAGTCAACCTCCTCCTGCTCAATCTGCGAGCGGGTCATATCGGCACGCGCTTTGGCCATCTGCACACGACCCTTACCCATTCCCCAGTCGAATATTGGAATCGAGAACGACAACCCCACGACCTCTTGGTCGAGCAGATTAGAGTATGCTCCCTTGAAATCATCTCCCGACTGCGACAATCCGAAACGGGCGTTGAGCGATGCCGATGCTCCTCGGTTAGCCTTAGCACGGGCGATGTCGGCCTCGGCATTGAGAATCTCAATCTCATTGCTCAACTCAAACGACGAATTGGCGAGGGCTTTGGCCAAAACCTGCTCATAATCGACCTCGACCATAGGAATATCGTCGTCCAGAACGGTGATTACCTGAGCATTCTCTTTTAGGCGCAGGAACGAATTGAGGCGCATCTGATTCTCCCTAACGCTCAGCGCATTGTTGTTAATTGAGAGGCTATCATTGAGCATACGAAGCTCCAACTGCAAAAGTTCGTCTTTGGTGATTGTACCCAGCTCCATACGCTGCTTGGCTATGGCGTGGAGCGACTTGGTGTTGTCGTAGTTCTTGACCGCTATATCGTAGCGAGTGCGGCTCAGCACCAAATTGAAGTAGTAGGCCACAGCACTCTGTGTGATGCGCTCCATCGACTCGATGTATCGGCGCTTGGCCAACTCAAACTCCTTGGGTGCGGTCTTCTTCTCCCACTTAAAAGAGTTGTAGGCCAAAAGTGGCTGGGTGTAGGACAAGGTGATGGGCTGCGAGTAATAGGATTTTGTGTCGGTCGTGCCAAATTGGTCGATGCGGTTGAGCGACGAATAGACATTCAGCGTACCACCCGTAAAGGCTATATTCTGACGAATTGACAACCCCAACGTATTCTGCAAATTATAATTCTCCATATAGCGCAAATCGCCCGTATTGTAATCCTGCAACAGACGCAGAGAACGGTCGAAGTTCATCAGGTTGCCCGTAAGGTTGAGCGACGGTAGGCGGCTCGCCTTGAACGAGCGAAACTGCCAATACGACGACAAGAAGGTGTATTTAGCCGTAAGGGCCGATATGGATTGGCTCTGTGCCTGAGCAATAACCTCGTTGAGCGTGAGCCTGACGCTTGGGCCTGCACCGAGAGATTTTGTCTCGGTAGTCTGCGCCTGCCCCAGTGCCGATACGGAAATCATCACCGACAAAGCTGAAAGCAAGGCTATTTTAAGAGTTCGTAGCATAAACTGTAATAGTTTTTTGTTTTACCATACACAAAATTAATCTTTTCGGAGATATTTTCCGAATTTTTCGTATTATTATTCTATGAAAAATAACTACATTATTCAAATTCAAACCAATCCCAACCTAATAGTATGATGTAAAAAGCAGCTAAAAGATTTATTGAAACTCATTTATCCCTTAACAATAGGCTGCGATCGCATAAGAGCGGGCATTGAATAATAATTGTAAGCCTTAACTCCCACCACAGCGGCGGCTGACACAACGAGTACAGCGCACGCCAAAAAATCTTTCGTTTCATAACTTTAATAAATTTAAGTTTAACACAATCGGGATTTTCTCGACTATCCACTTACAAAGTTACGAATAATGTTATTTAATTATATATAATAATCGTTTTGTAACACATTGAAAATCAAGTAGCAAAAAAATTATTTTCTAATAGTTATATAACAAAGCTATTTTCCCCGTCAAAATCGAAGAAAAAGGTCGGCTATTCAACGCGAGTTCTACCATTAATAAACAACTGGAATTTGGGCTATATTATACCGCCACACTAACTCAATCAAAGAACATATTCATCTATCGTCCCTGAGTAAAATTTGAAAGCATATAATTTTCCGCAGTCTATTGATATTTTATTATAGAATTTACCAAATTTCCAACGTTTAACAAGATTGCCATTCCAATCGAAAATATGCAATTCGCCTGAATGTTTATCCAACTCTTCAACAGGCACATTCGTAGTATTCATACACAGAGCATAGACAAAATCATCGTCACACTGAACAGAGGCATAATAATAATTCTCGCAATTCAAATCTACCTTGTCTGCTCCTTTTATCCTAATGCATTTCAAATCCCCCGTTGCGATATTCAACAGATTTATTTGTGGTAGGTAAACCATTCCTATCGCAACCTTATCTCGGCTGGGACTCATAGCACACTTCAACGAAAAGGGCATACTTATATCCCACTTGCCAATGTGCGCAACATCAACAACAGAGTCGCAAAATATCGGGAACTCCGAGATAAATGCCTGCTTGGAGCGCGACACAACCCCGACTTTGGGAGTTGCAACTCGCCTTAATTTGTGATTGGGAATTGTGTTAAATACAACAAAAGTCTCATCGTCATTTATTGCCGCACTAAAACTCGGCACACGTCCAAAAGCCCGCCAATTATAGGAAAGTATGGTATCGTAAATAGGTGTCTGCTGTTCAATTGTCATGGTCACATCGCATACCAAGCAACGATCTTTCATTGTATCTTCAACCAAAGCCTTTATATTGCCGCCATCTGAATAAAGTTCGTGCAAGATGCTAAAATATGGCGCTTCCAATGGGCCATTACCCTTGACGCCAAATTCTCCTTTATGTTCGCCGGTCGTAAGGTCAAGAATTGAAAAATATGTCGGAAAATCAGTTGGTGTATAGAATACACACAACCCATCTTTCACCACCGCGTCCATTGCGTTGTAGTTCTCGCCGCCAGCAACGCTTCTATCGGGACTCTTTGACTCAGATTGGATATTATCAACCAAAGTATAAGGCTGCGAAACAAAATAGACAGAATCTCTATTACCACTACAAGCCAAACTCATAGAGGCAACCAATACAATCAATGCAAGCCTAATATAATTCATCGTATCTATCGTTTTTGACATTTATCAATCTTCCCTTTGATTCCATGGACTGGGAATTCAATACATTTATACATTAAAGTATCACATGTTTTTTCATGACAAAAATACAGCAATTCTGGCACTTGTCCATGCGCCATTCCTATATTTATGTAACAAGAGTCTGTCCTTATTGGTTGCTCCTCATTGCTTAACGCCTCTAAGTTTGCACGCATAAGTGGCGACATGGAGTAATAGTTGTAAGCCTTAACACCTACAATAGCAGCGGCTGACACAACAAGTGCAACACACGCAAAGAAAATTTTTCTTCGCATATTAATTTAAGTTTAATCAAATCGGAATTTTCCCGACTATTCACCTACAAAGTTACGAATAATATTATTTAATTATATATAATCATTGTTTTGTAACACACTGATAATCAGATAGCAAAAAAAAATATTTTCTATACATTATATAACAAGCCTATTTTTTGCACTCAAATCACCAGCATTAATAACTCTGTTGTATGCATTATGTAATGCCAAGTTATTTATCAACCAAACAACTTACATAATATAGGATCCCTTTTTATTCGTTCAATCTCGTCGTTAACAATTTGAGAAGTTTCAGATTTAATGCGTTCATAGTTCTCCTGTATAATCTCTCTCATACGGTCTTGCCCCTCATCGTCTATAAAGTTGGCTATGAGGTTATCAAGCCCCTTGAAGTATATTGTCGGCAACTATAAATACAGAAGGTCGTGCAGCCACAATGAGTCAAATAACCAAGATAGAAGAGGAGATAATGTCGCACGAGACACGACTATCAACAGTTACCAATAAATTTCTTGATGGTGAAATAGATGCAAGTACCTATAACGAGCTAAAACATCGTGTTGAGTTAGAAAAGAAGGCTTGTATGAGTAAGTTGGAATTACTCAAAACCCCCAAGGGTGCTGATTTCGAACCACAAATCAAGTATGCTATGTCGTTGATTAACAATCTTTCACATGTGATTAAGGAGGGGCGTTTGGATACCAAACGAGAGCTTATTGGTGTGATGTTCCCCGAAAAATTCGATTTTGATGGAAAATCATATCGAACCAACTCTTACAACAAGGTGCTTGACATAATCTATCAGCAAACCAATGAGTTACGAGGACAAAAGAAAAGAGACTCTTCAGATTTTTCTGAAAAGTCTCTTCAAGTACCCCCTCAGGGGCTCGAACCCTGGACCCCAACATTAAGAGTGTCGTGCTCTACCAACTGAGCTAAAGAGGCATCAATCTTTATTACCTGATTGCGAGTGCAAATATAAGGCAGATTTTTATTCTGTGCAAATTTTTACACAACTTTTTTCAAAAAAATTACAATTTCAATTAATCACTGTTCCACTCACCACCGGCCTGAATATACAATACAGGGCGGGTAGGCTCAAGGGATTTAAGACGCAAATAACTCTCATACAGATTAATACCATTTGCAGACTCCTCGGCCATCACATAACCGATAACGCAAGCTTGTCCTCGAGTTGTTCGGTATGTTGTTTCCACCCTATCCAAATATGCTTTTTTCCATTTCGGGTCATTGGTTGGGTTACCGCCCAAACGACGCGAGATTCCGCTCTTGCTGGTATTGATTGGCACCTGGGCAATCACATACATACCCAGCGAATCGCACATTCTATACACATTCTGAGGGACAGCTCCCATATCGAAACGCAATGCATTATACTTCAAAACGCGCGCCGCAACGATATCCTTATCAGTAATCTTCAAAGGATCCATATCGCGATAGAACAACTCTGTCTTGATGCCATTAATCAAGAAATCGCCATCCTCGGTCGTCTCAACAGTACGGAATCCGAGCATATGAGATTGATACTCCTGATAGCGGCCCTCAATCTGAGTCTTTATATTCAAGCGATAGCGCACTGGCATATCAGCACACCAAGTATATACATAAGGTATATTAGCCATAAACTTAATCGTATCCTCGCTGCGCATACCCAATGTTATATCCTTATAACCCTTTGTAACCACTGTTGTATCGGGCGCAATGAGCTCATAGTGAACACGCGCCTTCTTGGGGTTAAGTGACTCGGTCTTAACAACCATTCCGACCTCAACAGTTGCGTGCTCACTCTTCAAATCCACATGAGTATTATGCACGACATCGCGCACGCGAATCATTGGCTGAGACATAACATACACCTCACCCACACGCGGTTCTGGATTATTCACATAGCACTCCATCGTACGACTCCAATGATTTTTCAACACGCGAATTGAGATGGTATTGGTCTCCTCCTTCGATACTTTTGTAATATTAAACTCAGCAGGCGCATAAGCGTTGGCCGCATAGCCAACCTTCTTGCCATTGATAAGCACCTCGTAAGCACCAGATGCCTCATCTACATACAAGATTGCCTGACGACTCAACCACACAAACGGGATAACATACTTTGAAGTAAACACCGTAGCATCAGCCTCTTCGGTGCGAGTCCACTTGGTAACAGGTCGTAAAAACTTCGATGCTACAGCACCAGCACCCAACGCTTGTGCCTCCTCGGCAGTAGGGTACGGAACAGTTTTGCTGCGAGGCAACTCTCGACCCAGCGACACATACTCAGGAGATGCATATTCCTGAGCACCTACTGTGCCAATTGCAGCCACTAACAATGCTATGATAAAAACAATACGTTTCATAAATAACTTATTTTTGCTATATTTGTAAGGCCAAAGTTATAAAAAATTTTGTTCATACGATGAATTCTCTGCCAAAACTCAACTTCCCGCCCATAAATTTGCGAGCCAAGCGCGACAACAACCGTACTTTGGTCTTCGACAGCGTTCGCTCGGCATACGTGGTACTAACTCCCGAGGAGTGGGTTCGCAGGCATTTGGTATGTTTTCTTACATCGCACTGCGGAGCCCCGCTGAAGTCAATCATCGAGGAGTATCCGGTCAACATCAACTCTATGCCTCAGCGTGCCGATGTGGTTGTCATGGATTCATCTGCCCACCCGTTGCTACTTGCCGAATGTAAAGCTCCCGAAATCAATTTCAACGACAAAGCCACTGTTGCTGAAGTATTCGCCCAGGCCACAAGATACAACGCCATCATAAAAGCCCGATACATAATCCTAACCAATGGCATCAAACATTTCTGCTTTGAGCTTATAGGCTCAAAATATACCCCAATGGAATCCTTCCCACGCATTGGGTAAATGCATCAACAACTGCTACATAGGCCAACACTCATCGACTCAGCCCAATGCGATCAGAGTTGCATAGTCGGCATATTACGCTCTACAAACTCCCTAAACGAATCACGATAATTTACACTTACAGGAACATACTCACCATTGTCCAACATTACCCTGCTGCGCGAATAACCTGTCACGTGACTCAAATTAACGATGTACGATCGGTGCACTCGCATAAACCTATCCGCCGGCAAAGCATTCTCCATATTTTTCAATCTGAAGAGTGTGGTTATTGCAGGTGCATTTGTCAAATGTAATCTAACATACTCTCCGACACTCTCTACAAAGATTATATCCGCATAACGAACCATTGTCACCTTATAATCGGCCTTTATTGAGATATAATCGCCGCTATCATTACTCTCCTTCTCAACAACCGATGAATCTATTGACGATTGCTTCTCACGCAACTTATTTAGCTCATACAACGATTTCGCCTTATCCACAGCTCTCGAAAACTCTTCAAACGAAAATGGTTTGAGCAGATAATCCACCGCATCAAGTCTAAATCCTTCCAATGCATATTCAGTATAAGCTGTTGTAAAAATTACCATCGGCGGAGATGATAACCCTCTGACAAAATCTACCCCATTCAAGTCGGGCATATTGATATCGACAAACATCAAATCAATATGTTCGCGTTGCAACACTTGTTGAGCGCCTAAGGCATTACTGCAAAGTTCAACAAGTTCCAAATCAGGAATACGCTCCACATAACTTTTAACCTGACGCAAAGCCAACGGCTCATCGTCAATCGCCAAACATCTAATCATATTTCAAAGGAATGGTTAGTTCTACACTATAACTATCGCTGTGACTGTCATCGATTTTCAACTTATAATTGCCACCAAACAACAAGTTCAAGCGTTTACGGATATTCTCAAGCCCCATACCGCTTGCAGCCTTATCAATCACCTTATTCTCACCGCGCGAATTTCTTACTCGGCCCGTAATGGTACCTTGTCCAAACTCCACATCAATATACACAAACGATGGATGATTGTAGCTCACTCCATGCTTAAAAGCATTCTCTACCAACACGATCAGTACCAAAGGCGGAACTTTGGCATTCAATGGAATCGGATTCTGAACATTAACGCGAATATCTACATTGTCGGTATATCTAATACGCATCAACTTAATGTAATTATCAATAAACTCCAGATCTTGCGCCACATCGATTTCCGCCTTTTCAGAATCATACAACACATAACGCATCATCTTTGAAAGCTCGATAACGGTCTCTTGTGCAGCCGCCGGGTCGATATCAATCAATGCGTGAATATTGTTGAGCGTATTCATAAAGAAATGGGGGTTAATCTGATATTTAAGATAATCCATTTCGACCTTCAAATTCTGACGCTCCAAAGCAGTAATCTTCTGCTCATTCTGAATAGACTTAAACAACACCTTAATACCGGCATTTGCTCCCATCATAAATAGTCCCAGCAAAATATTCCAATACCAGGCAAGATCTGTAAACGAGGCTCTACCGTGGATAACATACAAATCGCCGCCGGCATAAGGCAAGTGACGAATACTCTCCTGATAATACTCCAACGGATAGAAAATAACAGTAAGCATCACCAATGCAATTGCCAGATATGGAATAACCCTACCCTTCAATAAAAGTTTAGGAGCCAATAGGCTATTATTAATCAAAAAAATGATTCCATACGGGAGAAGTTTGCTCCATGCTGTGAGGATGTTGACAAGATAGATATGCTCCTCCGACATCATCTTGGAGTTAAGGATAGGCACAAGAATCACCAAGGCCCATACCATAAAATAGACCATTCTCTCGCCAGCAGCCGGTTTGTTGATCATCGTTTTCATACTCAACAAAGGTAACAAAAATTTATTGAACTTCGCGCCAATAGGCTCATTTCTACCTAATATAATATTACATTGCTTGAAAAATTCGTATATTTGCTATGAGTATGGTTTTAGATGCAAATGAATTGTTATTCAACACAGAGTAACCCTGCAACTAACATTATATATAACCCGATATAACAACAAATGTAAAATACTAACAAATGAAACGTTTTCTATTACTCACATTGGCGCTCTTCATATTGCTTCCCACCGAGGCTAAAACAGAGAAGTACCCTCAGATGTTTGCACATCGCGGTTGTTGGAGTAAAAACGACAAGGGCGAATTCGTAATTCCCGAAAACAGTGTGGCTGCCATTGCCGCTGCGAAGAAAATGGGATACAAGGGTATTGAGTGTGACGTACACTACACCAAGGACAAGAGAATGGTAATTCTTCACGATGCCACCCTCAACCGCACTGCTCGCAATGCAAAAGATTATTCCAAGCTTGACAAACCCATAAAACTATCAGACCTCACATTTGAGGAGTTGCGCCGAGACTATGTATTAGAGTCTGCAGACCCATCGTTGCGAACACCTATACCCACATTGGAAGAGTTGCTCGTGGAATGCAAAAAGCAAGGAATCGTACCAATGCTTCACAGTGCACTTATGGAGTCATATCACGTTGCACAAGAGATGTTTGGCGACGAATGGATATGTTTTACCGGAGGTGTCGCACATATGCAAAAGGTACGCGAGTTCTCAAATTGCACAATACTTTTGGCAATAAATGGTGGCACAGTCGAGGAGATTATCACCAACCTGAAAAAGATTGGCGGTCATTGCGGTATCTCGACAATGAACTACAAGCTCTACACTCCCGAATTCTGTAAAGCCCTGACTGATGCCGGCTATGAGGTTCAGGCATCAATCTTCCCTCGACACGAGACTGTCAAGGCTCAAAAGAGTGGCATTACATACCAGCTCACTGATTACTCATTTATGCCACCCAAAGGCAAGAAATATACAAAAAAAATCAAACTATCAGATATAACTTTTGGCAACCTTGACCACAAGGAGGTTATTATAGCTAGGGGGTTCGACCATAATTGCAAGTATGGTGCAGTGGTTATAGATATGGAATTTGAGGGAGATATCAAGCTACTCATCAATCGCGAGATTGAAATAAGTCTATCATCAGACGGCCAACCAATCGAGTACTGCATAGGTCAACGACTGATTGAGTGCAAGAATCCGACTATTGAATTGCTTAGCCCAAATGGAAAAGCAAAGCTTATAAAAATGCAAGCCCGATTATACGATATGTCGAAATAACGCGGATTAATCAATCGACTATTATTAGACCTTACAGAGAACTAATTATGATCAAAACACTGTTTTTAAGCCGTGTTGGTTGTAAGGCAATTAATCCGCCGCGAAAAGCTGATTGATACGTGTGTAAAATACCCTGTATAACTCGATGTTATACAGGGTATTTAGTTCAATTTAAATATCATTTGGCAGATGCCGAAAGAGCCTTGCAATACGCTTTTAATTATTTGTCTTGATACAAGAATCGCTTAATAGAACGCTTTGGCGTCTTCTCAAACTCTGACTCCATCAACTCGTAACGACCGATCTTCTCATACGATGCAACCATTGTATTGAGATTTTTGATATTCTCTGCCATCATCTTATCAACATCTTCACGGCTGACATTCTCCACTTTCGCCTGATCGTAATCAGGAACAATAAGAGCTGTCAAAACGCCCTTACGCTCAACGATAAGAGACTCCAATACCAACGGTAGATTATTAAGTTTATCCTCAATCTCCTCCGGATAGATATTCTGACCTGCACCGGTAAGGATCATAGTCTTGCAACGGCCCTTGATATAGATTGTTCCATCGGGATCCATCACACCCATATCGCCTGTATGCAACCAGTCATCCTTGTCGAGCACTGCAGCAGTAGCCTCCTCGTTCTTATAGTAACCCATCATCACATTCTCGCCATGGACAAGAATCTCGCCTGCAATATTCTGTGGATCCGGCGAATCAATCTTCGCATCCATCAAACCAGGCAAATATCGACCGCACGAACCGCTCTTAAACTCACAAGGGGGAGCAAAACTGATAAGTGGTGCACACTCTGTCATACCATAACCAATAGTGAGTGGGAAATTAATCTTACGCAAGAATGCCTCAGTCTCCTGATTCATAGGAGCACCTCCAACGATAAAGATTTTAGCCTCACCACCAAACGACTCCATAAGTTTTGCCTTAATAATAGCATAAAGAGCTGTATTGACAAAAGGAATCTTCATTGCAATACTCATCGGCCCCTTCTCCAGCATTGGCATAATCATTTTACGATATACCTTCTCCAACACCAATGGTACGCTACAAATCATTGTCGGCTTAACATTCTTCATTGCCTCGACCAAAATAGTAGGCGACGGCATGCGACCTAACAAAGTCACGTGACCACCCACAACCAACTGCGCCAAGAAATCAAACGCACAACCATAGGCGTGAGCCAATGGAAGGAACGAAAGTGTACGGCCATGCTTGTGGAGATAGTGCTCACCGGTCTCAGGATTCTTAATCTGCTTGCCGAATACCATATTACCTGTAAGGTTGTTTACCGAGAGCATAACACCCTTAGAAGAACCTGTTGTACCTGAAGTATAGTTAAGCAAAATCATCTGCTCGTTAGGTACATCACGGAACTTGATATCTTCCACTTTAAAACCCTCTGGGTACTTAGCTCTGCAGGCATCATCCCAACCCGCTACTGCCTCAGCAACTACCTCGCTATCCTCCTTCTCATAAACGAGTTTCAAATCCTCAACCGTAAATGCAGCCTCCAATATAGGCATTCGATCAGAATCGAATGAGGGCCAAAAAGTTTGACCTGCAAACAAAACTCGGCTCTCAGAGTGAGTTACAATATTCTCAACATCGGCGGGATTAAAATCTTGAAGAATAGGGACAATTACAACACCATAAGTAATTGTAGCAATATAGATTGTACACCAATTGATATTATTTCTACCAATAAGAGCGACCTTATCACCTTGCTTCAAGCCTATACGCTCAAACAAAACGTGCAAACGAGCAATCTGCTCGGCTGCCTCGAAATAAGTTCGGGTCTCTTTGCTGAAATAATCGGTAAATACTGGCAAGGCGTGATTCTCACGGAAACTCGCCTCGTACATTTTAATTAAGTTTTCCTGCAACATTAGTAACAGCTATTTAAGTTTTATTTGTGTATTGTGTATCTAATTGTGTATTGAGTCGAATATATATGGGCTGCTACTCTGTCTTTTTGTCATCATCCGCAGGACCATCCTTGTCCTTATCCGGAATATTGACTTCGTGTTTATGCCATATATATATCTTCGACTCTGTACCAGCTTTCAGTCGATCAATATTCTTTCTATGCGACCACAACAGCAAAAACGCTATCGCAAACGAGAAGAGAATAAATGTAAATGAAATATCTCCAATACGTGACCACTCCGATGATGAATAAATCACCACAAACAATGGGAAACAACAACCTGCCGTCATCGAGGCAAGCGAAACATAGTGCGATGCCAAAAATACAAGTACCCAAACTGCAAAACACAAGAAAACGATTTGCGGATAGATACCCGTAATGGCCCCAACCAACGTTGCCACACCTTTACCACCCTTAAAGTTTGCAAAGATTGGGAATATGTGCCCTAAAACAGCAGCAAACACACCCAAAATTTTCAGGTTAATAAGCCACGCCTGGCTAATATCGGCATCGTAGCGCATTATGCTAAATAGAGAGACAGCAACAAAGCCCTTGAAAAAATCGAGCACAAACACAGGAAGTGCGGCACGACGACCCAGCACGCGCAACATATTTGTAGTTCCTGCATTCTTACTACCGTGCTCACGAATATCGATTCCATAGTATCTTTTACCAATCCATACTGCACTCGGAAGAGAGCCCAACAGATATGCGATAATCAACATTGAAAAGACACAATAATATGTAATAAAACTCCATTCAGCCATAATTTCAAAACTTTACAAGTTTACATAAAGCACCTATCCTCGTAAAAAAACATACGGAAAACTCCTTAACGGATGTGCATACAACATCACAAATATAAGAAAAATTCCGCTAATAAACGAATCAAAACCGACAAATCATCATGTAAACTCCCAATAATCCTGCGATTCGGCCACAAAAGTCCACTTTTTTCTAATCATTTCAAAATATATGTGGTAGTCCCACGTTAGGGGTTATAAAATCCACCCGCATGTGGCTAAACAATGTATTTTGTGGCGAAATAACCCATAAATACAGCCATCTACAACTATCGAACATCAACCACACTTTCAATTTCGGGCCGTATCGAAATAGCGTTATTTTTTCAACACGTACACTATAAAAATAGACAGCAGATAGTCGCCAATTTGAATTATTATTCGCAAAAAAAACATTAACTTTACAGCGCGAAATTTACGATTATGGCTATTAAACAGACTTTAGACGAAACTGTAGGCAGCTTGGTATGGTGGCGCGAGATGATCACAATCATCATCGGATGCATCATTGTTGCCGTGGGATTTGTATTTTTTATCAACCCCTACAACATTGTACCGGGAGGAGTATACGGTCTAGGTATCGTACTCCACAACATCTTCCCCTCGATTCAGGTGGGAACATTTGGTTATATGTTCGATATTCCCCTGCTCACCATTGCCATAATTTTATTTGGCAAACAGTTTGGTGGTCGAACACTCTTTGCTGCAGCAATCACACCGGGTTTGATGAATATCCTCACAGCCCTGGTCTACCCCACAAAGGAGGCAATCCAATCACTCGATCCGGCATTACTTATGGGTGGGGCAATCGATCTTTCTAACCATCTTATGCTGGCTTGTATATTAGGTGGTACGGTAGTAGGCGCAGGACTCGGTATGGTGGTACGCTCTAATGCCACAACCGGAGGAACCGATATCGTGGCTATGATTCTCAATAAATATCTTCACGTTCAATTCTCGCGAGGAGTATTGCTTGCAGATTCTTGCGTAGTGTTGGCGGGTTTGATAGTTATCGGATTTGGAATAGGTATGGAGGATGGCCAAGCAGGTGGTTGGCTTTTGTCGTTATATTCACTTATCTGCATCTTTGTTTCGTCGAGAGTTATCGACTACGTGATTGATGGTGCATCATACGACAAACTGATTTTCATCATCACCAACAAGCATAATGAAGATCTCCGCAAATATATCATCAGCGATATGGAGCGTAGTGCCACATACATCAAAGCATCAGGAATGTATAGTAACGACGAAAAAGAGATGATATTTTTGGTTGTCAGTCGCCGAGAGGTAACTAAGATTCAACGTCAGGTACACAAAATTGACCCTACTGCATTTTTTGTCATTACCGATGCCTACGACACTTACGGAGAAGGATTCAAACCATTCCCCGAAAAGGATAATATTCTAAATTAAGCAAAGATATAACAATATGATACAGACCAATGGACTACGTCCACTCACAGGCGATGGGCGCAAACTTTTTATCGAGACTTATGGTTGCCAGATGAATGTAGGCGACAGCGAAATCGTAGTCTCGATTATGCAGCAGGAGGGATATATCTACACCGAGACAATTACCGAGGCCGATATAATCCTGATTAACACCTGCTCAATACGTGACAACGCCGAGCAACGCATCTGGGGACGTCTGAGTGAAATGCGTCGCTTTCGCAAACAGAAACCTTCCCTCATCATAGGTATCATTGGTTGTATGGCCGAGCGCTTAAAAGAGCAACTCACCAAAGGCGAACTTGCCGTCGACATAGTTGCAGGACCCGATGCTTATCGAGACCTTCCAAGACTTGTTCGCGAAGCCGAGGCGGGAGGCAAAGGCGTGAACGTTCTGCTCTCACAGGAGGAGACTTACGCAGAAATTGCACCTGTACGCTTGGATAAAAATGGTGTAAGCGCATACATCGCTATTATGCGTGGTTGCGACAACTACTGCTCATACTGCGTTGTACCATATACACGTGGCCGCGAACGCAGTCGCGAAGCATCCACCATCATTGCCGAGGCACGCACACTCTTCGAAAATGGATATCGCGAGGTTACATTGCTGGGCCAGAACGTCAACTCATACCGCACGGGCGATATTGACTTCCCTGCACTATTAAAGGCTGTTGCCGAAATATCGCCATTGCTGCGAGTAAGATTTGCCACATCGCACCCCAAAGATATGAGCGATAAGCTATTGGAGACTATGGCATCAATGCCTAACATCTGCCGTGCGATACATCTTCCAGCACAATCAGGTTCATCGGAGATGCTTAAAAAGATGAATCGTAAATATACTCGCGAATGGTACCTCGACCGTATTGCAGCCATCCGCCGCTATATGCCCGATTGCGCTATCACAACCGATCTAATTGCCGGTTTCACAGGCGAGACCGAGGAGGATCACAAACTGACCCTCTCGCTGATGGAGGAGGTTGGTTATGAGTTTGCTTTTATGTTCAAATACTCGGAGCGCCCAGGCACATTTGCACAGCGTCATTTAGGCGATGACATCCCTGAAGATGTTAAGACCGCTCGCCTTACCGAGATTATCAATCTCCAAAACAAACTCTCAGAGCAAAGCAACAAACGCGATGTTGGCAAGGAGTTTGAAGTATTGGTAGAGGGAACATCCAAACGTCGTGAGGATCAGCTCTTTGGTCGTACATCTCAGAACAAGGTTGTGGTATTCGACAAAGGTGATCACAAGGTTGGCGATTATGTTCGCTGCCGCATCACCGCATGCTCATCTGCCACACTTTTCGGCGAGGAGATAAAGTAATAAAGCATAAATACAACATCTACACACGCTGATTATCAGTAAAAACAGAGAGAGTTGCACATCCGCGCAACTCTCTCTGCATATATCCGGGTTATACCACTACTCACAAAATCAATTGGTACCCTCTTTAATCTTTTGCAATTCATACATACGATCACGATAACGTGCCGCCGCAAGAAAATCAAGCGATTTGGCAGCTCGCTCCATATCCTCTCGCGCCTTAGCTATTAACGCATCAACATTTTCGGACTCAAACTTTACCTGTGCCTGATACTCCTTATTCACATCTGCAGCAGTCATATAGTGCTCCTCGACTATAGGATAGTCCGTCATATCCTCATGCTTAGCCGATTGACCGAGCAACAGACTCTGTCCCGTTCCACTCTTTTGCGCCTGACGAGGAATCATTCCATGCTCCATATTGTATCGAATCTGCTTCTCGCGACGGCGATTGCTCTGTTCAATTGCCAAGCGCATTGAGTCTGTACACTGGTCGGCATATAATATAACGTGTCCACGTGAATGACGAGCTGCGCGTCCCGAAATCTGTGTAATGGAGCGTAAATTACGTAAAAATCCCTCCTTATCAGCATCAAGAATCGCCACCAAACCCACTTCTGGGAGATCCAAGCCCTCTCGCAAAAGATTTACACCAATCAATACGTCAAACAAGTCTGCACGAAGATCCTCCAAAATCTGAACTCTCTCCAAGGTGTCAATATCGGAGTGAATGTAGCGATTTCGGATTCCCACTCTATCGAAATACTTCGACAACTCCTCAGCCATACGTTTGGTGATTGTTGTGATAATAACTTTATCCTCCACTTTCACACGCTTCTCAATCTCCTCAATAAGGTCGTCAATTTGGTTAAGTGTAATGCGCGTCTCCAATGGCGGATCCACAAGTCCCGTCGGTCTGATTAGCTGTTCGACAACCACGCCCTCGCTCTTGATAAGTTCATAATCGGCAGGTGTGGCACTCACATAGATTGCAGTGCCCATCATACTCTCGAACTCCTCAAATCTCAACGGACGATTATCCTTTGCTGCCGGCAAACGGAAACCATACTCCACAAGATTCTCTTTGCGAGCACGATCACCTCCAAACATAGCGTGTACCTGCGGCAAAGTTGCGTGACTCTCGTCGACAACAATAAGATAATCCTCCGGAAAATAGTCAAGCAAACAGAACGGACGTGTTCCCTCGGCTCTACCATCAAAATAACGAGAATAGTTCTCTATTCCTGGACAATATCCCAACTCCTTGATCATCTCCAAATCGTACTCCACGCGCTGTTTGATACGTTGAGCCTCTATTGCTCGTCCTTGATTCTCGAAGAACTTGATTCTCTCACCCATATCCAAATATATCTGCTGCACAGCGGTATTGATTCGCTCCTTTGTGGTAACAAACAGATTTGCAGGATATATCGTAACAGAATCGAGTGTGTCGAAACGCTGCCCGCTTACCGGGTCTATCATCTGTATCGACTCTATCTCATTATCGAAGAATGTAATACGGTAGCAGTTGTCGCCAAACGCTGCCATAATATCAATCGTATCACCCTTAACCCTGAAAGTTGCAGGTGTAAGTTCTATCTCTGTTCTGGTATACAATGCCTCTACCAATCGATAGAGAAAATGCTTATAACTCACCACATCACCAACCTTAACATTAATTGATGTTGCGTGAAAATCGGCCGGATTTCCTATACCATACAGACACGATACGCTGGAAACTACAATTACATCTCTGCGTCCTGAAAGCAACGCTGAAGTTGTACTTAGTCGCATCTTTTCGATATCCTCGTTTATCGAAAGATCCTTTTCGATATACGTATCCGTTGTCGGGAGATATGCCTCAGGCTGATAATAGTCGTAGTACGACACAAAGTACTCGACTGCATTATCCGGGAAGAAGTTTTTGAACTCACCATACAATTGAGCCGCAAGGGTTTTATTGTGGCTCAACACGAGTGTCGGACGGTTGAAATGGTTTATTACGTTGGCGATTGTAAATGTCTTTCCAGAACCGGTTACACCCAGGAGCGTATTGTGCCGCGCACCGCTTTCAATTGAGTCGATAAGCTGCGCGATTGCTTCGGGCTGATCGCCCGTAGGTGCATATTCCGATACTAATTTAAAATCCATTGTACAAATATAGCCACAAAAAACACCTCCTCAAATATTTGTATTGCTTTTTTACTTTCGTGTGGGTCTTTTCACCCCAAAAGTGGTAGTATTGGCCTCTTTGTTCTACCTGTGAGGTTGCATAATTCCAATATAGATTTTACCTTTGCAGTGGAATTTTAACCGAGAGTTTGTCGCGAGCTCTTATATAATTTTTGAAAATATGAAACAAGCTTATGTTTTCCCTGGCCAGGGTTCACAATTCTCTGGAATGGGAAAAGATCTCTACGAAAATAACGAAATTGCCAAGTCTCTTTTCGACAAGGCTGATGAGATTCTCGGATTCCCCATCACCCAGATTATGTTCACAGGTAGCGACGAAGAGTTAAAGCAAACCAAGGTTACACAACCCGCCGTTTTCCTTCACTCTGTAATCTTGGCAAAGGTGCTAGGAGTTAACCCCGATGCAGTTGCAGGCCACTCGCTCGGTGAGTTCTCGGCATTGGTTGTAGCTGGCGCATTATCATTTGAGGATGGTCTGCGTTTGGTTGCAAAGCGTGCCATGGCGATGCAAAAGTGCTGCGAGAATCACCCTGGAGGTATGGCTGCAATTTTAGGTCTTGACGACAGTACAATCGAGCAAATATGCGATAGTATTGATGGTGTAGTGGTTGCAGCTAACTACAATTGTCCAGGACAGTTGGTTATATCTGGAGCAAATGAGGCCGTCGACACAGCATGCGTAAAATTGAAGGAGGCTGGAGCTCGTCGTGCACTTCGTCTTCCTGTTGGTGGAGCATTCCACTCTCCGTTGATGGAAGCCGCTCGTGCAGAGTTAGAGCAAGCCATCGCCGAGGTTGAGTTCCACACTCCCACCTGCCCCATCTATCAAAATGTCGATGCAATGCCACAAACCGAGCCCGAAATCATCAAAGCAAACATCATTGCGCAATTGACTGCTCCAGTACGCTGGACACAAATTGCAAAAAATATGATTGCCGATGGATACGACAACTTTACCGAATTGGGTCCAGGTGCAGTATTGCAGGGCATGATCAAGAAAGTTAGTACTGAAGTTAGCGTCGAGTCGAAATCAAATATGTAATAAATTCTGTTCGATACCAACTCATATTAATTATTTAAATCTCGCTTTGGAATTATTATACCGAAGTGAGATTTTTTTTGCCTGACATCGAGATAGAAGTAATAAACTCAACAATATCTCATTATTTTTTCTGAAATTATTTTTCTCGATGTTAAAAAACAAAATCTATTCTTGTGAAAAATCTATAAAAAATGACATTTTGCAACATAAAAAGAGTATTAACTAATAAAAAAGTAATAACTTTGATATAAGTATAACCACAAACTACAATTTTACAAGCTAAACAGGAAATTATATATAACAACATAAAATATAAACAAAATGAAGAAAGACAATTACATCTCTCCTGAAATCGAGATTTTCGAAATTGCTATCGAACAAGGCTTTGCACAAAGTCAAGATGCACCTATTTCAGAATGGGAGCAAGAAATAATGTAATCATTACTACACAGAGAATTATCTCTTAACCAACATTGAAACGTATGATGTCAGTTAAAAATATTTTTACGGCCTCTATTGCAGCATCGCTACTGCTCACGTTCTCATCATGTAACAATGAATATGAGGCAAACGACTCTTTCGATTCTAAAATCAAGGGCCTTACCATAAAAGCTACCACAGATAACAACTCTCGCACATCCTTTAACGATGGAAAGACCACATGGAGCGAAGATGACAAACTTAATATCCTAATCTCTGGTGAAAATAACTCAACACCTACCGTAAACGAGTTTACGATAACCAATGCAGAACGTGCAGAGTTTTCCAACAACGAAGTTGTACTAAATGCGAACTCTGTATATAAATTCCACGCAATCTATCCTGCTGGCGAGATTAATACTACGTCTGGTAATGCAACTATTTCCATTGGAGCCACTACGCCAATCCAAAGTGGTAATTCTACAGACCACATTGCAGCACTTGATCCGCTGTATGGATTCTGCGAGTCAACGCCAAATGCCGTAACAATCCCGATGAAACATACAGCAGCTATACTTAAACTCGAAATCGAAAACACTTCAGCTAACAACATCACGATTAAAGAAGTAAAGGTAAAAGCCCCTACTGGAGTCGTAATTGCCGGTAAGCACGAGATTAACATTGAGTCGGGAACAATTAGCCCCACGACCGAAGCTGCAGATAATTGCGCCATAACCCTCTCTCTCGACGAACCCCAAACGCTTGCTGCAAATGCAAAGCACACCGTTTGGATTGCAACTGCACCATTTGCTATTGCAAAGGGTGGATCGCTGCTTTTCACAGTTGTTGATAGCAACGATAATGAATACGATGTTGTAAAGAGCTTCGCATCAGGTCGCGAGTTTAAATCTGGTGTTATTTTATCGACTCAGATACCGATTAATGCTGTGGCACCTGCTACCACAACCGTCACATTCGACTTCTCTAATAGTGCGACCTTCCCCGACAATGCTCCTACAAGCAAAGATACTGCAGTCACCGCCCTAACCTGCTCCAGCACACCAGCTGGCTACACAACAGATATCTACGCAGCAAATGGGTGTTTCCGCAGTACAGCAAATAATATACTAACTATAAATAGCATAAACACGAATGAAGATTCATCTGAATATGCAACAATTAGCTTACCTCAAATTGCAGGGCATAAAATTACAATGATAGTCATAAATAACTTCAAAAAAGAAGAGGCTACAATTGGATGGTTATGTGATCAATCAGATAACTTATTGATAAGTAAAAAATTGTCCTTAAATAATACTGCAAGCATTTATAGCGATACAAATTTATCTACATACGTTACAGATGATTCAAAATTCTATTTGAAACTTATTACAACAAGAAATTTCTCATACGGATGTAAATCAATAACAATCACATACACACGAATGTAAATTCTGATTAACAATGAGCCTGTCTAACAAGTCGTGGACAGGCTCTTTTTATTCGGGTAGCTATCTGAGAACTTTTTCAAATATGCAATTCTCAGAGGGTTAAAAAAACTTATTAGACAGGTTCATTGTTTAAAGACAATACCTGAAATATCTCGTTCAATTCTATATACCACTCAATATATGTAGCTTTCAATATAGCAATATAATATAGATACAAAGCCAGCTTATCAAGAGAATACCTCATTCACAATCTCTCATTTTTTCTATTTTCAAAGGGACTATGGAATGCCGTAACAAAGAAAGGCAATTTGGATAGTACTCTTCGTACAGCTAAGTTGTCTTTTTGAGTCTTGTTGCAAGAATGAATAGTTCCAAAATTTATAGACTCCCTTTTCAAAGGGAGGTTGGAGGGATTATAAATATAGGTGCGGCATAAGCCGCCGATTCAAGCCGAGCACAAATAGAAAAGCATAACCTCGGCTAACTGAATACATACTTACACAAAAAAACCGAGCCCCAATCGGACCCAACAAAACAAACACAATCCCCTCCCTTTGACAAAGGGAGGGGACAGAGGGGAGGGAATGTCAATATAATCTGCGGAACGCCTCTTCAAGCCGAGTTGAGATTTTCCGACTCAGCAATACGCTCCAACAAAACACAAGTCCTCCCTCACAGGAGGGAGGATTTAGGAGGGTGGGTAACATAAAAGTCGCGGCATTAGCCGCCTCTTCAAGCCAATGCCCCACGAGTAGTCGTGGGGCATATCCGTTGGGTTTGGCTTTACAACAAAAAAAAGCCAAACCCTTACGGATTTGGCTTGAAGAGGCGGCTACCTACTCTCCCACCTAAATAGGCAGTACCATCGGCGTTAGTGAGCTTAACTTCTCTG